>DASXHZ010000095.1:0-11061 GCA_036488085.1 Thermoanaerobaculia bacterium
CCTGGGGCGAGTGCACCGGGTGTAGCTGCCATTGATCACCTGTCCTTATGTTGACGGTTGATAATTGCCTCAGACATAGACGTAGATGTCCGAGTGGTCCGGACTCCATTGATCGGCCGGCGCGACCGGCATCGAGCGCATGACGATGCCGTCGTCCGAATTCAGGATGAAGCGCGCCGGCGTCACCTCGCGCAACGGCAGCGCGTCGATCGATTCGAAGAGAAGCGCCGCCTGCCCGTTCGGAAGGGTCGCGGCGGCCGGGCCGCGGAAGACGGCGAAGCCGGGCGGCTCCGTCTCGATGCTCAGTCCGTCGAACCTCCGCCGCGGCGGCGGGACGACGTAGTAGCGCCATTGCTTCGAGCGATGTTCGAAAACGATCGAGTATTCGACCAATGACGCGGCCGGGTCATCGGTGTCCAGCCCGTCGATCGGATAGATGCCGCCGCTCAGCAGAGTAGGTGCGCTGAAGAGGAGATCGATGAATGCAAATTGGCGCGGCACCGTGTAGAGCGCCGTCTCCGGCACCGGCGGCGTGATCGCTGGCCCTGGCTGAATGACGTAAGCGTCATGCGGAAGCGGCGACAGGTCGACAAGGAGCGCCTCGGTGTGGGGCGGGACCTTCTGTGGTGGGAGGATGACCACGCGGCCAAACGTGTTCTTAACCTCGATGAACGCGATGCCTTGCGTGACCCGCAATGGCACCTGCGACGCAACGACCGGCAGAAGGTCGTCGCCCCCCGGCCAGTCGCCGCGCGAGAGAACGACACGCCCACCGGTGTCATGCGCGTTTTCATTGCTGAAAAAGAAATTCTTGGCATTCGGCCGAAAGCCCGCCGGCAGGACCGTGAAGGTCTCGAACGACGGCTCGGTCAGTGCCAGCGTGAACGAGAGGCGGGCCTCGAATTTCCCGTCCATCTTCTGCCGCCGCAGGATGCTGAAAAGTCCATGCGCGTTTGCGCGGTCGTACACCACCGAAAAACCGAATTGCTCCCGGAGAAAGAGCAGCCCGGCGTCGCCCATGAACTGCGCCGTGAACGGCGTGGGCGTCGCCGCGAATGCCGAGCAGCCATACGGCGGGTCGTAATACGTGTTACGCATCGACACCCGCATCAGCCGCGCGTAGTCGAATGTGTGCCCCTGCGGTTCACCGGTTCCCCACGGTGTCCCGCGTTTGCGCAATGACAGTCGGACGTCGGAGCGCGGTTTCATCGTCAGCCCTCCACCGGCGGCGCGTCGGTCCCGGCCGGCGGCGCTTTGTGGAACGCCGGCGCCTCGCCTCGCATCGCGCCGCTCTGGAACGGAATCAGCCGCACTTTGTAATAGGCCGACGGCAGACACTTCGCGCCGAGCATGCCGAGGACGTAGTTCAGCTCCACCGTGTCGAGGCTGAAGAGCTCGAACGTCAGCCGGTCCACCTTCCGCGGAAGGGCCGGGAGGTTCTTGCGCGTGAAGACGGGGTTCTGCTGAAAGAAGCTCAGCACGTGCGAGACGGCGCTCAGCCCCTCGGTATACGTCAGGTCGAAAAAATTCGCGTAAAAGAGGACGTGGAGGTCGACATACAGCGGAGGCGCGTGTCCGACGTACGCGTCTCCCCTGGCGGCCGGAGCGAAGGCGTTGTAAGTGCTCACGGTGTCTTCGCGGCAGATGTTGACCAACGCCATCACTACCTTGTCTTTAGCCGCCTCATAAGGCTGGCCACCCTGATCGACGACGTTCGAGAGGATCACCCACTCGTCAGGCCGCGGATGCGCCGCGGCGATGTACTCGTTCAGCCGCGTACGGACTTCTTCCAGAACCCCTCGAATTTCGCTCATGGACCACTTGCTTACTGTCTCGAACCGCCGTCCGATCTCAGTTGCTCGGGTGAGATGAATCGCGGCTTCGCGACAGGTAAGGATCGATGAGCAGCGCGATGGCGGACGTGACGAAGGCAGAGCGAAAGTCAGACGAGACGCGAAAAAGAAAGCTGTCCAAACGAAGTTCGGACACTGAGGGCGACATTGGGACGGCGCTCAACGACAGGCCGGCGGTGAAGGCCGTGCAGCAAGCGGCACAGATGCTCAACAACTCGCGCCCGATGCGAGACGACGTCGATCCGGACGAGGTCGCCCCCGTGCGACGCTCCCCACGCTTCGAAGGACGGCAGCCAACCGGCCCGGAAGGGCCGAAGGCGAAGAAGCCGCGAACGAGACGCAACAAGGAAGCCGGCGTGCGTCCAGACCTCGGGCTTTTCGACAACTCCGACTCCGAGTTGAGCGACTACGAATCCGACATCGACGAGCGGTTCAAACAGTACCCACAGACCGCGGCGTCCGTGTTGAATCCCGGCCATGCTCCCCAAGTCAGGGATAAAAACCGGCAGTACGCCACCGGACTGCTGGCAGGAGGCACCTATCTGCTGCCCCTCTACAAAGGCTCCGTGATCCCGCGCGAAATCAAAGGCCGTCTCAACGAGGGACACCGCAAGCCGATGGGCACCGTAGAGAAGAAAATCAAGGCTTCGATGGGGAAGCGCGATGCGCTCTACGGTCAGATGGACCAAGCCATGACGGATAGCGTGCGCGAGCAGCATGCAGACGCCGCGCAGGAGCTCCTCGCCGCAGACGTCCGGCCACACCTCGACTCCATTCTTTTCAGCAGCAACCAGCCGAGGAAGGCCGCGCTCGACAATCGGGCGCACATCCGCAAGCAGTTGCGAACAGACGACTCACCCGTAGCGGGCCTCGCGTATGCGCCGAAGGAGCAGACGAACACGCATGCGGAACAGTCGTTCATTCGGTCGACGACGTGGGAGAAGTTGTTTCAGAAGCTGGTCGCCGCCACCAGAGAGCAAAAAGACCCCCCCGAACTAATGCACGAACGATCACCGGCAACGCTCGTCCTGGCCCTGAATCGCTCGACATGTATTGATTGCGCGCGCGAGCTAGTAACGGAGCTCGTTCGCTTCTGGACCGAGGTCGCCAAAGAGCGATCGCTGAAAGATTGGAAGGAAGCGAAGTCCGAGTACGAGCACCAGGTACGCTTCACGGTGACGTTTCCTTCGATCTACGAGCTCGCCCAGGAGAAGAGAGGGTATTTCCGCAGGTTCCACAAGATCGTCACGGGGTTACAGGATGCCGGATGGAAGGTGAAAATCAGCGGACCTCTGGCCGGCGGCGATCTCCAGAAGAATGCCGCCGCAAGAATGAGAGTCGATCAAGTCACCGCCGCGCCGAACTTCGTTGTGAAAGATTGGAAGGAGGCCGAGTATTTCGAGATGCCGCCGCAACTAAAGAAAGACGTTGGCGGTGCCTCCCACGTCCTGATCAACAATCTGCTGTACCAAAATACCGACGGCGGAAACTCGCTGATCCGCGAGAACACTCTCAACGAGGATCAACAAAAGGCAACGAACGTGACGGACACGTTCGTGAAACGGGGAACCTCCGCGCCACAGCAGCACCAGGAATCGGCGTACGAAAGCAAAGAGCCGGAATGAACGCGGCGCCATGTGGTGCGATCTCAGCGCCCGGCCGCAATTCGCTCCACGACCTCCAACAGGCTGCGGCGGGCCCGGAACAGCACTCGGTTGAAGTGGACGGTCGTCAGCTCCATCTCCGCGCAGATGCTCTCCTTCGGCTCTTCCTGCAGATAGAAGCGCGATAGCAACTGCCGATACCGGACCGCCTTCATGGCGGCCAGCGCTTCACGGACGAGGGCCCGTTCTTCGTCCCGCAGGAACACGGCGAGCTGCCCCGGCGCCGGGTCGACGACGTCGTCGGACAGCATGCCTTCGATTTCGTTATCCAGGCGCCGCCGCCGCTTACGATTCGCCGCCATCACGACATTGCGCGCCGTCCGGCGCACGAAATACTCGAGCAGGTTCGGCTCTGCGAGCGCCCGCCGGCGCAGACGCCGTAACACGATTGCGAACGTTTCCTGCGAATAGTCCTCGGCCGACCAGCGATTCTGCGTGATGGCGTGCAGCATGCGGACGATGCCGGGTCCGTAACGGCGGAACAGCTCCTGTTCGGCATCAGGGTCGCCCGCGAGAATGCGGGCAGCAAGATGATTCGGGGTGGGGTGCGCTTCCATGATCTCTCCTCTCGACCGCACCTCCTACGACGGTGGCGCACTTCCGCTTTTCCATCGCCTTCGCATAATTCCGCCATTCAGCAATGGATGCGGAGTCCCTCTTCACGGCGAACGTGTCGGTAATCGACCGTGTCATTGGCGAGGTCTGCCGCGCGGCGCGCCTGCCGGAGGACGATGCGGATGATTTCGCCGCCTCGGTGAGGCTCGCTCTGATCGAGAACGACTACGCCGTCCTGCGCCGCTGGGAGGAGCGAGGTACGCTGGCCGGCTATTTGAGCGTCGTCGTCCGCCGTCTCCTATCCGACCGGCGCGATCGTGAACGGGGGCGCTGGCGGCCCTCCGGCGCGGCCGAGCGGATGGGCGCTTGCGGCGTCCTGCTGGAGACGCTGGTCGTCCGCGACGGCCGCACGGTCGACGAGGCGTTGCCTCTCCTCCATACGCACGATCCGTCCCTCACGCGCGCGGCTGCCGAGGCGATGACCGTGCGATTCGGTGCGCACGCGCGGCGCCCGCGGGTCGTCGCGCTTCACGAGGCGGCCGAGGAGTCGCTGGCGAGCAGCGAACGCGCCGATCGCCTCGTGCTCGCACGTGAGGCGCGGCGCCTCTCGCGGCGCGCCAGCGACGTCGTCCGCCGCACCGTGGAACTGTGGCCCGATGAAGACGCGGCGATTCTCCGCTTCCGCTTCGGCTCGGCGATGAGCGTCGCCGATATCGCCCGCACCCTCCATCTCCGCCAACGGCCGCTTTACCGCCGCATCGACGCGCTGCTGGCGAAGTTGCGCGCCGCGCTCCTCGCCATCGGGCTCGACACCTCGGTTCTTCTCGACATCGCAGGCGAGGCCTCGCAGGAGATGGACTTCGGTCTCGACGAGCGAAAAACATGATGAGCGACGCAGAGGCGTCGAGCGGCGTGGAACGAGCTGACTCGCTCCACTCTCATATTCGCTGACCGCGATTACTCGGAGTCGATCGAACTCGGCCGGTTGCTAAAGCCGTACGCGTTCAGGCGTGAAACTTGTTCTCGCTCGCCTTCGTCGATCTTGCCGGCGACGTCGGCGGCCAGCCGCTTTCCATGTTGCTGCACAGAGATGGCGGGGCCGCCGCCTTTCGGCGTCAGGCCGATGACGGTCGCCCCTTCGAAGATCATCCGCGGGTCCATCGAGACGCCGGCCGAGTCGGTCCAGACGGACCGCTCCACTTGGCCGTACATCTGCGGCGTCGTGAACGACAGCTCCGGCACGATGAGGGTGAGGTTCTTCGCCTTCGCGATCCCGGATCGATTCCCCTCTCGAAATGATTTTTTGGACGTCCCTGGGCAGGGACAACTGCTGTCGCCATGATAGTGTCCTGGCAGTCCATTCGGTCGCTCAAACGGAGGGGATTTCATGGGAAAGCGCTGTTTTCGCGTCGCGTTGCTGATCGCGTTGTCGGTGGGCCTTCATGCGCAGGAACGCCGTCCGCTGACCATCGCTGATCTGGCAAAGCAGCGCAACGTGGCGGATCCGCAGGTGTCGCCGGACGGGAAGTGGATCGCCTACACGGTGAGCACCACCGACGCGGAGAAGGACAAGCACGACACCGACCTCTGGATGGTGAGCTGGGACGGCGCCGATCGCGTCCGGCTGACGTCGACGACTGAGACGAGCGAGAGCCGGCCGCGCTGGAGTCCCGACGGCCGCTATCTCGCCTTTCTCTCCAAGCGTGGAACGGACGACGAGAAGAAGCTCGGCTCGCAGGTCTGGCTGCTCGACCGGCGCGGCGGCGAGGCGGTGAAGCTGACGAACGTCAAAGGCGGCGTCTCGAGCTACGCATGGTCTCCCGACGCGAAACGGCTGGTGCTCGTCATCAACGACTTCGACCCGAGCTCGGATCCGGAAAAGAAGGAAGGCTGGAAGCGCAAGACCGCGCCTCCGATCGTCATCGACCGCTATCACTTCAAGGAAGACCGCGAAGGCTACCTCGGCGCGCTGCACACGCACCTGCAGCTCTTCGACGTCGAGTCGCACAAGAGTGAGGTGCTCACCTCCGGCAACTGGGAGGAGAAGAATCCGAGCTGGTCGCCGGACGGACGCCTCATCGCTTTCATCAGCAACCATGAAACGGACCCCGACCGCGCCGACAACGCCGATCTCTTTGTGATCGAGCCGAAGCCGGGCGCCGCGGCGCGCAAGCTCACGAACTTTCCGGGGCCGGATGACGGCGTGCCGTCGTGGAGTCCCGACAGTCAGTGGATTGCCTATCTGCAGGGCGATGAGCCGAAGTTCACCGCCTACAACCTGAACAAGCTCGCCGTCATCAGCGCCGCCGGCAGCACGCCGAGGATCCTGACGTCTGCGCTCGACCGCGCGGTGCAGGATCCGATCATCTGGAGCGCCGACGGCAAGCAGCTCTCGTTCGTCGTGCAGGACGATCGCATCACGTACATCGGCCGGATGCCGGCGGCGGGCGGCGCGGTCGAGAAACTGACGAGCGGCCGGCGCACGGTTTCGTCGCTCTCCCCCCGCAGGGACGGGGCGTTCGCGCTGCTCTCCGGGACCATCTCGATGCCCGACGAGGTGCACACGTTCCAGAACGGCTCGCTGCAACGCGTCACGCACGAGAATGACGAATGGCTCAGCAACATCACGCTGGCCACCGTGGAAGACTTCACCTGCACGGCGAAAGACGGCAACGAGGTGCACGGCCTCCTCTTCAAGCCGCCGTCATACGTCGCCGGGCGGAAGTACCCGACGCTGCTGAACATCCACGGCGGCCCGAATTCGCAGGACCAGCACGAGTTCAGGTTCGAGCGGCAGTTCCTCGCCGCGAACGGTTACGTGGTGCTGGCGGTGAACTACCGCGGCAGCGCGGGACGCGGCAATGCGTACCAGAAGGCGATCTTCGCCGACTGGGGCAACAAGGAAGTGACCGACCTCCTCGCCGCGGTCGACTACGCGGTCAGCAGCGGGATCGCGGACCCTGACCGCCTCGGCATCGGCGGCTGGAGTTACGGCGGGATTCTCACCGACTACACGATCGCCTCCGACTCACGCTTCAAGGCCGCTGTCGCGGGCGCCGGCAGCGCGTTGCAGCTTTCCATGTATGGGAGCGACGAGTACGTCGCGCAATACGATCTCGAGCTCGGACCGCCGTGGAAGAATCAGGAGGCGTGGCTCAAGGTCTCGTATCCGTTCCTCCACGCCGATCGCATCCACACGCCGACGCTCTACCTCGGCGGTCAAGCCGACTTCAACGTGCCGGTCATCGGCAGCGAGCAGATGTACGAGGCGCTGCGCAGCATGGGGGTCGACACGCAGCTCGTGATCTATCCCGAGCAGTATCACGCCATCACGATGCCGAGTTACGCGGCGGATCGCCTCGAGCGCTATGTCGCCTGGTACGACAAGTATCTGAAGGAGAAGCCGCCGGGGCTGGTGCGGTACTTCTCGGGCAGCCATACCGATGTCTCGCCCCAACTCCACGGCCCGGCGCTGATTCTCGCCGGCGGTGGAACGGATCAGGATGCCGCGTTTCAGGATGCGATCGACCGCGTGCGCGGCTGCAAGGACTGCGATCGCAAGCTCGACGTCGTCGTCCTGCGCGCCTCGGGGGCTGACGGTTACAACGCGTACTTCATGGGGCTGAAGGGCGTGAACTCGGTCCAGTCTCTCGTGATCACGGACCGCGAGAGCTCCTGGCGGCCGGACGTCATCAACGATGTGAAGAACGCGGAGATCGTGTTCTTCGCCGGCGGCGATCAGTGCAATTACATCCGCTGGATCAAAGGGACTCCGGTCGAAGCCGCGGTCAAATCGGTCTACGCGCGTGGCGGGGCGGTGGGGGGGTCGAGCGCGGGACTCGCCATTCAGGGAGACGTCGTCTACGACTCCTGTCCCGACCAGAGCGCGACCTCCGAGGTTGTGCTGAAGGATCCGTACAGCGTCGACGTGAGCCTCTCGCGCGACTTCTTCGAATGGCCGCCGCTGCAACACGTCATCACCGACACGCACTTCAAGAAGCGCGACCGGATGGGCCGCCTGCTCGTCTTCCTCGCGCGTGCGATCAAAGACGGCCACGACGCGCGGCTCATCGGTTTCGGCGTCAACGAGGCCGCCGCCGCAATCATGGATCCGAACGGAAAAGCGACCGTGTACGGCACCGGCCCGGTGAACGTGGTCGTCGCCGATCACCCGGGCGAAGTCGTCGAGCCCGGTCAGCCCCTCACCTACCGCGGCTTCAAGATCTGGCATTTCGACGCCGGCCAGACGATCGACCTGTCGCATCTGCCGGCCACAGGCTATAAGACGATCGACGTCATCGACGGAAAGCTGAGCGGCGATCCGTATTGATCACTTCTCCAGTTGCGCGAGGAGGGCCCGGGCGGTAGCGATGTCGTCGGCGTAGCGTTGGGGTGGGGCTTTGTCGATGAAGCGGTGGAGGGCGTCGCGGGCGATGTCGTTGCGGCCGGTGCGGCCGGCGACGATGGCGAGGTTGTACATCGCGTCGTAGAGCTTCGGATCGGCGTCGATCGCTTTGCGCCACCACGCGATCGCCTCGGCGGGATGGTTGCTCTTCATTTCGATGACGCCCATGAGATTGAGCGCGGTCGGGAGGCGATCGTTCAGCGCTAGAGCTTTCGACAAGTTCATGCGCGCGCCGGAGACGTCGCCGGCGCGGAGTGACACGACGCCGAGGTTCTCGAAGGCTTTGGCGTTCGTATGGTCGATGGTGAGGACGCGCAGGAACTGCGCACGTGCGTGGGCGAGATCGCCGCTGTCGGCGAGTGCGATGCCGTAGGCGTTCAGGACGTCGGGGTCATTGCCGGAGGCGAATGGCTGCAGCGTTTCGAGCGCTTCCTTCGACTGTCCCGTCTCGCTCAGGAGCAGCCCGAGGCGCACCTTCATCGCTTCGTTGGCGGCGCCGGAGCTGACGGCGCGGCGCAGCATGTCGATCGCCGCGGCGGGAGTCTCGTTCTGTTGCAGCATGAACGCGAGCATCTCGGCGGCGACCTTGATGTTCGGATCGCGTTTCAGGATCGCGCGCAGTTTGTCGATCGACTTTGGCAGTTCGCCGGTCTGATACAGCGCCACGGCTTCGTGCAGCTCGTTGTCGACGCCGATGAGGTTCTTCGGATCGTCGGCGACGGAGTACGTCTTCTTCTCCACGGTGCCCGAGATGTAGCCGAGGCTCATGAGCTGCGCGTTTTCGGCGGCGTCGACGGTGCGCTTGATGTTCTTGGCGGGCGGCGCGTTGTCGGAAAGCAGCTTGCGGATGGCGAAGAGGTCGCGGCGATCGGTCTGCGCCAGGTTGCGCGTCTCATGCGGATCGCCGGCGAGATCGTAGAGCTCCGGAATGGGGAGATCGATGTATTTCCGGCCCGCGTGGATCATCCCGACCAGCGGAGCCCATCCACGATTGAGCGACGCGGAGAGTGCCTCGAAGTAGCTGTCGGTGCCGAGGGGGCCGGAGAGAAGCGAGTGGCCGGGGAGTCCGGCGGGAACGCGCGCGGCAACACGCGTCAGGATGGTGGGAACGAGATCGACGTGGCGCACGTACGCGGTCTCTTTCCTCGGATCCTGATGGGGGTCGACGATGATGAGCGGGATCTTCAGCGTCGCTTCGTAGGCAAAGAGTCCGTGCGTTTGCTCGCCGTGATCGCCGAGGGCTTCGCCGTGATCGCCGGTGACGACGACGAAGGTATTCGGATGGCTCAGGAGCAGCGGCTCGAGAAAGCGCGAGAGTTGCGCGTCGACATATGCAACTTCGCCGAGGTAGGGAGCGTCGCGGTACTGCTCGCGAAATGGCGACGGCGGATCGTACGGGGCGTGGGGATCGTAGAGATGGACCCAGAGGAACTTCTTGCGGCCGGTGACCGAGCCGTACCACGCTCGCGCGGCGGTCAGCGTCTCTTCCGCCGGCCGCTCCTGCACCACGAAGTCGAGCGGATTCGACCCCTCGCGGTACTTGTCGTCGTACACGTCGAAGCCGGCGTTGAGGCCGAAGCGCGAGTCGAGCGGAAAGGCGCTGACAAATGCGGCGGTGGCGTATCCGGCATCGTGCAGCATGCGGCCGAGGGTCGGGTGGCTGGGGTCGAGCGTGAAGCCGGCGTTGTCGCGTATGCCGTGTTGATACGGATAGAGCCCGGTGAGGATGTTCGTGTGCGACGGCAGCGTGACGACGTTGTGCGCGTGCGCGTTCGTGAAGACGATGCCGCGCGCGGCGAGGCTGTCGAGATACGGCGTGCTCACGCGCCGGTTGCCGGCGAAGCCGAGGGCGTCGGCACGGAGCGTGTCGATGGTGATGAGGATGACGTCGGGAGGCTCGTGGCGGCGGCGGATCACCACGACCAGCGCCGCAAGCGCGACAAGGAGGGCGAGGGCGCCGATGGGTTTTCGCATGCGCACGGTCAGATTATTCACGACAACAGGCCGTCATCCTGAGCCGCGTAGACGGCGAAGGATCTCAAGACAGGAGGCAGGAGCCACCTACAGCGCATTTGGAGATCCTTCGCTGCGCTACGCGCCTTCGGCGCTGCGCCAAGCTCAGGATGACGGGGACCGAGGTACGATCGACGCGATGTCATATGTGCCGAGGCCGGAGTCGATGTGGCGCGCCGATGGGAGGCGTCGGCAGTTCTTCGTGTACATCGTTTCGAACAACTCGATGACGCTCTACACCGGCGTTACCAACGACCTCGAGGTGCGCGTACACGCGCACAAGAGCGGCGAAGGCTCCGAGTTCACCTCGCGATATCACTTCGATCGATTGGTCTACTTCGAAATGTACGATCTCGCACTGGACGCGATCGCTCGTGAGAAGCAGATCAAAGGGATGAAGCGTGCGAAGAAGATCGCGTTGGTGAAGGCGATGAATCCGACGTGGAAAGATCTCGCCGAAGGTTGGCTCCCGTCAGCGTGAGCCGTCCCCGTTATCCTGAGGCACCGTACCGTTCCGTCATCCTGAGCCGCGTAGACGGCGAAGGATCTCAAGACAGGAGGCAGGAGCCAC
>DASXHZ010000040.1:0-2826 GCA_036488085.1 Thermoanaerobaculia bacterium
GGAGCTAGCTCACTAGGTCCGGGAGCTAGCTCACTAGGTCCGGGAGCTAGCTCACTAGGTCCGGGAGCTAGCTCACTAGGTCCGGGAGCTAGCTCACTAGGTCCGGAGGCTAGCTCACTAGGTCCGGGAGCTAGTTCACTAGGTCCGGAGAACCGTTCGTACGACAACGTCACGACCGTGAATTCGTGGCCTGAGGGGGCTCGGGTCGAATCACCCGGCGGAACAGACATTGCTGCTGGGGAAGAACTGTGCCTCACGCAAAGGCGTCCGGAATGCGCAGCGTGTTCCTCGTCGGCGCCGTGAGTGCCGGCGTATTCGTGCTCACCGCGAGCGCCGTCGCAGCGGGCACGGCTCGCGACGTCGACGAGCGGCTGAGAGAGCGATTCGTACGAGCTCGTTCTCCACGACTCGATGCCCTCTCGGCCGTCGTGACACCCCTGACCTCTCCCGCTCTCCTCATTGCCTGTTCCCTCGCGACCGCGGTCCGATTCCGGCGACTCGGTGCGACGGTCTGGGCACCCATCGCCTCGGCGCCTTTCCTGGCGATGATCGCCGGCCGCTGCTTCACGGCGACGATGCCACGCCAGTACGCCCCGACCAGCAGCGACGGGAAACCCGAGGTGAGCTTCCCGAGCGGTCACACGACGGGAGCCACCGCCGAAGCTCTGACGATCAGTTACATCTTGCGTCGCCGTCGACTCCTCGGACGTGGTCCCGCGATGGCGATGCTGCTCGTTCCGCTCATTGGCGGCTTGAACCGCCTCTATCGTGATCGGCACTGGAGCAGTGACATCGTGGCGGGCCTCAGCGCCGGCAGCGCGATCGCCGCAGGCTTGGCGATCACGAGTCAAGGCTAACGCGCGCCGCGGTGCACACGCGTTGGCGGTAGAGTCTGCGGATGATCATTTCCGTCATCAACCAGACCAACGGCGAAATCTCCGACGCCGACCTGCTCGCCGCCACGCGTGCGATCAACCAGCAGATCGAGTACGACTTCGCGCCGTACTGGAACATGCCGGGAACGCTGCGGGTCGAGGGAACGCTCGTCAAAGAGGCGCGGGCGAACCTCGTTGCGGCGGTCATGCGCGGCGATGCGGTCCTCTACATCTCGTCATCAACGTCCAAAGACGATCCGGAAGGCTTCCACGACCGCAACTTCCGCGGGATCCCGTACGGCGTGGTCTACACCAAGATCAGCGAGGAGCGCGGCGATCCGTGGTCGACGACGTACTCGCACGAGGCGCTCGAACTGATCGCCGACCCGCAGGGCAACAACTACGTCATGGGCCCCGCCCCGCACGACCCGCGGAAAAAGGTGTTCTATTGGTTCGAGATGTGTGACGCCGTCTCGGCGCAGACGTATGAGATTGCCGGCATCCCGCTTCAGAACTTCGTCCTCCCCTCCTACTTCGAGCCCCCCATCCCCGGCGCCCGCACGAATTTCCTTGGCACCGACCTGGCGCCGTTCGGAATCGCCTCCGGCGGCTACGTCGGCTATTACGACCCCGAGAAGAAGAGTCAGGAGACCGTCGACGCCGACTCGGAGGGCAAACGCCGCCGCGAGATCCGGCAACGGTTCCCGCACGCGCGGGCGCATCGGCGGAGGGAGGGGTGAGGGAGGGCGGCTCGAACAGAAGGTCGGACGCGTTTGCCGGCGTGGATGTTCCGGCGTCGCAATGCGTCGTGAGCTCCCGTTCACCGAGGACCAGACGGCGCGCCAATGAGACGACGTACCGCCCTGGGGTAAACGATCCTGCGCCGCAACGAGACGACGCGCCGCTCCACGTGCATAGCGAAAGGACTGGGCGATGAGAGTTCACCGAGCCATCCTTCTCCTCGCCGTCACGCTGTTCTTGCCGTTCACCGCACACGCCGCGCAGGCGGACTGGCAACGGCACGTGCGCAACGTGGTGATCATTCGGGATGACTGGGGCATCGCGCATGTCTTTGGAAAGACGGACGCCGACGCGGTGTTCGGGATGATCTACGCGCAGGCGGAGGACGACTTCAATCGCGTCGAGCGCAATTACCTGCTGTCGATGGGACGGCTCGCCGAGGCCGAGGGGGAAGGGGAGATCTATCGCGACTTGAGGATGAAGCTCTTCATCGATCCGGCGGACATGAGGGCGAAATACCGACAGAGCCCGGAGTGGCTGAAGGCGCTGATGGACGCGTGGGCGGACGGGCTCAATTACTTCCTGGCCAAGCACCCGGAGGTCAACCCGCGCGTGATCGCGCATTGGGAACCGTGGATGGCGCTCACCTTCAGCGAAGGGAGCATCGGGGGGGACATCGAGACGATCAAGCTCGAGGAGCTGCGCGCGTTTTACGAAAAGCCGGCATCGATACCGACACCGATCGCTGCGAGCTACCGCGACTTCGAGGAGCCGACAGGCTCGAACGGCATCGCCATCGCGCCGTCGATCTCGAAGGATCATCACGCGCTGCTGCTCATCAATCCGCACACGTCGTTCTTTTTCCGCTCCGAGCTGGAGACGGTCAGCGGCGAGGGGCTGCACGCCTATGGTGCGGTGACGTGGGGGCAGTTCTTCATCTACCAGGGCTTCAATGAGCGCATCGGCTGGATGCACACCTCGAGCGGCGTCGACAACATCGACGAGTACGCGGAGACGGTGACGAAGAAGGGCGATGGCTTCTCGTACAAGTACGGAAAGGAAGAGCGCCCGGTGAAGGCGAGCACGATCACGGTTCCCTACAAGACCGCGAACGGTATGGAGAAGAAGGTCTTCACCGTCTACCGCACCCATCACGGTCCGGTCGTGCGCGCCGCGGGCGGCAAATGGATCGCCATCAGTCTGATGAACG
>DASXHZ010000058.1:0-142497 GCA_036488085.1 Thermoanaerobaculia bacterium
AACCCTCAGCTCCAGGGTCCCCACTCGCGTGATCAGGTTTCTGCCGTAGTAGCCGCTCCGCAGACTCCGCCGCTCGGCCGACCGTTCGTACCGGCCCGCTCCCACTGCTTCGGCCATCTCCGCTTCCATGACGTCCTGCACTAGCTCCTGCACCATCGCTCGCAGATAGTCCCGATCCGCCGCCATCTCGGACTTCACATCCTCACCACTTGCGTTACGCTTCTTCGGGGTCATTGACTCTCTCCTGTTCGGTTTGGTTTCGCCACTTCAACTTTACAGGAGCGGTCTTTGACCCTTTCTTTTGCTGAACTTTCCAGACACTACCAGACTTGTTTGACCCATCCGGATCGCCCGTACCGCCGACAGCCGCCAAAGTCTCAGGTCTCTACTACGATCTTCGACGTATATCAGCGAATTTAGGCTCGGTCGAGTCCGGTGTCAAGGGGTCACGTAGCACCGAGCCTCCTGAGCACGGCCCCGACGAATGGGGTGTGCTGTACCGACGTCGCTGGGCACCTCCTCAGGCACGTCGGTGCGTCGCACCATCATGGCCGTGGCGGTTCCCGGCGGCGGCGGTATTTCACCAAGGTCGTCGAGTCGGTGCCCGGGACGCCTGGTACGTTGCACCAGCCGGTCCGGGCACGTGCCGGGGCAACCGGGACATTGCACCAGACTGTCCGGACACCTGGGCGGGGCAACCGGGGCGTTGCACCAACCTGTCCGTCCACATGTGCAATTCAACCGGGACGCTGCACCAAGATGAATCGGCGGCGTCCCACCTGACGCCGTTTACGTATCACGTATGACGGGTGACGACGCTCGCTCCCCGAGTAACGAATACCGAGTAACGAGTAACGCCAATCAGTTCCCGATCGACGGCTCCTTCGGGGGCGCGAAGTTCGCCTGCAGCTTGTTCATGTTCTCGTACACGTCGATCTTCTTGATCTCGATGTTTGCGAGAGGGGTCCCGTCGCGGTCGGTCGGCACGCGGCCGATGATCCGGAGGACTTCCGCTCCGGGGCCGACGGAGGCGAAGGGGGTGCAGTGCTCGTCCTGCTCGGTCGAGGGACCGAGGGCGATGTTGAACGTGAGCGCGTTCTCGCTGCAGACCGTGAGCATGGCGGCGACGACCTTCTGCCGGTGTTCGGCGACGTAGGGGATGGCGGCGGCCTTCTGCACGTCGCTGAGCGGCGCGGTCTGGACCTCGGCGCGGACGCCGGGCAAGAGGTGCGAGATGCGCGCGTGGTCGAAAGCGCCGACGCGCGCGAGACGGACGAAGTTCCTCACCGCGTTCGGGGACAAGTCATGGAGTAGTTGGAGGCCGAAGTCGCCGGCGTTGGTCCGGACGACGATCGCCGTCTCACGGCTGCTGTCGAGGTAGTCGGCAGCGCGGCGCGCGAGCGTCGCCTCATCGGGGCGGACGAAGGCAGGGTCCTCGAGCGCCAGGAACGCCGAGGCCATCGAGTCGGCGTTCTGCTGCGTCGGATTGTCGTAGACGCTGATCAGCTCGTACTTGTGGTCCTTGAACATCGGGACGCCCTTCTCGCTGGTGAACGTCTCGACCTTGTCGAGTCCGACCTTGTCTTTCGGACCGGTCGCCTTCACCTCGAAGATCGTCTCGCCGGTGGTCGTGTCACGGATCGTGAGCGATTGCGCGTACGGGTGCAGATGCGCTGCGGCCCAATGCAGGCTCGCGTTCATCGGAAGGCCCATGAACCACGTGATGTCGCTGTGGTTCACCTGGTGCCCCGGCGGGACTACCCAATGTCCGGTGACCTTGTGTCCCTGCGGGTCGGTGTAGTCGGAGCGGGTGCCGACGGCATTCGGCGCGCGCGGAAGAATCAGGCAGCTCGTCGTGTGATCGACCGGCTTGGCGTCCGATCCCGTCACCTCGGCCATCGCCATGTTCGGCATCGCGGCCGGGTGCGAGGAGCTGTTGTCGAGAATCACCGTCCCCGATGCGCCGACGTTGAAGAGCGGTTTGAGCGGCGACTTCAGCTCCTTGTCGCGGATGTACGAGATCGTGACGCGGTGCCGCACCTTGAGGTTGTTCGGGTGCTCGATGTTGTGGTTGAGGACCTGCGTGAAGAGGTTGAGCGGCTCGTTCGACGCCAGCGGATACGCGAAGCCTTCGGGGAACTGCGCGTTGATCATCCCCTGCGAGAGCGTGACGAGGCGCGTCTGCGTGTAGCGCTTCAGGTTGAACATCGCGCTGTGCTTGGTCGCGTCGAGGTCGACGTTCACGTGGCACATCAGCTCCGGGAGCTGCGGCGTCTCGCCGTCTTCGCCCACCATTTCCGTCTTCACGCCGACGATCCAAAGGAGCTCCGGCGGCTCCTGCTGCGCGTCGATGTAGATCGACTCGGTGCTCCCCGGCCCCTCCATCGATCGATATTTCTTGTCGATCGTGTACGTGGGGGAGAGGTAGACGTACGTGCGGACCAGAGGAGCGTCGTCCGCAACGGCTGATAGGGCGATGAACGCTGCGGCGAGCGCGAAGGGGATCAGCTTCCTCATGGGTTGGGTAATCATCGTGGAGGTTGGGGCATTCCTGGCGTTATCCGTCCTCCGTTATCCGCGCCGCCGTCCTCCGATAACGGATAACGGGTAACGGATAACGCTCGCAGCCGGAACAACAACATCGCGATCGTTCCCCCGCAAGTATCGATCAACACATCCCAAGCCGAGCTCGTACGCGTCGGCGTGAACGATTGCAGGAACTCGTCGGTGCTCGCGACGCATACGGTGATCGCGAGCGCAATCAGCGCCCAACGAATTGCAAAGCCGCGCCGCCCTTCGCGCAGAGCGCGGAATGAGAGCGCGGTCAGGATCGCGTACTCAGTGAGGTGCGCGCTCTTGCGGATCATGTGGTTCATGACACCGATCGTCGAGTCCGCCACGTGCAATCCGATGGCGTGGAGGAACGTCTCCAGCCAGCCGGTGGTGTGGGGCGCGTCGAACGTCGTTCCGGTGGCCTGGATGATGATCGCTGCCCAGATCAACACAGGCAGCCAGTAATAGATGAGCTTCCGCATCGCGCTGCGACGACAGCCTATAATCGATCCCTCCCGGCGATGCCTGAAAACGCTCAGTTCACGGTGTACCAACCCAATGTCGCGCCGCTGCATTTGTCGTTTCCGGAGCAGACCATCACGCTTGGCCGCGCGTCCGACTGCTCGATTCCGATCCGCGATCGCTTCCTCTCGCGCCATCACGCGGAGGTCGTCTTCAGCGGTGGCGACTGGATCGTGCGCGACTGCGGGAGCGTCAACGGCACGCTCCTCAACGGCGCGCGCCTCGCCGCCCCGACGCCGCTTCGCCGCGGCGACCGCATCGGCCTCGGCGACAGTGAAGTCGTCTTCGACGCCGACGAGGCGCCGGCGTCGCAGCTCATCGCCATCGACAGCTCCTCGCATGCGAAGAACATCGCGATCCCGATTCGCGAGGCGCTGAGCGACCAGGAACGCACCAACGTCCTCGCGTCGCTCGCCATCCAGTTCATCGAGGACCGTCCGATGAACGAGCTGTTCGACTTCATCCTCGACAAGGTCATGGAGACGATGGAGCCGTCGCGCTGCGCGGTCGCGTTGCTTGCGCCGGACGGGAAGTCGTTCTCCGCGCTGCGGCTGCGAAAGAAGGACACCTCCGACTCGAATGACCTCGCCATCAGCCGCACGCTGTTGAGCGAAGTGGTCGAGGAGCGGAACGTCATTGCATTCGTCGACAGCGCGCTCGACGACCGGCTCGCGAAGGCGCAGTCGATCGTGATGCAACAGATCCGCTCCGCCGTCTGCGCGCCGCTCCTCGTCGGCGACGCGGTTCTCGGCGTCCTCTATCTCGACTTCCAGGCGAACCGCGGCGCGGTGACGCACGAGGACGTCCGCCTCATCGCGCAGATCGCCCGATTCGCGGCCGTCAAGCTCGAGACGACCCGGCTTCGTGAAGAGGCGATCGCGAAGGCGAAGATCGACGAGGAGCTGCGGACAGCGTATCGCATCCAGAGCCGTCTCCTTCCGACCACACTGCCGAACGTGGACGGTTATGTTTTCGCCGGCGCCAACAAGCCGTGCAAGACGGTGAGCGGCGACTACTACGACGTGATGGTGCGTCCCGACGGCCGGATCTACTTCGTCATCGCGGACGTGAGCGGGAAGGGGATCACGGCGGCACTCGTGATGTCGGCGCTGGCGACGGCGTTCAACATTTTCGCGCGCACCGACCCGGCACCGGCCGACTTGATGCGCGATCTCAACCAGATGCTCGCACCGAAGACCGCGCCGTCGAAGTTCGCGACGGTCGTCGCCGGCGTGCTCGATCCGAAGACGGGCCGCATCCACTACACCAACGCCGGCCATGTGCCGCCGCTGGTGGTGAAGAAAGACGGCGTGACGCCGCTGACCTCGACCGACATGGTCGTCGGTCTCTTCACCGCCGCGCAGTACCGCACGCAGACGGTCGATCTCGACCGCGGCGACTCGCTCGTGCTCTTCACGGACGGCGTGACCGAGGCGGAGGATGAGAAGGAACAGGAGCTCGGCCTGCAGTCGGTGTGCGATCTTCTTGCGAGCCACCGCACCACCGCGCCCGACCTTCTCGACACCATCGACGACCACGTCCGCGCGCACATCGGCAGTCTGCCCGCCGGCGACGACGTGACGATGCTCGCGCTGACGCGCCTCACTTGATCCGCAACATGGTCCAGTTCGCGCCGTCCCACATGAGGGTGGCGGTGGAGTTGTGCGGCTTCGCGAACATGTCGAATACCGGGCCGTGTTTGAACGCCCCGCCGACCTCGGTCGGCTCCCACTGCCATGCGACGTCGGCGTCGCATCCGTCGGCGGACTGACGCACGTTCGAGGCCGTTCCCATCTTCTTCTTCGCGACCGGCACGACGTCGATGAACCCGTTGCCGCGGACGTTGAAGCGCGGATCGTCTTTGCCCTTGATGAGCGCGACGTTGTCGCGGTCGAACTTCAGCCAGCCGGCGGCGGCAAGCTGTTTCGCGTTGTCGAGCTGCGGCGCGTTCATCGCCGATTTCGTGACCGGAATCGTGACCGCCGTCTGCGTGAAATCGAGCTCTCCGAAGTCGGACGACTTTTCGATGATCGCCTGAGCATCCGCCGCACTCGGACAAGCCCTCTGAGGCGCCGCCTTCGCCGGCGCGACGGCGGCGCTCGGCCTCTGTTTCCCGCATGCAAACAGCAGCGCCGCAATCACGAACACTTTCCTCATTTCTTCCTCCCACTGAGCGCCCGCACCTCGGCATCGGTGAGCGCGCGCGTCTTCCCGATCTCGAGGTCGCCGATCTCGATTGCGCCGATCGCGGTCCGTACGAGCTTCAGAACTTTCCCGCCGAGGGCCTCGACCATGCGGCGTACCTGCCGGTTGCGGCCCTCCGTGATGGTGATCTCGAACACCGTCTTCCCGCCCGTCTCGCGGACGCGTTGCACATCGCGTGCGGGGCGCGTCGGCCCGTCGCTCAGTTCGATGCCGCGGCGGAGCCGATCGAGATCGTCGTCGGTCAGGTGAGTCGACGCCTTTACGAGATACGTCTTCACCACGTGAAAGTCCGGATTGGTCAGCCGTTCGGCGAACTGCGTGTCGTTCGTCATGATCAGCAGCCCGCTCGTGTCGAGGTCGAGCCGCCCGACCGGAAAGAGATAACGGTCGCGGTCGGGAAGCAGGTCGTAAACCGTCGGACGCCCCTCCGGGTCGCGGTACGTCGTCAGATACCCCTTCGGCTTGTACAGCAGCAGGTAGGTACGCGTCTCCTTCGCGAGCTTCTTGCCGTCGAGCGACACCCGATCGCGATCGAGGTCGATCCACGCGTCCGGATTCTTCACCACCGTCCCATTCACCGCCACCCGCCCCGCCGCGATCCACCGCCGCGCATCCGTCCGCGAGCCCGCCCCCGCCTTCGACAGCACCCGCTCCAGCGTCTTCAGCGGCCGCGTTCCGCCCCGCGGCCTCACTGCGTACATGGCGCGATCATCACACGAGCTACGCGGCATGAGAGTAATGAAAACGCAGCGCTATTCTGCGACCGTGACTGAGATCGGTGAGAGGATCACCGTAGACCCGGAGCAGTGCGGCGGTAGACCGTGCATCCGCGGGATGCGAATCCGCGTGAGCGATGTGCTCGACCTCTTCGCGAGCGGCCTGTCCAGCGCTGACATTCTTGCGGAGATCCCGGATCTCGAGGCCGAAGATCTCCATGCCTGTCTACGTTTTGCGGCGCGATACCTCGACCACCCGGCGCTCGTCGCTTGATCGTCTGGGTCGACGCCCAACTCGCACCGGCTCTGGCTCAGTGCTTCGTATAGGCGACAATGTCCGTCATGCCGTCACTACCGCCGCCCATTCCGACCGTCACGTCGATCGATGAGGTGATCGCTGCGATTCAGGGGATCATTGGTTGGACGATTTCCGCCGAGAGCCGCCTCGGGTACTTCGCGGCGCTCTACAAGCGGATCACGATCGCGATCAAGCAGGGGATCGCGGGGAACATGTTTCAGGACGGGCCGCGGATGGAGCGCTTCGACGTCACGTTCGCGAGCCGCTACTTCGCGGCGTTCAACGCCTACTTCTATCCGGCGCAGTATCCGTCGGTCTCGCACTGCTGGCGCGTGGCGTTCGACGCGGCGCTGCTTCCCGCGCCGATCATCGTGCAGCACATGATCGCCGGTGTGAACGCGCACATCGACCTCGATCTCGGCATCGCCGCCGAGACGGTCGCGCCCGGGAAGCAGATCGACTCGCTCCACCACGACTTCAACACGGTGAACGCCGTCCTCTCCAGCCAGGTGTCGACCGTCGTCACCGAGATCGATTCGCTCTCGCCGATACTCGCCGACATCTACTCCGTACTGATGGGGCACGAGCTCGACCTGATTGCTGACGGCCTGGTGGCCACGCGCGACTCAGCATGGCTCTTCGCCAAGGAACTCGCCATCGAACCGGCGATCCTTCACCCGACGACGATCCTGATTCACGACTTCAAGGTGGCCGCCTTCGGCAACCTGATCCTGCATCCACCCAAACTGATCGCCGATGCGGTGGCCGTCATCGCATCCGCGGAAAGCCGCGACATCGTCAAGAACATCCAGACGCTCGACGCCATCGCGAATACCCCGGCGCCGATGACCAGGAGCGCGGCGGCGAAGATCTAGCGAGTGCCGAGATCGTAGAGGAGCTCGCAGAGGCGGGAGAGATCGCGGCAGTCGCGGGCGCTGAGACGGCTCGCGACCTCTTCGAAGGCTTGCTGCATCGGGACGTCGATCCGCTCGAGGAGCCTGAGGCCGTCGCGCGTGATGCGGGTGATCGAGTGCCGTTTGTCGCTCCCGCCGCGAGCGCGCTGCACGAGTTTTTTCGCCGCGAGGCGGTCGACGATGCGCGTGACGTCGGGAGCACGGTCGAGCATCCGGACGGCGATCTCGCCGCGCGGATGGCCGTCGGGATGAACACCGCGGAGGATCCGGAGGACGTTGTATTGCGGGAGGGTGATGTCGAACGCCGAGACGACGCGTTCGCTCTGCTCCCGGAGATAGTTCGCCGCAACGGACAGGTTCAGCAGCGCCTCCTGCTGCGGAGAGGCGAAGTGCTCCTGTTGGATGCGCTGCCGAAGACCGGACCCCACGGATGAGTTTTATCACGCTATCGATGAAACAGGCGGCAGGCGTCTCCGTATACTACGAAGCTCATCGTCCTAGTCGAAACACTGAGGAGGCATAGCCCTATGCGTTTGAAGTCCTTTGCGGCCGCAGCCGCGATTCTCTGCGTCGCCGGCAGCGGCGCGTTTTCAACACTCCGTGCCGACGATCCGAAACCGGCCGACAAGGCGGCTGCCGCGAAGCCCGCTGAAAAGGCGGAAAAGCCGGAGCCGAAGAAGTTCGTGAAGCAGCACCACGCCCACATCGGCGATGCCGATGTGAACTACACCACCACGTCCGAGGAGATCTTCCTCAAGGACAACGACGGCAAGGAGACCGCGAGCTTCTTCACCATC
The DNA here is from genome assembly GCA_036488085.1 of Thermoanaerobaculia bacterium. GTDB lineage: Bacteria > Acidobacteriota > Thermoanaerobaculia > Gp7-AA8 > Gp7-AA8 > DASXHZ01. Next base: position 8,006 of record DASXHZ010000058.1, read on the forward strand.
GCATATACAAAGGATGGCGTCGCGCGGGCGGAAGACCGCCCCGTCACCTTCGTCTACAACGGCGGTCCCGGCTCTGCCTCGCTCTTCCTGCACTTCGGCCTCGTCGGGCCGAAGGTGATCGACATCCCGAGCGACGCCACCGATCCCGGCGCGCCGCCGTACAAGCTGCGCGACAACCCTGCCACGATCTTCCGCGCCACCGACCTCGTATTCGTCGATCCGATCGGCACCGGCTACAGCCACGCCATGGGCGACAAGAAGAACGAGGACTACTGGGGCTACGACGAGGACGCCGACTCCGTCGCGGAGTTCATCCGCACCTGGATCACGCAGCACAATCGCTGGAACTCCCCGAAGTATCTCCTCGGCGAGAGCTACGGCGGCATCCGCTCGTCGATGCTCGTTCCGCGGCTGCAGGGAAATCTAAACATCGGTCTCAACGGCGTGATCCTCATCTCTCCGGCGCTTAACATGGGAACGCTGCCGTTCATCACGACGGGGAACGATCTCTCCTACGCGACGACGCTCCCGGCGCTCGCGGCCGCGGCTTACTACCACCACAAGCTCCCGGACCAGTGGAAGGACCTCGACACGCTGCTGAGGGAAGTCGAGCACTTCGCCGGCAACGAGTACCTCCTCGCGCTCTTCCAGGGCGACACGCTCGACAAGGCTTCCAAGGACAAGATCGCGGATTCGCTGCACCGCTACACGGGACTCTCGAAGGAGTACATCCTCCGCAGCGATCTGCGCATCTACGCGATGCGATTCACGAAGGAGTTGCTGCGCGACGAAGGGAAGTCGATCGGTGCGCTCGACGACCGCTACGCGCAGGACGAGCTCGATCGCGTCGCAGAGTTCCCCGACAACGATCCGTTCGACGCGAAGACCGGTCCGATCTACGTCACACTCTTCCAGAACTATCTCCGCAACGACCTCGGCGTCGACTGGGACAAGCGCTATTTCCCGCAGAACGGCGAGGCGAACCAGAAGTGGAAGCGGCCGGCCAACCGCCGCGGCGCGTTCGCGGGCTTCGTCGACGTCACCGGCGCGCTCGCGCAGGGGACGAAGGACAACGAGGCGCTACGCGTCTTCTCGGCGTCCGGCTACAACGATCTCGTGACGTCGTACTTCGCGAACAAGTACATGCTGACGCACAGCGGCATCGATCCGAAACGCCTGGTCATCAAGCAGTACCCCGGCGGACACATGATGTATCTCCACCACCCCTCGGAAGAGGCAGTCTCGAACGACATCGTGGCGTTCATCGAAGGGAAGTAGGGTCCAACTTCTGATTGCGCAGTCGCAAAGCGTTCGCGATGACGGTCACGCTGCTGAACGTCATCGCGGCGCTCGCGATGATCGGACTCAGGAGCACGCCAAAGAACGGATACAGCACGCCCGCCGCGATCGGCACGCCGAGGATGTTGTAGATGAAGGCGAAGAACAGGTTTTGCCTGATGTTTTGCATCATCGCCTCGGAGAGCCGGCGCGCGCGGGCGATGCCGCGCAGGTCGCCTTTCACCAGCGTGATGCCCGCGCTCTCGATCGCGATGTCCGTCCCGGTACCCATCGCGATTCCAACGTCCGCGCGCGAGAGGGCGGGAGCGTCGTTGACGCCGTCGCCCGCCATCGCGACGCGGTGACCTTCCGACTGCAGCTTCCGCACGACGTTCTCTTTGTCCGCCGGCAGCACCTCGGCTTCCACGCGATCGATTCGGAGCTTTCGGGCGACCGCCTCGGCGGTCGTACGCGCGTCGCCGGTCAGCATCACGACGTGGATGCCGTTCGCGTGCAGCGCTTGTAGTGCATCGGACGTCGTCGCCTTGATCGGATCGGCGATTGCGATCAGCGCCGCCGGTTTATCGTCGATCCGCGCGAAGACGACGGTGCTGCCATCGGTACGCAGCCGGTTCGCGGCCTCCTCATCGAATGACTCGTTCGTCACGCTGACGTGCGCCCCGTCGACGATTCCCGTCACGCCGCGGCCGGCGATCGTCTTGACGTTCGTCGCATTCTTCGTCTCCGGCGCAGCGGAGACCATCGCGTTCGCCAGCGGATGCTCGCTCGAACGTTCCACGCTCGCGACGAGCGACATCACATTTGCTTCGTCGAAGCCGTTGCGCGTCTCGACGTGGACGACCTTCGGTCTGCCTTCCGTGAGCGTCCCGGTCTTGTCGACAACGACCGTGTCGACTTTCGACAAGACCTCCAGCGCCTCGGCATTCCGCACCAGGATCCCGTTCGTCGCGCCCCGTCCGGTCGCGACCATGACGGACATCGGCGTCGCAAGCCCGAGGGCGCAAGGGCAGGCGATGATCAGCACGGCGACCGCATTCACGAGCGCGCTGCTTAGCGTGCCGACGCTCAACCAGACGATGAACGTCACGATCGCGACGGCGATGACGATCGGTACAAACCACCCGGAGACGACGTCGGCAAGCCGCTGAATCGGCGCTCGGCTGCGTTGCGCCTCGGCGACCATGCGCACAATCTGCGCGAGGAGTGTATCGGGGCCGACGTGCTCGGCACGCATGATGACGGAGCCGGTCGTCACGACCGTTCCCGCGGTGACCTTACCGCCTTTCTCCTTCTCGACCGGCAGCGGCTCGCCGGTGATCGTCGACTCATCGACCGCGCAGTTGCCTTCATCCACGACGCCGTCGACCGGCACGCGCTCCCCCGGCCGGATGCGGATCCGCATGCCGGTCTTGATGTGGTCGACCGGCATGTCGTGCTCGCCGTGATCCATCACGACACGCGCGGTCTTCGGCGTCAGGCCGAGGAGCGACTTGATCGCGTGCGACGTCCGCTCGCGCGCGCGCAACTCGAGAACCTGCCCGAGGAGCACGAGCGTCGTGATGATCGCGGCCGGCTCGAAGTAGAGCGGCAGGTGCAAGCGCGGCGCGAAGACGGCGACGATGCTGAACCCGTACGCCGCGCCGGTGCCGAGGGCGATCAGCGTGAACATGTTCAGGTGCCGCGTGACGACCGACATCCAACCGCGCACGAAGAACGGCCAGCCGCCCCAAAGAACGACGGGTGTCGCAAGCGCGAACTGCACCCAAGGCAACATCATCCCGCCCATGCCGAGGACGAGAATCGGAACCGCGAGAACGGCGCTGACGATCAAGCGCCGCTGCATGTCGATCAGCTCTTCGTTCGGCTGCTCGTCGAGCGTGACCAAGCGCCGCTCGAGCGCCATCCCGCAAATCGGACACGCCCCCGCCTTGTCGCGCACGACCTCGGAGTGCATCGGACACATCCAGGTTTGTCCCTCTCCCTCCGGGAGAGGGTGCCGCGAAGCGGCGGGTGAGGGGCGTGCCTCTCGCTCGAACTTCGCGCGACACTCCGCACAACAGAAGTAATACCTCTCGCCATGGATCACGGCGGACTCCGCCGTCTCCGTGTCGACGCTCATCCCGCACACCGGATCGACTGCTTTCGCCATGCGATCCGATCGTATCCGAATGGCAACCCCGCCTTCCGTCACTCCTGCTACACTGCCTCGTATCAGCTCCAGACAATTCGAATGAACCCGGAAGAGCGCTTCCTGGCGAACGTACCGACGATCGAGAGGATCGCCGCGTTCTATTGCCGCCGCATGCACCTCGGCGATGCCGACACCGAGGATTTCGTCAGCTATGTGAAGCTCGAGCTGATCGAGCGGAACTACGAGATCATCGGAAAGTTCGAGGGCCGAAGCTCGTTCAGCACCTACCTCACGACCGTCATTCACCGGCTCCTCTATCAGCAGCGGACGAAGGAGTGGGGGAAGTGGCGCCCGTCGGCCGAGGCGAAGCGGATGGGCGATGTCGCGATCGCGCTGGAGCGGCTGACGACGCGAGACGGCCACTCCCTCGCTGAGGCGATCGAGATGATGACCACCGGCAACGCGCCCGCGGCATCGCGACGGGAGCTCGAAGCGATCGCGCTACGCCTTCCGCCGCGCGCGCCGCGTCCGATCCTGGTCACCGAAGAGGCGGTAGAGGACCTCGTCACCGCGGCCGACGATCCGTCCGACGGCCCGATCTCGCGCGAGCGCGAGCGTCTCGCACGCCGCGCCGCCTCGGTCCTCGACGAGATCATGAATTCGTTGGAGCCCGAGGACCGGCTGATCCTCAAGATGCGCTTCTGGAGCGCGCAACGCATCGCCGACATCGCCGCCACGCTCCACCTCGACGCGAAGAAGACCTACAAACGGATCGAGAAGCTCCTCGGCAAGCTCCGCGCCGCGCTCGAGCGCGCCGGCATCGGCCGCAAAGAGATCGACGACCTCTTCGCGCACGGCGACCGGCCGGTCGAGATCGTGCCGGCCGAGGGAATTCCACCGTCACGTCCCTCCAAACCAGCGGGGGACTTCGGGGGCGGGGAGAGCCGGCTATCGGGGAGATGAAGGAACCGATGGAACACTCCGCATTCCCCTCAGACGAGACGCTCGCCGCGTTTATCGACGGACGACTCGACGAGGAGACGAGGAAACGAGTGGTCGCCCACGTTGCGGATTGCGAGGAGTGCTACGGGACGGTGATGGCGTCTGGAGCGTTACAGCACGCCGACGAGAAACCACTCATCGTTTCGCGCCTGCGTTCGTGGAAGGCGCTCTCGATCTCGTCCCGGTCAATTGCAGCAGCCGCAGTGATCGCGATGGTGATTTTCCGGGCTCCGTTGCGGGATCGGTATCGCGACTACACCTATGAACGCCGAACTGGCATCCGAGGGATTGTAGATGCCGCGAACCTGACAGCATCCCGGGACATTGCTGGCCGTCTGAGCGGGCCGTTCGAGTACAAGCCGCTCGTCATCTTGCGCGGCCCGGGTGATGATTCCGACAAATGGTCGCTCAAAGGAGCGGCGGGTGCTTTACGATCCGATGTCGGCCGAGACGCTTCTGCTGACAAGCTTCACGGTCTCGGTGTTGCGCATCTCCTCGTCGGCGAATATGACGCCGCAGTTGATGCGCTTGAGGACGCCCTTGCAAAGGAGACCGGTGAAGCGAACTCACCTAGAGCGATTGCCGAGTGTCGCGATGCTCGACTTCTTACAGACTTAAGCGCTGCGTATGCGGCGCGCTCAGCGGACACACATAGCTCTCACGATGCCCCGGGCAGTTCTCAAGATGCGTTGGCTGCTGATGACGCCGCCGAACGAGCCTGGGCTCTAGAGCAGTCACCCCAGGCCGCCTGGAACCGTGCGATAGCCGCTGAGTCTATGCACGCGAGACCGCTCGCGATTCAGGCTTGGCGTGATTATCTGGCTCTTGACTCCAGTTCGCGATGGAGCGCCGAAGCTCGCGATCACCTTTCATCGCTGACAGCAACACGCGGAGCCGAAGACTGGCCATCCGCCAAAGCACGCATGGTTGGCGCCTTGGGTCGCGGGGAAAACAGCACAGTAGCCGATGTCGTTCGCTCGTTCTACCCCCAGAGCCGGTCGTACCTCGAAGACGAACTTCTCCCTCGTCTCGCGCAAGACGCATCGGACAGAAGTACCGCAGCTATCGTCGACGGGTTGGCACGTGCCATATCCGATGTTTTCGGTGATCGGACGGTAATCGACTCACTGCCCTATCTAAAGGATCCGCTTGTTGCGGCGGCTGTTGCAGAATTCGGCGCCGCCCGTAAGAATCGATCGCTACCGCTCGACCACATCGCCACAACACTTGTTGCTTCGGGAGTTCCACTTGGTGGCCGTGCGCAAGTCTTTGCGGCGTTCTCGACCTATTACGCACATCACTATTCGGACGCGATCGACAAAGCACGCGCAGCGCGTTCTACTTTCGGCATTGATCACTTTCCGTCAGTCGTAGCCCAATCGTTGTGGATCGAGGGTCTAGCGCTTGCTTCAGAACGCAAGCTTGGCGAGGCAAACGCTGCATTATCGCAGGCTATCACGCTTTTCTCCAAACTGAATGATCCTAGAAGCATCGCTGGCCTCGACGGCGTAATCTCGGATAATTATAGGCTTGCGGGCGACCCTCGCTCCGCATTGACAGCCTTGATCGACGCTCTGGCCGTGAGGGAAGCCAGCGGCTGGGACATTGATTACATTTGCTTCAGCGATCTGGCAAAGACATGCGATCTGATGGGATCTCGGTCTGCGACGCTTGCATTTCTTGATGCCGCGCTCCGCCGTGCGGCCGCCGATCATTCGGCGGCGGAGACCACAGACGCCCTCGTTGCGCGAGCGGAGCTTCGCCATGCCTCTGGTGACGACGACAGTGCGCTCACCGACATTCACGATGCCGAGCGAGAAATAACAGGCGTTAAGAGCGATCAGGATCGAGTCCGACTCAACATGTATCTAGACGTGGTTGTAGGCAATGCGCTCGCAAGAAGAAGCCCGCGACAGGCTTTGCAGCACCTCGTGCGTGCCGTCTCGGTGGCAAAAGCCCTCGGCAGCCCTGAACACATTCTCATGGCCCTCTACGGCCGTGGCGTCGCGGAGCGAACACTTGGAAACGAGGCTCAAGCGGTCGCAACTCTTAAAGAAGCATTTGTCGAAGCGGAGCGGCAGAGGAAAGACATCGACGGCGATGACACACGAGTGTCGCTGGTAGATTTCGTTAGGCCGGTAGAAGACGAACTGGTACGGTCGTTTATAGAGACTGGGCACGGCGAGGAGGCCCTCCTTTGGTCCGAACGAGCGAAAGGGCGCGTCACTTTGGATTCCGCGCGAGCTCACGGTGTCGCGGTCATCGATCCTGTAACCGTATCCGATCTCGCCGAAAGCGTAGAACCGTCCACTAATTATGTAGAATTTCAGGTGCTTCCCGACGCCGTTGCGATATGGACGGTGGGTGCCGGCAAGGTAGGATTCCAACTGACCCGCATTCGAAAGACAGATCTTGAATCACGCATACGGTCGCTGTCGTCCGCCGCATTTAGAGGTGACGACATCCTGTTCGCGCGAGTTTCGACGGAGATCTATTCGATGCTTATTTCGCCCGTTGAGGACTACTTCGCTGGCGACCAAGTGACGCTAATACCGGACGCCGTGCTGACGTCTGTGCCCTGGCCGGCTCTCAAATCTCCAAAGACAGGGGAGCGGCTTGGCGGTCGGTATGCGCTGGCCGTCGCGCCGTCGATTACTTGGTGCATTAGTCGTAAAAGTAACACTGACAAAACGCCACTGTCCAGAATCGCAATCGTTGTAGGCGGAAGCGACGGAGGGCTGCGCGCTCTCCCTGAGGCGGAGGCGGATGCAGAAAGGCTTGCGTCGTTATTCGTTCATCACGAGACTCTCGCGGGCAACGTAACCGATTCGGACGTCCGCCGCTCTGCGTCGGCTCAACAGATCCTCCATTTCGCTGGACATGCGGATCATGACGCGCTTCTTGTAGGAAGACCACCGCACCGGTTGGACCTTGGTACTATCAGAGGTATAGACTTTTCGCGTGTACGCTTGATAACTCTGGCGGCATGCGCGACCTCACGTGGCCGCGCTACCAGCGACGGCTCGATGAGTCTTGCGCGGGCATTCCTAGTGGGAAACGCGCCGAGCGTACTGGCGACAAATACGCCGATCGACGATTGGCTAGCCAGTCGCTTGTCCGAAGCATTCTATCGTCGGCTACCTAGAAGCGAGGGAATCGCCGACGCGCTCCGCGCCGCGCGTTTGGATATTTGCCAATCGCCGGCGAATTCTACAACCCAGTGTTGGGCCGCGTTTCAGGTTTGGGGGGTCGCTGCCTGAAGCGGTATCCAGGACACCTCGGTGGACGAATATGAACCAAAAATGACTGCTAACAGAGAATAGAAAGGGACCGCTGCATGCATCTCCGCACCACGGCATTCACCTTGTTCTTTACGCTCACTCTACCGGCCGCGACGCAAGCCGATCTCACGATCGAAGCGGCGAAAGCCGTCAGTCTCTCGCCGCCCGGCGACCCTAAGAACTTCCCTGTCGAAGTTCACGTCATTACCAGCGGCGTATGCACATTCGACTTAGCCGACAATAGGATCATCGTTCCTCGGCACGACAAGAAGCAGGGACATGTTCCGGCGCATAAGGCATATCTTCTCTTTGAGGAGTCGGAGCTCGCCGCGAGTTCCTTTCCTGATGAACTTCTTCATATCGATGATAAGTTTACAGGCCGGAAGCAGGTAGTTTACCCATTGGATGGGGATGAGTTATCGATTTCGACCGCTAACACTCCCGATGACAAGGTCGTTGCAACCGTGCCTGCGCAGGGCACGCATTGCCCGGTGAACGAATTGGATGTCTCTATGCACTGGGTGCCGAGCCTCTCAAGCGTTCTTGGAACACCTGTTGAGGTAGACCGAGACTATTTGACCAAGAAGAATGACCAGCCTGACAAGGTCGCAGGGACGCTCCTCTTTGCTCAAACGGGACGCTTGGACGCACACGTCATCGATAAAAACCTTTATGAGTTTGTGGACGACGGCCGTGATAGAAGTCATATGCAGGCGATTGCTCAATTGGTAGACTATACGTTTCGCGCAACAGATGTGCTCGTCCTGAATCGAAAGAAGGGGAATAATCCACCGGACAAAGCTTTCCTGAAGCTTCAGGCGGACCCGACGACACCTCAAAAGATATACTTGAAGCTAGCCAACACACCTGACTATGTACTCGAGGGCCCGATGCCGTCTCGGGAGCGAGATGAGCATTGGGATCTTCATTATGATATGGTGCGAAATGCGGGCAATCACCCCATTCCGACGCCGACGTTCGCGAACTGCACCGGGGTGCCGGTTGTGAACTGCCAGCCGGCAACCGGATTATGTACCTCGGTGGTTTCCAGTGCATCGTTTACTTTGTCGGTCGGAGGTCTCGATTGCGGTCCCGATGGTTTGCCATAGGCGCGAGGTTTCTCTGGACGACGGTTCTCGCGATCTTATGCGAATCGGCCTTGGGTCAAACGATACCTGGCGACTGTGTCACGGTGACATCAGCGGACGGAGACTGCGCGCTGAAATGTGCCGCGCAGGCATTAGGGGGCAGCTCCCATGATAGTAATGTCGTTGCATTGGGAAATCTGAAGACGTGCATCGGGGCTGATCGGACACGGCGTGTGACGATTGTAGGTCATGGTTTGCCAGGATTTTTGTATACCAATGTCGACAACGTACCTACGGCGCATGTGCTCGATGAGGATACACTTTCCGACTTTAGCAACTATCTTCCGGTTTCGCCGGCTGAGATTGTTTTGTTTGGTTGTGATGTCGGAAAGGGATCGACGGGGGCGAAGGTAGTAAGAGAGGTGGCCGCATTTACGGGGGCGACCGTGTTCGCACGAACAGGGTTTATATTTTGTGCTTGCGGTGGCCCGTGTACGTATGAACCCGGCACAGGTTGGGTCAGTTCCGACTCCGCCCAAAGATTCGCTGCCGAGCCGACGCGCCAGACGGCCACGTTGACCGGCCACATCGCGCGGTTGCAGTTGCAGGTACCGTGGCCGTTGGTCAAGCACATTTCGTTGACCTTGCTGTCCGTTAGTGGTGAGGTGATTTTTGAGCGTGAACTTCACGGAAGAGAGGTTGCGGGTCTGCTTCGGCTGTTCATTCAACGCGCGAAATTCGTGGATCCGGGTTGCCCTCTTGCGGCGAAGGCGGCGGTCGTCGAGATCGATTTCGCCAACAAACACCGTCGGTTCGACATATACAATGATCGGTTGGCGGTTGATTCGACCAGCAGGGCATGGTACGCCGTAACGGATTTCGGTAAGTTTCGTCTAAAACTGTTGGGCAAGGATCGCTGAAGCATTTCCGGCAGCATCCCAGGAGGCCGGGAGTTAACGGATTCCTGTTGTGGCGTCTCCACCATCGATAAGCGGTGACGATGTCGGGTTGTGTCATCATCGTCGACGACTTTACACAACAACGACGTCTTTACACGATCCTCCTCGGCCCACTACCGTCGCGGCGGCATGTGGCGCGTCTCGATGCCGTCCATCTCGGGCTTGACGAGATCGACGAAGAGGAGGCCGGTGGTCTCGTCCCAGAATGGCGGCAGGTGACTTCTCACAGTCGCGACGTGCGAAATTACCTTTGCGAGGTAGGTTTCCACCTTTTTCACGTGCAACCCTACGTCGTCGACGTAGGTTCCTACCCTTTTCGTGGTTCCTCCCTACCTTCGCGACGTAGGTTCCTACGAGAAAAAGGTGCATCCATACCTTGGCGAGGTGACTCCCCACCTTCGCGAGGTAGGTTGCTACGTCTTTGGAGTTCGGTGTGGCGCCGGCAAGCCTGCCGGCGCCACACAGATGAGCAGTTACTCCGCCGGCACGTACGTCGGGTCGAGCGAGGAGTTGTCGAGCACCGAGGCGTAGGCGGCGACGCGGCCGGTGCCGCCGGCGACTTCTACGGCGATGCGGGCGTTGTACATCTGGGTGCCGCTGCCGTAGGCCTGCTCGATGATGCGGTCGAACTTGTGGAACTCGTTGGGCTGGAGCGTGTAGTTCACGATCGCGGAGGTGCGGCCGTCGGGCGGGATGATGGTCAGCTTCACGGTCGTCTGGATGCCGCTCAGCTCCGTGATGCCGACGTTCGACCGGAACTGCGAGGACTGCTCGAGTTGCAGGAGTTGGAGCGGCTTGTCGCCGGCGCCGATTCCGGCGGCGGGGCTGACGCCGGGGATGAATTGGCCGAAGGTGCCGCTGTGGCTGTCGTAGCTGTACGTGCGGCCGGTGGCGACCAGCGATGAAGCGTTGCTTGTCGTCAGCAGGATCGACCCGCCGCCGTTGGTGACGTTGAAGAGCGACGGAAGGACGTTGTCGTACGCCTTCACCTGTCCCGCGCCGATTGTGATCGGGGCGACGGTGACCGGCGAGCCGCCCTGCGGGAAGAACGTCGGGGTGACGCTCACGCTCGTCGAACCGCCGTTGTAGATGCGCATGTCGGAATGGAAGTTGGAGAACGGCGAGACGATCTCCGCCATCCCCGGCACGATGTAGCGCGACGCGCTGACCTGCGATGCCTGAACGGGCATCACCGCGAGCGGATCGGCGGTGATGTTGTCGAGCACTGAGGCGTAGGCGGTGATGGCGCCGGTGGGGGAGTCGACGGTGATCTCGATGCGGCCGTCGTCGAGGTTCGCGATGCCGGCGACGTTCTTGATGAACTGGTTCATCTGCTGGTGCTCGCCGGGCTGGAGCGAGTAGGGGAGTTCCTTCAGCACGTTGCCGAGATCGTCGATGACGCGAATGCGGCCGCTTGCCGGCGTGCCGGAGCCTTCGACGAGCCCGAGGTTCGTGCGGAACTTCGCTGACTCGGCGACCTGCTGCAGGCTCAAGACGGCCGGCGCGGTCGTCGGCTGGCCGAAGATCGACGAGGTCGCGGGGCCGGCGAACTGCGCGAACGGAATCGCGCCGACGAACTGGCCGTATGTGCCGAGGGCCGTCGTGGCGAAGGTGCGGCTCGCGGCGTACGTGAGAGTCGACGAGTTGTTGATCGGACGGATCTCGAGGGCGCCGATGTCATTGACGTCGCCGGTAGCGCCGTAGCCGAAGAAGTCCTTCGCGATGTCGTTGAGCGCAATGGTCTGGCCGCCGGCGATGGTGAGGTTGGTGATCTTTCCGGTCTGCGTGCCGTCGCTACGCGTCGGCGTGAAGGTGATCTGGTAATTGACTGGCGAGGCGGCGGCGTTCGTGATGCGGACGTCCGACTGGAACGGCCCCGCGGCGCTGTTGACGTGCGTGACGACCGGGATGATCAGCGCGTTGCCGGGTGGCAGCGCCTTTCCGCCGAGCGCGACGGGCGTCACGAGGCTGACGGACACGGGCGTGTTGATCGGCGCGCCGTTGCTCGGCGTGACCGTGACCGTTCCGGTGTTCGCGCCGGGCGGCAGGTTCACCGGCTGGGCGGTGACGGTGAGCGTCGTTCCGCTCGGCGGCAGCGTGCCGCTCGCCGGCGTGACAGCGAGGAAGCTGCTATCGGTCGTGGCGGTGTAGCTGCTGCTGTCGAGCGCGGTTTTCGCGGTGGGGCCTGGGACGAAGATCTGGAACGTCACCGGCTTCGTCGATCCGAACGGAACCACCGTATCAACACTCTTCGACGATGGCGGCGGAGGCGCCTGAACGACTGTATCGACGGTCGTCGAGAACGGGCCGGGCGCGCCGCCGCAATTCAGCGCATGGACGCGGTAGTAGTACGGCGTGTTCGCCGTGACGCTGTGCGTGAACGTGGTCGACGTTCCGCTGACGGCCTTCGACGTCACGTTCGCGGTGAAGTCGGCGCTCGTCGACTCATCGACCTGGTAGCTCGTCGGATCGGCGGTCGCGGTCCACGAGACGGTGTAGTCGATGCCGGACTGCGAGATCGGCGGCGTGCTGATGACCGGCGTGCAGGTCGGCAACGCGCCGTTCGCGAACGCGTAGACGAAGTTGAAGTCGCCGTTCGGATCGCTCTGGTCGAGCCATTCCGTGAAGCCAATGATCGGCAGGGTGCGGGCGCGCCGGCGCCCGGCATCACCTGCACGCTTGTCGTCAACGTCCCGCCCGGCGCGATGGACGATGCGCCGAAGCAGAGGACGAAGCTCTCGGTGGTGTCCGCCGGATCGTCAGCGGAGTTGAAGCAATCCTCGGTGGTCGGAAGTCCAGAGTTGAAGTTCGTCACCGCGGCCTGCTGCGGCGGCACCTCCACGGTGTATCCGGTGAAGAAGAGGGCGCTGCAGACATTGCTCCCGTTGTTCATCGTCGTCGACGTGCACGTCGTCGCCTGTCCGGAGTGGAGCGTCGGGCAGGAGACCGTGATGGTCAGATCGCAGGTGGCGGCGTGGACGGCGAGGGGAGAGGCGAGGAGAACGAGAGAGAGAAACCACCGTGGAAGGGACCGTGCGCGGGACAAGGGGATCAGCCTCCTGATGAAGTTGGATGGGATTCTATCAAAGGTTATTCGTTACTCGTTATCCGTTATCCGTTATCCGTTATCCGTTATCCGTTATCCGTTATCCGTTATCCGTTATCCGTTATCCGTTATCCGGTCATCCGTCGAGTAACGAATCACGAGTAACGAGTAACGATCTACCGATGCGGTCGAACTCGGGCAGCCCCAACTCCTCGGCGCGGGCGTTCTCAGCGATGCCGGCGCTCTGCATTGCGGCCAGGACTTCTTGGCGCGGCCATTCGGTCAAGTTGTTGACCAGTTTCTTTCGCCGCATGCGGAAGGACGCGCTGATGAGACGGAGGAGCTCGTCTCGGTCGCATTCGATCTGGGGCGGCAAGGGATCGAGTACCACGACCGCGCTCCGCACCTTTGGAGGGGGGTAGAACGAGCGCGGGTCGAGCGTCATGAGAATGCGCGCGCTCGCGTAGAGCTGCCGGTAGAGCGTGAGGTATCCGTACTGCTCGTCGCGCGGCTTGGCGACGAGGCGGTCGGCGACTTCCTTTTGCAGCATGAAGACGGCGCGTTTGCAGCGCGGATCGGCGATGACGCGGCGCAGGATCGGCGTGCCTACGTTGTAGGGAAGGTTGCCGACGGCGCGGAATGGTGTCTCCGGCAGCGGCGCCTCGAGCGCGTCTTCGTTGCGAACGGCGACAAGATCGCCGAGGCGTGATTGGAGAGCCGTGGTGAGTTCGGGATCGATCTCGATCGCGGTTACCGGCACGCCGAGGGTGGCGAGCTTTTCGGTGAGGACGCCTTCACCGGGGCCGATCTCGAGGATCGTCTCGCCCGCCTCCGGCTCGATCGCGGCGACGATCCGGTCGACCGCGCTGCGGTTGCGCAGGAAGTTCTGCCCCCACTTTTTCTTCGGGTGCGGCGCCATTGTTTTTCGCGGTTTCCGCTACACAGAAACCGCGGTGCGCAGTTTAGACTCTGCGCGATGGTGGAACAGACCGAAGCACAGGAAACGATCGCGAAGTTGCGGCAGGAGGTCTCGCGCGTCGTCGTCGGCCAGAGCATGATCGTCGATCGGCTCGTCATCGCGCTTCTCGTCCGCGGGCATGTCCTGGTCGAGGGGTTGCCGGGTCTCGCGAAGACGCTGCTCGTCAAGACACTCGCCTCCGCGATCGCCGGCACGTTCAAGCGCGTCCAGTTCACGCCGGACCTGCTGCCGGCCGACATCACCGGCACCTTGATCTTCAATCCCGACGCGCGGACGTTCGCGCCGCGGTTCGGACCGATCTTCGCGAACCTGGTGCTCGCGGACGAGATCAACCGCGCTCCGGCGAAAGTCCAAAGCGCCTTGCTCGAGGCGATGCAGGAGCGGCAGGTGACGATCGGCGACACGTCGTACAAACTGCCCGATCCGTTCGTCGTGATCGCGACGCAGAACCCGATCGAGCACGAGGGGACGTACGCGCTCCCCGAGGCGCAGGTCGATCGTTTCGTCATGAAGCTAAGGGTCGACTACCCGACAACGGAGGAAGAGCTACGGATGCTCGGGATGTACCTCGATCCGACACGCGAGGCGATCGCGGTCCGTCCGGTGATCGCGCTCGACGCGGTGAACGCGGTGGGACAGCTCGCCGCGAAAGTGCACGTAGACGAGCGCATCGGCCGGTACATCGTCGCGCTGGTCGCGAAGACGCGCGAGCCGTCGCCGCACGTCTCGTTCGGCGCGTCGCCACGTGCCACGCTCGCGCTGGCGCACGTCGCCAAGGCGCATGCGTTCATCGGCGGCCGCGCGTTCGTCGTCCCCGAGGATGTGAAGGCGATCGCGCACGACGTGTTGCGCCACCGGCTCGTCCTCAGCTACGAGGCGGCGGCCGAAAGCGTGACCGCCGACCGGATCGTCGAACAGGTGTTGAGCGCCGTCCCCGTGCCGTGAACTTCAAACGAAAGCCGCCGGAATACCGCCACCCCCTCCAGCGCCGCGTGCGCGAGCTCGAGATCGTGTCGGCGCGGCTGATTCGCGCGGGGTTCGCGGGCGACTACCACTCCGCGTTCCATGGGCGCGGCATCGAGTTCTCGCAGGTGCGCGAGTATCTGCAGGGCGACGACATCCGGGCCATCGACTGGAACGTGACCGCGCGGAGCGGCGTGCCGCATGTGAAGGAGTTCATCGAGGAACGGGACCTGACCATTCTCGTCGCGGTCGACGTGTCCGGCTCGATGGCGTTCGGCTCCATCGACTGGCGGAAGATCGACATCGCGGCGGAGCTGGCGGCGGTGTTCGCATTCTCGGCAGTGCAGAACTCCGACCGCGTCGGCCTGCTGCTATTCGCTGACACCGTGCGGACGTTCCTTCCGCCGCGCCGCGGGCGTGCGCACGCGCAGGTGCTCGTGCGCGGCGCCGTCGACGCGGCGATGCGCGGCTGTTCCGGACGCGCGGACTTTGACGCCGCGGTGATGTTCCTCGACCGCGTCGCGACGAAGCGCGCAGTCGTCATCGTGATCTCCGACTTCCTGGAGGCCGATTTCGAGAGACCACTGCGACGGCTCAACCGGCGGCACGACGTTGTCGCGATCACTCTAGGCGATCCGCGGGAGGAGCGATTCCCGGACCAAGGGATCGTGCGCCTCGTCGACTCGGAGTCGGGCGAGGCACGCGCCGTCGACCTTCGTAAGAGCGAGATCGGGCGCCGCGCGACGATGCGGCGGCAGACGGTCACGCGCCGCTTCGTGCAGTCCGGGGTCGATCACCTGCAGCTCTCCACCGCCGTCCCGTATGACCGCGATCTCCTCCGCTTCTTCCGCGAACGGGTGGTGCGGCGGCGATGATCTCCGCGACGTTTCATCCGGCGAAGCCGGCGGTCGGCGACCTGATCTCGATCGACTTCCCGAAGCCGGTGACGCTCGATGCCTCACCGTCGTTCGAGGTCGTCTCGCACAACGGCGCGCATTACGTCATCCGGACGTTCGAGCCGAAGCCGATCGCGCTGACCGGTGTCCTGACCGGTGTCGCGGGCGACGTCCGTTTCCGCGGTCTCACCGTCCCCGTTCGTTCCGTCCTCGGCGCCAAAGACGCGCAGACGCCGTCGCCGCTCAAGCCGCCGCATCCGCTGCCATCTCCTGCGCTGCCGCTGATCCTCATCGGCGCGGCGCTCCTCGCTGCGATCGCGGCGTGGGCCATCGTCTGGTTCCGCGCGCGGCGCCGCCGCGTCGTCGCGCAGCCGGTGCTCGCGCCCGCCGACCAGTTCCGCGCCGCCGTCGTGGCCGCGAGTACATCGTCCCAACGATGGGCATCGCTCGCCGACGCCCTGCGCGTATACCTGGCGCAGCGCGGATACGGGGCGGAGCTGACGACGTCGCAACTCCTCCCGCTCCTGCCGCGCGAGCACGAGCTCATCGCCGACATCCTGCAGCGCGGCGACTACGAGAAGTTCTCGCCATGGGGCGAGCCGAAGGGCGACTTCGACGCCGTCGCCGCGCGGGCACCGGCGATTCTCGATGCATATGAGCCGCGAGTCCTCGAAGAGGAGCAAGCCGCATGATCCGCCTCGGGTCGCCGTGGTGGCTCCTCCTCGCGCTCGCGGTGATCGTGCGCATCGTTCTACTGCTCCTCGATCGCCGGAAGCGCACCGGAGCGTTCGCGTTCTCGTCGCTCTCGCTGGTTCGCGAAGGCGGATCCGTCCGCACCGGACTCGCAAGCTTCCCGTTTCTCCTCGAATGCGCGGCGATGCTGTTGTTGGTCGTAGCGCTCGCACGGCCGCAGCGCGTCACGCGGATGGCGACCAGCGATCGGTACGGCATCGACATCGTCGTCTGCCTCGACAGCTCCGGGTCGATGGCGGCGGAGGACTTCCGGCCGCGCAATCGGTTCTCGGTGGCGAAGGAGCTGATCGGCGACTTCATTGCGAAGCGGCAGAACGACCGCATTGGCATCGTGACGTTCGGCGTGCGGGCGGTGACGCGCGTCCCGATCACGTTCGACCGCGAGATCGCGCAGGCCATCCTCGACAAGGCTGACGTGGGGGAGAACGGCGACGGCACTGCGATCGGCCACGCGATCGCGACCGCGGTCAATCGCCTGCGCACGTCGCGGTCGCGGAGCCGCGTCATCATCCTCGTCACCGACGGCGTGAACAATTCCGGCTCGATCGATCCGCTCGTCGCGGCGCAGCTCGCGGCGAAGTTCGGCATCAAGATCTACACAATCGGCGTCGGAAGCGAGGGAGCGGTTCCGTTGCCGTTGAAGCGCCAGAATCCGCTCACCGGCGAGATCGAGACGTTCTACACGACGATCCGCGGCGAGCTCGATGAGAAGTCGCTCGCCGAAATCGCACGCGTCACCGGCGGCGCGTTCTTCCGCGCCACCGACGCCCGCGCGATGCAAGACGTTCTCGGGCGTATCGACACGCTCGAGAAGTCGCGCCTCACGGCGCCGAAGAGCGAGAAGATCGAAGAGCTCTACCCGGAGCCTCTCTCGCTCGCACTCGCCATCCTCGCGCTCGCGTTGCTCGCGGGCGAAACCGTATTCATGAGGGTCCCGGCGTGACGTTCCGCGACCTCAAATGGCTCTGGCTTCTCGCGGCGATTCCGGTCGCGGCGCTGTTCCTTCTCTCACGCGAGAAAGTACGCGAGCGCATCGCACGGCGGTTCGTGAGCGACCGGTTGCGCGGCGGCGGCAGTCCGGTGCGTCCGCTGCGCCCGTGGCTGATCGCATTCGGTCTGGCGCTCGCGGTCTTCGCGCTGGCCGGCCCGTCGCGCGGCTTCGTCAGCGTCCCGTTTCAGGACCGCGAGGCGAACCGCGTCGTGGCGATCGACGTCTCGAACAGCATGCTGGCGCAGGACGTCGGCACTTCGCGGCTCGGCGCCGGAAAGGCGATCGCGCGGCGCATCATCGACGCGTTCCCCGGCCGCGTCGCCCTCGTCGACTTCGAGATGAGTGCCGAAGTCGTCTCGCCGCTGACGAACGACAGCGACGCGGTTTCGGACCTCCTCGAGAGCATCGAGGCAGGCGAAGTCGGCGATCCAGGAACCGACTTCGGCAACGCCATCATCCAGTCGATGCGCCTCGTCGAGAGCGATCCCGGTGCCAAAGCCGACATCGTCATCATCAGCGACGGCGAGGAGCAAGGGAGCAAGCTCGCCGAGGCGTTGCGGAGCGCGAAGCAACACGGCGTCGTCGTTTCGACCATCCTGGTCGGGAGCGGCGAGGGGGCCGCGATTCCGATGCCGGACGGCAGCTCGCTCCGCGACGACAACGGACATGTCGTCACGACGTACGCGCACCGCGAAACGCTGCTGCAGATCGCGAGCGCCACCGGCGGCACGTTCCTCGAGAACCCATTCGCCGAGCACGCGCTCGATCCGCTTCTCGCCGTCCGCGCCGGCGGTGCGACGAAGCAACGAACGGTGCAGATACCGGTCGATCGCTACCAGTGGCCGCTGGCGCTCGCCTTCGTTGCCCTCTTCCTCGGCTCGATCGCGCACCGAGGGGCCGAATGAATACAAATTCAAAATTCAAAATTCAAAATGCAAAATTGACTTCGCTCCTTTTTGCATTTTGCATTTTGAATTTTGCATTCGGCGCGGCTGCGTCCGGCCGCTTCCTCGCCGACACGAACTCCCACACCGCGACGGCGAAGGGCATCAAGGCGTTCAGCGCGAAACAGTACGGTCCGGCCGCGCAAGCTTTCGCAAAGGCCAACTCGTACGCGCAGAGTCCCACGACCCTCTACAACCTCGGCACCGCGGAGATTGCGGCGGGCAAGCGCGAAGAGGGATCGGCAGCGCTGACCGCGGCGATGAAGGACAAATCGCTGCGCGCCGACGCGCTCTACAACCGCGGCAACAGCGCCCTCGCGGCCAATTCGTACGACTACGCCATCCGCGACTACGTCGACGCGCTGAAGATCCGCCCGAGCGATCTCGCGACGAAGCGCAACCTCGAGATCGCAATCAGCCGGAAGATGCAGGCGCAGCAGTCTCAGAGCGGGCAGCAGAAAAATCCGAACGGCTCGAGCCCGCAGCAACAACAGAAGAACCAACAGAAGACCCCCAGCGCCGGGCAGCAACGACAGCGGCAGCCGCAGCAGGACGCGAACGCCGAGGCGCTGCTGCGGGCCGTGCAACAGCAGGAGCAGGAAGAGCTTCAGCGGATGAAACGTGTGCGCGCGCAGAAGGGAAGAGTGGGTTGGTGAGGGGGAATGCAAAATTCAAAATTCAAAATGCAAAATTGCGCGCCGCTCTTTTTGCATTTTGCATTTTGCATTTTGCATTCGCCGCCAAAGCGGCGAACGACCTCACCGTCGATCGCCACACCGTCCGCATGGACGACAGCATCACGATCATCGTCACGCTCGAAGACGCCTTCGCGAACCTCGACAACGTGACCGTGCCGCTGCGGAACCTGCAGATGGACGGACCGCCGTCGGTCAGCAGCGAGTTCGCGTGGATCAACGGCACGACTACGCGGCGAAAGACCTTCCGCTACTCCGCGCATCCGCTCGCGCCGGGCGGCGCGCTCATCGGACCGATCGTCGTCAACAACGGAGATGGCCAGCGCGACACGCTCGCCCCGGTGTCGATTCAGGTGCTTCCCGACGAAGCGGCGCAGAGCAACGATCCGCTGACGATCCTCCATGCGCTCGTGACGGCCAATCGCGAGCCGTTCTTCATCGTCACCGACGTTACCGTCGCCAACGACAGGCAGAGTTGCTACGCCGGCGAGGAGGTCATCGTCACCTGGTACCTCTACAACGGCGCGACCGTGCAGCGGTGGCAGATCGAGCGCATACCGAAACTGGAGGACTTCTGGACCGAGGAGATCGACGTCCGCAACGAGCCGCCGCAGCAGGTGATCGTCGGGACGAGCGTGCTCGAAAAAGTTCCCATCCGCCGCGTCGCGTTGTTTCCGCTGCATAGCGGGACGCTGCAACTCGGCTCGACCGTGGTCGAAGCGGAGATCATCCGCCGGCTCGATGACTCGCCGTTCGGCATCTTCGAGGGCTCGGTAGTCGACGTGCACACGACCTCCGCGCCGGTTTCGCTCGATGTGAAGCGGCTGCCGCCCGAAGCAGCGAACGACATCGTCGGCGACGTCGACCTCGAATGCGGTGCGGCGACGCAGTCGAATGGCGGGCCGGTGACATTGACGGTCGGATTGAGCGGCCGCGCGAACCTGCGCGCTGCGCCCGCGCCGCGTTTCGACGGCAGAGTCGACGGCGATGTGGAGGTGCAGCCACTCGCGGTCGAGGCAAACAAGACGCGCGACGGAGCGACCATGTCGCGGAAGTGGCGGTTCGTCATCTTTCCGGCGCGCAGCGGGACGCTCTCGCTCCCTGCGATCGCTGCCGATACGTTCAACCCGGTGACTGCTCAGCGCGTTCATCTCCGCTGCGCGCAGACGACGCTGGCCGTGCAGCAGGTGACGCGAAAGCCGGCGGCCGGCACCCCGCGGCCGGAGGCGGTGCGGCGCGACTGGCGTCCCTGGGCCGGTGCGATCGCGCTCGTCGCGATCATCATCGCCATCGTGGCGCCGCGCATTCGCCGCGCGGCGGACGCCCGTCGCGACGTACGTGAGGTCGTGAACGGCGGCCTGCACGCATTCCTCCTCCGAAAGAAGATCGACGAGACGGCGCTGGCGAACGAGATCAGCGACCGCGGCGACGCTTACCGCGCCCTCGTCTCGCTCCTCGACGCCATCCAGCGCGAGCGGATCACGCCTGAGGAAGCCGACGTGGAGCAACGCGCGCGGGACCTCGTAGAATCCGTTATCCGTTAACCGTTATCTCGATACGAGAGAGGACGTTCACCACAGAGACACAGAGAGCACAGAGGTTCTCTTTGTCCTCTGTGTCTCCGTGGTGAATCTAGGACCGATAAGCGATGAACCGCCCCACCCTCCAAACCCCACGCCTCACGCTCCGTCCGATGACGCTCGCCGACGCGCCTGAGCTGCACCGGCTCGTCAACGACGTCGAGATCGCGCGGAACACGGCGACGATTCCGCATCCGTATCCGGAAGGGATGGCCGAGGAGTGGATCGCGGGCCATCAGGAGAAGTTCGACAAGAACATCGAGGTCGTCTTCGGCATCGAGCGGCGCGAAGACGGCGCTTTCCTCGGCGTCATAGGCATCCTCCCCGAGCCGCACGACATGGCGGAGTTCGGCTACTGGATCGGGCAGGAGTACTGGAACCGCGGCTACGCCACCGAGGCTGCTGTCGCCGTGATCGACTACGGCTTTCGCATCCTCGGCGTGAACCGCGTCGAAGCGCTCCACTTCACGCGCAACCCCTCCTCGGGTCGCGTGATGGAGAAGTGCGGCATGCACTGCGAGGGGACGCTGCGCCAGGCGCGGAAGAAGTGGGACGAGTACCTCGATGTGAAGGTCTACTCCATCATCCGCAGCGATTGGCAGGCTCAGCGCGCGACGTAACCGGCGCGACGAAAGGGGCCGTTCATTCGTACAATCGATGTACGGATGCGCATCACCTTCGCTGTTTCGCTCCTCGTGTGCCTCGTCGCGGCGGCTCCCGCAACGAGTGCCACGAAGCGCGCCGTGCAGCAGCTTCCGACCGTGATTTTCTCCGGCGCGATCACCGACGCGACGACGGGCCACCCGGTCGTCGCGGCGGAAGTGCGCAACGGGACCGAGGTCGCTTTCACGGACGCGCAGGGGCTCTTCACGCTGCGCATACCAGCCGCCCGGCCGACCGTCATCGTCATCCATCGCACCGGTTACGAGGACGTGTCGTTCGCGGTGCCGCCTCCCACCACTCCGGCTCCGGTGACGCCGGTGAGCGGTCCGTCGATCGCGATGCAGCCGCGACCGCCGGTGGTCGTCGAGCTCACATCCGGCCAAACCGTGCACCTCGATGCCGACAGCGTGCAGTTCGCGTATGTTCTTCCGTTCGAGACGCCGCAGTCGGCGAACAACGCCAGCTTTTGCAAGAGCGACGGGACGTCGTGGAGTCCCGATCGCGGCGACTTCGCACAGATCACCGGCCCGGCGACCTCGGTGACGAGCAGCGCCTGCTGCAAACTCGGCCCCATGCTGGCCATCGACGTGAAGATGAAGAACGGCGATACCGAGAAGGTGACGTTCGCCGATTCGTGCTTCGGTTACGACATCGACTTCGTCGGACGCGACCACGAGAGCGGGCAGTACGTCTACTTCAACTTCAAAGACGTTGCGCTGATCACGTTCCCGTAGAATGCCCGCGTGGCCGCCGAGCCAGTCTTCACCCCGGGCGGCATCGACCGCATCTACGACGCACAGCAGGCGAATCGCGCGCTGGTCGCCGCGACGACGGCCGCGCAGCGCATCGAGAAGCTGCGGCGCTTCGAGCGAGCCCTCTTCGCGCATCGCGACGAGATCCGCGCGGCGATGTGGAACGACTACCGGAAGCCGCCCGCCGAGGTCGATCTGTCGGAGATCTATCCGGTGGTCGGCGAGATCCGTCACGCGCGTCGCCACCTGAAGCGGTGGATGGCGCCGCACCGCGTCGGCGCACCGCTCGCGCTCCTCGGCTCGCGCTCGCGCATCGTCTACCAGTCGAAAGGCGTGGTGCTGGTCATTTCCCCCTGGAACTTCCCGTTCAATCTCTCCCTCGGCCCGCTCGTCTCTGCGATCGCCGCGGGCAACTGCGTGATGCTCAAGCCGAGCGAAATGACGCCGAACTCCTCGGCGTGCATGAAGCGGATTCTCGGAGAGCTGTTCGACGAGAGCGAGGCCGCCGTCGTCGAAGGCGACGCGTCGGTCGCCGAGTCGCTGCTGCGCAAGAAGTTCGACCACATCTTCTTTACCGGAAGCCCGCGTGTCGGCCGCGTCGTCATGAAAATGGCGGCCGAGCATCTCACCTCGGTCACGTTGGAGCTCGGCGGCAAATCGCCCGTCATCGTCGACCGCAGCGCGAACCTTGACGAAGCGGCGCGGAAGATCGCGTGGGGAAAGTTCTTCAACTCCGGCCAGATCTGTATCGCGCCCGACTACCTGCTCGTCGATGAGAGCATCCGTGCTCCGTTCGCCGAGAAGTTGCGTGCTGCCATCGACGCGATGGGCGCCGACTCGCGCGGCATTCTCGTCAACGAGCAGCACGCCGCGCGCGTGCGGCAGCTCCTTGGTGAGAGCATTGGTGAGACCGGCCACGACCGCGACATGCCGCCGACGCTCGTGGAGAACGCGGCGCCTGATTCACCGCTCATGCAGCACGAGATCTTCGGCCCCGTCTTACCGATGGTGACCTACCGCTCGATCGACGACGCCCTCGGCATCATCGACGCGCGCGAGCACCCGCTCGTCCTCTACATCTTCAGCCGGAGCAAGGCCTTCGTCCGCGACGTCATCCACCGCACGCGCTCCGGCGGCGCCGTCGTGAATGACACTCTCATCCACTTCTACCAGCTCAACCTGCCGTTCGGCGGCATCGGCGAGAGCGGCATCGGCAAATCGCACGGCTGGTTCGGCTTCGAAGCCTTCTCCAACGCCCGTGGCGTCCTCGAACAACCGACGCGATTCAGCACCATCCAGTTGCTCTACCCGCCCTACACCAAGTTCAAGCAGAAGCTGATCGATCTCACGCTGCGGTACTTTTGACCCCTTACGCCTGACTCTACGTTAGTCGAGGTGCGGTTTCGATCCGCGGCTCGTGTGCCAGAGGGCGAGGACCTTCACGATCCCCTCTTCGATCCTGAACCTCACCGCGCACGCGGTCATTACTTTCATACAAACATCGTAACGCGCGTCCCCGTGCGGGTGTGGTACACACGCCCCCATGAGAAAACTGCTCGTCCTTCTCGCGTCGCTCGCGCTTGCGGCGACAGCATTCGCGCAACAACAGCTCACGCGGCTGCTCCGGCAGCCGTCGATCGGTAACGGGCGGATCATGTTCGTTTACGGCGGCGACCTCTGGGTCGTCGATGCGAACGGCGGGGAGGCGCGGCGGCTCACGAGCGATCCCGGCTTGGAGCTCTTCCCGCACTTCTCGCCCGACGGCAAGCAGATCGCGTTCACCGGCGAGTACAGCGGGACCAAGCAGGTCTTCGTCATGGACGCCGACGGCGGCATCCCGAAGCAGTTGACCTTCTACAACGACGTCGGTCCGCTGCCGCCGCGCGGCGGAGTCGACAACCGCGTCCTCGGCTGGTCGCCGGATGGCAGAGAGATTCTCTTCAATCCGCACCGCGTCGCACAGTCCGACCGCATCCCGCGCCACTACGTCATCCCGGCGGCCGGAGGGATGGAGACGCCGCTCACGATGCCCGAGGGGAGCGGCGGGATGTTCTCGCCCGACGGGACGAAGATCGTCTACACGCCGATCGAGCGCGAGTTCCGCACGTGGAAGCGCTACCGCGGCGGCCGTGCGCAGGACATCTGGATTTACGACCTGAAGAACAACACGACCGAGCAGCTCACGTCGTCGCCTGCCACTGAGAACCAGCCGATGTGGATCGGCAATACCATCTACTTCACCTCCGACGCCGAGGGCGGAAAGCTGAACCTCTATAGCTACGACCTCGGCACGAAGGCGATCAGGAAGCTCACGAATCACACCGACTGGGACGTCCTCTGGCCGTCGAGCGACCGCAAACAGATCGTCTACGAGTGCGGCGGCTACATCTGGCGCTTCGATCCCGCGACCGGGAAAGAAGAGCGCGTGCCGATCCACGTCGTCGGCGATTTCGGTAACGTCGTCCCGCACTTCAAGAACGTGCGCGACAACATCGACTCCTACGAGCTCTCGCCGAGCGGTGCGCGTGCGCTGATCGAAGCGCGCGGCGACGTCTTCACCGTACCGGCGAAATACGGTGAGATCCGCAACGTCACGCAGACGCCCGGCGTCCGCGAGCGCGCCCCGCAGTGGTCGCCAGACGGCAAATGGATCTCGTACCTCTCCGACAAGAACGGCGACGAGTACGAGATCTACCTCCGGCCCGCCGAGGGTGACGGCGGTGAGCGGCAACTGACGAGGGGGTCGCATGTGTGGATGTTCGACCCCCTCTGGTCGCCCGACTCGAAGAAGATCGCGTACGCCGACAAGGACCACCTGCTCCACATCATCGACGTCGCGAGCGGCGCGGTGACCGATGTCGATCGCGACGAGTACGGCGACATCCGCCACTACCGCTGGTCGCCCGACTCGCGGTGGCTGGCGTACACGAAGCTCAACGCCGCACGCTTCGCGTCGATTTACGTCTATTCGCTCCCCGACGGCAAGCCGTATCGGCTCACCAGCGGGATGACCGACGACAACGAGCCGGTGTTCGATCCGAAGGGGCGATACCTCTACTTCACGTCGAACCGCGACTTCAATCTCACTTTCAGCGCGTGGGAGTTCAACTACGTCTACACCGACCCGACGCGCGTCTACGTCGGCATCCTCGCCGAGGACGGGCCGGCCTTGCTGTTGCCGCAAAGTGACGAAGAGAAGGTGTCGGCGGACAAGGACAAGCCGCCTGCCGGCAGCCCGCAGCCGGCGGAAGAGAAGAAACCTGCTGCCGCGATGGCCGGCCAGGAAGGGAAGCACGACGCGAAGACCTCGGCGGCGAACGTCCGGATCGACGTCGCCGGCTTCGAGCGGCGCGTCCGCGCCATCCCCGGAGCTTCCGGGACGTACAACTCGCTCATCCCGACCGCGAACGGAATCATCTACATCAGCAGCTCGCGCGGAAAGAACTCGCTCAAGCTCTACAACATCGACGACCGCAAAGAAGAGACGGTCGTCGAGCCGGTGAACGGCGTCGACGTCTCGTCGAACGGCGAGAAGCTGATCGTCCAGAGCGGAAACGACTACGCCATCATCGCGGCGAAGGCGGGCCAGAAGATTTCCGACGGCACGCTCAACCTCGACCGGCTGGAGATGAAGGTCGACCCGCGCGCGGAGTGGTCGGAAGAATTCGTCGACGCTTGGCGCATTCTCCGCGACTGGTTCTACGACCCGAACATGCACGGCGTCGACTGGAACGCCGTCCGCGCCCGCTACGGCGAGCTCACTCCGTACATCTCGCACCGCTACGACCTCGACTACATCCTCGGCGAGATCCTCGGCGAGCTGAACTCCGGCCACTCGTACGACGAGTCGTCGAACGACTGGCAGGTGAAGCGCGTCGACAACGGCCTCCTCGGCGCCGAGATCGTCGCCGACGGCGGCGTGTTCCGCATCACGCACATCTTCCCCGGCGAGAACTGGCACGAGTCGTTCCGCTCGCCGCTCACCGAGCCGGGCGTGCACGCGAAGGAAGGGGAGTACATCCTCGCGGTCGACGGCACGCCGACGCGCGGCGTCGACAATTTCTACCGCCTCCTGGAGAACAAGGCGAACCGCGTCGTCACGCTGACGCTCAGCTCCTCGCCGACCGGCGGTGCGACGCATGAGGAGAGGGTGCGGCCGACCGCGAAGGAGACGAACCTTCGTTACCTCGACTGGGTGGCGCAGCGCCGCGCGATGGTCGACAAGTTGTCGGGCGGCCGCATCGGCTACATCCACCTCCCGGATACGGCGGGGGAGGGCAACCGCGAGCTGTTCAAGTACTTCTTCCCGCAGGTCGACAAGGACGCGCTGATCATCGACGACCGCTACAACGGCGGAGGCTTCATCCCCGACCGGATGATCGAGCTGCTCGATCGCCCGATCCTCAGCTACTGGGCGCGCCGCGGCGAGAAGCTCTCCCAGACGCCCGCGTACGCGAACGACGGCCCGAAGGTGATGCTGACCAATGCTTATGCCGGCTCCGGCGGCGACGCGCTGCCGTACTACTTCCGCGAACGGAAGATGGGGCTGATCATCGGGACGCGGACGTGGGGCGGCCTCATCGGCCTCTCCGGCAACCCCGGCCTGATGGACGGCGGCTCCGTCGAGGTCCCGCAGTTCCGCTTCCTCGATCCGACCGGCGTCTGGGCGGTCGAAGGTGCCGGCGTCTCCCCCGACATCGAAGTCGTCGACCGCGCCGACCTCGTCGCCGCCGGCCACGACCCGTCGCTCGAGAAAGGCGTACAGGTGCTGATGGACGAGCTGGCGAAGAACCCGCCCAAGCACCTCACCACCGCCCCCGCGTTGCCCAAGGTGCCATAGGTTTTCCGAAAAATGAGCGGGCGCGCTTGCGCGCGCCCGCTCCACTCCCTCCCAATCACATTACTGCGTGCTGTCGACGTGCGGCGTGCTCGGCGCCGGCGTCGAAGGAGACGGCTGACCCGGAGTCGCGGGCGCCGCCTTCTTGCGGCGCGCGATCCGCTTCAACCGTTTGATCTCCGCAACGTGCGGCACGAGCACCTCGTTCTCCGGATCGTTCGCGAGCTGTGTTCCGATCACGTACGCCTTTGCGCCGAGCTGCGCGAGTTTCCGGCGGCGAAGGGCGTTCGCCCCCGCGATACCGGCGAGAAAGTTGTGGACCTCTCCCTCGGCTGCCTCCCAGAGGATCGCTTCCTGCTGCAGCATGCGCACGGTGTCGATCGGCTGCCCGAGTGCCGCTGAAACATTCTGGGATACCGCGATGACGTTGAGCGACGCCTGGGCGATCGCGCCCGAATTCGCCGCGCTCACGCGCAGGGCTTTGCGCTCTTTGCTCGTCAGCGCCGAAACTGCCGGAAGCTGCGAGCGCAGAGTACGGACCTGCTCGATGATCGCGTCGGCCGTGACCGTGGTGGTGTTGGGGCTATTCGTGTTGATGATTGCCATATTTCCTCCTGTTCTCTGCCCTCATGGTTGAGGCCGGAGGACCAACAACGACCCATGCACAGGTGCGAGGCGGCCCACCGGCTGGAAGTTTCGGCCACGCGCCGACACCTCCGGTTGGTGTTAGTCCCGAGATGTACACCTCGGGCGTCTCGCGGCAGGAGGAGCTAAGCTCTGACCCCCGCACCGGTACGAACTACGGATATCCTATTCAGGACCCTCGTACCGCCGTTAGCCGCTGAAATCCGAAGATTTCCCGGAAAGTATCGGTTCCTCGCGAGCGCTTGTCAAGGGGGATCTTGCGAACCCGCCTGGATTCCTGTGGCGCCTCGCGCGTTTCAGCTGGCGTACTGCGGATTTCACGTGGCGCCCACGCTGCTTTTGTCGTGCGCAGCGTGGCTCGGGGTGAAACCCGCGCGGTGTCACGTGGCGCACGCCGGGTTTCAGGTGGAGCACGCCGGGTTTCAGGTGGCGCGCGCCGGGTTTCAGGCGGAGCACGCCGGGTTTCAGGTGGCGCACGCCGGGTTTCAGGTGGCGCACGCCGGGTTTCAGGTGGAGCGCGGCGGGCTTCAGGCGGAGCGCGGCGGGCTTTAGGTGGCGCCAGCGAGGCTCCGGATGTTCTTCGCTAGGCGCCTCGGGATCGCAGATGTGCTTGGCCAGGATTGTGCGCGCCACGCTGAGGCGGGCCGGGGGCGCGGGCTGGGAGGCCCGCGCCACACCGGATGGGTCGGTGGGGTTACGTGAGGCGGAGGATGGCGGGGGGGATGTGGTGGAGGGGCAGCACCGAGGTGACGGCGCCGCGGAGGATGGCTTCTTTGGGCATGCCGAAGATGACGGACGTCGCTTCGTCCTGGGCGATTGTCGGGGCACCGGCGGCGTACATTTCGGCGAGGCCTTGCGCGCCGTCGTCGCCCATGCCGGTGAGGATGATGCCGAGGGCGTTCGCGCCGGCTGACTGGGCGACGGAGCGAAAGAGGACGTCGACGCTCGGGCGGTGACGCGAGACGAGGGCGCCGTCCGAGAGCTGCGCGAAGTAGCGCGAGCCGTGGCGGCGGACCAGTAGGTGATGGCTGCCGGGGGCGATTAGCACGCGGCCTGCGGAGATGACGTCGCCGTTCGCGGCCTCTTTCACTTCGACGCGGGAGAGTGAGTTCAAACGTTTCGCGAAGGCGGCGGTGAATCCCTCCGGCATGTGCTGGACGACCACCATCCCCGGCGCGTTGGGCGGCAACGCCTCGATGATCTGGCGCAGCGCCTCGGTGCCGCCGGTCGATGCGCCGACGGCGACGATCCGGTCGGTGGCGCCCGAGACGGACGGCGCGGCGGCGGGAAGGATGACATCGACCGGATGCCGCGCGACGAGCGGCATGGTCTTCCGCATCCGTGCTTGCGCGGCGGCGCGGAGCGTGTCGGTGATCATGACCGCGCCTTCGGCGATGAACTCCCGCACGCCCATCGGCGGCTTGCCGATGACGTCGACGGCGCCCTCTTCGAGCGCGCGCATTGCGGTCTCGCTGCCGCGCGCGGCGGCGCTGGAGCAGATGACGACCGGCAGCGGGTCGCGGCTCATGATCTGGCGTAGGAACGAGAAGCCGTCCATCCGCGGCATCTGCAGGTCGAGGACGACGACGTCCGGCCGCTGCTTGAGGATCTTCCGCTCCGCGATGATCGGGTCGGCCGCGGTGTCGACCGAAAACTTGCCCGCCAGCAGCATGGAGAACGCCTGACGGACGGTTGCCGAGTCATCGACTACGAGGACGTGCATCATCGCGGCTCCTTGAGCGCGTACACGGTCGGTCCCGCCACGCGCACGCGATCGAATGCGTTGAGGCTTTCAGAGTGGCCGAGGAAGAGGAGGCCGTGGGGCTCGAGCCGGTCGAGCAGGCGGTGGATGATGCGCCGCTTCGTCTCGGCGTCGAAGTAGATGAGGACGTTCCGGCAGAAGATCGCGTCGAACTTGCCGGCGACGGGGTAGGAGTCGTGGTGAAGGTTCACGCGGCCGAAACGGATGAGCGCGTGCAGCTCGTCGCGCGCGGCGAAGTAGCCTTCCTTCATGCCGACGCCGCGAAGGAGGTACGGCTTGCGGTAGCGCGCCGGAATGTGGGCGATGCGGTCCATCGGGAAGATGCCGCCCTTGGCGCGGTCGAGCACCTTGGTCGAGAGGTCGGTGGCGACGATCTCGATCTTCCAGTCGGGGAGCTGCGCCAGGAGCGACATGCCGATCGAATACGGTTCTTCACCGCTCGAACAGCCGGCGCTCCAGATGCGGACTTCCCGCCGGCGCTGGCCCGACTCCGCGGCGGTACGCCACGCCGGGATCAGCTCGTTCTCGAGGAATGCGAACTGTTTCGGCTCGCGGAAGAAGTGCGTCTCGTTGGTGCAGATCGAGTCGAGCATCCGTATGAGCTCGTCGCGGTCGGAGGCGACGACGTCGTAGTACGCCGCGAACGAGGCGAGGGAGAGCGCGCGGAGCCGCGGACCGACCCGGCCGACCAGAAGGGCGCGCTTCTGGTCGGACAGGTTGATCCCCGCCTCGCGATAAATGAGCGCTTGGAAGAGCTTGAACTCTTTCGTCGTGATGAGGGTCTCGATCATGGCTGGTTCATCGTGTGTGTGGGGCCGGCTCTTAGCCGGCCCTCACATGTGTTTAGAACGAGTGGAAGTCACTCAACGACGTGCGGCCGTTGCCGCCTTTCGCGGCGAACGACTGTTGCGGCAGGCGGACGGCGGCGGCGTGGGGGACGTTGGACGATGCGGGCGCGTGGCGCTCGTTGCCGATGCGGAAGAAGCTGACGAGGTTCTGCAGGCCCTCGGCTTGCGCGGCCATCTCCTCGGCGGTTGCGGCGAGCTCCTCGGCGGCGGAGGCGTTGCGCTGCGTCACCTGGTCGACCTGCGTGAGCGACTGGTTGATCTGCGCGACGCCGGCGGCCTGCTCGTTGGAGGCGGCGGCAACATCCTGCACCAACTCCGCGGTGCGGCGGATCGACGGTACGAGGTCGGTGAGGAGGGCACCGGAGCGGTCGGCGACTCGGACGCTGTCGGTGGCGAGGCCGCTGATCTCGCGCGAGGACGTCTGGCTGCGCTCGGCGAGCTTGCGCACCTCGGTAGCGACGACGGCGAAGCCGCGTCCGTGCTCACCGGCGCGTGCGGCTTCGATGGCGGCGTTCAGGGCGAGCAGGTTCGTCTGGTAGGCGATCTCCTCGATGATCGAGATCTTCTGCGCGATCGACTTCATCGCTCCGACTGTCTCGCGGACGGCGTTACCGCTCTCCTCGGCGTCGCGCGATCCCTTCATCGCCATCGACTCGGTCTGCCGGCTGTTGTCGGCGTTCTGCGAGATCGAGGCGTTCATCTGCTCGAGGCTCGCGGTCGTCTCCTGCACCGCGGCGGCCTGCTGGCTGTTGCCCGACGACACGGCCTGGGCGGTCGACGACACCTGACCGGCGGCGGTGGCGAGGGAGGTGGCGGCAGAACGGACTTCGCCGATGATCTCGACGAGGCGGGAGATCATTCTGGAGAGCGAGGTGCCGAGGGCGTCGCGATCCGAGCGCGGAGCGACGTTGACGCCGAGGTTGCCGTCGGCGATCGCAGTGGCAGCCACCACCATTTGTGCGTTCGAGGCGATCATCTTCTTCATCGAGAGGAGAAGCTGGGCCGTCTCGTCGTTCCCCTTCACTTCCACGCGCTGCTCGGAGTCTCCTTCCGCCAGCTTCTCGGCGATCTCGACGACGGCGGCGATCGGCACCGTGATGCTGCGGGTGATCGAGAAGGCGATGATCAGGGCCACGATCAACGCGAGCGCCGTGACGGCGATCATGATCGTTCGCGCGTTCGAGCCGGTGGCGACGATGGTCTTCTTCTTGTCCTGGACGGACTGTGTGGTGCCGTCTTCGAGCGTCTGCGCCGCATCCTCGACGCGATGGATCTCGTCTTTGATCGGCGTGATCTCCTTGTTGGCGTCAACGGCGGTCTTGATCTCGCCCGCGGCGATGCGCTTCGAAAGCGACTGGAACGCGGAGACGTACGTGGTCACGTCGCTACGGGTGGCGCGAATGAGGTCGATCTCCTTGGAGTCGGAGATGAGCCTCTCCATGCTCGAGAGGTTGTCGTCGAGCTCGCGCCGCGCCTTCTCCCACTTGCCGAGGTACTCGGTTTCTTTTTCGCGGTCGCCGATGTTGAGGAAGTAATCCTTCTCGAAGCGGCGCATGTCGAGGGTGGCAATCTTGGCGTCATTCGCGTAGCCCGCGACGGCGACGTCGACGTTCATCGCCCTCATGGCGGTGTCGACGGAGGTGCCGAGGCCCCACTGGCCGGTGAAGGCGACGATCGCGAGGAAGGCGAGGACGATGCCGAAGCCGGCGAAGAGTCTTTTTCCGATGCTGATCTGCTGCAACATGGTTCTTGTCCTTTTCTGTCTTTTCAGACTGCGGCGGCGGCGACGTCGTCGACCGCCTCAATGGTTTGCTGGAGGTCGACCGGCGAGAGGACGCGGTCGATGTCGAGGATCAGGGCGAGCCGTCCGTCGAGCTTGCCCATGCCGGTGAGGAAGTCGACGCGGATGCCGGTTCCGAATGCGGGCGCAGGCTCGATCTGCTGCATGTCGAGATGGACGACTTCGCAGACGGCGTCGGCCATCATCCCGGCGACGACCATGGCGCCGTCGATCTGCGTCTCGACGATGACGATGCAGCTGGTGCGCGACGGCGCGGTCTCGCTGCCGCCGAACTTGGCGGCGAGATCGACGACCGGGACGACCGATCCGCGAAGGTTGATGACACCACGGACATGCGCCGGAACGCCCGGCACGCGCGTGACGTCGGTGTACTCCATGATCTCTTTCACACGGAGGATGCCGACCGCGTACTCTTCGCGGCCGATCAGGAACGTCAGGTATTGTTCTTGACTCATTTCTCACCTCTGAAGGATGACGATGCGTTTCTTCCGGCGCGGATTGGACCGGAACGGTTTGACGAGGAATCGGAAGATGGAGAGGAGCGTCGCGGTCACGAATCGCTCCGCATTTCGATGCTGCGGAGAATCGCTGGGGTGTCGAGGATCAGGGCCACCTGGCCGTTGCCGAGGATCGATGAGCCGGCGACGCGGGAGACTTCGCCGAAGTAGTTTCCGAGAGGCTTGATGACGGTCTGCCCGCTGCCGTGCAACTCGTCGACGACGAGTCCCGCCTTCGCGGCGCCGTGGCGGACGATGAGGACGTTCTCGCGGGAGGTCGCGATCGATGGGAGGCCGAAGAGGTTGCGGAGGCGGACGTAGGGGACGATCTCTTCGCGCAACAGCAGCACGCCTGACGCTTCCTCGCTCCGTTCGGCTTCGGGAAGCTCGATGCACTCGACGACGTGGTCCATCGGCACGATGAAGGTCTCGGTCGCTGCGGTGACGCGGAAGCCGTCGATGACGGCGAGGGTGAGCGGGATGCGAATCGTGAAGGTGGTGCCCGAGCCGATGGCGGTCGCGACGTCGATGGTGCCGCGCAGCGACTCGACGGCGCGGCGGACGACGTCCATCCCCATGCCGCGGCCGGACAGATCGGTGACGCTGCTGGAGGTGGTAAAGCCGGGCTCGAAGATGCGGTCGAGACGTTCGCCGTGGAGGTCGATCCCGGCGCCGTCGTCCGAGATGCGGATGACGATCGATCCCGCCTCGTGTTGGGCCGCGAGCGTGATGGTTCCGGATGCCGGCTTGCCGCCCGCGATCCGCTCCTCCGGCGGCTCGATACCGTGGTCGATCGAGTTCCGGATCATGTGCGTGAGCGGGTCGCGCAGCATCTCGACCGCGGTGGTGTCGACTTCGACGTCCTCGCCAATGGTCTCGAGCTGCGCGTTCTTGCCGTGGGTCGACGCGGTGTCGCGGACGACGCGCGTGTAGGAGCGGAAGAGCGGTCCGAGCGGGACCATCCGCACGCGCATGATCAGTTCCTGCAACTCGGTCTCGAGCATGGCGACCTGGCGGTCGAGCTCCACGACGGCGTCGTAGTCGGCGCTCGCTAGGAGCTGTTGCACGCGGCCGCGCGCGATGGCGATCTCGCCCGCGAGGTCGAGCATCCGGTCGAGCTTCTCGGAAGCGACGCGGAGCGAGCGCGCGGCGGTGCGCTGCGCGCCTCCGGCTGAAGGTGCGGCGATCAGGCGGCGGAAGGTGTCGATGCCGGAGAGGAGCAGCGTGATGACGGCTGGATCGGCCTGCAAGACGTTCTCGTGGATCCGCTCCAGCAGTTCTTCGTAGGCGTGCGCGAACGAGGCGACGCTGGTGAGGCCGACGCACGACGCGTTTCCCTTGATGGTGTGCGCCCGGCGGAGGAGCTCCTGCTGGACTTCGGCGTCGTCGGGCGTGACTTCGAGCGCCAGCAGGCCGTTCTCGATGGCGGCGATGTCTTCCACCGCTTCCTCGACGAACGTCGTCATCAGCTCGTTCAGATCGATTTCAGACATACGGTCCCCTCATCTGTGCGGTAGACGATCTTTCGCCCGCGGTTGCCGCCGGTGTCGATCTCGATGACGTCGACGCCGCACTTGGCGAGGAAGTCGAGCGCGAGCTCGACGTTCTTCTGGCCGAGGCTCGCCGTCATCTTCAGTTCCTGAAACATGGAAGAGCCGCCGAAGACGCGCGCCTGAAGGAACGGCAACCGCGCGCCGGCGGCGCGGAGGCCGTCGAGCAGCTCCTTCATCGCGACGTCGCCGAACCGCGCCGATGAGACTGTCCGGCCGCCGCCGAACGGCAGCATGAAGTGATTGATACCGCCGACGCGCTTGGTCAGGTCGAACATGCAGACCGAGACGCACGAGCCGAGAATGGTCGTGACCTGCATCGGCTCGACGGAGATCGCGAGGTGCCCCGGCTGCAGAAAGCGGGTGGCGATGCCCGGCGTCTCGAGAGGCATTGCGCTCACGGCACCACCGTCAGGCGCGACGTCGCGCGAGTGCAATAAAGCGCGGTGGCGGCGTGCGAGGCGAGGAGCTCGAAGAGCTCGAGGTCGATCGGCTCGAACCCCTCTTTCTGCGGGAGGAGGCGGAAGATGCCGATGACGCCGATGACGGTGTCGTCGAGCTTGAGCGGGATGCAGGCGCTGAGCGACTCCTGGGAACCGCCGCCGACGATGTCGACTTCACCCGCGACGTAGCGTTGCCCGGTCTCGGCAACGAGGCCGATCAGGCCTCCGTCGCCATCGAGCCTGACGCGCTCCCACTTGTTCGCGTCGACGCCGAAGGAGTCGAGCAGCGTCAGCGCCTCTCCGGTGATCTCCCAGATCGCCAGCTCTTCGGAGCCGATGAGGTTGATGATCACTTCCTTGATGGCGGTAAGGACGCGGTCGCGGTCGAGCGTGCCGTGCAACTGGTAGGTCGCGACGTATAGGTTCGCGAGGTTGGTGTTCTGCTGCTCCACGTCGATGTAGCGCGAGGAGAAGTCGGCCAAGGTCTGGTTCAGGCGCTGGATCTCCTCGAGCAGGTTCTGCACGTACTCGCGGGTGTCGTTGTTCACCTTGTCGACGAAAGGACGGCCTTCTTGCAGTTTCATCGTCATCCGTCCTTAGCTCGCGGCCGCCAGGCCGAGGATGTTGTTCAGCTTCGTGATCAGCTCGAGGCCGTTGATCGGCTTGGTGACGTAGTCGGTGCAGCCGTTGCGGAACGCGGTCTCGATGTTCTTTTCCTCGCCGCGGGTGGTGACCATGACGATGGGGATGTTGGCGGTCGCCTCGTCGTTGCGGATGGCGGCGCAGGCAGAGAGGCCGTCGAGGTTCGGCATCATCACGTCGAGGAGGATGACGTCGGGCTTTTCGCTCTTCGCTTTGGCGATGCCTTCGACGCCATCGCGCGCCGTAACGATTTCGTACGGCCCTTTCGCGAGGATCATTTTTTCCATGAGGATCACGGTGCTCGAGTCGTCGACGAGCAGGATTTTCTTTTTCATCACTAACTCCCTTTCTTGATAGCGGGTGTTGATTCGAGGTATGCGGTTTGTGCGAGCTCGTCGGCGGGCATCGCCGGCGCGAACAGAAATCCCTGGACCACGCCGATCCCGAGCTTCGCGACGACTTCAAGGTCGTCTTCGTGCTCGATCCCCTCGGCGATCGGCGACGCGCCGATGGCGTCGGCGAGCGAGACGATCGATGCGATCACGGCGGAGCGCACGGAGTCGCGCGAGCAGCCGTCGACGATGTAGCGGTCGACCTTGAGGTGATCGGGGCGGCAGTCGACGATCATCCGGAAGTTGGAAGCGCCGACGCCGAGGTCGTCGACGGCGATGCGGACTCCGGCGTCGCGCAACGTGCCGAGGGTCGACTGGAAGCTGTCCATCGTCCACGGCGCGCGGTGCTCGACGATCTCGAGGATGAGGCGCTCGGGCGCGATCTCGAACGACTCCGCCGCGTCGAGGAAGTGCTCGGCGAAGTGCGGGATGTTGCCGAGCGTCGAGCCGTGGACGTTGATGGAGATGCGCGGCTTGCCCGGAAGCGTCGCCGCCGAGGCAAGCGCCTCCGCGATGCAGATGGAGTCGAGCTGCGACTCCTCTCCTTTCCGGCGGGCGTATTCGAACAGGACGTTGGGGCGCTCGACGCTCGATCCGCGCGGACCGCGGGCGAGCGCTTCCAGGGCGTACAGGCGCGGCCTTCCGCTGCGGATGCAGAGCATCGGCTGGAACTCGATGCGGATGGCCCCGGGGCGTTTGAGTGTGTCGATCAGTGTCATGCGTTTCCTTCGAGGAGTTGAGTGACGGTCCGCGCGATTTCGAGCAGCGGCCGCGGTTTCTTGAGGAGTGCGTGGACGCCGCGCCGTTTCGCCTCCGCTTCGACGTGCGGGGTCGCATGCGCCGTGAGCAGGATCAGGCGCGCCGTCGGGCAGTGGAGGCGGATGTAGCGGATGATCTCGAGGCCCTCGGTCGAGCCGTTGCCGCCGAGGGAGAGATCGATGATCACGACGTCGTAGTCGCAGCAGGCGGCGAGCGCCTCGGCTTCTTCGAGCTCGCGCGCGCACTGCACGCTGTAGCCCTGGCGGCGGAAGTATTTTTCGAGGGCGAAGAGGATGGTCTCTTCGTTGTCGATGATG
Organism: Thermoanaerobaculia bacterium; assembly: GCA_036488085.1. Taxonomy (GTDB): domain Bacteria; phylum Acidobacteriota; class Thermoanaerobaculia; order Gp7-AA8; family Gp7-AA8; genus DASXHZ01. The sequence continues at coordinate 44,521 of DASXHZ010000058.1, forward strand.
AGCAGCTTCTTGTTCACGGGCCGCTCATAGAGCAACGCGACTGCCACGGGTGCCAGTCACGTAAGATGTTGTTCTGGAATGGTTTAACGAGTTGTGAACGGCCGGTGAACGAGCCCGCGTTTTAGAAGTAGCACGTCAATTTCTAATTTTAGAAATGTCGATTCCGTGCTTGCGCGCTTTGTAGTAGACCGCGCTGCGGGAGACGCCGAGGCGGTCGGCGACGCGGTCGATGGCGCCGTTCTCGTCGCGGAGGACTTGCTCGATGTAGTCGCGCTCGACGTCTTCGAGCGTGCCGCTGCGCGGCGTCGCCGCCGACGACTGCGCGGCGGACGGCGCCTCCGCGGGCATGACGAGTTGTTCGGCGTCGAGGACGTCGCCGTGGCTGCGGAGGAGGGCGCGTTCGAGGACGTTGCGCAGTTCGCGAATGTTGCCGGGCCAGTCGTAGCGGCAGAGGATGCGCTCCGCCGCGGCGCTGATGCGGACGCGGGGCTGCCCGAGGTCGCGCGCGAGGCCCTCGAGGATGCTTTGGGAGAGAATCGGGATGTCGTCGCGGCGCTCGCGGAGCGCGGGTACGGTCAGTTCCAGGGTGCTGATGCGGTAGTAGAGATCCTGGCGGAACCCGCGCGCTTCGACGAGCGAGCGGAGCTCGCGGTGCGTCGCCGCGATCAGACGGATGTCGACGCTGCGGTCCTTCACGTCGCCGAGGCGGCGGAAGCGTTTCTCTTCGAGGACTTTGAGGAGGCTCGCCTGCACCTGCAGGTCCATGTCGCCGATCTCGTCGAGGAAGACGGTTCCGCGGTTCGCGACTTCGAGGAGGCCTTGCTTGGTCGACATCGCGCCGGTGAACGCGCCTTTCTCGTGGCCGAACAATTCGGTCTCGAGGAACTCTCGCGAGATCCCGGCGCAATTGAGGTCGACGAACGCCTCGCCGGCACGGCGGCCGTTCGAGTGGATCCAGCGGGCCAGAACGGTCTTGCCGGTCCCGGTCTCGCCGTGGACGAGTACGGGGCTGTCGGTGCGCAGCACGGCGTCGGTTTTCGCGCGCAGATCGCGGATCGCGTCGCTCACCCCGAGGAATGGGTCGACGCGATTGCGGGCGTCGCTCTTCGCCGCACCGGCGAGGGCCTGCTGCCGGTTGCGCTGGTTCTCCATGATGCGCTTGATGACGACCAGCAGCGTGTCGAGCTCCACCGGCTTCGTGAAGAACTGTTCTGCGCCGAGCTTCACGGCTTCAACGGCGGCGTCGATGGAGGCGTAGGCGGTGAGGACGAGCAGCGCGGAGCTGTCGATGGAGCGGAACTCCGGGATGAGGTCGAGCGCGGTGCCGTCGGGGAGCCGGAAGTCGAGGATGGTGATGTCGGGCCGGAAGGAACGGAAACGTACCCGCGCGGTCGCGCAGTCGTTCGCCTCCTCGACGTCGAAGTCGTGCGATTTCAGAAAACGGCGCACGCCGAAGCGCGGACCCTCTTCGTCATCAACGAGTAACACGCGATTGCGAAGCATCAGGCGTATATTGAACCGATCCCCGAGATTCTAATGGCGATCCGTCGCCGCGGTCTGTTAACGAGTGTTGTCATGCTCGCGATGCTCTCGCTGGCGCCGTCGAAGCCGGTGATGCGGTACGTCTATGACGGGCCGGAGTCGGCACGCGACGTCCGTTATCTCTATCACTGGGACATCCTCCGGACGGCGCTGGAGAAGACGCGCCCGAAGTGGGGCGAGTATCTGATGGTGGTGTCGGACGTCATGACGGAACCACGGCAGCAGTTCGAGCTGCTGCACGCGACCGGCAAGTTGAACGTGATGTATCTCAGCACGACGCCGGAGTTCGAACGGAAGCTCGTCGGGATTCACATACCGGTCGACAAGAACCTAGGCGGGTATTGTGTGTTTCTGATTCGTGACGCCGAGCAGCCGCGTTTTGCGAACGTCCGCACGCTCGACGACCTCCGCAAGTTCAGCTACGGTCTCGGCCTCGGATGGATCGACGTCGGGATCCTCCGCGCCAATCGCTTCGACGTCGTCACCGGATCGAGCTACGACGGGCTGTTCGCGATGCTGGCCCAGAAGAGGTTCGACATTTTGCTGCGCGCCGCAACGGAGGTGTTCGCCGAATACGAGAAGCAGGGCGGGAAGGAGAACCGGCTCGCGATCGAGAAGACGATCCTGTTCTATTACCCGATGCCGATGTACTTCTGGTTTCCGAAGACGGAGGAGGGGCGGCGTCTCGCCGCGAGGGCGGAGGAGGGGATGCGGATGATGATCGCGGACGGGACGTACGATCAGATCTTCGACCGCTATCAACGCCACAAGATCGAGACCCTGCGGCTGAAGGAGCGGAAGCTGTTCACGATCAAGAATCCGAACGTCGGTCCGGAGACGCCGTTTGCCGACAAACGGCTGTGGTTCGATCCCAAGACATATCGATGATGGAGTGGCGCAAGTATTCGCTCGCGACGGTGGTGGCCGCGCTGCTCGTCGCGGTGACGACCCTGCTCCTGGGAGGGTATTTCGTTTTCGACTATTTCCAGGAGGCGCGGGGGCAACGGGCCAACCTCGAGCAACTGACAAGGATTCAACTCCAGGAGACCTGTGTCGCGCTCGCGCTCCCGATCTGGAACATCGACGGCGCGCAGATCGAGCGAGTGATCGAGGCGATGGCGCGTCCAATCTCCATTTACGCGATCCGCGTCGACGCGGCGGGAAAGACCTACGGACGGATCCGGAATTCGGAGTGGCTTCTCGTGCCGTGGAACGGCGGTGACGAACCACGTGGAATGATGGTCAGCGAGGCGTACGTGACGTTCGAGGAGCGCCAGGTCGGACGTGTACGGCTTTACGTGACGCCGAGATTTCTCCATGAAGACTTGAGGGACGTGCGACTGCGTCTGGTCGTGACGGTGCTCATCGTCGACATGCTCCTTGTCGCGTGCGTCTATCTTCTCCTGTCGCTCACGGTGCTGCGGCCGATTCGCGCCATCGAGCGTTACGCCGTCGCCGTCAGCCACGGCAGCCACTACGAGCATCCCGTCGTCCCAGTGGCATCCGCGGAGCTCGACAGCTTGTGCCACTCGATCGAGACGATGGTGAAGCTGCTCGACGAGCGATATGTCGAACTGCAGACGGAGATGGCGCGCAGGCTGGTGAGCGAGGAACGCTTCATCTCAATATTCGATTCGGTCAACGACGCGATTCTCGTTCAGGATCCGGAGACGACCGCGGTCATCGACGCGAACCGGCGCGCGTGCGAGATGTTCGGCTATACGCGCGAGGAGATGCTCACACTGCGGTCACGCGACCTGAGCTCGGGGGAAGAGGGGTTCACCGAGGAGCACGTTCGGGATCTGTTTCGCTCGTACACGGCACTGGATCAGGTGGAATGGCAGTCGCGGCGCCGCGATGGGCATCCCTTTTGGACGGAGGCGAGTCTACGGCTGGCGGTCATCGCCGGCGAGCCGCGGGCGATCGTCGCGGCGCGCGACATCACGCAGCGCAAGGAGTTGGAGGAGGCGCTGCGGAGGAACGAGCGGATGTCGGCGGTCGGCACACTGGTCGCGGGTGTGGCGCACGAAGTCCGCAATCCGCTGTTCGGAATCGCCGCCACGCTCGACGCCTTCGAGGCGGAGTTCGGCGTCACGGAAGAGATGAAGGAGTACTTCTCAACGCTGCGGAACGACGTCTCGCGCCTGACGCGCCTGATGAACGACCTACTCGAGTATGGCCGCCCGCACGAAATCATCCGGCACGTGCAGCCGCTCGAGCCGCTGATCGTGGAGGCGGTGAGGGTCTGTTCGCCGAAGGCGCGCGAGAAGGAGGTCGAGATGCGCTACGACGTCGCTCCGTCCCTCCCGCGCGTCTCGCTCGATGCAGACCGGATGCTGCAGGTGCTGAAGAACGTGGTCGAAAACGCGATCGATCACTCGAACAAGGGCGATGCGGTCGTCATTCACGCGGAGCGCGACGGCGGCGGAACGGTCGTCTGCAACGTCACCGACTCGGGCCCCGGCTTCCGGATGGAGGACCTACCGCACGTCTTCGAGCCGTTCTTCACGCGCCGCCGCGGCGGCAGCGGGCTCGGACTCGCCATCGTGCAGAAGATCGTCGCCGAACACGGCGGAACGGTCATCGCCTTGAATCGCGCCGCGGGCGGCGGGCGCGTCGAGATCCGGATCCCAGCTATCGCCTAGCGTTTCCGAGCTCGACGATCCGGCGATCCAGATCGGCATAGTCGCGAATATCCGTTCGCCGGTTAAAGCCAACCCTTCGCGAGCGCAATCGGGATCATGACGAGCACGATACCGACGATGAAAATCAGTACAGCACCAGGCACGACGTACGGGTAGATCATCAGCAACACGCCACACACGAGGAATGAGGCGTTGTAATTCTTCCTGCCGTAGAACGCGTAGACCCCACCGATCGCCCCGAAGAGGAGGCCGAGGAAGAGGATCATCGCCGCCGCCACCCGAACCGTTTCAGGTCGATCGTGCCACGCGGGTCGAACTCGACGCCCTCGGCTTCGAGGAGCATGCGCTGCAACTCGTGAGAGTCGCCGCGGCTGCGGGCGCTGATCTCGCCGCGGGCGTTGACCACGCGGTGCCACGGGACGTTCGATCGCCCTGGGAGGTCATGGAGCGCATACCCCACCTGGCGCGCGTGACCTTCGAGGCCGGCGACCTCGGCGATGGCGCCGTAGGTGGTCACTCGTCCCTTCGGCACGCGGCGGACGGCGGCGTAGATCCGCTGGCGATTTGCGTTCACGGCTGGCAGGCTGCACAATATTTGGTCACCCTGAACGAAACAACTGGTTGAAACATCTGATGTGTAGGGAGTGTTGAGGAGTCGCCATGCCCAGAGCCATTGCCACCGCGCAGATTGCCTTCGGTCTCGTGTCCATTCCGGTGAAGCTGTTCTCCGCCGCCGAATCGTCCGAGCGCATCAGCTTCAACATGATCCATCAGGAGTGCGGAAGCCGGATTCAGCAGCAGCTCTTCTGCCCCAAGGATGAGCGAACGATCGACCGTACGGAAACCGTGAAGGGGTACGAGTTCGCGAAGGGACAGTACGTCCTCTTCAACGAGGAAGAGCTGAAGGCGCTGGAGGAGAAGGCGACGCAGGCGATCGAGATCAGCGAGTTCCTCCCAAGCACGACGATCGATCCGGTCTACTTCTCGAAGTCGTACTACCTCGCGCCTGACAAGGGCGGCGACCGCGCATACGCGCTCCTCACGAAAGCGCTGGAGCACACGGGCCGCTGGGCGCTTGCGCGCTACTCCGCGCGCGGGAAGGGATACCTCGTCGTCGTGCGTCCGCTCGGCAAGGGTCTCGTGATGCAACAGCTCTATTACGCGAACGAGGTCCGGACGATCGAGGAGATCGATCTCGGAGAGGCGATCGTCAAGGACAACGAGCTGAAGATGGCCGTGCAGCTCGCCGAGATGGGCGCCGCCGAGGAGTTCCATCCGGAGAATTATCGCGACGAGGTCGCGGATCGCGTTCGTGGGCTGATCCAAAGAAAGATCGACGGCGAGGAGATTACCGCCACGGACATGGAGGAGCCGCGTGCGCAGGTCATCGACTTGATGGAAGCGCTCAAGGCGAGCCTCGCAGGCAGCGCCCCCCGCGGCGCCTCGGCATCCGCCACCCCGAAAGGGAAGCTCCCGATCAAGGCCGAGGCTAAGCGGAAGCCCGCGAAACCGGCCTCGCGCAAGGCCGCGACGGCGAAAGCGCGCGCGCGGTAGCACCGCACGGCTGGCTTCGGCATCATCCCTGCACTGCTGTGATCGGTAGGTGTAGGAGGCTCGTATGGCATTACCTGGACTGGTGTGGTTCCTCATCGTCGGTTTGATCGCCGGCTGGCTCGCATCCATCGTGATGAAGAGCCGCGGCGGCCTTCTCTGGGATCTGGTGATCGGCGTCATCGGTGCACTCCTCGGCGGCTGGCTCTTCGGCATCCTCGGCATCGGCGCCGGCGGCCTGATCGGCTCGATCATCACGGCGTTTGTCGGAGCGATTGTCCTGATCTTGATCTTGCGAGCTATCCGGCGCGTGTGACCTGTCGAGGGTAAAATCCTCCCCACATGTCCTACTCCGTCCGCGAGGTCGCGGCGATGCTCGGGCTGACGCCTGCGCAGGTTCGTACTTACGCTTCCCAGGGGTTTCTCAATCCGGAGCGCGGCGTGCGTGGGGAGCTGCGGTTCGGTTTCCATGACCTGATCCTCCTGCGTACGGCCAACGAGCTGTCGACCGCGAGGATCCCGCAGCGCAAGGTGCGGCGTGCGCTCGAAAAGCTGCGCGAGCAGCTTCCGGCGGGGCAGTCGCTCACTGGCGTCCGGATTGCGGCCGACGGCGAGCGGGTGATCGTCCGCGACGGCGCCGCCGTCTGGAATCCGGAGTCGGGGCAGTCATTGTTCGATTTCGCAGTGTCGGAGCTCCAGCCGGCGAGCAACATGACGCCGTTCTTTCCGCGCGCGGAACGCGAGGACGAACGGACCGCCGAGGACTGGTACGACATCGGGTGCGAGCTCGAGGATGTCTCCACCGAGGAGGCGAAGGCCGCGTACGACCGCGCACTCGCGCTCGATCCGAATCATGCGGACGCCTGCGTGAACCTCGGCCGCATCCTGCACGAGGAGCGCGCACCGCAGGCGGCCGAGGCGTTGTACCGGAGGGCGCTGGAGTCGGATCCGCAGCATCCGATCGCCGCGTTCAACCTCGGCGTCGCGTTGGAAGACCTGGGGCGTTGGGCGGATGCCGTGAACGCATATCGCCGGGCGCTCGTCCTCGACCCGGCGAACGGTGACGCGCATTACAACCTAGCCGGGTTATTGGAGAAGCGCGGCGACCGCGCCGGAGCGATGAAGCACCTGATGGTGTATCGGCAACTGATGAAATAGTTCATCATTGCGCCAGCGTGTCCACGGTCGCACCACTCCCGAAAGAGCGCCTCGTCGCCCTCGACGTTTTCCGCGGCATGACGATCGCGGGGATGCTGCTCGTCAATGACCCCGGCTCATGGTCGGCGATCTATCCGCCGCTGGAACATGCGGAGTGGCATGGCTGGACGCCGACCGATCTCGTTTTCCCGTTCTTTCTATTCATCGTCGGTGTCACGACGTATCTCTCGAAGAAGGAGCCGAAGCGGATCCTCCGCCGCGGCGGACTGATCGTTCTTTTCGGTCTGCTGCTGAACGCGTTCCCCTTCTTCTGGTGGGGAAAGATCGCCGGGAAACCAGATCCGACGTTCGGGCAGCGATTCGTCTACCGATTCGCGCACCTCCGATTCCTCGGCGTCTTGCAGCGCATCGGCATCGTCTACATCTGCGCGGCGCTGATCGCGACGTATGCGAAGACGCGTCGGCAGCTCATCATCATCGCCAGCGCGATTCTCGTCGGGTACTGGCTGATCATGACGCTCATCCCTGTGCCCGGAAGCGGCGGCGTCCTCGGGATCGACACGCTCGACCAGCCGGACAAGACGCTCTCGGCGTGGGTCGATCGTACGGTACTGACGACGAACCACACGTGGTCGAGCACGAAGACGTGGGACCCCGAGGGGCCGCTGTCGACCCTGCCGGCAATCGCGACGTGCTTGCTCGGGCTCATCGCGGCCGAGTGGATCGTCGACAAAAAGCGGCCGCTGCTCGAGCGGGTGGCGGGACTCTTCGGCGGAGGATGTCTCGCGATGCTGGCGGGCGATCTCTGGAGTTGGGTGTTCCCGATCAACAAGAATCTCTGGACGAGCTCGTACGTCGTCTTCGCGGCGGGGTTCGCGTGCGTCGTTCTCGGAACCTGCCTCTGGATGATTGACGTCAACGGCTGGCGCGGCTGGACGAAGCCGTTCGTGATCTACGGCGTCAACCCGCTGATTGCGTTCGTCGGATCGGGTCTAATGGCGCGGACGATCGACTCACTCTGGAAGGTGAGCCGCGGCGGCAAGATGGTCTCGGTCCACCAGCTCACGTATCAGCTCGCCTTCGAGCCGTTTTTCCCGGCCAAGTTCGCATCGCTCCTTTGGGGAATCTGTTTCGTATTGTTCTGGCTTCTGATCCTCGGCCTGCTTTACGGGCGGAATATCATCATTCGCGTATGACCAAGTTCGCCGCCGCCCTCTCTCTCCTCTTCGCAGTCACTCTCTTCGCCGACAACGTGAAGTCGTATGACGCGACGTACGTTGCCACGATCAGTTCGATCCCGGACGGCGTGCAGAAGCTGACGCTTTGGATTCCACTGCCGGTCTCGCGCGGCGCGCAGACGGTCAGCGACGTCCAGATCGACTCGCCGTACAAGTGGACGATGCACACGGACAAAGAGTTCGGCAACCGCTACGCGACGACGACGGTCGACAGACCGGAACGCGGCGACCTCACGGTCAAGGTGCACTTCACGGCCACTCGGCGTGAGGAGACCATCGATCATCCGTTCGAGACAAAGGCAGGCGAATCGGAGCTCGCAGGCGCGTTGCGCGCGGACAAGCTCGTGACGCTCTCGCCGCGTGTCCGCGAGCTAGCCAACACGGTCACGGCCGGCAAACACACGAAGATCGAGCAGGCGAAGGCCATCTACGACTATCTCGTCACGAACATGACGTACGACAAGGTGGCGCCCGGATGGGGCCATGGCGACACGGAACGTGCCTGCGACGTGAAGAAGGGGAACTGCACCGACTTCCACTCGCTCTTCCTTTCGATGGCGCGCGCGAAGGGCATTCCGGCGCGTTTCGTCATCGGTTTCCCGCTGACGGCGGCCGACGGCAATGTCAAGGGTTACCACTGCTGGGCCGAGTTCTACATCAAGGGCCGCGGCTGGCTTCCGGTCGACGCCTCGGATGGCTCGAAGGCGACGGACGCAAAACTGCGCAACTACCTGTTCGGCAACCTCGACGCGCAGCGCGTGCAGTTCACAGTCGGCCGCGACTTGAAGCTGACGCCACGCACGAGCGAGCCGCTCAACTTTTTCATCTACCCGCACGCGGAGGCGAACGGCGTCGAGATCGGGACACCATTGATCTCGCTGCAGTTCACTCCGAAGTAGCGCCGCGTCGCAGGATCTTTCCGGGCAGGGCGCCGGTCATCTTGTCGTCGTGGAGGACGAGCGTGCCGTTGACGATCACGTTCGAGATGCCCTCCGCGAAGTGGTGCGGGTCTTCGTAGGTCGAGGTGTCGTGGATCGTCTTCGGATCGAAGACGACGACGTCGGCGCGCATTCCTGTCGCGATCGTGCCGCGGTCTTTGAATCCTGCGCGGGAGGCCGCCAGTGAGGTCATCTTGCGGACCGCTTCCTCGAGCGTGAAGAGGTGCTCGTCGCGGACGTAGTGGCCGAGGATGCGGGGGAAAGTGCCGTAGGCTCGGGGGTGAGCGCCCTGCTGCCTTGCGGCGCCGACCACCGCGCCGGAGTCGGAGCCGACGGCGACCCACGGCTGCTTCATCGCCGTCATGAGGTCGGACTCGAGGAGGTTGAAGAAGATCGCGATCGGTGATGCGTTGCTTCCTTCGAAGAGCCGCAGCGCCGCTTCGGCCGGTGCCGTGTTCATCTCGCGCGCGATCGCATCGAGCCGTTTGCGCTCGTACTGCTTCATCGTGGTCGGCTCCGGAATACCGCGGATGAGGATCGTCGACCCGTCGCCGACGCGGATCTCACTCGCGATCCTGGTACGGGTCGCCGGGTCCTTCAGCCGTTTGACGAACTCGAGGTAGCCGCCCTGCAGCGCCCACGCCGGCACCGTCGACTGCAGGTCGGTCGAGGTCGCGGTGTACGGGTAGATCTGGGAGGCGACGTCGAGGCCGGACTTGCGCGCCCGGTCGATGCGGTCGACGACTTCCTGCATGTGGCCGCGCATCGCGCCGCCGGTCTTGAGGTGGAAGATGTTGACCGGTACGTGCGCCTCGCGGCCGATGCGGAATGCCTCGTCGAGCGCCGCGTCGATGTTGTTCGCCTCGTTGCGGAGGTGGGTCCAGTAACTGCCGCCGTACTTGCCGGCGACGCGCGCGAGGGCGATCAGCTCGTCCGTGGTGGCGAAGCGGCCGGGCGGGTAGATGAGCGCGGTGGAAAGGCCGATCGCACCGTCGCGCATCGCCTGGTCGGTGATCGCCTCCATCTTCTTCAGCTCTTCAGGTGTCGCGGCACGATCGGCGTCGCCGAGAACCATCTCGCGCGAGTTCGCGGCCCCGATGTAGAACGCGAAGTTGATCGCGGAGCCGCGCTTCTCGATCGTGCGCATATAGTCGGCGAGCGTGCGCCACGTCGCATCGGGGAAGCCGGGCGGCTTCGTGCGATTCACTTCCGCCGCCATCGCATCGTTGATCGGCCCGGGGGAGTGACCCTCGCCCGTGACCTCGGTCGTGACGCCCTGGCGGACTTTCGACTCCAGATTCGGGTCGATGAGCACGGCGCCTTCGGAGTGGCCGAGGAGGTCGATAAAGCCGGGGGCGATGACTTGGTTCTTCGCGTCGATGACCGTCGTGGCGGTCGCCTTCGACAGGTCGCCGATCGCGGCGATGGTGCCCTTTTTGATCGCGAGGTCGGCGCGGCGGCGAGGGCGGCCGGTGCCGTCGATCAGGTCGCCGTTGCGGATCACGACGTCGTATTGGGGCTGCGGGGTTCCGGGGTTACGAGGTTCGCGAGTTGCCGGCGTTTCGGCCGGGGCGGCGCAGGCGAGCGCCAGTAAGACTGCTGTTGCAAAGCGCACGAGGCCTACCGTGCAATGGCGGTGCGCGGTTGGTCGATGGCGTTGACGCTCACGGCGTCGTCGTAGACGAAGAAGAGCTCGTTCGTTCTTACGAAGGCGTTGCGCAGCAGCGAGATGTACGGTCCCTGCGACTTGTAGGTCTGCAGGATGGCGTCTTTCCGCTTTGCGATCGCCGGCGTCAACCCGTACGTCCCCCAGGTGAGGGCACGCATGCGCACGGGCGGCGCGAGCGCGCGTTTGGGAGAGTGGATGAGCGAGCGCTGGATGCGGCCGTTGTGCACGAGGTAGCCGAGGCGGCGCGGCTGCATGTCGAGATCCTGGAGCGCGATATCGACGATCTCCGCCGCCGCGGCGTGGTCTTCGTGGCCGTCGAAGGAAACGGGGGCGATGACGGTCGTCGGCTTCGCGACCTCGATCACCTGCTCGACATCGGACATGAGTGATGCGAATGAGTACGGCGAGCCGGGCGACATCGCTTCGTCATAGGGGACAGCGCGCTTCCGCGTCCCTCTGGAACTGATCACGGAGTCTCGGTTGTCGAGGATTTCCTTCAGCCCACGGTCGGGGTAGCCGAGGACGAAGTAGTGGTCGGGAGCAACGCCCATGAGCTTCATCGCCGCATGAGCCTCGGCGATGCGAGCCCGTCCGACGGAGAGATAGCTCGATGCGGTCGGCCCGAGGGTTTTGTTCACGAGGAGCGCGGAGAAACGGTTGCAGTCGCCCGCGGTGAGGAACGCGATGTAAACCTCGGAACCGTTGGCGATAGCGTCGAGCGCGTAGCCGCCGGCGCCGATGATCTCGTCATCGATGTGGGGGGCGATGATCAGGACGCGGTCGCGCGACGTGGGCGCGGTGACCCGCGGATAACTCTCCAAACTCGCCTCCGAATGCACGGGACCGAACAACAATGTGAACAGCACCAACAGCCCCGGAACGAACATTCCGGGGGAGTGTACAGGGTTATTTGGCGACATGCAGCCAGTAGCGGATGTCGAGCGTGACGGCGCGGCCGTCGAACGGATCTTCCCGGTGGCCGGTCACCTGCGTGTACTCGACGCCCGCGCGCAGGTGGGTGGTGATGTCGTGCAGGACGGTCAGCGTCCACGAGCGGCCGTGCTCATCGTACGTCTCGGGGACGAGGCGGGCGCGGTCGATCATGTTGAAGATGTCGTAGCGCGCGCTGAGCCTGTTCTTCCCGAAGACGTGCGAGAGGAGGACATAGCCCGACGCGAGATCCGCTTCGACGACCGGACGCGGGCGGAAGCCCATCGCGGTCTTCCCCCACATGTACTCGGCGGCGAGCGAGGTCGTGTCGACGTTTCCGAGCTGCCCGGACGCGATGTAGAAACGCGTGGCCCAGGAGTACTCGGAGCCCCAGCGGGCGCGATCGCCGCGGTTGTTGACCTCCGTGAGCTGGATCATCCCTTTGTCGGGGACTGTGAAACGAGCACGTCCCGAGTACCCGGTGTGGCCGTCGAGGTCCTTCTCGAACGGGCGCGTACCGTCCATCTGGAAGATGAACGACGGCGGTACTTCAATCGGCAGCGTCTCGTTGTAGACCGAGAGGCGGCTGCCGATGTCCCAGCCGCGCCACGCCAGGAGCGTTCCCATGGTGTCGTTGTCGCGGAAGGCCGTCGCGCCGACTGTCAACATGTTGACCTTGTACGACACGTCGACGCCGACCGGCCGGAACTCCTCGCCGATCCAACTGTTCAGGGCCGAGTAGTTGATCGTGTAGGGGGAGTTCCAGAGGAGATCGGTGTTCTCGCGCGACGTGGCGAGGAAGAACTGGCCGGCGCGAACCGTGAGGCCGCCGAACCGCGCATCGGCGTACGCCTCGACCAGCCCGGCGCTCTTTCCGCCGTAGCCGGAGGGCTCGTTCCGCGCGATTCCCTGCGCGTGGACGCCGAAGTGGAGCGACGGCGTCCAGGACGCGCCGATCTGCGCGATGCCGAAGTGCTCGGAGTCGCTCGCCGGCAGCCGGCCGTCGCCGCCTTGCAGCCACGTCTCCGGACCGCTGGCGTGGACTTGCCGTGCCGTGAAGAAGCCGTCCAGCGTGAAAGTCTCGGCGTTTGCGGCAGAAGCAAAAAGCAGAAAGGCGAAAGCGATCCGTCTCACGGCGCGATTCTACGGGATTCGGGGGTCTCTCCAGAGGCCGACGACGCGGTTCCGATAGTCGATCGCGATGAGGAATTTCGAAAGGAGGCGGTTGCCAAGGCGCGGCTCCGCGACGACCGCGTAGTGAACGTCGACGGTGCCGAAGGACGTGTTGCCGACGCTAACTTGCGCACGGCCACGGCTTTCCTTCGCCGCGGGGAGCGTGACCGTGTCGGGACTCGCCGTATCGACGATCGCGTTCATGCGCTTGCCGTCGACGGTCACTTCGACCGCCGGCTCGGCGTTGAAACGAAACAGTGTCATGTACGCCGAGTGAATGCCGGCCTTCTGGTAGGTGAGCAGTCCGGCGCGATAGTCGATCGTGACGCCGCGCTGCGCGAAGACGTCGGCGCCGATGAGCGCGTCGCCGGCGCCGTGCATGTCGAGGAAAAGTGGCATGAACGGAAGTGTCGCCCGCTCGCCGAGCGTTAAGGCGTATGTGCCGGTGCGTGGGACGGCATGCGGATCGATGACGGTCTGCGCCGTCGCGGAACCGAACAGGTAACGTCCGGGGTGGCCGTTGATCTTCGCCGATGTAAGGAAGAGCAGATTGTTCTGAATGGTGAATGAGAGGTTCACCTCATCCGGCGGCGGCGCGTCGTTCCACGGCAGCGCGCTGCTGCAAGCGACGCAGAGAAAGAACGCCAACGGCAGCCTTGCTCTGCGAACCGATTCCGATAACATGCGCGCCGCCTCGAAACTGCAACAACTGAACCGCAAAGGACTCGCCTGATGCTTCCCGAATTCAAGAACGAACCACTCACCGATTTCTCCACGCCCCAAAACCGCGCCGCGATGGAAGCGGCGCTCGCGAAAGTCAAAGACGAATTTGGACGCGAGCACCCGCTCGTGATCGGTGGCAATCACATCACCGGTCTGAAGACGTTCGACTCCACGAGCCCCGCGCACAAGGACCAACTCCTCGGCAAGTTCCAGAAGGGGACTCGCGAGCACGTCGAGCAGGCGATCGATGCCGCGTGGACAGCATTCGCCGATTGGAAACGGCAGCCGGTCGACGTCCGCGCCGGCCTGCTCGTTCGCGCCGCGAAGCTGATGCGCGAGCGGAAGCACGAGTTCTCGGCGACGATGATCTACGAGGTCGGCAAGACGTGGCCGGAGGCTGATGCGGATACCGCCGAGGCGATCGACTTCCTCGAGTTCTACGCGAGGGAAGCGTACCGGTACGGCGGCGAGCAGCCGATCACCAAGATCGAATCCGAAGACAACGCGCTCGTCTACATCCCGCTCGGTGTCGGCGCGGTCATCCCGCCGTGGAACTTCCCGCTGGCGATCATGGCCGGCATGACGACGGCGGCCGCGGTCTCCGGCAACTGCGTGATCCTGAAGCCGTCGTCCGATTCGCCGTGGATCTCGGCGCGGTTCTTCGCGCTTCTCGAAGAGGCGGGCTTGCCGGCCGGTGTCGTCAATTTCGTTTCGGGATCGGGAGGCGAGGTGGGGGATCCGCTGGTCCAGCATCCGCGTGTTCGCTTCATCTCGTTCACCGGCTCGAAGGAAGTCGGTCTCCACATCAACGAGGAAGCGGCGAAGGTGCACAAAGGCCAGCTCTGGATCAAGCGCGTCGTCGCGGAGATGGGCGGCAAGGACGCCATCATCGTCGACCGCGAGGTGGCGAACCTGGACGAGGCAGCGAGCGCGGTGGTGTCGTCCGCGTTTGGCTTCCAGGGCCAGAAGTGCAGTGCGTGCTCGCGGCTGATCGTCGACGAGGCCATCTACGACAAGTTCGTGCCGCTCGTCGCCGAGAAGACGAAGGCCCTGAAGATCGGTCCGCCCGAGGCGGCGGACTCGCAGGTCGGGCCGGTGGTCAACAAGAAGGCGATGCAGAAGATCAAGGAGTACATCGATCGCGGGAAAAGTGAAGGACGGCTCGTCGCCGGCGGAAACGTCCGCGACGATGAGGGGTACTTCATCGAGCCGACGGTCATCGCCGACGTCGATTCCAAAGCGACGATCTCGCAGGAGGAGATCTTCGGACCGGTGCTCGCGATCACGAAGGCGAAGGACTTCGAGGACGCACTCCGCATCGCCAACGACACCCAGTACGGCCTCACCGGCGCTGTCTTCACCGACAACGAGCAGAAGCTGGAGCGCGCCCGCGAGGAGTTCTTCGTCGGCAATCTGTATCTGAACCGCAAGTGCACCGGAGCGTTGGTCGGCGTCCATCCGTTCGGCGGTTTCAACATGTCCGGCACCGACTCGAAAGCGGGCGGCCGCGACTACCTCGGACTCTTCCTGCAGGCAAAGGCGATCTCGCGGAAGGTCAGGCCGGGTCAGTCGAAGCGCGAGGGCATTGGAGAGTGAGGCGCGGCGCGATCGTCGCGAGTCTCGCGCTGCTGGTCGCATGCGCTACGACTCGCGATGACACGCGCCCCATTCCGGCGGCGTGGCTGAGCGTTCCCGCCGCCCCGCAACATCGCGAGCCGTCGTACGGACCGGTCGCGCCACGAGCTTCCGCCTTGCACGTCGTGAAGACGAGCGAGGGGATGGCACTCGCGAACGGCGACAAGGTCCTGACGCCGTACTACCTCGCGATCGACTCGTTCGACATCGCGCCGGAAGGGGACCTCGCCGTCTTCAGCGCGAAGCGGCGCGACAACTTTGACATCGGACTGGTCGCCACGGCGGGCAGCCAGGTGAACTGGGTGCCGTCCGATCCGCACGACGAGGTGGCCGTGCAGTGGGCACCGCGCGGCAACAAGGTCAGCTACGTCATCCGCGCCGCTTCTGGCGATGTGATCCGGAGCGTGCACGTACACACGGCGGCGCAGGTGGCGTCGACCTTTCCGAATGGCCGGGTGCGTTCGTACGCCTGGGAGCCGCGCGCCGATCATTACGCGGTGGCTTGGAGTGCGATCGACGCCTCCGACGGCATCGAGGAGATGACATACGCGGGGGCGGAGCGGAAATGGCTCACTCCTCCCGCGGTCCGAATCGACGTCGCGGTGGAACCGATCGGCGGGGCGACGGTGATGCGGCCCCAGTCGTTGCACTACAACGAGCGGTTGCCGCTCGTCGTGTGGCGGACGTCGGACCCGTTCGAGTGGGACGACGCACGGGGCCGGCTGCAGGCGTCGGCGCGCGTGGCGGTGGCGGTGCTCGACCACAATCCGGACGAGAAGTTCTGGCGGGCGATCGGCGCGATTCCGTGGGTCGATGGCAACCGCGTGTGGGTGGTGGGAACCGTCGTCGGTGAGGGGGGCCCGGCTCATGCAACCTCGATCGTTGCCGGCCACGATCTGCCGCCCGGGCGCTACCGCGTGCGCGACAACATCGTTGTCGCACCTCCTGATGTCATAAAATCATTTGCCGCCGGCAGCATCGCGGATCAACTGAAGGGGAATCCCGCCACGAATGGCAGCAGCCGATGATCATAGGAAGTCGACGGTCCGCGAGTATTACGAAGCGCTCCTGATCGCCGTCATCTTCGTCAACTTCGCCCGCATCTTCGTCTTTCAGGCCTTCAAGATCCCGACGGGATCGATGGAGGACAACCTCAAAGTCGGCGATCACATCATCGTCAACAAGTTCATCTACGGTCCCGGGACGACCCTCGGAGGCCTTCTCCCGCTCCGTCCGATCAAGCGCGGCGACATCATCGTCTTCCGCTACCCGCTCCAGCCGGACACCGATTTCGTCAAGCGCGTGATTGGGATGCCGGGCGATACGGTGGAGGTTCGCGACAAGATCGTGTCGGTGAACGGAACCGCGCAGAACGAGCAGTACGTCGTTCACGAGGACCCGCAGGTCTACCCGCTCCAGCCGGCGTTGCCGGAGCCCTATCGCTCGCGCGACCAGTTCGGGCCGTTCAAGGTGCCCGAGGGGCAGTACTTCGCGATGGGCGACAACCGCGACCGCTCCAGCGACTCGCGCTACTGGGGGACGGTGCCGCGCTCGATGATCAAGGGGCGCGCGTTCATGGTCTATTGGTCGTTCCGCGGTACGCCGCCGCCGGCCGATGCTCCGCCGTCGGATCGCGTGAAGGAGCTCTTCGGCGTCGTGGTTCACTTCTTCACGCGGACGCGATGGGACCGTACCTTCTTCATCGTCGACAGCCACTACCACTACCACCCCGAGCCTGACAGCGACACTTCGACCGCGTTCAGTCCATGAGCGAAGAGAACAACAGCAGCCCGGAGGCGGTGGCAGAGAGCGCGCCACCGGCGACCATCATCGATCGGAGCGATCATCCGATCTCGCGCCGCAGCATCCCTGAAAACGTCCTGAAGGTGCTCTACCGGCTGCACCGCAGCGGCTACCGCGCGTATCTCTGCGGCGGCAGCGTCCGCGATCTCCTGATGGACCGCGAGCCGAAGGACTTTGACATCGCCACCGACGCGCACCCGACGGAAGTGCGGCGCCTCTTCCGCAACAGCCGCATCATCGGACGCCGCTTCCGCCTGGTGCACATCATCTTTCAGGATCAGACGGTGGAAGTAGCGACGTTCCGCCGGGAGCCGGAGCGGAGCGAGGGGAGCGAGGAGTACCTGATCACGGACGACAACACGTTCGGCTCGCCGCTGCAGGACGCCCGCCGCCGCGACTTCACCATCAACGCGCTCTTCTACAACATCGCCGATTTCTCGGTGATCGACTACGTGAGCGGCATCGAGGACCTCGACGGGAAACGCGTTCGGGTCATCGGCGATCCCGACGTCCGTTTTCGCGAGGACCCGGTCCGGATGATGCGCGCCATCGAGTTCGCCGCGCGGCTGAGGTTCCAGATCGACCCGGCGACCTACGCGGCGATCCTGACGCACAAGAACGAGATCCTGAAGGCGTCCCCGCCGCGCGTTTCGGAAGAGATCCTGGAGCTGCTGCGGAGAGGATGGTCGAAGGACGCAATCCGGCTGATGGTGCAGACCGGGTTGCTCGAACCGATCCTCCCCGAGGTCTACCGGACGATCGTGGGGGAGAAGAACTCGTACTTCTGGAAGATGCTCGAAGTGCTCGACCGGACGGCCGAAGCGGGGCGGAAGATCTCCGACGCTGTGTCGCTGAGCGTCCTCTTCCTGCCGTGGATCATCGAGGAGCTGGAACGGGAAGAGAACGGACGCGAGACCCGGATGCGGATCGGCGAGGTCATCGTCTTCATCCGCGACGCGATCCAGCCGCTCTGCGCGCGCATGGCGTTGGCGGCCGGGACGCGGCACCAGATCGAGCAGACGCTCGAGACGCTCTGGCGCCTGCTCGAGCCGCCGGCCGAGCGCCGCGCGATGTTCCGCTTCGTCGTCCGCGACCCGTTCAACGACGCCCTGGCGCTGCTCGAGCTCTACGCCCTCTCGTCAGGCAAGTATGTGGATCAGTTCAAACAGTGGCGTGAGTTCGCCACTCGCGTTCATAGCGCAAACGAAGAGAACGCGCCGCCGCCGCGGAAAAGACGCCGTCACCGCCGGAAGGGCAGCTAACCGATTCCGGCGCCGAAGCGGCCGTTCACGTTGCGCATGAACGACTCGGTGCGTTTTCCCTGCGGCCCTTCGAACTCGATGATGGCGCGGACGAGTGCCGGCGTCGCGGCGCCGAGGTTCGCGTCCGCGACGTCCGCCTGAGCCCAGAACTCCACCTTCTCGGTCCCACCCGCCGCAATGGTCGTCTTGTAGCTGCGCATCCTCTGCCGGATCACGAACGGCCCGTCGGGAGTCGAGAGCGAGATGTGCCGGAGCGTCACCGGCTCCTTCGTGTTGTTCGTGATCGAGATCGCGTACTTGATGTCGAGCGGTGCGACCGGGGTGCGGTCGTGCGGGGAGGTGGGCATCGCCATCGGCGCGCTCGTCTGCTCGACGGCGACCTCGAAATCTGTCGTCGTGTCGGCCTGCGTGTCGCCCGCCGCGGCGAGCGTGACACCGCCGCCGTTGTCGACCGACGCCACGTTGCCGGCGCACCCGGCAAGGGGAAGAAGCAGCGCGACGGCGAGAACGTTCTTCACGCCTTCACCGTTCTGGTGAAGCTTTCCACGCGTAGCCCGGCGGGCGTGTCGAGGAACATCGTCATCCGAATCGAGACGGGCGGATGTTTCCGGGCGTCTACCTGGAAGACGACCGCGGAAACCCAGCAGTCGACCGCTTCGGTCTTGCCCGGAGCGATCACCCGGTCGAAGTGGCGGCTGGCGAGGTGCGAAAAGATGTCGGAGCTGGTGGAGTCGACATCGATCCGTTCCAGCTTCACCGCCTCGGCCGTCGTGTTCGTGATTCGGATGCGGTAGTCGACGTCGGAGACCGAGGTCTGGCGGTCCGTCCGCGAATCCGCTTTCTTCACGTCGACCTTGAAGTCGGGCGTCTCGTTGACGACCGGCCGCGTTGCGCAAGCGGCGAGGAGGAGAAACACCGGGAGCAGAAGACGAGTGCGCATGGACTTCCTACCTCCGCGTTGATTACGACCGGGGAGCCAGCGCGTCGAACGCGAGCTATCATTTTCACAGTGCCTGACGACCCGGTCTACTTCGACCACCACGCCACCACACCGTGCGATCCGCGCGTGGTCGAGAAGATGATGCCCTATTTTTCTGAAACTTTCGGTAACGCTGCATCGCTGACACACGTGCAGGGGCGGCGTGCCGCGAGCGCCGTCGAGGACGCCCGGATCGCCATCACACGCTTCTTTCGCGCCCAGCCCAACGAGATCTACTTCACCGCCGGCGCCACCGAGTCGAACAACATCGCGCTCAACCTCTTGGCGTCCGGCGACCACTTCGTCACCAGCGCGATCGAGCATCGGTCGATTCTCGCGCCGGCGGAGAGGCTCGCGAAGCGCGGCGTCGAGGTAACGATCCTCGCGCCGGACCACGAGGGGTTCATCGACCCGGCCGCGCTCCGCGACGCACTCCGTCCGAACACCCGCTTGGTCTCGATCGAGGCGGCGAACGGCGAGATCGGCACGATTCAGCCGATTGGCGACTTTGCGGCGATCTGCCGCGAGCGCGGCGTGCTCTTTCACAGCGACGTGACCCAGGCGGCGGGAAAGATCGCCGTCGACCTCTCGCAGCTCGATCTCGCCTCGCTTTCCGCCCACAAGTTCTACGGCCCGAAGGGGATAGGCGCGCTCTACGTCCGCCGCGGCGTCCGCGTCGAGCCGCTCGTCATGGGCGGAGGACAGGAGAAGAACGTCCGCTCCGGCACCATCAACGTGCCGGGCGTGATCGGCATGTCGGCGGCGCTGCAGCTTCGCGCCGGCGAGATGGACGAGGAGGCAACCTGGCTCACGAACTTGCGGAACGCGCTGTGGGACCGGCTGCTCGAATCGATCGATGGCGTTTCCGTGAACGGTCCGCGCCGGTTAAGATTGCCGGGCAACCTTAACGTCAGCTTCGACCGTCTCGAAGCGGACTCCCTCATCGTGGCGATGCGACGATTCGCACTCTCATCCGGCTCCGCCTGCTCGTCAGGGCAGCGCGGTCCGTCACCCGTGCTCAAGGCGATCGGGCTTTCCGACGCCGCGGCGATCGGCTCGATCCGCATCGGCCTCGGCAAGTCGAACACCGAAGAACAGGGTGCGGCCTTCGTCGACGATGCGCGGCGAATGGTCGCCAAACTGCGCGAGATCTCCGCCGCATGAGCTTCGAGATCGGACGCATCCTCCTCGTCGATCACTCGCGCGGTGCCTTGATCTTTCAGGAGACCATCCTCCGCCGCCGTGACAGTGCGATCTACACGGCGCTTGCCGGTACCGAGGGGTTGGAGAAGGCGCGCGTCGAAAAGCCGCACCTGATCATCTTCGGCTACGACCTCTTCGACATGTCGGCGCCTGAGTTCTGCCGCGAGGTCCGCGAGGACGCGACGGTCCGCGCGACGTCGCTTCTCCTGGTCGTCGACCGCGAGCATCAGAATCACGCCGACCTCTGTCTCTCCGCCGGCTGCAACGACGTCATCTATCGTCCGCTGCAGCGCCGCGAGCTCGACGAGAAGGTGGCGAAACTGACATCGATCCCGGTGCGCCGCCAGCTCCGCACGATCACGAAGATCGAGGTCTCGCTCGAGAAGAACGGCCGCTTCATCCTCGGCCGCAGCATCAACATCTCGGCCAACGGCATGCTGCTCGAGGTCGACCGTGTCCTTCCCGGCGAGGGTCCCGTGCGGTTGCACTTCTACATTCCGGGCGACCCGAAGCCGCTGCAGCTCGATGCCGCGTTACTCCGCGCGGAGTTCACCGGGACGATGGCCAAGTACGGCGTCCAGTTCGTGAACGTGACGGAGGAGGAGCGGGGGCGGATCGATCGCTACGTCCACCGGCTCCGCTCCCGAGAGCTGATCTGATGACGCGATCGAAGCTGGAACGGGCAGTCGATCTGACGAAGGATGAGGAGTACCTTTCGGCGCTGACGCTCTTCCTCGACATCTTCGGCACTGAGGATGCGCCGCCCATTCAAGTGGCGAAGGCGGTGAGCGCGTTGTCGTACTTCGGACTCTGCCTCGCCCTTGTCTCACGCAAGTACAAGACCGCGATCGATCTCTGCAAACGTGCGATCGACCTCGAGTTCTACCACGGCGAACACTACGCGAACCTCACGCGTGTCTACGTTGCGGCCGGGAACCGGAGGAAAGCGATCGAGACTGCCGAGGCGGGGCTGAAGGTCGCTCCCGAAGACGACGAGCTGCTGCGCGCCCGCCACGACCTCGGCATCCGCTCGCGTCCGGCGGTGCCGTTCCTCGGCCGCGCGAATCCGATCAACGTATCGCTGGGGCAGGCAAGGCACGCCAAGAAGCTCGCCGAGCCGCCGAAGCGGCGGAAATCCTAACGCCGGTAGATCCGCGCGAGTTGCTCCGGATCGGCGCCCATGCGCCAGCCGATGATGATCCGCCAGTTCGTGAACGTCGTGCGGAATAGGCCGTGCGCGAGGAATCGCCGTCCCGAGGTCGTGACGGTTTGCGGCAGGACGACGGTGCGGCCGCGGCGCTTCATCCGGATCGCGAGTTCGTAGTCTTCCATGATCGGGATCTCGAGAAAGCCGCATCCCTCGAGGAACGCGGCGCGCGAGACAAACTGCGCCTGATCGCCCCAGGGACAACGCGTGAAGCGCGTTCGCAGGTTGATCATCGCCGCGGTGAAGCGCAAGCCGCGGGTATCTTCCGCGAACCGAGCTCGAAATCCTCCAAACACCGCTCCGCTCGCGAGCGCTTGCACGACAGACGCGCAGGCGCCTGCGGGGAGCAGGGTGTCGGCATGCAGGAAGAGGATCGCGTCATGCGACGCCTGGCGTGCGCCGCGATTCATCTGCCGCGCGCGCGGCGCCTCGCACTCGACGACCCGCGCTCCATGTTCGCGCGCCACGCGCATCGTCGCGTCGCGGCTTCCGCCGTCGGCCACGATCACCTCGGCCGCCCCAGCTTCGAAGGCCGAATCGATCGCGGCGCCGACGCGTTCCTCCTCGTCGAGCGTCGGGATGATCACCGTAACGGCCGGCACGGCCGAAGTTTAGCGGCGATAGACTCGGTGAATGAAACTCCTGGCGGCAGCGCTTCTCGCGCTTCCTCTCCTGGCGCAGACGCATTCGGAATCGATCACGGTCGAAGTCGTCGACGTTCCGGTGTACGTGTACAACGCGAACGGAGCGCTGCAGAACCTGACGAAGGACGACTTCGAGCTGTTCGTGAACGGGAAGCCGCAATCGATCGATTACTTCGACCCGCTCGACTTCCGTGCGCCGGCGAAGAGCGAAGCGGCGGCGCCCACGCCCGTCGCGCCGCGCGACATCCGCGACCGCCGCCTCTTTCTGCTGATTTTCGACGGGGCGTTCACGCAGCCCGCCGCGCTCGCCCGCGCGCGCAAGGCCGCCGCCGCGATGATCGACGCCTCCGCGCCGGCCGATTACTTCTCGGTGGCGACCTACACGGCGAATCACGGGCTGCAGCTTCTGGCGTCGTTCACGAACGACCACGTCGTCGCGAAACGCGCTGCGCTGGCGCTGCAGGGCAGCTCCCTCCACGATCCGCTCGCGCTCGCGATCTCCTCGACCGAGCGCGACGTCGCGGCTCTCATCGGAATCATGGAGGGCGCCGGCGGTGACGAATCCGAGTCGAATCCGGTCGTGTCGCCGATGATGTATGACGGCATGAAGGAAGACGCGGCGATGCCGACCAGACGCCTCATGGAGGATCAGGTGACCGATTTCAGTGCGCTCGCGAACCGCCTTGCGCCGTTCGCGGGTTACAAACACGTGGTGCTGATGTCGGAAGGCTTGCCGCCGAGCCAGGCGTACGACTACAGGGAAGTGCGGCTGAGACAGGAGCTGAAATCGATGGCGGACGCGTTTCGCACCGCGGGCGCGGTCGTCGATACGATCGACCTTGGAGGTTCAGTCCGCGACTCGTTCGAGAACGACGTGCTGCATCTCATGGCGCAGGAGACGGGCGGCCAGTTCATCCAACACGAGAACAACATCAAGGATGCGTTGAACCGTATCTCGACCGTGTCGGCCATCGGCTATCGCCTCGGCTTCAACATGCCGAAGAACGCGAAGAAGGGCGAGAACGCGATCGACGTGAAGGTCCGCAACGTGCCGCGCGGAACGACGCTCTCGTTCCGCCGCGGTTTCTCGACAACGATCAGTAAGCCGTCGCCCGAGGACGGGCTCCTCCTCGCGGACGTGATCCTCAACGACATCCCCCAGAACGGTGTTGCGCCTCGGATCGAATTCACCGATCCCCCATGCGTGGGAGTCGTCCTGCCGGTGCAGCAGCTTCTCGCCCTGAACAACGGCAAAGCCGTGACCGCCGACGTGATGCTCTATGTCTTCGATGCGAAACGCGCGGTCGTCGAGTTCAAGGAGAAGCAGATCGTCATTCCGTCCGACGCGAAAGAAGACATCGGGCTCCGCGACGCGCTCCACCTCACGCCGGGCGGATCGTACACGGCGAAAGCGCTGCTCCGCGTCGGGGACTCTCTCGGCTTCGCGAAACAGGACTTCCAGATTCCGCGGTAGGGATGCCGTGAATTCCGTCGCTCGGAACGCGTACATCCTCGTCGGCGGCCGGTCGCGGAGGATGGGCCAGCCGAAGCCCGAGGTGCCATTCGGAGATACGACGCTCCTCGGTCGCGTCGTTTCGGCCGCCGGCGCAGCGTTCGAGCACGTCATCGCCGTGCAACGCCCGGGCGGCGATGCCGCCGCGATCGAGACAATCTTTGAGGAACCGCACGAGGGCGAGGCGCCGATCTTCGGCGTCGCGGCCGCGATCCGGCACGCCGAGGCGAAGTGCTTCGTCATCGCCGTCGACTATCCGCTGCTGACGGCGGTCGCACTGCGCGCGTTGCGCGCGTCGTTCGAGGCGTCTGAGGCGCCGGCGCTCGTTCCGGTCTGGAACGGCATTCCGCAGGTCCTCTGCGCCGGATACTCTCCCGCGCTCCTACCGCAAATCGACGCGAAGCTCGCCGCGCGGCAATACGATTTACAATCGCTCGCCGGTGCCGCCGAGCGCGTCGAAGTCAGCGGCGAGACGTGGCGCAGCGTCAATACGATCGAAGAGCTCCAAGAGGTGAGGCGATGGTATGAGCAGCAGCGACTTCTCGCATTTCGATGAAACCGGCGGCATCTCGATGGTCGACGTAGGGCGAAAGCGCGCGACCCTCCGCGAGGCGGTGGCCGTGGCCACGGTCCGCATGCAGCCGGCGACGCTGCAGAAGCTCGTCGATCGCGCGCTCCCCAAGGGCGACGTCCTGACGACCGCCAAAGTCGCCGGAGTTCTCGCGGCGAAGCAGACACCGAACCTGATCCCGCTCTCGCACAGTATCGCGATCGATTCGGTCGACGTCACGTTCGACCTCGATCCCGGCAGCGGCACGATCGAAGTCCGCTCGATCGTGCGATGCGAGGGAAAGACCGGCGTCGAGATGGAAGCGATGACGGCGTGCGCGGTCGCGGCGCTCACGATCTACGACATGTGCAAATCGGCGGAGAAGGGGATCTCGATCGACAACCTGCAGCTCGTCAGAAAGTCGGGCGGCAAGAGCGGTACGTGGGAGCGCGGATGAAAAAATTCCTGGTGGCGGCGGTTCTGGCGTTTCCTCTTCTGGCGCAGACGCATTCGGAGTCGATCACCGTCGAAGTGGTCGAAGTGCCGGTGTACGTCTACAACGCGAACGGAGCGTTGCAGAACCTGAAGAAGGACGACTTCGAGCTGTTCGTGAATGGGAAGCCGCAATCGATCGACTACTTCGATCCGATCGACTTCCGGGCACCGGCGAAGACCGAGGCGGCGCCCACGCCCGAGGTTCCGCGCGACATCCGCGACCGGCGGCTCTTTCTTCTGATTCTCGACGCCGCGTTCACGCGCCCCGAGGCGCTCGACCGGGCACGTAAGGCTGCCGCCGCGATGATCGACGCCTCCGCCCCGGCGGATTACTTCTCGGTGGCCACGTACAGCTCGCGGCACGGCCTGCAACTTCTCGTGCCTTTCACGAACGACCACGTGGTCGCAAAGCGTGCGGCGATGGCGCTGCAGCCGAGCTCCACCCACGATCCACTGGCGATCTCGATCTCCAACACGGAGCGCGAGAACACGGAGATGATGGCGATCTTGGACAGTGCCGGTCCCAGCGGAGGCAGAGGCGGCAGCGACGCGGCGGAGGACGATACGATCATTCGGAGTCTCACCGGAGGCGCGGCGGCCGATGCGGCCGCCATGTCCGCGATTCGCTTGATCCAGGACCAGGCCAACGACTTCAGCGCGATCGCCAGGCGCCTCGCGCCATTCGAAGGCTACAAGCACGTCATCGTGATGTCGGAAGGCGTCTCGCCGAATACGACTTACACGGAATCAGGTCTGATGGACGCCTACAAGGCGATGGCGAACGCGTTTCGCGCCGCCGGCGCGGTCGTCGACACGATCGACCTCGGGAAGACCATCACGGACACGGGCGGCTTCCGCGACTCTTTTGAGAGCGACGCCCTCCACATGGTCGCTCGCGAGACCGGCGGCCAGTTTGTCACACATGAAAACAATCTCAAGAACGCCCTAAACCGCATCTCCACCGCATCCGCCGTCGGCTACCGCCTCGGCTTCAACATGCCGGCGAACGCCCGGAAGGGCGACAACACGATCGACGTGCAGGTGCGGAACGTTCCCCGCGGGACGACGCTCTCGTTTCGTCGCGGCTTTTCGACGACCATCACCAAGCCCTCGCCGAGCGACGGCCTCCTGCTCGCCGACGTCCTCCTGAACGACGTGCCGCAGATCGGGATTGCGCCGCGAATTCGGTTCGCCGAGCGGCCGAACGTCGAGATCATCTTGCCGGTCCAGCAGCTCCTCGCCGTCAACGGCGGCAAGGCGGTGAACGCCGACGTCATGTTCTACGTCTTCGATGCGAAGCGGGCGGTGGTCGAGTTCAAGGAGAAGAAGATCGTGATTCCGTCCGACGCGAAGCAGGACATCGGTTTCCGCGACGTCCTTCACCTTCCGGCCGGCTCCTACGTCGCCAAAGCCCTCATCCGCGCCGGCGACTCGCTCGGTTTCGCGAAACAGGAGTTCGCGATTCCGAAGTGAGGCTTAATGCTGCCACGGCGGCGCGTTGGTGTCGCGCGTATTCGCCGCGTTCTTTGCCGGCTGATCGGCGCTGACGAGCTCCTTCCGGATCGTGCCGAGGATGCGCTGGTCGGTCGCACTGGCGAGGTCGATCAGCTTCTGGCGGTCGTTGTAGCCGCTGAAGGCGATCACGAACCGGTCGATCCGGAATGCGACGCAGCGTCCCAGGTACTTGTCCTCGCCGGTGAAGTTGTCTTCGCCGAGATTCGGGATCGGGTCCATCAGCTTGCCGTTCCGGATGTAGAGGTAGCGGTACGCCTCGAGGATCTTCGCCGCGGACTGCGCGTTCGCGGTGGGGACGATGAGGCCGTCGGCGACCGCGCCATTCACGTTGAACGTCGCCTGGAACGAGTTGCCGAGGAACGGCTGGCCGAAGCCCGACTGCGCCGAGTAGCGCTCGCTGTTCGGGACGCGAAAGGCGACCGGCAGGAAGTTGAACACCGCCGGCTTGCCGGCCGCGGGCGGCATCCGGTCGGCGACGAGCTGTGCGAGGCGCAGCAGTCCCTGATTTCCGTCCGGCGTGCCTCCGCCGGTGATCCGAACGTAGAAGGGACCGCGCCAGATGTTGATCGAGTGCTTCCCGACGAAGGCCTCGTTCTCGATGTTGACGTACTGCGCCGTCTGGATCTTGTGCAGCGAGTAGGCGCCGAACGCCTTGACGAAATCGGGGAAGCGGTAGATCTCGACGGTGGCGAACCCGTCGTTGCCCGCGCCGTTGTAGTTCCCGGCCGTCATGTCGATGACGCCGTAGCTGACGAACGTGTTCGCGTCGCGGTCGAGATACGTCGTCAGCTTGTTCCCCGGCACGACGATCGGATCCTCGGCGAGCTGCCAGCCGGCAGCCTCCTGCTGGCGCGGGAGGAACTGCAGGCTAGGCGATTCGTTCGCTGTGAAGGTCTCTTCCTGCTTCGTCGGGACGACGATCGTCGCATGCGTCGCGCGGTCGCGGCGCATCTCACAGCCGAACGCCAGCAGGATCAGCGCGAGAGCGATTCGAGGAACGCGATGGTCACGCGGACGCCCGCGCCCGTCGCGCCGCGCGCCTCGCGCGAGTTCTCGTGTTCCGCATACGCCGTTCCGGCGATGTCGAGGTGAGCCCAGGAAGGACAATCGACGAACTCCTTCAGAAAGAGTGCCGCGGTCGTAGCGCCGGCCCATCGTCCGCCGGAGTTTTTGATGTCGGCCCAGTCGCTGCGAATCAGCTCCTTGTAGTCGTCCCACTCCGGCAGGCGCCATAGGCGGTCGCCCATCCGCTCCCCGCACTCAATCAACTTCTGAGCCAGCTCGTCATTGTTCGAGAAAAGCCCCGCCGCTTCGCCGCCGAGGGCGACCACGCAGGCGCCGGTGAGGGTGGCGTAATCGATGATGTGATCGGGCCCGAGCTTCGACGCGTAATGGAGCGCGTCGGAGAGGATCACCCGCCCCTCGGCGTCGGTGTTCACGATCTCGATCGTCTTGCCCGACATCGTGGTGATGATGTCGCCAGGCTTGTAGGCGCTCCCGCTCGGGAGGTTCTCCGTCGACGCGATCACGCCGGTGATCTTCACCGGCAACGCGAGCTTCGCCGCCGCCTCGATGGTGCCGACCACGGCGGCGGCGCCGCACATGTCGAACTTCATCTCCTCCATCTTGTCGGCCGGCTTGATCGAGATGCCGCCGGAGTCGAAGGTGATGCCTTTGCCGACGAGCGCCACATGCGTTTTCGCCTTCCGCGGCGCGTACTCGAGGACGATGAACCGCGGCTCCTCGGCCGATCCTTTGTTGACCGCCAGGAGGCCGCCCATCTTCATCTTCTCGATGGCGCGTTTGTCGTAGACGGTGCACTTCACGCCGACGTCCTTCGCGACTTCCTCGGCGCGTTCGGCAATGCGCGTCGGCGTCATCACATTGCCCGGCGCGTTACCCATGTCGCGCACGGTCCGTATGCCGTCGGCGAGCGCCTGCGCCTCGGTCTGGATGCGCTTGCACTCCTTCGCATCGAGGTCGGCGAGGAGCGTCGCGGTGATCGCGACCGGCTTGCCGTCGTCCTTTTTCTGCGTGATGTACGCGTCGTACTTGTAGTCCGCGCCGGCGAGGTAGTCGGCGATCACGCGGACGCTCTCCGCCTCGGAAAGATCGCGGATGCCGTACGGCACGGCCACGCCGATGTGCGCGCTACGGTGCTTCTTCGCCGTCTTCGCGATCGCGTAAAGGCCGCTCCGGATGCTCCGCAGCGTCACACCGTCTTCCTTCCCGAGGCCGATGAGCGTGATCTTCTTAGGCTCGTCCGCGAGAACCGTGATCGACTCTTCGGAACGTCCCGAGAACCCGGAGTCGACGATCGCCTTCCGAACAGCGTCGGGGAACTTGCCTTTGCCGCCCTCCGTGACGAGGGCGAAAACGTGATCGAGCTTTTGGAGCTTCGCGTCGCGCGAGACTTCGACTTTCATGCGGCGCGAATTGTACTGCGGGGTCGCCGACGACCGTCATGGAGCGGAAAAGTTCCCGGAGACGCGGTCCGGACACCTTATGCAGCGGCTGGGACACTCCGAGATGTAGCGCCCTGGCCGCGACACCGAGCGTCCGCGCTGCGTCTCGATGTGTCCGGCGCGACGCACGTGGTGTCCGACGTGACACCCGCGGTGTCCGACGTGACGCACCAGGTGTCCCGCGCGCTCCCCGTGGCGTCCCGCGCGACACGCGATACGCCGCGCGACGGCGCGATACCATTGGCCAAGCTCATGCAGTGAAGGGGTTTGCGATGCCGTATCGGGTGCTGGTGATTGATGACGAGACCGCGATTCGCGAGGCGATCCGGATGACGCTCGAGTACGAGGGGTACCGCGTCGACGAGGCCCGAGGCGGTCAGGACGGCCTGGACAAGGCCACCAAGACCGCCTACGACGCGATCCTGCTCGACATCAAGATGCCGGTGCTCGATGGGATGGAAGTCCTCGAAAACCTGAAAGAGCAGCGCGTCCAGGCGCCGGTGATCATGGTTTCGGGGCACGGCGACATCTCCACCGCCGTCGACTGCACGAAGCGCGGCGCCTACGACTTCCTCGAGAAGCCGCTCAACCGCGACAAGCTGCTCCTCACCGTCCGCAACGCGGTCCGCGTCCAGAAGCTCGAAGAAGAGAACACGGAGCTGAAGGAGAAGGCGGAGAAGGAGTACCAGCTCGTCGGCGAGTCGCAGGTGATGCGCGACCTCAAATCGCAGGTCGAGCGCGCCGCGCCGACGAAGGCGACGGTCCTCATCACCGGCGAGTCGGGAACGGGGAAGGAGCTCGTGGCGCGCGAGATCCACCGCCGCTCCTCGCGCGTCAACCAGCCGTTCGTGCAAGTGAACTGCGCCGCGATCCCGGAGGAGCTGATCGAGTCGGAGCTGTTCGGCCACGAGAAGGGCTCGTTCACCGGCGCGGTGCGCAAGCAGACGGGGAAGTTCGTCGCGGCCGACGGCGGGACGATCTTCCTCGACGAAGTCGGCGACATGTCGCTGAGGACGCAGGCCAAAGTGCTGCGCGTCCTGCAGGAAGGCGAGGTCGAGCCGGTCGGCGCCGCGACGGTGATCAAGGTCGACGTCCGCGTGATCGCGGCTACAAACAAGGAACTGACCGAAGAGATCCGCGCCGGTCGGTTTCGCGAGGATCTCTATTACCGTCTGAACGTCATTCCCATCCGGACGCCGCCGCTACGCGAGCGCCGCGACGACATTCCGGTCCTCGGGGAGCACTTCGCGAAGCTCTTCTCCGAGGAGCACAACTTCAAGGGGAAAGCGTTCACGACGTCTGCGAAGAAGGCGTTGCAGGACGCGCCGTGGCGCGGCAATGTCCGCGAGCTGCGCAACATGATCGAACGGCTCGTGATCATGGTGCCCGCGGACAAGATCGACATCACCGATCTGCCGGCGGAGTTCTTCCGTACCTCGGGGGACATCATCGCCTCCGCGATGCGGCTCGCAACGCTGCAGGAGTTCAAGGACGAGGCGGAGAAGGCGTTCATCATCGCGAAGCTCCGCGAGTTCGGATGGAACGTCTCGAAGACGGCGGACGCGATCGACACGCCGCGTTCGAATCTCTACAAGAAGATCGAGCAATACAACATCCGGCGTGAGGCTGGGGCAGGGGCGGCCGCTGACGATGGCGGAGATACCAGCGCATAACAGCGGCGCCATCGGCGTTTTCGATTCCGGCGTCGGTGGGCTCACCGTCTTCCGCTCGATCTCGCGCGCGCTGCCGCACGAGCCGCTCATCTACCTCGGCGATTCGGCGCGCGTGCCGTACGGTACGAAGTCGCCGCAGATCGTGACGCGCTATGCGATCGAAGCGGCGAATCACCTCCTCGGGCGCGGGATCAAGATGCTCGTCGTCGCCTGCAACACCGCGACGGCGGCGGCGCTGCCGGTACTGCAGGAGAAGCTCGGGATTCCGGTGATCGGCGTCATCGAGCCAGGCGCTCGTGCGGCCGTCGAGCGGACGCGCGGACGTGTCGGAGTCATTGCGACCGAGGGAACGGTGCGGTCGCGCGCGTACACGAAGGCGATCCAGGCCATCGAGCCGAGCGTCGATGTCATTGAGTCGGCGGCGCCGCTGTTTGTGCCGCTCGCCGAGGAGGGGTGGGCGAACACGCACGTCGCGCGCGAGGTGGCGGAGGTCTACCTCGAGCCGCTGATCGATGCCGGCATCGACACGCTGGTCCTCGGCTGCACGCACTACCCGATCCTGCGGAACACCATCGAGCGCGTGGCCGGCGATCAGGTGCAGATCGTCGACAGCGCGGAGACGACCGCGGAATGTGTTCGTGCGGCGCTGAATGGCGCGGGGGTCACCGGCGGGAGGCCGGAGCACCAGTTCCTCGTGACGGATGCCGAGGAGCGGTTCCGGAGGATCGCGGCAGAGTTCCTGGAGCACGAAATCGCAAACCTCGAGCTCGTCACCCTGTAGAGTCTTCGCTGCATGGGCGAAACGCGGCCGGTCGTGCTCCTCGGCGGAGCGATCGCGATCCTCGCGATTTTTCTGTCGCGGTTCCGTCCGGCGTGGCTGCTGATCACGGAGACGGCGCAGCCGGCGCTGGTGGCGATGGTGATCGTGCTTGCGATGCTCGCGACGGGCGTCGGCGCGCTTTTCGTGGCGACGAAGGTGTGGGGGTCAGGTCGAAACTTGAAACCGGAGGCCGGGGCCTCCGGTTTCAAGTTTCGACCCGACCCCCTCGACGCTTTCATCGTCGGCTTCCCAACTTTCGGGACACTGATCGCGATCGTGGCGTGGATCGGGAGCGCGACGCACGTCGCGATCGCCGTCGTCACGTTCGCACTCGCGGGCGCCGGGCTGTTCATCCTGCTCAAACGCCCGATCTGCGCGCCGCGAATCCCGAAGCTGCTGATCATTCCGGTCGTATTGGCGATCGTCGAGGCGATCACGCCGGTGAACTCGCCGGATGAGCTGGTGTACAAGCTCGGTGTTCCGCACGCGTACGACATGGCGGGGCGGATGTTCGAGATGCCGCTCAGCTCGCACTCGTACATCACGATGGCGCTGCAGCTCGCCGACCTCGCGGCGCTCATCCTCGGCGGCGGGATCGCGGCGAAGCTGGCGCATCTGGCGCTCTACTTCGCCGCGCTGGCGGTGATTCGCCGCCTGACGAATTCCGACTCGATCACGGCGATCGTGGCGTGGACGCCGGCGCTGATGCTGATCGCCGGATGGGGGTGGAGCGAGTGGGGAGTGATCGCGCTGCTGGTCTTATCGATCGACCGTTTCGACGAGAATCCTGCGATCGCGTTCGCGGCGCTCGGCGGCGCGGTCGCGTCAAAGTACACGGCGCTTCCGTGGCTACTCGCATTCGCCATCGTCGCCCTGGTCCGGACGCGTGATGTGAAGCTGTTGCTGCGCGGGGCGCTGCTGGTCGCGCTTTTCGGCGGGTTCTTTTACGTGCGGAACGCGGTCTGGACCGGCTCGCCGCTCGCGCCGCTCTTTCTGCCGAACGCGCCGGGCGTGTACGGATACAAGGGCGGCGGTCTTTTCGGGGGATGGCGCGAATTGATCGCCGGCGCTGACATCTTCGACCCCCGCATCGTCGACGAGTCGCTCGGCATCGTGCTGCCGCTCGCCGCGATCTGCGGCCTCTTCGCCCTCGGCGTCGCCGATCGCAAACAACGCGACCTCGCATGGATCGGCGCGATCCAGATGCCGATCCTGATCACCATCGCGCCGGGCTCGCGCAACATCATCAACGGTGTCGTGCCGCTCGCTCTCGCGGGGGGGATGAGTCTCTTGGAGTGGCGGACGCCCTCGTCCGCCGAGCCGCGCGACAGCGCGGCTGCGCCGCGCGGGCGGACGTGGGCGTCCGCCACTCCGATCCTCGGCGGCGTCATTGCGATTGCATTCGCGGCGCAGCTCGTCCTCGCGATCTACGTGCTCGACTCGTACGACATCGTCCCGTACCTCGCGGGCAAAGAGACGGCGCGGCAGTACGTTCATCGCGTCCGTGACTTCGCACCGGTTTACGACTGGATCGAAACGCACACGCCGCCGGAGGCGAAGATCCTGTTCCTGGGCGAGAACCGGACGTACGACCTCGGCCGGCAGACACTCTCGGGCGGCAACCTCGACGGACCGCGCATCGCCGCATGGCTGGCGCGGTTTCCGAACGCCATGGCGCTACACGACGAACTGCGCCGGCAGCGGGTGACGCACATCCTCATTCATCCTGCGTGGCTTCGGCCGCCGAAGACGATGATGGAGCGCGAGTACATGCTGGAGCTCCCGCCGGGGGCGGAGGCGGCGTTGCGCGAATGCACGATTCCCGTCTACCGCGACAACAGCTACATCCTGGTTGCGGTCACTCCCCTTCGTTCGGATCGACTGTAGCGGCCGCGGTCAGTTCCGCGCTCGCGGCGGCGTACTCCGGGAGGTCGCTCGACGAAACGCGGACGTACTTGTTCACCACGTCCTTCGTGCCGAAGACGCCGAGCTTCTCCATGAGGAACTCGAACTTGTCCTCCAACGCCTGGACGATCGGTCCCTTCGCGCTCTCCGGCATCTCCCACATCCGCTGCTTGAATGGGCCGAGCGACTTCTTGCGCGTCTTGTAGACGAACTGTTCGTCCGTCTCGCCGTCCTTCCGCTCGTCCTGGCAGTTCGCGAAGCAGAAGTCGCGGATCTGCTCCTTCATCTCCGCCGGGAACGACGGGGCATCGAGGATCATGTTCTGGAACTGCGTCGCGAGGTGGATCTCGACCGCGTGGCTCTGCGGGAAGAGGTGGAACACCGACTCGGGCAGTGTCGACGCGCCATGCTGCACGCTGCCGGCGACGCCGTACTCGTTACGGCAGATCTCCGTCACCTCGCGCAGGACGTCGAAATCGATCTTCGCCTGCGCGATCGAGCCGTCCGGCAGCGGCACCCCGCCGTGCGACGTCCCGGTCTGCACCGAGATCTTCGCGATGCCCGGCTCCCCGTCGAGGTGTTTCCGGAGCCCTTCCATGTACGCGCGGACCTCGTCAGGCTGGGTGTTGTACTTGCCGACCTCGCCGATCTCGCCGCCGACCGAGACGTGAATCCCCTTCGGCTGCCGCTCGCGGATGTACTTCGTGAGGTGGGCCGTGTACTCGTAATTCGCCCGCTGCTGCTCATCGCGCGTCGGGAAGTCGAGGTCGACGAGCGTCGAGGTGTCGATGTCGATGTTGTAGAACTCGGCGGCGAGCGCCTCGTCGATCAGCGATTCGAGCGCTTTCACTTCGCTCGCTTTTCCGTCCGGCGTCGCCCACTTTTTGGCGCTCGCCTGGAAGTGGTCGCCCTGGATGAACACCGCTCCGGCGAATCCTTCCTTGATCGCCGCCGCGAGAACGCACGCGGAGTACTCGCCCGGTCGTTGCTCGCTGTATCCGATCTCGGAGCGCGCGATCTCGAAGATGAACGCACCGACTTGATGCCGCATCGCCGCACGGAAGAGCGCGCGCGCGACGTCGTACGTGAGGGCGCGGATGTTGTGCGCCGGTACGGTGAACGCCGGCGTCAGCTCGCCGCGTCCGATCGCGTCGTACAGCGGGAAGATCGACGACGGAACGGCGCCCGCCTGTCTCGCGCGAAGGTGGATCTGTTTCCGCGCCTCCGCCTTCGACGCGGCGTCGCTGCCGAAGACGGCCGTCTTGACGAGATCGTCGATGCTGTCTTGAGTCATGGGCGCGTTTTATAGCACGCCCACATGCTCCCGGATCTTTTCCAGCAGGTCTTCCAGATCGAACGGTTTTTGCACCGTTCCGTTCGCACCAAGCTCGGCGATTTCGTCGGGTGCGACCGGGTCTCCGGTGAGGAGGAGGATCGGTAGCCGTTCGAGGCCGGCTTCCGATCGCAAGGCCCGGATGACGTCCCCTCCCGACATCCCCGGCATGTTCTTGTCGAGCAGTACCAGATCCGGCGCCTCCGCGCGCGCCGCCTCGACCGCCGCCACGCCGCTGTTCGCCGTGCGCGCCTCGTAGCCGAACTCACGGAGGAGGCTTCGCATCAGCGTGATGATCGGGAGGTCGTCATCCACCACGAGGATGATCGGTTTGCGCGGCATGGGTATCACTCTATCCTGAGGAGCCGAAGGATCGGTTGCGTCTCGCGCGGTTTGCGTAGCTGGCGCGCAAGTTACGCAAGACCTGAACGCCACCCGCTCCGCGCTCAGGAGATAAACTGCGTGACCGATGCCCGTTCGCCACGACCGCAAAGTGTCGATCCTCGATGTCATGGGCCCGGTGATGGTCGGACCTTCGTCTTCGCATACGGCCGGCACGGCGCGTCTTGGGCGCGTGGCGCGTGAGATCCTCGACGAGGAGCCGGTCGACGTTCACTTCTATCTCCACCCGCCGCTCGCCGCGACGTACCGCGGCCACGGCTCCGATTTCGCGCTCGCGGGCGGGTCGATCGGGCTCAACGTCGATGATCCCCGCATCCCGGAGGCGATCCGCATTGCGGAGCAGATGGGCGTCGAGATCGCCTTCTCGGAAGAGGACCTCGGCGAGGTGCACCCGAACACGGTACGAATCGAGATCCGCGGGAAGACGCGCCAGGCAGAGATCGTTGGCTCGTCGATCGGCGGCGGGGTCATCGAGGTCTTCAACATCAATGGCTTCCAGACGAGGTTCAAGGGCGACTCGCCAACGCTCCTCCTCTTCTACCGAGACCGCCCCGGCATGATCTCGGAAGTCACGCGCATCATCGCCGAGGAGGGGATCAACATCGCGTCGCTGTACTGCTCGCGCAAACAGCGCGGCAAAGACGCCTTCATGCAGATCGACGTCGACTCGCCCCTCGGCAAGACCGCAATCGACCGCATCTGCGGCATCGGCGACGTCGCGGAGGCGAAGTACCTGGACCGGATACCGTAGCGTTACCCGTTATCCGTTATCGCCGGGGCTCTCCGATAACGGGTAACGGGTAACGGATAACGCCTCTGGAAGCCTTTCACCTCGCCCAGCGTTGACCCTACCGATGATCGAATCTTTCAAGCAGCTCGAAGAGGCCGGCCGCGATCGCGACATTGCGGATGTTTTTCTCGAGGTCGACGAACAGGAGCACGGGGTTCCGGGGGAGCAGATCCTCGCTTCGCTCGCGAAGCGGCGCGAAGTGATGCGCGACTGTGTGGAGCGCGGGAAGAGCGGCGGCATCTCGATGGGGAAACTCGTCGGGAACGAGGCGAAGAAGCTGAATGAAGCGTTCGCCGCCGGCAAGACCTTTCTCGACCCGCTGACCATTAAGGCCGAGCTCTACGCGCTCGCCGTGATGGGGGAGAACTCGCGGATGGGCGTCATCGTCGCGGCACCGACGGCAGGTGCGGGAGGCGTCGTTCCCGGCATGTTGCTGGCGCTCGAGGAAGAGCGGCACGTCGATCCGGAGAAGACCGTGCGCGCGCTCGTGGTCGCAGGCGGCATCGGCTCGATCGTGGCCCTATCGGCGAACATCAGCGGCGCTGCCGGCGGTTGCCAGAACGAAGTGGGCGTTGCCTCGGCCATGGGAGCGGCGGCGGTCGCATACATGATGGGCGGCGACACGCACACGTGCATTCACGCCGCGGCGCTGGCGCTCAAGAACACCCTCGGGCTCGTGTGCGATCCGGTCGGCGGCCTCGTCGAGGTGCCGTGCGTGAAGCGCAACGCGCTCTTCGCGGTGCACGGCCTGACGGCGGCGCAACTCGCCCTGGCGGGCGTCGACTCGGTCATCCCGATGGACGAAGTCGTCGAGGCGATGGTTCGCATCGGCCGCGCGTTGCCGCGCGGCCTCAAGGAGACGGCCGAAGGCGGTCTCGCGACGACGCCCACCGGCTGCGCGATCGGCCAGCGGTTGAAGGACGAAGCAAATCAGCGGCGTGCTGAACGCGCCGCCGAGCGCGAGCGCGTCGCCTTGGAGCGCAAGGAGCAAGTACATCCGTAGATGTGATCTGCATCGATCGATCGAGCAGTTCCGCTCGCGCGTCACGCCTACTTGAACGACGCCAGCCTCGTCCCGATGTAGATCGAGTTCACATTCAGGCCGGGGTTCCGCTCCGCGATCACGCCGTTCGAGATGTGGAAGAAGCGCCAGCCGATGTGCAGCGGCGTCCTCGACTGCGGGAAGAAGACGGCGCCGATGGCGAGCTGCGACTGGAAGTTGACGTGTGACGTCGTCGCCGGAACCTCGCGCATCGACCACATCGGGCCGGAGCCGATCTCGAGGAACGGTTGCGCGCGATTCGATCCGGTGCGCCAGAGGTGCCGCGCGTAGAGGCCGAGACCGAACGCCTTCACCTGGTTCGTCGCTGCGCCGAGGTGGTACGGGTCCCACTCGCGCGGCTGATCGACGTCGCTGAAGATGAACGTCGTGCCGATCTCGGTGTGCGAGATCCAGCGCTGCACCCGTTTCGAATCCCACACGAGCTCGAGCTGCGCCGACCCGATGCGGGCTTGGCCGTGCCAGTTCTGCATGCTCACCCCGCCGGAGAAATAGCCGTTGAGATCGCGTGGTCCGGCGAGAGAGGGAAGGGACAAAGCTGCCGCCAGCAGAAAGCTCGCGATCGATGTGCGCATGTTCGGCTAAGGATAATACCCGCGAATCGTCTTCGCGCGCCCTTCGGTGACCTGCACGGTCACGTCGCGCCACTTGCCGCCTGGCTTGACGTCGTTGCCTGGGTAGAAGCCGAGGATGTACTGCGAGCGGAGCTCGTTATGGATGTCGTCGTAGATCTTCCCGAGCTGCGAGGCGGAATCGATCGCGTACATGTTTCCGCCGGTTTCGCCGCAGAAGGCGGCGAGTTGGTGCTTCACCTTGAGGTCCGCCCCCTTGAGGCCGACGGCGATCGCATAGATTGGGACCCCGGAGCGGCGCGCGTACTCCAATGCCTGATCGAACGTGTACTTCGAGGTGGTGTCGCGGCCGTCGGTGATGACCACCAGCGCCTTCGACCCCTTCACGCCGACGAAGTTGTAGAGCGAGTAGACGATCGCGTCGTACAGCGCCGTCGACTCCTCGGCGCGCAGCTTCGAGAGCGCGGTATTGAGCTCTTCGCGGCTCGACGACCACGTCTGCGCGACCTGCGGCTGCGAGTCGAACGAGACGAGGAACGCCTTGTCGCCCGGCCGCAGCACCTTCTCGAGGAACTCGGACGCCGAGGTCCGGGCCTCCGTCATGCGCGGCTGCATCGAGGCGGACGTGTCGATCGCGAGGCCGAGCGAGAGCGGGAGGTCCTTCACATGTTCGAACTTCGCGAGCTTGACCGGTTTTCCTTCGTCCAAGACTTTGAACGCGGATTGGTCGAGCGTGGTCACAGGACGTCCATGCGCCAGGACGGTCGTCGGCAACTCGACGAGGTGCACGTTCACTTCCTCGAGCTGTGAAGGTGCGTTCACGATCACCGTATCCTCGGACGTCGTGCCGTCGTCCAGCGTCGCTACCGCGCGGATGTAGCCGATCTGATCGCGGGAACCGACGTCGATCGTCTGCACGTACGGCGGATCGTGCAGCGTCGCGACCTTGTTCTCGTTCCAGAAGAGATCGACGCCTCGGAGAGCGTGTCCCTTCGGTACGCGGAGGTCGAGCAGGACGCGCGTTCGTCCCACGATTCGCGGCGGCGTCACACGCGGCGACGTGATGCGGACGCGAAACGGATCGGTGCCGGTGTTGACGAGGATCTCGTCGCCGCCGATCGGCTGTTCATGGGCGTCGATCGCGACCACGCGGATGCGATGCGTCTGCGGAACGGCGCCGAGGTCGAGATCGAGCGAGAAGGGAGGCGAGCGGCGGACGGCGACCTTGCGGCCGTCGAGCCAGAACTCGACGCCCTTCGCGTCGTCACCCGCGAGAATCGTGTTGATCGTCTGCACGCCGCTGAGGAGCTCGTCGGGGAGCGGGACGATGCGGATGGCCGGAGTGTTCTCCGTTGCCGGTTGCTGGTTGGCGGCCTTCTTCTCATCCACTCCCGGCACTTCGAGGTCGCGTTCGATGATCGCCTCGGCTGCCGACGTTCGATCGGACACCTTGATGCGGGCAGCGTAGGTACCGGGAGGCAGCATCCGGTCGACCACCAGCGGAAGCATCTCGCGCGCGGTCTCGACCGGGAAGTCGAACCGGTATCGGAAGTTCTCCCACATCCGGCCGTCGCGCGTCAGCTCGCCGACGAGATCGAGTGCGTATGTCTTCGACTGAGCGACGACCGCCGGCTGAATGGCGGAGCGCGGGATGTCGATCGACATCTGCACGTCCGTCTTGCCGTTCTCCGCGGCGGGGTAGGCGATGGTCACGCGCGGCTCGATTTTCGCGGCGTTCGGATTCGCGATGACGACGCTATGCGCGATCCGTGCGATCAGCTCGGGGTCGACGGGCGGAGGCACGAAGAACTTGTAGAGCCGGTCGGCGTTGTCGGCGGACTGACGCAGGGCGCGAAGGAGATCGCCACTGGTCACACACTCCTCGTCGAACTTTAATTTGCCCGGTCCGTCGAAGATCTTGTCGTGTTTGAAGAGTTCACTCACGAGGCGGTTCCGAGGATCGAAGAGCACCCACTCGCGCTCGTCCTGCGGCAGAAAAAAGATCAGGCGCACGGGATGGCCGTACTCCGGCTCGTCGACGAATCCCGGATACGTCCAGATCTCGATCGGCCGGACGTAGCGCGGACAATCGACTTGCTGGACATCGGCCGGCTCGCCGCGCTGTAGAAAGGTCTTTCCGCGGTCGGTCGTGGCGCCGTGGTACTTCTCCTTCACGACTTCGAGCCGTTCATAATAGAGCTTGCGGAAAGAGTGGTTCGTCGTCCCTTGCGTCTTGTCGCGCCGCGTCCAGAAGTCGTCGATGAAGAGATCGCGCTGCGGGTCGGTCTCGAGCGTGAGGAAGGTGTTCAGCTCGGCCGGCGTGATGAGGGGCGTGACGTCGATGAGGAACTGCTGGTAGTCGTCGCCTAGCTTGGCGATGCGGTCTTTCTGCTCGCGCCGAGTGAGCTCGGACGCCGGCAGGATTGCCGGCGCCGCACAGAAGCTCAGCAGGACGGCGAGAACGATCGCTTTCACGACATCACGGATAGTAGCCGTGGATCGTCTTCGCGCGCCCTTCGCTCACCTGCACACTCACGTCATGCCACTTGCTCCCCGGTTTCACGCCGTCCGGCGGATAGAAGCCGAGGACGTATTGAGAGCGGAGCTCGTTCTGGATGTCGCGGTAGATGGCGCCGAGCTGGGACGCGTTCTCGATCGTGTACATGTTGCCGCCGGTCTCGCTGCAGAACTTGGCGAGCTTGTACTTCACGTCGATCTCGGTCGGCTTCATGCCGATCCCGATGGCGTAGATCGGCACCGCCGCGCGCCGTGCGTACTCGACCGCCTGGTCGAACGAGAACTTCGATGACGTATCCGCGCCGTCGGTGATGACCACGAGCGCCTTCTGCCCCTTGACGCCGAGGAAGTTGTAGAGCGAGTAGACGATCGCGTCGTAGAGCGCGGTCGACTCCTCGGCGCGCAGTTTCGAGAGAGCCGCGTTCAGGTCGCCGAGCTTCGCCGACCACTTCTGGATGAGCTGCGGCTGCGTGTCGAAGGAGACGAGGAACGCCTTGTCGCCCGACTTCAGCACGTTCTTGAAGAACTCCGCCCCCGACCTCTGCGCCTCCGCCATCCGCGGCTGCATCGAGCCGGAGGTGTCGACCGCCATACCGATTGACAGCGGCAGGTTCGCGACGTGCTCGAACTTCGCGATCTTCACCGGCTTCCCTTCGTCGAGCACCTTGAACGACGACTGGCCGAGGGTGTTGATCGGGTGGCCGTTCGCGATGACCGTCGTCGGCAGCTCGACGAGGTGAACGTTCACCTCCTCCATGAACTGCGGCGTGTTGATCATCACGACGTCTTCGATCGGCGGCGTCGAATCGTCCTTCAGCGTCGCGACGGCGCGGAGGTACGCGACGCCTTTGTTCTCCGGGATGTCGATCGTCTGGACGTACGGCGGACCATAGAGCGTCGCCACCGGCGTCTCGTTGTAGTAGAGCTGGAGCTTGTCGAGCTGCTTCCCGTCGGGCGTCCGCACCGACATCTCGACCTTCGTCTTCCCCTTGAGGTTCATCGCCACGCGCGGCGAGACGATGCGGACCCGGAAGGGATCGGTGCCGGTGTTCACGACGATCTCGTCGCCGGTGATGATCTGCCCCTTGTCGTCGATCGCGACGGCGCGGACGTTGTGCACGCGCGGGACTTCGCCGAAGTCGAGGTCGAGCGTGTACGGCGGCTGCCGTTTCACCATGACTTTGCGGCCGTCGAGGTAGAACTCGACGCCTTTGATCCGGTCGCCGAACGCGATCGTCTCGATGTGCTGGAAACCCGAGAGGAGGTCTTCCGTGAGCGGGACGATGCGAAGACTCGTCTCGTTCGATTCCATCACGTCCTTGATGGACGTGAGCTGCGCAGTGGCGTCCGCCTTCTGCTGCTTCGCGACGGCGCTCTCGAAGATCTCCGGGACGTCGAGCTCGTTCTCGACGATCGCCTCGGCGCCGGAGTGCGCGTCGGTCACGCGGACGCGCGCTTTGTACTTGTTCGGACGGAGGAGCCGGTCGACGACCAGCGGGAACTTGTCGAGCTTTGAATCCGCCGGGAAGTCGAACCGGTAGCGGAAGTTCTCGAACATCTGGTCGTCTTTGAGGACCTCGCCGGTGACGTCGAAGCTGTAAACCGACGAGCCGCTGACCTCCTTCGCGGTCGCCTTGTCGCGCGGGATGAGAACCGTGATCTGCGCGTCGGTGCGGCTCCCCATCTTGGCGGGGTACTCGACCTTCATCTCGGCCGGAATCTTCGGCGCGTTCGGGTTCGCGATGACGATGGAGCGCAGCGTGTTGTGCATCGACTCCGGGTCGACCGGCGGCGGGTCCCAAACCTTCGTGACCAGGTCGGTGGAGTTGAGCTGGCTCTGCGCGATGGCGCGCATCAGCTCGTCGTAGGTGGTGCCGCACTCCATCTGCAACTGAGTCACGTTCATTTCGCCGGATACCCGGCTATTGAAGACTTTGTTCGACAGCGCCCCCGGGTCCTCAGTGGGGGTGGTCGCCTCTTCGTCCTGCGACACGAGCTCCGCGAGCGACTGATCGTTCGAGGTGATCGGCGCCCAGAGTCGGTAGTCGGACTGGCGGCGCGGGACGTAGAAGAGAAAACGGACGTCGTGGCCGAAGCTCGGGATGTAGAAGTACTTCCAGATCTCGATCGGCTGCAGCATGGTGCCGCAGTTCGGCACGACGATCTCGTTGGGCGGCCCTTGCAGCAGGAACATGTGGGCGCGGTCGTTGGAGAGCTGCTTGAACTTTGCGCGCGCTTCCTCGATGCGCGCGTAGTACGTATCGCGGAACGAGCTGTTGGTCGTGCCGGCCGCCTTGTCGCGGCGGCGCCAGAACTCGATGATCCAGGCATCGCGCTGCGGGTCGGTCTCGAGGATCAGGAACGTGTCGCGCTCCAGCGGCATGATGATCGGCTCGACGTCTTCGAGGAACTCCTGGTACTTCTCGGCGAGGTTCTTGATGCGGTCTTTTCGCTCGCGGCGCGAAAGTTTGCGGACGCCCGGATCCGCGGTGGGGTCCTTCTGTTTCGCCGCCGGCGCCGCATTCGGCTGCGGGTCTTGCTTCACCGGAGGGTCAGTCTGGGCGATGATGGGTAAAGCGAGAGCGACGGCAACAACTGCGACCGCGATCCTGTTCATGAGTGTCCTCGATGCGGATTTATCTGGATAACAACGCGACGACGGCGATCCACCCGGACGTGCTCATCACGCTCGACACGATGTTGCGGAACGTCTTTGGAAACGCCTCGTCCATTCATAAAGAAGGCCAGACCGCACGGCAGGTGATCGAGGACGCGCGCGAGTCGGTGGCGCGCTTGGTCGGCGCCGACGCACGCGAGATCGTCTTTACCAGCGGCGGTACCGAGTCTAACAACGCCGCGATTTTTGGCGCGGTCTCCACGCTCGGAATTCATCACATCGTGACAACCGCCATCGAGCATCCGTCGGTGCTCGAACCGGTGGAGGAGCTGCGCCGCCGCGGCCACGACGTCGTTCTCGTGCCGCCGTCACGAAACGGTGTCGTCGACGCGCAGCAAGTCATCGACGCGATTCGCAGCGATACGCGGCTCGTCACGGTGATGCTCGCGAACAACGAGACGGGCGTCATTCAGCCGGTCGCGGAGATCGCGCGTGCCTGCCGCGAACGGGGAGTCCACTTCCACTGCGACGCGGTGCAGGCGGCGGGAAAGATCGGCCTCGACGTGCAGGCGCTCGGCGTCGACACGCTGTCGCTCTCGGCGCACAAGATACACGCGCCGAAGGGCATCGGCGCGCTCTACGTCCGGCGCGGAACGAAGATGCAGACGCATCTCTTCGGCGGCGCGCAGGAGCGGCGCCGCCGCGCGGGGACGGAGAACGTGCCGCTCGCCGCCGCGTTCGGCGTCGCCGCGGCGCTGGCGGGCGAATCGGAGTTCAAGCGCGAAGTCGCCGCTCTCCGCGATCGCTTCGAGTCGCTCATCGCAGACCTGGGCGTCACGGTCAACGGAGCCGCCGTTCCGCGCGTCCCGAACACGTCCAGCGTCACGTTCCACGACGCGGACGGAGAGGGGATCGTGATCGGCCTCGATCTCAACGGCATCGCGACTTCCACAGGCTCCGCCTGTTCCTCCGGGCGCATCGAGCCGTCGCACGTGCTGGTCGCGATGGGGCTGCCGGCCGGGGACGCGAAAGGGACGGTCCGCTTTTCCCTGAGCCGCCTCACGACCGGCGGAGAGATCGACACTACGGTCGCGGTTTTACGGGAAGTTGTTTCGCGTGTGAGAAAAGTTTGATCTCTCTGTGGTGAAATACCGCGTCCGATGTCCGAGTCCCCCATTCTTCAGGGTGATTTGTCCCGCGTCCACCTCCCGGACGTCCTCAGCTTCGTCTCGATGATCCGCAGGAGCGGGAAGCTCGTACTGCGGAGCAGCGCGATGGAGCGCACCCTGGTTTGGAAGGACGGCGACATCGTCTTCGCTACCTCGAACTCGCCCGAGGACTCGCTCGGGTTGTTCCTCCTCAGAAACGGCAAGATCAGTCAGCAGCAGTACGACGAGTCGAAGCGCCGCGTAACGGCGCAGGTCCGCCACGGAAAGCTGCTCGTCCAGATGGGCGCCATCTCACCGAAGGATCTCTGGTGGGGCGTCAAGAATCAGGCGCTCGACATCATCTACCAGCTCTTCCACTGGCAGTCGGGGACGTTCGAGTTCGTGGAGACCATGGAGGAGATCTCGAGCGAGAAGATCGTCCTGTCGCTCCACACTTCGAGCGTGATCATGGAGGGCATCCGCCGGCTCGACGAGTCGGCGCGCATCCGCGAGAAGGTCCCGAACCTCGATGTCGTCTTCATGAAGATCCCGGGAGTGACGCCAGACTTCGACGCGCTCGAGATGAGCGATTCCGAGGTCGCGGTGTACAACGACATCGACGGCATGAGGAGCGTGCGCCACCTCATTGCACAGGCGAACGACCTGACGGAGTTCGACGTCACTCGCATCCTCTTCCAACTCGTATCCGCGCGGCTCATCGAGCCGGCGCCGGAGGAGAAGTCGTTCCGGCCGGTCTTCCTGGACGTCGAGGACTCGCCGGAGCTGCTGAAGGTGATCTCCACCTACAACGACATGTTCGGCCGGCTCTATGACGCGCTCCAGCGCGCGGTCGGCGAGGATCAGGCGCGGGACATCTTCATGACGGCGTTGCAGCAGGCGGAGGGCGACGACCTCTGGAGCGGCGTCTTCTTCGATCAGTACGGCCGCTTCGACGAGAATATGCTCATCGCGAACATCTCCGAGCTCCCGTTCGAGCGCCGGAAAGCCGCGCTCGACGAGGGGTTGAACACGCTCCTCTCGGTGGAGCTGTTCGAGGTCTCGCAGCACCTCGACGCCGCCGGGAAGGTCGATGTCTTCCGCTTCATCAGCGATCAGAAGGCGAGCCTGGAACGCGTCGGAGCGTAG
The DNA here is from genome assembly GCA_036488085.1 of Thermoanaerobaculia bacterium. Classification (GTDB taxonomy): domain Bacteria; phylum Acidobacteriota; class Thermoanaerobaculia; order Gp7-AA8; family Gp7-AA8; genus DASXHZ01. The sequence continues at coordinate 89,342 of DASXHZ010000058.1, forward strand.
TTCCCACTATCATCCGCGTGTGTATCCGACACTCGTAAAGTTCGGCAACTTCGAAATCACCACGTTCGGCCTGATGATGTTCCTCGCGTTCGTCGCGGCCGGATGGGTGCTCACGCGCCAGTTCCGCCGCTACGGCCTCTCCGACGATCTCGCGTCGACGATGGTGATGGCGGCGGCGATCGGCGGGATCGTCGGCGCGAAGGTCTACTACGCGATCCTCTATCACTCGTGGGCCGAGCTCTTCTCCCGCGCGGGGCTCGTCTGGTACGGAGGGCTCCTCGGCGGCGCGGTCGCCTGCTCGTTCGTCATCGTCCGCAACAAGGTCGATTTCCTCGTCGCCGCCGACGCTGCCGCTCCCGCGCTCGCAATCGGCTATGCGTTGGGACGCATCGGATGCCTTCTCGTCGGCGACGACTACGGCGCACCGACGAACGGCTGGTGGGGCATCGCCTTCCCGAAAGGCTCGCCGCCGACGACTGCGTACTCGCTCCGCGAGTTCGGCGTGCACGTCAGTCCCGCGATTCCCGACAATGCGGTGCTGAGAGTGCATCCCACCCAGATCTACGAGTCGCTCTCCGCGTTCGTCATGTTCCTGATCCTGATGCGCGTCGAGTCGCGTCCGCACCGGAAGGGCACAGCCTTCGCGCTCTTCCTCATCCTCATGGGCATCGAACGCTTCCTCGTCGAAATCGTCCGCGCCAAAGACGACCGCTTCCTCGGCCCGTTCACCATCGCCCAACTGATCAGCGTTTTGATCGTGGTGATTGGGATTGTGTTGCTGTCTCGCTCTTCGCGCCGTGCTGACTCGTTTCCGTCATCCTGAGCTTGGCGGAGCGGCGAAGCCCGTATGTAGGGTGCGGCTCTTAGCCGCACCACGGCCGGCTAAGAGCCGGCCCCTACACAACCCCGCAGCATCCGCGAAATCTCCCCTCGTCATCCTGAGTCGCCGAAGCCGCGAAGCGGCGCAGGACGGCGAAGGAACTCAAGATGTGAGGCAGGAGCCACATGCAGCGCATTCTGAGATCCTTCGCTGCGCTACGCGGCTTCGCCGCTCCGCCAAGCTCAGGATGACGGAACGAGATTTCTTCACAGCCTCTCAGGATGACGGAGTTGTTTGTGCATCGCCGTTTGGACTGACCCGCGCGGTGTAACCGGAGATCCTTCCGCTGCGCTGCGCTCCGCGTCAGGATCGACTCTTGCGAGCCTTGGCGACGATCGCCTTCCCCCGCGCGTCGCTGACGCTGTTGTTCATCACCTCGGCCTGCTGGGCGTTGAGCTTCGCGCCTTTCGCGACGAGGGCGTCGGCGGCGTCGAAGCGGCTCATCACAAGGGCGATCATGAGCGGCGTCATGCTGCTGCCGTTCATCGCGTTGACGTCGGCGCCTGCCGCGAGGAGGCGGTTCACGACTTTGGCGCCGCAGTACTGCGCCGCGGTGATGAGGGGCGTGTTGGCGTTGTCGTCTTTCCGCTTCACGTCGGCGCCTTTGGTGACGAGGAGGTCGACGACGTTGGCGATCAGGTCCGTCTCGCCTTCGCGCGAGCAGCCGGTCATCGCCGCGAGGAGCGGCGTATCGTTGCCGCCCTCGCCGTCGACCGGCACGCCGGCTTTGAGGAGCTGTTTCACGTCCTCGTAGTTCGCTTCGAACGCGGCTCGATGGAGCGAGTCGGCAGACACGTCGATCTCGCGGATGCGCAGGTACTCCAGCGCGTCTTTCTCTCCCTCGGCACTCTTCGGCTTGAGGGTCGCCGCCGGCGAGTCGGTGCGCATCGACGAGATGTAGTTCTGCAGGATTTCGCCGCGGCTCTTCACGTAGTCGTCGGAGTCTTTGAGCGCCATCGCGGTGACCTGGTCCAGCGCGTCGCGCGACGCGCCCATGTCGCGTAACCCGAGAATCGCGTCGCCGCGGAGGAACGTCGAGTTCGAGCGGTTCGCGGCGATCGAGAGGAGGATCGGCGTCATCTGCGCGATGACGTACTCCTTCACGGCGGCCGGACTCGTGCCGTTCGCGCGTCCGAGGTCGATGATCGCCGAGACCAGATGTTTCTGGTCGTCGTCATCTTTCGACGTGCGGAGCATCTCGATGAGCGGCCCGATGTCGCGCGCCGCATCGACGTTGCCGGCTTCGATCGCCTCCTTCGCGCGGTCGGTGAGTTTGCCGACCTTCCCGGACTGATCCGCGAACGCGGAGTGGGCGAGGAGTGCTACGAGTCCGAGGATGCCGAGAGCCCGCATCGATCGCATGGTGACGCTCCTTTGTGTTTGTGCGTGAATCATAATGGCTGCGATGTCGCGGTTCACCTTCGTTTCGGCCGGCGAGTCGCACGGCCCGCAGCTCACCGTCATCGTCACCGGAATGCCGGCGGGCGTGTGTCTCGATCGCGACCGGATCAATCTCGACCTGAAGCGCCGCCAGCATGGCTACGGGCGCGGCGGCCGGATGAAGATCGAGTCGGATGAGGTGGAGATCGCCGGCGGCGTGCGCGGAGGCGAGACGCTCGGATCGCCGATCGCGATCGTGGTCCGCAATCGCGACTACGAAAACTGGCGCGGCGCGATGGATCCGTGGACGCTCGATGAAGCGGAGACGAAGAAACGCCGCGTGCACGCGCCGCGTCCCGGCCATGTCGATCTGATCGGCGGCATGAAGTACGACCGCCGCGACCTCCGCGACGTCCTCGAACGCGCGTCGGCTCGCGAGACCGCTTCCCGCGTTGCCGCCGGCGCGATCGGGAAGGAGCTCCTGCGCCACTTCGGCATCGAGATCCGTTCGGGGGTCGTCTCGGTGGGTGACGCCGGCGATCCCGACTACGCACCAAGCTGGGACGAGCTGGCCGCAGTCGACGACGAGTCGCCGCTCCGCGCCGTCAACCGCGAACACGAGCCGGCAATGATCGCTGCCGTCGATCGCGCGCGCGAGCTCGGCGAGACGCTCGGCGGAACGATCGTCGCCGCCGCCCGCGGCGTTCCGATTGGTCTCGGGTCATACGTTCAATGGACGGAGAAGCTCGACGGCCGCATCGCGCAGGCGATTCTGTCGATCCACGCCGTGAAAGCCGTCTCGATCGGCGACGGCGTCGCGAACGCCCGCCGCCTCGGCTCCGAGGTGCACGACCCGATCGAGTTCGACGGCGCGTACAAGCGGACCTCGAATCGCGCCGGCGGTCTCGAAGGCGGTGTCACGAACGGTGAGGACGTCGTCGTCCGTGCCTACATGAAGCCGATCTCCACGCTCCGCCGCGGCCTGCCGTCGGTCGACATCGAGACGCACGAGGCGCACCGCTCGCAGTGGGAGCGGAGCGACGTCACTGCCGTGCCGGCCTGCGGCGTCGTCTGCGAGGCGATGCTCGCGATCGCCCTGGCCGACGCCATGCGCGAGAAGTTCGGCGGCGACTCCCTCGCCGAGATGCGCCGCAACTACGACGCCTACATCGCACAGCTCGCGCGCTTCTGATCCGCTCCTGGCGCTTCTGTGTGGTTCTGCCACACAGAAGCCAGTCTGCAGCCCGCAAACGCGGAGTTGCACCCTGCATCCGCCAGTCTGCAGCCCGCAAACCCGCAGTTGCAGCCTGCATACGGCGGTCTGCACCGCCGCACACACGGGGATGCAGCCTGCATACGGCGGTCTGCACCGCCGCGCACACCGGGATGCACCCTGCATACGGCGGTCTGCACCCCCGCACACACCGCGATGCGGCCTGCAACCGGCGGTCTGCGCCCCCGCACACGCCGGGATGCAGCCTGCATACGGCGGTCTGCACCCCGCAGACACCGGGATGCGCCCTGCATACGGCGGTCTGCACCCCGCAGACACCGAGATGCACCCTTGCATACGGCGGTCTGCACCCCGCAGACACCGAGATGCACCCTGCATCCGGCGGGCGACGGCGTGCATCGCGAGGTGTGCTCCGTGCAACTGGCGATTTCCCCGCCGCATCTGAGGTGTGGCGACGGCAATCTTGCCGGCGACGGTCGCCAGACAGAAGCGGCGGGTTCGGTCATACTCGTTCGCGGCATGCGGCATCTGTTTCCGGTCACGAAAAACCTCGTCTACTTCAACCACGCGGCCGTTGGGCCGCTGTCGACGCGGGCGGCCGAGGCGATGGAGCGGTTCGTCCGCGACCAGCGCGACTACGGGGCCTTGCACTGGCGGGAGTGGTACGCCGAATACGACCGTTTCCGCGAGTCGGCGGCGCGGCTGTTGAACGCCGAGCCGGGCGAGATCGCGATCCTGAAGAACACGAGCGAGGCGCTCTCGTTCGTGGCGCAGGGGATCCGCTGGCGCGCCGGAGACAACGTGGTCACGACCGCGCTGGAGTTCCCACCGAACGTCTCGCCATGGCGCAGTCTCGAGCCGCGGGGAGTCGAGACGCGCGTCGCGAAGAATGCGACGGTCGCGGAGATCGCGCCGCTGGTCGACGAGCGGACGCGTGTCGTCACGGTCGCATCGGTCGCGTTCCACAACGGCTTCGTGGCGGACCTCGACGCCATCGGCGATTTCTGCGCCGAACGTCAAATTCTCTTCTGTGTGGATGCCATCCAGTCCCTCGGCATGCTGCCGCTCGACGTCCGCCGCGCCAAGATCTCCTTCCTCGGCGCCGACTCGCACAAGTGGATCTGCGGTCCCGAGGGGGCGACCATCTTCTTCGTGGCGCGGGAGCAGATCGAGGAGCTGGACGTCTTCGAGCACGGCTGGACGAACGTGGTGCGTCGCGGCGCCAGCTTTCTCGATGCATCGACGCAACTTGTACCCGACGCGAAGCGCTTCGAGGCGGGATCGCTGAACAGCGGCGGCATCCACGCCGCCCGCGCCGCGATCGACCTCTTGCTGGAGGTGGGAATCGACGAGATCGCTCAGCGCGTCATCGCGGTGGCCACGTCCCTGGCAGACGGATTGGAGTCGATCGGCTACCGCGTCGTGCGCCCGATCCGCTCCGGAATCGTCGCCGCCGCTCCACAGGGAGTAGACGGCCGCGAGTTGCTCCGCCTCCATGGCGAGCTCGAAAAAGAGCGTGTGATCTGCTCTCCGCGCGAAGGGATGCTGCGGTTTTCGCCGCATTTCTACAACACCACCGAAGAGGCGGAACGCGTCGTCGAGGTACTGAGCCGGTTACACTAGTCGCATGTTGACGACGATCGTTGTTCTCGTCGCCATCGTTGCGATGGCGGGTGTGTGGGTGTGGGCGCAGCGGGCGATTGCAGAGCGCGATCTGGCAGTCGTCGAACGAGCGAAGGCCGAAGCGCGCGCCCTGGAGCTCCAGAGGCGGCTCGACGAAGCGCAGCAGGCGCGCGTCGTGGCGGAATCGAAGGCGCAGCATCTCGAGTCGTCGCGCGAGCAGATCGAAAGCACGTTCGTGGCGCTCGCGCAGCGCGCGTTCCAGCAGGTCGGCGAGTCGCTCGTGACCACCAGCAAGACGCAGATCAACGGCTCGCTCGATACGAAGAAGGCGGAGATCGACGCCCTGCTCAAGCCGCTGCGCGAGATGATCGAGTCCTACCGCGGCGAGCTGACGAAGAGCGAGCACGTGCGGAACGAGGTCTACGGCGGACTGCAGGAGCAGATCCGCGCGCTGATGACGGCGAACGAGGCGTCCTACCGCGAGGCGTCGCGGCTCGCGAACGCGCTGCAGTCGCCGACCGTCCGCGGCTCGTGGGGCGAGTCGTCGCTCCGGCGCTGCATCGAGCTCGCCGGCATGAGCGAGTTCTGCGACTTCACCGTCCAGGAGACGTTCTTCGACGACGAAGGACGCCGCCGCCGGCCCGACGTCGTCGTGCAGCTCCCGAACACGCGAATGATCGCGATCGACGCGAAGGTGCCGCTGGAGGACTACACCCACGCCGCCAACGAGACGGACGACCTGCGCCGCCGTGAGTTTCTGGCGGCGCACGCCAAGACGGTGCGGCGCCACATCGACTCGCTCAGCAAGCGCGAATATCAGGCGGCCATCAGCGACACGCTCGACTTCGTCGTCCTCTTCGTGCCGGGCGAGCATTTCCTGTCCGCCGCACTGGTGACCGATCCGACCATCTTCGACTACGCCGCCGACAAGAAGATCTACCTCGCGTCTCCGACCGTGCTCCTCCCGCTGCTCCGCGCGATCAACGCCGGATGGAAGGCGGAGCGGACGGAAGAGAACGCGAAGAAGATGCACGACGCGGGCGTGGAGCTGTTCAACCGCTTCGTGAAGGTGATGGAGCACATCCAGAACGTCGGCCGCGCGCTGGCGAGCACGGTCGAGAAGTACAACGGCGCCATCGGCTCGATCGACCGCATGCTCTGGCCGAAGGGCGAAGAGATGCAGCGGATGGCCGGCAGCGGCAAGGACCTCGGCGACCTCAAACAGCTCGAGGTCATTCCGCTGGAGTCGACGAAGCTGCGGCTCACGATGCAGGCGAGCGAGCCCGGCGAAGTCGTTCCTTTACGCAGCGCGGAATGACGTGTTACCCTCCGCCGCCATGATGACCAAGTCCCTTCCTCAGGAGAACGAGTCGATGACGGTCGACTCGCGTCTTTGGCTCTGCCGCTAGCCAAGCTATTGTCGTAATCGACAACTACGATTCCTTCACCTACAACCTGGTCCAGCAGATCGAACGCCTCGCCGGCGTCTCGCTGACGGTCGTCCGCAACGACGCGTTCGAGCCGGCAGCGCTTATCGAAAGCGCGCCGCGCGCGATCGTGATCTCGCCCGGACCAGGGACGCCATCGCGAGCGGGCCGCTGCATCGAGCTCGTGCGCGCCAATCAAAGCATTCCGCTCCTCGGGGTCTGCCTCGGGCATCAGGCGATCGCCGAGGCGTTCGGCGCGCGCGTTGTTCGCGGCAGCGTTCCGGTACATGGCAAGGTCACGGAGGTCGTCCATCGCGGTGATCGGCTGTTCGCGAACTGCGACTCGCCGATGAGCACCGCGCGGTACCACTCGCTGGTCATCGAGCACGAGTCGCTGCCGCCGGAACTGCTCGTCGACGCCGAAACGCCCGACGGCGTCGTCATGGCGGTCTCGCATCGCGATCGTCCACTCTTCGGCATTCAGTTTCATCCGGAGTCGTACGGCACGATCGGCGGCGATCAGTTGATCCGGAACTTCCTGGAGGTGGCGCGATGATCGACAAGGCGATCAAGCGGGTGGTGGATGGTCACGATCTCGATCGTGACGAGATGCACACAGTGTTCGGCGAGGTGATGGACGGGAAGGCGACCGACGTCCAGAAGGCGGCGCTTCTCATCGCATTGCGGATGAAAGGGGAGACGCCGGAAGAGATCACCGGCGCGGCGCTCGCGATGCGCGAACGGGTGACGCCGCTGAACGTCGACCGCGAAGAGCTCGTAGACACGTGCGGCACGGGCGGAGACGGCCGCGGGACGTTCAACATCTCCACCATCGCGGCGATCGTCGCGGCGGCGGCGGGAGCGAATGTCGCGAAACACGGCAACCGAGCCGTGTCGTCGGCGTGCGGAAGCGCGGATCTGCTCACCGCTCTCGGCGTTGACATCGACCTGGACGCGCCACGCATGTCGCGGGTGCTCGACGAGATCGGCATAGCATTCCTCTTTGCGCCGAAGCTTCATCCGGCGATGGGCGCCGTCGCGCCGATCCGCCGCGAGCTCGGCGTCCGGACGATCTTCAATGTCCTCGGTCCGCTCACGAATCCCGCTTTCGCGCGGCGGCAGGTCCTCGGCGTCTACGCGGAACACCTCGTCGCAGTGGTCGCGCGGGTGCTCCTCGCGCTCGGCACCGACCACGCCATGGTCGTGCACAGCCACGACGGACTCGACGAGATTTCGATCTCGGCGCCGACGCACGTCTGCGAAGTCGTTGACGGTGAGATTCGCGATTTCACGGTCGAGCCCGAGGCGCTCGGCGTCTCGCGGGCGTCGATCGAGGAGGTCGCCGGCGGCGACGCGGCCGAGAACGCGCGCATCGCGCTGGCGGTCCTCTCAGGCGAAACGGACGGCGCGCGACGCGACATCGTCGCGGTGAACGCGGGGGCGGCGCTGTACGTCAGCGGCGCGGTCTCGACGCTCCGTGACGGCGTGGCCCTCGCGAGCAACACGATCGCGAGCGGCGCCGCCATGCGGAAGCTGGAGCAACTGGTGAGTGCCACGAAGGAGCGTGCGTGAACGACGTACTGCAGAGAATCGTCGATCACACGAAGGCGCGCATTCCGAACGAGCCCGCCGACCGCGCGGCAGCGGAACGCGCGGCCGCAAGCCGCAAGCCGTTCGCGTTCATCAAGGCGCTCGCACGCGAGGGCGTGAACGTCATCGCGGAGATCAAGTCGGCATCCCCCTCGGCCGGCGCGATCGTGGAGAACCCGCCGGTCGAGGCGATCGCCTCCGACTATGCGCGCGGCGGCGCCGCTGCGATCTCGATCGTCACGGAGCCGGAGTTTTTCCGCGGCTCCCGAGCATGGATCGAACGCGCGAAAACGGCCGGGCTCCCGGTCGTGATGAAAGACTTCGTCGTCTCGCCGTCGCAGATCACGAACGGCGTCGCGGCGGGGGCGGACGCGATGCTGCTGCTCGCCTCGCTCCTCGACGCACGCCGCATCGCCGAGTTCATCGGACTGCTCGACGCCTACGGCTGCGATGCTCTCGTCGAGGTCCATGACGAGGAGGAGCTGACGCGTGCCATCGACGGCGGTGCGCGCATCATCGGCGTCAACAACCGCAACCTCCGCGATTTCAGCGTCGATCTCTCGACCTCCGAGCGACTCTCCGCATTGATGCCGCCGGATGCGATCCGCGTGGCGGAGAGCGGCATCAAGACACGAGACGACATCGAACGCCTCCGCGGTGCGCACTTCCATGCGTTCCTGGTCGGTGAATCACTCCTGCGGCAGAATGACCGCGCCGCGGCAGTCGCGGCGCTCGTGAACGAATCATGAAAGTGAAAATCTGTGGTCTGACTCGCGAGGAAGACGCGCTCTTTGCCGCCGAGTGCGGCGCCGACTTCCTCGGTTTCATCTTCGTGGAAGACTCGCCGCGCTTCGTCGACGCCGATCATGTGGCGCAGATCGCAGACGCCGTCCGCGGGCGATCGAATCCACCGAAGATCGTCGGCGTCTTCCGCAATGCCTCGCACGAGCGGATGCGCGACGTCGCCGCCCGCTCCACGCTCGATCTCATCCAGCTTCACGGCACGGAGCGCGACGACGACATCCCGGCGCTCGGCATTCCAGCGATCAAGACACTCCACGTCGGCGCCGCGCTGCCCGACACGTCCGCGCACGCAAACGCGTCGTGGCTTCTGTTCGACACCTACAACGACCGCCTCGCCGGCGGGATGGGGAAGCGCTTCGACTGGTCGCTGCTGACGCAGTTTGAACGCGCGAAACCGTTCTTCCTCTCGGGCGGCATCACACCGGAGAACGCTGCGGTCGCGATCAGCACGGTGCGGCCCGACGCCATCGATCTCGCCAGCGGCGTCGAGTCGTCGCCCGGTGTCAAGGACCACGCGAAGATCGCGCAGCTCTTCGAGCGGGTGAAACGATGAGCGGGCGATCCCTTCCCGATCGTCGCGGCTACTTCGGCGAGTTCGGCGGCAAGTACGTTCCCGAAACGCTGATGGCGGCCCTCGATGAGTTCGAGGCGGCGTACAAGAGCGTCCGCCGCGAGCGCGCGTTCCGCACGGAGCTCGACGACATCCTGCGCGACTTTGTCGGCCGTCCGACGCCGTTGACCGAGGCGAAAAAGTTCGCGGAGTTGTGCGGTGGATTCCGCCTCTTTCTGAAGCGCGAGGACCTGAACCACACCGGCGCGCACAAGATCAACAATGCGGTCGGCCAGGCGCTCATCGCCCGCCGCATGGGGAAGAAGCGAGTCATCGCGGAGACCGGCGCCGGCCAGCACGGCGTCGCCACCGCCACCGCCTGCGCGCTCCTCGGCCTCGAATGCGTCGTCTACATGGGCGATGTCGACATGGCGCGCCAGGAGCTGAACGTCTTCCGCATGCGGCTCCTCGGCGCCGAAGTGCGGCCGGTCGCGAGCGGCTCGCGGACGCTCAAGGACGCCATCAACGAAGCGATCCGCGACTGGGTGACGAACGTCCGCACCACGCACTACATCATCGGCTCGGTCCTCGGCCCGCATCCGTATCCAATGATCGTCCGCGACTTCCAGTCCGTCATCGGACGCGAGGCGCTCGGGCAACTGCAGAAGAAGACGAACGCGCTGCCGAACGTCGCTGTCGCGTGCGTCGGCGGCGGCTCGAACGCGATCGGCCTCTTCTACGAGATGCTGAAACACGAGTCGATCCGGCTCGTCGGAGTGGAAGCGGGCGGCCGCGGGCCCAACCTCGGCGAGCATGCGGCGCGCTTCTCCGGCGGTGCGCTCGGCGTGCTGCATGGAACGCGCTCGATGATCCTGCAGGACGAATTCGGACAGATCGCGGCGACGCACTCGATCTCGGCGGGGCTCGACTACCCGTCGATCGGTCCCGAGCACGCGCACCTGCAGTCAACCGGCCGTATCGAGTACCACGACTGCCGTGACGACCTCGCGCTGGAGGCGTTCCACCGGCTCAGCGAGCTCGAGGGGATCATCCCAGCGCTCGAGTCGTCGCACGCCCTCGGGTGGCTAATGCGCAACGGTTCATCGATCGAGCGCGATGCCATCGTCATCGTGAATCTATCCGGAAGGGGGGACAAAGACGTCCCACAGGTTGCCGCGCTTGAATCGCGTTAAAAAACTCTTCAAACGACTGCGCGCCGAGGGGCGCTGCGGCGTGATCGCGTACGTCACTTGCGGCGATCCCGACGTCGCGGCGACCCCGCGAATCGTCGAAGAGCTCGTGCGCGCCGGTGCCGATGCGATCGAGCTCGGTATCCCGTTCTCCGATCCGATCGCGGACGGCCCCGTCATTCAAGCCGCCTCTCACCGCGCGTTGGAGCGCGGCGCGACCATTCGCGACCTCTTCGCGATCGCGCGCACGATTCGGGAGCAGAGCGAAGTGCCTCTGATCGCGTTCTCCTACCTGAATCCCGTGATGCGCTATGGGATGGAACGCTTCGCGGCCGATGCGGCGGAAGCGGGCATCGACGGCATCCTGCTCACCGACCTGCCGCCGGAAGAGGCCGACGACACGTTCCGCGACAAGGGACTGGCGTCGACCTTCCTGCTCGCCCCGACGTCGAGCGACAAGAGGATCGCCGCGGTGGACCGTGCGAGCGACGCATTCGTCTACTACGTCTCGACGACCGGCGTGACCGGCGCACGCCGCGAGCTCGATCCGATGCTGCTGGAGCGTCTGGTCGAGGTTCGCGGGAAGTTGAGAAAGCCGATCGCCGTCGGTTTCGGCATCTCGCGGCACGAGCACTACGAGCTCCTGCGCGACAAGTGCGACGCGATCGTGGTCGGCAGCGCGATCGTGCGCGCGATCGACGACGGCGATCCCGTCGAAGCTCCACAACGCGCGGGCGACGTCGTGCGCGCCATCCTTGACAACGCGCCGATGCCCGCCTAACCTCCGCACCCAGTGATGAACACGTTCGCCCCCCGCTACTTTTATTACGGCTACTACAGCTAGCGCGGGGCATACGCCCCGACGCAAGGAGGGGCGCTCGATCCGATAAACAATCCAAACCCCTTCTCACGTCGCGACGAGAAGGGGTTTTGTTTATGAACAGGGTCGATGCAGAAGTCGAACTGACGCGCCTTCGCGATGCGATCGATCGCGTCGACGAAGTGATCGTCAAGCTCCTCAACCAGCGCGCGAAATACGCGTGCGAGATCGGCGAGATCAAGGCCATCCTCGACCTCCCGATCTACGTCCCCGAGCGCGAGAAGCAGGTGCTCGCGCATGCGGAAGAGGTGAGTGCCGGACCGCTCGACCCGAGCGCCGTCCGGCGCCTTTTCGAACGCATCATCGACGAGTCGCGCCGCGTCGAGCGCGAATCCGCAGCCACCAAGGAGAACGCGTAATGGTCATCGTCATGGAAAAACACACCGCTGAAGACAACATCGAGCGGGTCACCGGAGTGCTCATCGAGCGCGGCTTCGACGTCCATCGTTCCACCGGCTCCGAACAGACGGTCCTCGGCGTCGTCGGCAATGTCGCCGAGATCGACACGCGCGAGTTCGAGCTGTTCGACGGCGTCCAGGAAGTCGTCCGTATCAGCGAGCCGTACAAGCTCACCAGCCGGACCTGGAAGAAGGAGAAGAGCGTCGTCCGCGCGCGCGGCGTTGACATCGGCGGCGATCACGTGGTCGTCATGGCCGGCCCGTGCACGATCGAAAATGAGCACCAGCTTTTCGAGACGGCAAAGCGCATCGCGCGCGCCGGTGCGCGCGTCCTGCGCGGCGGCGCCTACAAGCCGCGGACCTCGCCGTACGCCTTCCAGGGGATGGGCGTCGAGGGTCTGAAGCTCCTGCGGGCCGCGGGCGACGAGTTCGAGATGGCAGTGGTCTCCGAGGTGATGGAGATTTCCCAGATCGAAAAGATGCTCGAGTACGTCGACATCCTGCAGGTCGGCGCGCGCAACATGCAGAACTACAACCTGCTGTCGGCGCTGGGGCAGGTGAGGAGACCGATCCTCCTCAAGCGCGGGATGTCGGCGACCATTCAGGAGTGGCTGCTCGCGGCCGAGTACATCATGAGCGGCGGCAACTACGACATCATCCTCTGCGAGCGCGGAATCCGGACGTTCGAGACCTACACGCGCAACACCTTCGACATCTCGGCGATCCCGGTCATCGACAAACTCTCGCACCTTCCGATCGTGGGCGATCCGTCGCATGCGACCGGCCGGCGCGACAAAGTGGCGCCGGTGGCTCGCGCGGTCGTCGCGGCGGGCGCGGACGGACTTCTCATCGAAGTGCATCACGATCCGGAGAAGGCGGTATGCGATGGTCCGCAGTCGCTCTATCCCGACCAGTTCGCGCGACTCATGGACGAGTTGCGTATCATCGTCCCCGCCGTGGGTCGCACTATTTGAAGACGCTCTTGCCCGCGCTGGTGCTGTTCGCGTTCGCGTGCGGTTCCTCGACGACGACCGTCGAGGCGCCGCCGCCGGCGCCGGCTCCCGCTCCCGCTCAAGCTGCTACGGCGACGGGGACCGTCTACGTCACGGCCAGCTCGGTGAACGTGCGCCGCGACCCGTCGATGGCGGGCGACGTGTTGAAACAGGCGAAAAAGAACGACCCGCTCACGCTCCTCTCATCGACCGAGGAGTGGACGAAAGTGCAGTTGGCGGACGGTACCGTGGGCTGGGTCGCTTCCCGATTCGTGGCGCAATCGCGCTCCGCACAGGCGCCAAAGGCGGGATGCAATACCGATTTTGCGTTCGTGAAGACACCGAAGCCGGCGTTCGCCGAGGGGGAGACGAAGCATGGACTCGTCGTGGTCGACGCCTACGTAAGTCCTGATGGGAATGTCACTTCCACGTCCGTCATCAAGAACGAGACTGGCGATGAGAAGTTGGCGACGCTCGCCCGGGACGAGATCAAGTCCGCCAAGTTCGAGGCACCGAAGCGGAATTGCGTCGCCCGCGCGTTCATTTTCACCTACAAACGTAGCTTCTAGGTGCGAAAACCCAATGCTATACTTAAGCGTTGGCCGTCCTGGTTCGACGGTTCAATCAGAATAAAGAGAACGTCACGGACGTCACAGCTCGTCGCCGCATCGCTGCGGGCGCGTGAAATTTTGGAGGAAAGATGACTGGTCGGTTTTCGCGCGTTATCGTCGCAGTTACTCTCGGGCTCTTCGCCCTCGTGCTTCCTGCATCGGCCCAGCAGTGGACGACGAATAGCTCGACGATGTACGCGGATCCGGCGGTCTCGTTCGTTGGAATCGGCACGACGTCGCCGGCGCCTTACGGGATGCAGATCTTCAGCAGCACGGGGAACTCGTTCTTCGGCGTAAAGTCGACGTTTGGGCTCGCCGGCTTCATCATGGACCGGAAGGACACGACGGTAGCCTCTTCGCTGAACTACCGCACCGGTGGGACTGACACCTTCATCGAGGGAATCGGCGTCTACGGCAGCGGAAGCAACTGGCAGATTGGCAACAACGTTGCCCCTTTCCTGACAATGACAACGTCTGGCAACATCGGCATCGGGACGGCGAGTCCGGCGTATGCGCTCGACGTCGCGGGAGCGATCCACGCTTCCAACGTGATCGGCGCGTCCTACCAGGACGTGGCCGAATGGGTTCCGGCATCGACCGAAATGAGCGCCGGCACGGTCGTCATCCTGAGCCGTGACAAGAGCAACGAAGTGACGCCGTCGTCCACCTCGTACGATTCGACGGTTGCCGGTGTCGTCTCGGCGAAGCCCGGAATCATCCTCGGCGTTGCGTCGCCCGATAAGGCGCAGGTTGCGACGACCGGTCGCGTGCGCGTGAAGGTCGATGCCACCAAGGAGCCGATCAAGATCGGTGACCTCCTCGTAACCAGCGATAAGCCGGGAACCGCGATGAAGTCCATTCCGGTCAACGTCGCCGGCATTTCGTTGCACCGGCCGGGCACCATCATCGGCAAGGCGCTCGAGCCCCTCAATTCCGGCGAGGGCGAGATCTTGGTCCTCCTCTCCCTCCAGTAAACGCCTCCCGCAAACTACCGAGCGCGCGCCGCGAAAGCGGCGCGCGCTTTTTTATTGACAAGCGCTTTCGCTCCCTGGCAGGAGAGTGATCGGTGTGAGAACCGGCTGGATTCTCGAATCCGCGCCGCGGATTCTGGAGAAGCCACCGTGGATTCTGGCGACGCATCGCTGGAACCCGGATTGCGCGCCGTCCCCGACGCGCCGGCCCGCGAAGATTTTGGAGGAGCCGCGCTGGATTACGTGCTGCGCGCCGAGGATCCCGGGCTCGTACAGAGACGGCGAGTTCCCGCACTCGCGTGCCCCTACTCGATCGTGATGTTCCCGTTGGCTGTCTCGAGATCCAGGCGACAGCCGCCGCCGTTGATCGTGCCCGTGATGTTCTCCTGTGAGAGCGAGCCGCGAGCGGTGATCGGGAGCTCGGAGCGGATGGAGCCGAAGCTCGTGCCGGCGTGGACGTTGTAGCCGGTCCCGCTGCGCAACGCGACTCGGATGTTAGAGAAGTTCGTCTTGAGCGAGATGTCGCGGCACTTCCCGGGCGGCAGTTCGCCGACGCTGATCGCGCCGTTGGTGTTCTCGACCGAAATCGAGCCGTCAATATCCTTGAGGAAGGCGGACCCGAACGTCGTTCGCACCTTGGCCGAGCCATCGACGCCGGCCAGCGTCACATTACCGTTCTCGTCATGCACCTCGGCGTCGCCGTGGATCGTCGTTGCCCGCACGGAACCGAACGACGTCCGGATTGAGGCACGGCCGGTTTCGGTCACGACGATGTTGCCGTTCGCTCCGGTGAGATCGAGCGTTCCGCGGATGTTCGACACCGTGGCGGTCGCGAACGAGGTCGAGATCGTGGCATTGCCGCCGACGTTCCGCACGTCGACGCTCCCGTTCTCGTTCCGCAGTGCGAGGGCGTGGTCGACGTCTTCCACGCTGACGCTGCCGAAGCGGTCGGACACGTCGAGCGAGCCGCCAATGTGCGTCGCAGTGACCGATCCGTTGGCGTTACGAACGACCGTGTCGCCGGCGCTGTTCGTGACCGTCACCGATCCGAACGAGTTCTCGATCTGCTGCGATCCACGAAGATCGCTCACCGTGACCGACCCCTGCGCGTTCGTGAACTCGCTCGGTGCATGCACGCCGCTGGCGTAGATGCCTCCGAAGCGGTTGCGGATCGAGAGCGGCGCATTCGCCGGAACGCTCACCTCGATGTCGATCGAGTACGAGAGATTGCCGCCGTGGTTGTGAATCTCCGGGACATCGGTCCGGATCGTGATGCCGCCGCCCCCCTCGGAGACGTTGAAATGGATCTCCCGGCCGATATCGGGATCGGAGCACTTCACGACGCCCTGCACGTTCACCTGGTTGCCGCTGGTCGTGTGCAGGTCGAGCTTTCCGAAGCGATGGTCGATCGTCACCTTGCCGCCCCGCCACGCGAGCGACGCGTGAATCGGTTTCTCGAAGCGCTCCGCGTACGCGACGGGTGCGGTGATGATGAGCGCGGCGAGGATGATGCTACTGATTCGTGCCATGAGGTTCCTCCCGCGACACCTCTTCCAGCGTCCTCTGTTTTTCCGAGTACATGGCGAGGAGCTGTTTGCGGAGGTGTGCGTTATTTCGGTTTTGTTGGATGACGGTCTCGCATTCGGCGATGGCGTCGTCGAGGAGCAGTATTTTTTCTTTGTAACTGACCAGAAGCGGCGACCGCGGGTCTTCGAGCTTCGGCGACGTGACCTTCTCGAGCTCGTTGATCGCCGCGATGTGCGCCCGTTCCGCGTCTTCGACTTTTTGCAGCGCCTGATCGCGGAGGATGACGCGGTCGAACGCTTGCTGTTCGGAGCGTTCATGAACAGCGAACCATGCGCCGCCGCCGATGCCGGCGGTGAGTAAGACCGCCGCGGCGATTTGCCAGAAGCGCGCTTGCGCCGGACGGCTTTCGGTTCGCAGTGCGCGGTCGATCCGCGGCCACAGCATGTCGTTGCGCCACGTCGCATGCAGCGTCTTCGCGGTGGCCGAGATGTCGAGCCAGTCGTCGAGGCGCTCGCGGCAGGCGGCGCAGTCTTGCGCGTGGCGCGTGGCCGCGGCCATCGACGCCTCATCGCCCTCGAGCAGCAGTCCGTCGAGCTCTTCGCAGGTGTTCATCGTGATTTCCACATTTCCTGGAGCTGTTTCTTGGTCGAAAAGAGAATCCACTTGGAGTTCCCTTCGGTGATGCCGAGGATCGAGGCGATCTCCGCATGCGAGAGCCCCTCGATCTCGAAGAGGGTGAAGACGGAGCGGCGTTGCTCGGTGAGCTTGCCGAGGAGCTTCCGGAGGGTGATGCGTTTCGCGTCGTCGATGCCCGGGGTGCTCCGCTCCAGCGGCATCTCGTCCATCGCCGTCTCTTCCGGCCGCCGCTTGCGGCGGCGCAGGGCGTCGTAGCAGGTGTTGATGAGGATGCGGTACATCCACGTGCTGAATGACGCTTCGCCCGAGAAGCTCGTAGCGGCGCGGTGGACCTTCAGCAGCGTCTCCTGGATCGCGTCTTCCGCGTCGCTGACGTTGCCGAGGTGGTTGAAAGCGATCGATTTCATCCGTTCACCGTGAGTCCGATAGATCCGCTCGAACGCCGCCGAGTCACCCATGGCGCACGCGGCAGCGAGACGACGATCCTCATCCGGCGATGCCGTTTGCGGCGGCGGACCATGGAGGATCTGTGCTGCGGCGGCCGTGGCGCTGAGCATGTCGTCTGTTGGCATAGACGTACGGGACGGGGGTACGTTAGAAGGCCTGAGGTTTCAATCCGTGCTCCCGCCGCACGAAGTCGTGAATGAACTTCAGGTGTTGCAACGTGATCGCGTCGCGCTTCCGTTGCGCCGCATCGAGCGTCGCCGGATCGGCGCCGCTGAAAGCAGTGCGGAGCGGCGTCATCGAGTGGGCGAGCAGGTTGAAGGTCTGATACCACGGGAGGTCGCGGTCAATGAGCCGTCCGCTCTCGTATTCGACCGACGGCAGATCGTCGACATGGGGCGGTACGTTGCGCGTGATCTTCTCGACCTCGTCGGGCCCGAGCAACAACGCCGTCAGCAGATCCCCCGGTTCGTACATCCCGATCCCCGCGAGATCCGCGGCAACGGAAGGCGTCCAGTTCGCGGCGACGCGATCGAACGGCAGCGGCCCCTCCTCCATTCGCCCGATGACGATCGTGAATGAGTTCGGCGTGTTTGGGACCGACCAGATGGTAGTGTTCGGAAAGACGTCGCGAAACGCGCGGACGATCTGCAGGTAGTTGCGCGGCGTGAGCGAATACATCGGCAGCCACATCGACATCACGCCCGCCCCGGTGAGGTGGCGCCTGCAGATCTCGAAGTAGTCCTTCGTGTACAGCGACCCGTTCCCCGCATACCTCGGGTGGATTGAATCGGAGAGGATGACGTCGAACGTCTCGCGCGACCCGAGGATGAAGTTCCGGCCGTCGTTGATCTCGACGTGAACACGCGGATCGTGCAGGACGCCGTGATTCACCGCCGTCAAACGCGTTCCCGACACCTGTAGGACCTCGGGGGAGATCTCCGCGATGGTGATGTTCGAGACGGGATGCCGCGATACGGCCCATGCCGTACCGCCGCTTCCGAATCCGATATGGAGCACGCGCTGCGCATGCGGGTGAAGGAGCAGTGGGATGTGTCCCTGCAGCTTCTGCGTCCCCATCAGCTCCCCCGAAGTGCCGGCGACGTTGACGCCGTTCAGCTCGAGCGAGAGATAGTCGGGGCCGAGTTTCCGGAGCGTCACGGTGGCCGTGACGTCTTCGCGGAAGAGCAGGATCGGCGCGCGTTGGTCGGTGAACAGGCCGGCGGATAGGATGACCTGATCCGGTTTCGCGAAGATGAACGCGCCGGCGACAACCAGCAAAGCAACGATGGCTGGTTTTCGCAGGAAGTAAACGCCGATCGCGAGGTTTATGCACGCCATGAGGAATAGCCCGTTCTGCGAGCCGAACAGGCGGATGAGAACGAATCCAGCGAGGAGCGAGCCGGTGATGCTGCCGATCGTGTTGGCGAGATAGACGTTCCCGACCGATCGCGTCTCGCTCTGTGTCGCGCTGATCTCGTAGAGCCGCACGGTGAGCGGGAACGCCGCTCCCATGAGCGCGGTCGGGATGAGCAATGCCACGAGCGTCGCGGAGAGAAGGGCAGGGAACGGAGACGCCACGTGAATCGCGATCCAGGGCCGGACCGCGGCTTCGAGGAGGTCAGCGAAGTGCGCGAAGAGGTGCACCTGCAGCGCGAGTACCGCGGCGAGCGTGAGCTCGATGGCGCCGAGCACTCTTGCGATGTCGATGTGCGCGACGTAGCGCTCGATGACCGCGCTCCCGATGCCGATGCCGATGAGAAACGAGAAGAGCATCAAGGAGTAGGCGTAGACACTGCTGCCGAGGTGCAGGACGAGGATGCGCGACCAGAAGACTTCGTCGGCGATCGCGGCTAGGCCCATCAGCGCCGAGGCGATCAAGATGAGTGTTGGATTGACCGCGCCCGGTGATATCGCGCTTGTCGGTTGGGAGGTTACGAAGTCGCCGGGTCGGCGGGTGAGCAGCACCGCAATGATCGCCAGCGTGAAGTTGAGGATGACAGCGGCGAAGATTGTTGAAAGCAAGCCGACCCGCGGAATCAGGACGAAGCCGGCGAGCGCGACGCCGGCCGTTGCGCCGAGGGTGTTGACCGCGTACAGCGCCGAGATGGCGGTACCCGTTCCTTCGAGCTCGCCGGTGAACCAGCGGACGAGGAGCGGCAGCGTGCCGCCCATCAGGATCGTCGGCGGGAGGAGGAACGCCGCTGCGAGAATTCCGCGGACCAGCGTCATCGCTAGCGCGCTCTGATGCACCGCGGGAAACGCAGCGACGTATGCGCGGTTCAGCAGCTCGAATCCGTTCGGCGAGAAGGCCCCGATCAATCCGATCAGCGCCTCGGTCCCCGCATAGACGAGCAGAGCAGGCTTTGCGCGAAACGCCCGGCTGAAGAGGAACGCGCCGACCCCGAGACCGCCGAGGAAGACGGCGATGAGGGTGGCGGCGGCGTAAACCGTGTTGCCGAAGATCAGGCCGAGGTACTTCAGCCAAACGATCTGATAGAGCAACGCGCTGATGCCGGACGCGAAGAAGACCGCGAGGAGGACGCGACGACCCTTCACCTGGTCCGGAAGAGTACTAGAGATCGTCGATCGACTTTGGCCAGTCCTCGTGCAGGAGGCGGGAGAGGGAACGGTCGGCGAGGAGCTTTCCGCCGGTCTGGCAGCGGGCGCAGTAGTTCGTCTCGTTCTCGGCGTAGACGATGTGTTGCACCGGCGTGCCGCAGGCGGGGCAGGGCTTTCCGTAGCGGCCGTGCACCGCCATCTCGGGGCGAAATGCCGTCACCTTCTCGGGGAACTTGTCGCCGGCGTCTTTGCGTAGGCGATCGATCCAGTCGCGGAGCGTGGACTGCGTCGCTTCGTAGAGGCGCGCGATCTCGCCCTCGTCGAGGTTCGTCGTCATCTGTACGGGCGAGAGACGAGCGCGATGGAGGATCTCGTCGGAGTACGCGTTGCCGATTCCGGCGAAGACGTGCGGGTCGGTGAGTGTCCGCTTGAGCGTGTGTCGCTCGCGCGTGAGCGCCGCCTTGAACTGATCGAGCGCGATATCCAACGGCTCGATGCCGCCGGCGTCGTGCTCGCGCACCGCCTCCCACCCTTGAACGATATGAATGGACGCGCGCCGTTTCGATCCTGCCTCGGTGAGCAGCAGCGTCCCGTCATCGAAGTCGAATGCCGCGAGGCCGAGTTTCGCCGGGATCTTGGCGTTCGGCGGCAGCCAGCGAAAACGGCCGGCGATCATGAGGTGGATGACGATGAAGAGATCGTCTTCCATGCCGAGGACGATTCGCTTTCCGACGCGGCGGACGGTGATGACTCGTTTCCCTGCGACGTCTCGCGGGGATGGATCGACGGTGCGCAGTACGAACGGATTGGCGAGCCGGACTTTAAGGAGCGTGTGACCGACGATTCGGCGCTCGATCGCTTCTATATAGACGGTCACGTCGGGAAGTTCCGGCACAGTCTGGCCATTATCGACGGTGTGAAGACGCTTCTCACGCTCGCGGTCGGTTGGTGCCTCGGCGCACTCGTCGTGTTTGCGATGGACAAAATGAGTCCTCGGGCCTCAGTCCTCGGGCCTCGGATGACGTCATCTGAGGTCCGAGGTCCGGGGTCCGAGGTCTCCGCGAATGGCCTGCTCATCCCGGTCGCCGGCGTGAACGCCCACCAGCTCACGGACACCTTCACGCAGGCGCGGAGCGGCGGGCGGTCGCACGACGCGATCGACATTCTCGCGCCGCGAGGAACACCGGTCGTCGCCGCGGTGGACGGGACGATCCGGAAGCTTTTCTTCTCTCGCGCGGGCGGCATCACCATCTACGAGTTCGACGCCTCGCAACGCCGCGTCTATTACTACGCGCACCTCGACCGTTATGCCGACGTGCGCGAGGGGATGCCGGTCCGGCGCGGCCAGGTGATCGGCTATGTCGGAACCACCGGCAACGCCCCGGCGTCGACGCCTCATCTTCACTTCGCAATAGAGGACCTGCCTGCTACAAAAGAATGGTGGAAGGGAAGCGCGATCAATCCGTACCCGCTCTTGACGGCATCGAAGTTTCATTAGAATTCGCGCGCCCGATGACAGAAACCTTAGCGATGCCCCCCCGGAGTCGGGAGAGTGCGCTGATTCCGATCCTCTCTGCCGACGACGTCCGCAGTGCCTCCGAGCGCGCCCTCGCGGACGCCCAACAGTGCATCGCCGAGATCGAGACGGTGCCGCTGGATGCCGTGACGCCGGAGAACATCCTCGATGCCTGGGACCGCGCCGCGATCGTCCTCGAGGACGCGTTTGGGCCGGTGTCGATCCTCAATAGCGTCGATCCCGACAAGGCCGTTCGCGACGCCGGCGACGACGCGCTCCTCGCCGAGTCGAGCTTCCTGACGGACCTCTTCCAGAACGAGCGCTTCTATGAACGCGTCCGCGCGGTTGCGCCGCGGACAAAAGCCCAGAAGCAGCTCCGGAAGGATCTGTTGGAGGCGTTCGAAGACAGCGGCGTCGCGCTTCCGCCGGAGAAACGCGACCGGTTCAAGGTGATCTCCGACCGGCTGACCGAGCTCGGACAGGAGTTCGCGAAGAACATCCGCGAGAACACGACGCGTCTCACGTTCACCCCCGCCGAATGCGAGGGCCTGCCGCAAACGTGGCTCGACCGCGTACCGCGCGACGAGGGGGGGAACGTCGTCGTCGGATTCGACTATCCCGACTACGTGCCGTTCATGATGAGCGCGCGCGACGAAGAGGCGCGAAAGCGCTACTACGTCGGGAACACGAACCGCGGCACCGACGCGAACATCAAGATCCTCGACGAGATCGTCGCGCTGCGGAAAGAGATCGCCGATCTCTACGACGTCCCGAGTTTTGCGCACTACGTGACGAAACGGCGGATGGTGGAGAATCCCGAGACGGTTCGCCGCTTTCTCGATGAAGTACGGAGCCGCGTCACGGAGGCGGAGATCCGCGACGTCGCGCAGCTCGCCGCGGTGAAGTCAGAGCTGTCTGGCATTCCGGTCGAGAACGCGTCCATCAACCGCTGGGATGTCAGTTTCTACCGCGAGCGCCTTCGCGAACAACGCTTCGCGATCGATCAGGAAGAGCTGCGAAAGTACTTCCCGACTGCGATCTCGATCGACTGGATGCTGGATGTGAGCGAGCGGCTGTACGGCATCCGCTTCGAGCGCAACGAAGTGCCGGTGTGGCACGAGTCGGTGATCTATCTCGACGTCCTCGACGCGTCCGACGGTTCGCATATCGGCGGCATCTACCTCGACCTCTATCCGCGCGACGGCAAGTACAAGCACGCTGCGGCGTGGCCGGTGCGCGGCGTCAGCCTGCGATCGAACCGGCAGCCGATCAGCGTCCTCGTCACGAACCTCAGTTCGGTGGGGCTGACGCATGACGAGATCGAGACGCTGCTGCACGAGTTCGGACACGTGCTGCATGGTGTGCTCTCGAAGACGGAATACCTGCAGCACTCGGGCACCAGCGTCGAGCGCGACTTCGTCGAGGCGCCGTCGCAGATGTACGAAGAGTGGGCGAGCCGGATGGAGAGCCTCACGTTGATACGCGAGCACTGCGGCGATTGCCCTGCGATCGAGCAGGAGCTCGTCGACCGTCTCGTCGCCGCCGCGAAGTTCGGCGCCGGCATCGACTACGGGCGGCAGCTCCTCTACGCGTCGTTCGATATGGAGCTGTCGAGCGAGAACCCGGGCGAGTGCATCGAAGTGTGGAAGCGGATGGAAGGCGCGACGCCCCTCGGCTACGTCGAAGGGACCGCGTTCCCCGCAACGTTCGAGCACATCGCGAGCGGCTACGCCGCCGGGTATTACGGCTATATGTGGGCAAAGGTGATCGCGCTCGACATGGTTTCCGCGTTCGGCGCGGACCTGATGAATGGCGAGACGGGCCGCCGCTTCCGCGAGCTGATCCTCTCCCGCGGTTCCGAGGAGCCGGCGCGAGAGCTCGTCGAAAAGTTCCTCGGGCGGCCCGTGTCGAGCGACGCCTTCTTCGCTCGCATTCAGGGCGAATAGGCGACAATCCGCTCACTTGCGGTTCTACGAAGTCGTCGCAGCGGTCTTCTGCATTTGCGGAGTCGTGCTCCTCGAGCGGATGCCGGTGACGTATCCGCGGAGCGCGTTGCTGGTGACGTATGCGTCACCGATCACGGTCATCTTCGGCATCTCCGTCGCGGTCGCGGCGATCCGACGGCGCAACCGCGCGCTTCTCGTCAAAGACGCCAAGGAGATCGCGCGCTGCTGCCTGACGCTTGCACTCGTCTTCGCCGTCTCGTTCCTGCTGAAGTCCTTCATCTACCTGATCAATCCGCACGTCTACGACCGGCAGCTCTTCGCCCTCGACCGCGCCGTCCATTTCGGCTACTCGCCGACGCTCTTTTTCGTGGCGCTCTTCAACCAGCCGCGATTTCTGACGTTCATGGACGTCTATTACACGGTCGTCGACTACATGCTGTTCGTCTTCGGCACGTCGACGATCTTCGCGCTGCTCGACTCGCGGCGGCGGGTGCAGTTCGGCGGCGCGTTCGTGTTCATGTGGATCACGGCGACCGTCTGCTACCTCGCGACGCCGTCGTGGGGACCGGCATTCAGCGCCACGTCACTCGTCGAGCCGGCGCTCCGGCACATGCCGAGAACCGTCTGGCTGCAGTCGCGCCTTTACGGGGAGCTGTCGTCGCTGATCCGCGCGCCGCTTGGGCCGCGCGTGGCGTATTTCGGCGGCGTGGCGGCATTTCCGAGCCTCCACGTCGCCTACATCGCGCTTCTCGCCATCGCCGCCCGTCACGTCGCGCGTTTCGGTTTCGCGATCGCGATCATCGCCGTCGTGCTGATGCAGGTCGGCTCGGTGATTACCGGCTATCACTTCATGATCGACGGTTACGGCGGGATCCTGATCGCGGCCGGCTCGTGGTGGCTCGCTCGCGCTACCGAAGCTACTTCACTTCCACCTCGGCGCTCCCGACCGCAACCGCTCGAATCGTGAAGCCTTCCGGCCTGACGGTCACCGCGGCCGGCTGAATCGAGTCGACGTGCCCGTGGAGCACGACGTTCGACGCCAGCTTCCGCGTCATACCGCGCTCGATCTCCTTCTTCATCGTCGCGATGCTCTCGCCGACCGGCCAGCGAGCGCCGGCGCGGAGTTGCGTGCGGACGTTGTCGTGCGCCATGCGATTCGCGGCGCGGAGAAATGGGTTGTGCCGTTTCGGATCGAGCGAGTAGTCGACGTCACTCAAGACGACGTTTCCGGTCGCGGCATCGAATGACGGGACACCTTCCAGGTAGACCAGGCCGTTGTAGTGCTTCAGTCCTCCGCCGCGGTAGTCGATCGAGGCCTCGATGTTCGTCTTTCCGCCGGTTCCGGCGGAGAGGCGGATCGAGTCGATGGTCAGCGTTGCGCCGCCGCCGAGGCTGTACTTCTGCTTTCCGAATTGCTCGTTGATGAGACGCGAAGCCTCGGCGTAGGGAAGATCGACGTCGAACGGAACGCGGACGCCGCTATCGGTGCCGGCGGCAACGCGCAGGGGCGGTAGCGGCTTCTGCGCGATGACCGGCTTCGCGCCGACGATCACACGTGTCCTCGCACGCAGCTCGATCGCGCTCGCGATGTTGACGCCGGAACCGTGGATCGGAACGAGCGAGACGTCGGCCGGTTCGAGCACGAGCCACGTATTCGTCGCGATCGAGTACGGCTGCTGCAGCGACGTCCACACCTGCTGCGCATCGGACTTCATCGACGCGAGGCGCGGCGTCTGGGAGTCGATCATCTTCGCGGCGGTGGTGAGCTGCTCCTCGAGGATCGGCCGGAGAATGCGGTCGGTGACGTCGACGCCGAGGAATGTGCAGCGGCGGCCGAAGTCGAGGGGCTGGATTGCGGTGCGGGAGCGGAGCGTCCACGCTTCGCCCCAGTCGAGCCGCGACTGCACGGAGATCGTCATGTCGCGCATCGGCTCGCCGAAGCCGCAGGAGACGCAGGCATTGCGGATCGAACCGTTGACGTAAGGGCAAGCCTCGAGCGCGTAGCGGACCTTCGCGGACGCGTGCAGCCCGGCGCCAATCATGTTCACGCTCACCGGCTCGCGCGCTACCTGGTACTTGAACGCCAAGTGGCGCGGTGCGTCGATCTGATACGACGGCGACTGGAGCGTTCTCGGGATCTGCTTTTCGAGGTCCGGCAACAGCGGAGCGAGTGACGCGTGGATCGGGATGACGATCGTGGAGAGCTCGGGCGGCGGGGGAGGGGCCTGCGCGGGCACGGCCGTCGCCTGCGGCTCCGGAGGCGCGGCGCAGGCCGCAAGCAGGAGTGTCGTGATGACGAGAGTTTTCATATGCTTGTCGCCGATGAAGTATCTCAATCTCGGCAATAGCGGCCTCAAAGTCTCCCGCCTCTGCCTCGGCACGATGACCTACGGGTCGAAGCAGTGGCGTCCGTGGATCCTCGACGAGGCCGAGGCACGGCCCTTCTTCAAGCGTGCCATCGAAGGAGGCATCAACTTCTTCGATACCGCGGACATGTACTCCAACGGCGTGAGCGAGGAAGTCACGGGACGTGCGCTACACGAGCTCGCGCCGCGCGACGAGGTCGTCATCGCGACGAAGGTCTTCTTCCCGCACAACGACAAGCCGAACATGGGCGGCCTGTCGCGGAAGCACATCTTCTCGGCGATCGATCTCTCGCTCGGCCGTCTCGGCGTCGACTACGTCGACCTCTATCAGATCCATCGCTTCGACTACCAGACGCCGATCGAGGAGACGATTGACGCGCTGGACGACGTCGTGCGCTCTGGGAAGGCGCGATACATCGGAGCGTCGAGCATGTATGCGTGGCAGTTCGCGAAGATGCTGCACACGCAGGAGGAGCGTAGCCGCACGCGTTTCGTTTCCATGCAGCCGCACTACAACCTGATCTACCGCGAGGAGGAGCGGGAGATGATCCCGCTTTGCATCGACGAAGGGATCGGCGTGATCCCGTGGAGCCCGCTCGCGCGCGGATTCCTCGCGGGCAACCGCAAGCGGGACGGCAGCGGGGAGACGGCGCGGTCGAAGTCGGACGACTACGCGCAGCAGATGTACGACTCGCCTGCCGACTTCGACGTGGTGGACCGGATTGGCGAGGTCGCGAAGGAGCGCGGCGTCAACAACGTCCAGATCGCACTCGCCTGGATGCTCCACAAACCGGGCATTACCGCTCCGATCATAGGAGCCTCGAAGTCGCACCATCTCGACGACGCCCTCGCCGCGCTCGACGTCACCCTATCCGAGGATGAGATCAGGCGCCTCGAGGAACCGTATGTCCCGCATCGCGTGCTCGGACACCGGTAAGATACTCTCGTGAGCGACACCACGACCGCGGGTATCCGGGTAGAGGTCGATAGCGCGTACGTCCCGGAGCGGAGCGAGCCGACCGAGAGTTACTTTTTCTTCGCCTACCACGTCCGAATCAGTAACGTGGGGACGGAGACGGCGCAGCTCCTCAGCCGCGAGTGGACGATCACTGACTCGGATGGCAACAGCGAGCGGGTGAGCGGACCTGGTGTCGTCGGCGAGCAGCCGACCCTCCGCCCCGGCGAAGTCTTTGAGTACACGAGCTTTTGTCCCCTTCGGACGAACGTCGGGATGATGCAGGGCGCCTACACGATGAAACAGTTTCCCGGTGGAGAAACCTTCGAAGCGCGGATTGATCCGTTCACTTTGGCTGTTCCGGGGACTGTCAACTAATGCGCCGGCTCCGCTTCCTTCCCGCGTTTTTCACGGTTCTGATCGCCACGTTCGCGTTCGCGGTGGTGTGGAAGGTCCGTACGCAGTCGACGGCCACGACGCGGATCAACGCCGAGGATGAGCGGACTTCGTCGTCGCTCAGTGGGACGCAAGGGTCTTCGGCGGCGCGGGTTGCGACGGACAGCGACGCCGCCGTAGCCGCCCCATTGAACACCGTGGACGCAGTCACTGCCACGCAGGCGGCGACGACTTCGCGGATCTCGGCGGAGCGGGACGCGCGGTATCGCGAGCTCCTGAATACGCCTCCCTCGGGCCCCAAGGCCGCCGCGAAAGTCCTTCCAACCAACGCCTCAGCGTCGGCGCCTATCAAGGCACCCCCGAAGCCGTCGCTCTTCGCTCGCGTGGTCGCACCGATCGTGAACGCGTTCTCCGGCGGCGGAGGGGCGCAACGTCCGCCGGTTCCGAGCACACAGCAGCCGCTGAAGAACAACAATTCGGCCAGCACCTCCACCGACGCGACGAACCAGAAGTCCGATCCCAAAGACCCGAACTCCGACGTTACGGCGCCACAGCTCGCCGGCGTCGAATTCGCTCCGAACTCGATCCAGGACGGCGAGGAAACGCTCCTGGCGATCACGGCGACGGACGACATCAGCGGCGTTCGGACGATCTCCGGCAACATCGTGTCGCCGAGCGGAGCGCTTCAGGGGTTCGCCCTTCAGCGCGAAGGCGAAGGCTCGAATCGCTTCCTCTCGAAGGTCCTCGTACCGAAAGACGCGGCCTCCGGTTCGTGGCACATCAACTATTTGAATCTGACCGACAACGCCAGCAACAGCGTCACGCTGAGCTGGCAGCAGGGGGCCATCCCGCAGACGGCCTCTTTCACGGTCACCTCGTCTCGCAGCGACACGACGCCGCCGACTCTCAAGGCGGTGTGGCTCGATAAGCCGTCGATGAAAATCGGCGACAAGAACGTCGTCATGGTCCAGGCGGATGACGACAAGTCGGGCGTGAACCAGGTCAGCGGCGTGTTCCTCAGCCCCTCCGGCTTCGCGCGCGTCGGCTTCGGCTGCCGCAACCAGGACGGGACGAACATGTGGCAGTGCGACCTGACGCCGCCGGGGAACGCCGACTGCGGCGACTGGAAGCTCGAACAGGTGCAGCTCCAGGACAAGGCGAACAACATGACGGCGATCCGGACCGACAACCCGATCGTCGCCGCCGTCCGCCTCAGCATCACGAGCGACATGTGCGACAACAAACAGCCGGTCGTTCAGAGCGTCAGGCTCGACACGAATGCCGTCGGCATCCCCGGAACCATCAACGTGACGATTCTCGCCACGGACGAGGGCTCCGGCATCTCGAGTATCAGTGGACAGTTCAACTACGTCGACAAGGTCTCGCCGGGAACGCAGCCGCCGCGCTTCTTCTTCTCATGCCGCCCCGCCGGCGATCCGTCGCAGAACATGTGGACCGGCCCGATCGCGATCACCGACAAGAATCAGGCGCGCGGGACCTATCGCCTCGGGTCACTCCAGGTGATCGACAAGGCGAACAACGTGAAGCTCTACGCGCCGACCGACCCAGTGATCGCGAACATCGCGTTCAGAGTCCAGTAGACCGATAGTCCCTAGCTCACGACCACGTTTTCGACAACCGTGCGCGCGGCATATCGGGGACGGCGCAGCCCTCAACGTCGGCGTAGTGGGAGATGTCGTTGAAGAGTGTCAGGCGCGCGTGGGCCACGTCCTTGAAGTCGAGCACGTTGAGCGCCGCGGGACTTTGGTCGAGCCGGTCGCGGTAGCGCCGCGGATCGAACCCCAGGAGCGACGACAGGAGCAAGCGGATCGTCGCCTTGTGGGAGACGACCACGAAGCGGTCTCCATCATGACGCTGTACGAGGTCGAGCAACGCCGGCAGAGCGCGTGCGGTGACCCGCAGGCCGCTTTCGCCGTCCCGCGGTGCGAAGGTGTACGGGTCCTCCTCCCACTTGGCGTACTCGTCGGCGAATTCGTGCTCCACCTCGGCGCGCGTCTTTCCCTCCCACCGGCCGTGGGCGATCTCCCGCACCGCGGCCACCGTCGCGACGTCGAGGCCGAGCGGCTCCGCGAGCAGGTGAGCTGTCTCGACGGTTCGTTTGAGCGGACTGGCGTACACGGCCGCGACCTTTTCGTGCGCGAGCCGATGCCCGAGCATCCGCGCCTGCTCGCGGCCGGTATCAGAGAGGAGAACATCGACCGCCCCGGCAAAGCGATCCTCGGCGGAGAGCTCGGTGGAACCGTGGCGCACGAGGAAGACACGAGTCGTCATGCGGGGAGTTTAAGTGGAAAAAGAAAGAGGCTCGCGGTTCCTGGTTCCGCGAGCCCAGCCTCGGTCCGTTGACAGCCACCAGAAGGCATTCGAACCGACATCTGTCTCGACGAGCCTTAGCCTCTCGAGACTCATGCGAACCGTTGAACATCCGCCAAGGGGCATTCGGTTCGCCCGCTCCGGCATCCTCGCATCCCGGCGCGACCCTTCAGTCCGTTGACACCCACGAGGAGGATCCAAACTGAAGGTAAACGTCAATATGGGCTCGCATTTTTCATCGCGCAAGGGGGTCGAGAAAATATTTTCGGGTGCGATGACGAGCCGGGTTTTGGCGTCGTCATGTGTCATCCGTGACTCGTGATTCGTGACTCGTTATTCGAAGGACGGTCCCTGAGATGACGGATAACGGATAACGGATAACGGCCGTCCATGACGCCGAATAACGAGTCACGAATCACGAGTCACGACATCGGAACAACTCCCGTACACCCGCTGTTGCCCTGTATCCAATACCGCGAGTAACATACGCGGTCCCACCGTCCTCGTGGACCGAGTGACAATCTCTGAAAGGTAATAACGACCCACATGAGCCAGTCGAGAGAAAGCGCCGAAGCGACGTTCGCTGAGGCGTTCGAAGCGAGTCTGAATTTCAAAACTCCAGAGCAGGGTGAGCTGCTTCGCGGAACGATCGTGTCGATCTCCGGGGACGACGCGTTCGTATCGTACGGCGGCCCCTCTGAGGCCGTCATGGCCGCGGCGGAGCTGGACGGACTCGACATCGGCGATTCGGTCGAAGGGACGGTCGTCAAGACCGCTCCTGAAATGCGCATCTCCCGGAAGCTCGCGCGCGGCAAGGCCTCGCTCGAAGTGTTACGGCAGATGTATGAGAACCGCCTCCCCGTCGAAGGGAAGGTCACCGCCCGCAACAAGGGAGGCTTCGAGGTCAACGTCTCCGGTCTCCGCGCGTTCTGCCCGCTCTCGCAGATCGCCCTCGGCAAGATCGAGAACCCCGACTCGTTCGTCAACCAGAACTACGAGTTCCGCGTCACCGAGCTGTCGGATGACGGCCGCCGTATCGTCGTGTCCCGCGCGGCGCTTCTGAAGGAAGCCGCGCAGGTGCGTGCCGAGGAAGCGCGGCAACGCGTCGTTCCCGGAGCCGAGCTCACCGGCCGCGTCAAGACGCTCACGCCGTTCGGCGCATTCGTCGACCTCGGGGGCGTCGACGGCTTGCTCCACGTCTCGGAGATGAGCCGCCGCCGCGTCAGCGATCCGAAAGAGCTGGTCGAGATCGGACAGGAAGTCCGCGTCCGCGTCATCAAGGTCGAGAACGACGGCAAGCGCATTTCGCTCTCGATGAAGGAATTCGAATCCGATCCGTGGAGCGACGTCGTCGACCGATACGCGCCGGGAACGCAGTTCAGCGGCCGCATTCTTCGCTCGACGGACTTCGGCTTCTTCGTTGAAGTCGAGCCGGGCCTCGATGGTCTCGTCCACGTGTCGCAGCTTCCGCTCGGCGTGAAGGCGACCGACATGGAGATCGGTCAAACGGTCAGCGGCTGGGTGCGTGAGGTCGACCCGTCGAAGAAGCGTCTCTCGCTCTCGCTCCGCGAGATCGCCACGAGCGATCCATGGGAGACGGCGAGCCAGCGCTACGCGGTCGGGAAGGTCGTCGAGGGGACGGTCGATCACATCGCCGGTCCCGGCGTCTTCGTCCAGCTCGAGCCGGGCCTGGTGGGTCTCGTTCCGAACTCCGAGATCGCGCAGGAAGTCTCGGGTGCCATTCGCGCCGCCGACAAGCTGGTCGTGCGCGTGATGAGCGTCGACCCGACCCGCAAGCGCATCTCGCTCAGCTACGACGCCGCGAAGGCGGCCGCCGAGCGCGAGGAGTATTCGAAGTTCATGGACGAGCAGCGCGAGTCGGAAGGGGAGAGCGCCATGGCGCTCGCGTTCCGCCGCGCCATGGAAAAGAAGCGCTAGTTGCGAGTCTTCCTCACTGGCGCGACCGGCTATATAGGTGCCGCAGTCGCCGAGGCGTTGCGGGAGCGCGGCCACGACGTGGCGGCGCTCGTGCGGCCGGAATCGGATGACGGTCACCTCCGGGAGATCGGCGCCGTCGTCATCGCCGGCGATCTGGATTCGCTTCCGTCTCTCGGCGAGACGCTCGCGCAGTACGACACGATCGTCCACACCGCGCAGTCGAATGCGCGTACCGCGGAGCTGGCGCAGAAGGCGCTCGACGCCTATTCCGCCCAGCGCGCGCACCTGGTCTGGACCTCCGGCTGCTGGGTCCTCGGCAACACCACGAACGCGAACGAGCGCTCGCCGGTGAACCCGCTGGAGATCGTCTCCTGGCGTCCCGAAACCGAGGAGCGGGCGCTGGCCGCCAACGGCTGCGTCCTCCGTCCCGGCTGCGTGTACGGTGGGAAGCAGAGCCTCGTGAGAGATTGGTTCGCCGCCGTGGAGCAGAATCGGCCGATCCAGATCGTCGGCGACGGCCGGAACCACTGGGCGATGGTCGATCTCCACGAGCTCGCGAAGCTCTACGTCCGCGTCGTGGAGCTGCGGACGACCGGGATCCTCCACGCCATCGACGACACGCGCGCGCCGCTCGAGCAGTGCGCCCGCGCGGTCGGGCCGAGCTCCCGGCTCGAGTTCCTCCCGGCCGACGCCATGCGCGCGAAGCTTGGCGCCTTCACCGACGCCCTCGTCGTCGATCAGGTCGTCGACAGCAGCGAGACCCGCCAGCGTACCGGCTGGAATCCGAAGCGCACGTTCACCTCATCCGTCACCGAGCAGTGGGAAGAGTGGCGGGCGCTGAGCTGAAGCCGGTCCCCTACACCAGGAAATCCAGGATCAGGCGGTTCACGATCTCCGGCGCGTCGGTCTGGACGAAGTGGCCAGCTGAGGGGATGCGTTCCACGCGTAGATCCGGTACGTCGGCGTCGACGCCATAGAGCGTCGGTAGGGTGAAGACCGGATCGCGCTCGCCGAAGATCAGGAGCGTGGGGACGTCGATCCGAGACAGAAGGCTCCGCATCTTCGCGCGCGAGCGGAAGAGCGCCCGGTAGTAGGCGAGCATCGCCCAGACAGCGTGGGGCTCGCGCCACACTTTGCGATACTCGCGGATCTCGCCGTCCGTGAACTTCCCCGCGCGGCGCATGAAGGCGGGGAGGCCGAGGCGGACGAGTGCATCGCTCACCAGCGGAATGTTGAAGAAGACCTGATACGAGAGGCGGAGCTTCTGCTCGATTGAGTGGTGCATCTCCCGCGCGAGCCCCTTCGGATGGGGAGCATTGAGGATGATGAGGCGCTCGACGAGCGAGGGATGGAGCATGGTCAGATACCACGCTGCATAGCCGCCCCAGTCGTGGCCGACGACAGTGGCCCGCCCTCCGCTGCGCAGGATGAGTCCTGCGATGTCTCCAACGACCTCGGACATCTTGTACGCATCGACGTCGAGCGGGCGCGTCGAGAGGTTGTAGCCGCGCAAGTCGGGGGCGATGACACGGAAGCCTGCCGCGGCCAGCGCCGGAATCTGTTTTCGCCACGAGTACCAGAACTCCGGGAAGCCGTGCAGCATCACGACGAGCGGGCCGGTGCCCTCCTCGACGTAATGGAGCCTAGTGTTGCCGGTGTCCGCGAACGGCATGGCGGCAGTGTAGTCGCGGCTCGGTTGCAGTTGGGCTCGCTCTTTGCTGCGCGCCGGGCGGAGGTGCAGCAATGCAGAAGTGGGCTGTTCTCGCGGGACTCGTGTTTCTCGCGACAGTTGCATTCGGCGAAGAGGCGAAACCGCCGGAGAAAGTATGGGCGAGCAGCATCGGGGCGGGGCTCGCGATCACGAGCGGAAACACGGATACGAAGAACTACAACCTCTCGTTCACGACGAAGTACGACCCGAAGGCCAAGGTCGTGTTCAAGGCCGACGCGCTCTTCTTGCGCGGAGAGTCGGACGGGCTGGTGAACGTCGACAAGGCGACGGCGGACGCGCGGTACGAGTACAACGTCTCCGATCGGACTTTCGCGTTCGCGGAGGTGAACTACCTGCGCGACCCGTTCAAGGACATCGACTACTTCGTGGCGCCGCTGGCGGGCGGTGGTTACCGGGTCATCAAGAGCGACACGAAGAACCTGACGGTCGACGGCGCGGCGGGCGCCGAGGTCGAGAGGGGAGTTCTGGGGCGATCGTCGGGCGGTGCTCTCAAGGCCGGCGAAAACTTCGACTGGGCACTCTCGCCGACGAGCAAGTTCACGCAGAAGCTCACCGGGATCTGGAAGACGAAGGACTTCGGCGACGCGCTCTACCACTTCGACGCGGGGCTGACGATGGCCGTCGCCGGCCGGCTCGAGCTGAAGCTGGCGTATGCATACGACTACAAGTCGCGGCCCGAGCTGATCACAGTCAAGAAGGGGGACAGCGCCCTCTTTGCAGCGCTGCTGTACAAGTTCTGAACTGTTACGCGGGGCGTGCGACAGATCGTCGCTCCACTCGCCGTCTTGGCGCTCCTGATCGCGCCGACCATCGGGGATCTCCTCGCGAGACGCGGAGACCCCTGTCTCGTCTCGCCGTGCTGCATCGGAAAGATGATCAAGTCGTGCGATGCATCCGCACGGATCGCAGAGTGGGGAAGGCATCCGTTCGACTTTGGCGACGCGTCGCTCCAGGCACGCTGGCGTGCATGGCGCGGCGATTCTCCCGTAGGTTCCTCGTTCTGGCTCTGCGGCGGCGTGAAGGTTCCGACCGGCAATGCGCATGAATTGAGCCGCGGTCCCGATCCGGAGGAAGGCGAAGTCCCCATCCAGCCGGGCAGCGGCTCGACCGATGTCCTCCTCGGCGCGACCTGGCAGAGTGGGATTCTTCGCGAGACCTCGTTGCAGGGGATGATGGGTAAGACGACCCTCATTCCGTTCTTGACCTCGGTGTCGTACCGCTTCAACGGACGCGGCACGCACGACTATCGGCTCGGCAACGAGCTTCAGCTCAACGCCGGGTCCGAGTACCCGATTTCGGAAGGGCTCCACCTTCTCGGACAGGTGAATCTCCGCCATCGCGAGAAGGACTCGGTCTGACGAAAAGTCCGATGCGCCATCGGGATCGCCCGATAGGCCATCGGACAAACCTGATCCATGGATTTGATCAGGAGGCTCGCCTACTCGCGAATGCCTTCCGCTTGCAGGACGTCCTTGAACTGCTCCTTGTCGATCGCTTTGTCGTACGCGGAGCGGGCGGAGATCTTCTTGTCTTCGTAGAGCCGCTTGATCGAGGTGTCCATGTCGATCATCCCTTCCTTGACGCCCGTCTGGATGGCTGACGTGATCTGCGGCGTTTTTCCCTCGCGGATCATGTTGCCGATGGCGGGGGAGGCGAAGAGGATCTCGATGGCGGCGACGCGGCCGCCGCCGAGCTTCGGCATGAGTTGCTGCGCGACGACGGCGCGGATCGTCTCGCCCAGGACGCCGCGGATACCGTCCTGCTCGGGGGCGGGGAAGACGCTGATAATGCGGTCCATCGTCTTGGCCGCATTGTTCGTGTGCAGCGTTCCGAAGACGAGGGTGCCGCGCTCGGCGGCGTTGAGCGCCATTTGGATGGTCTCGAGGTCGCGCATCTCGCCGACGAGGACGATGTCGGGGTCTTCGCGACCGGCGGCTTTCAGCGCCTCGGCGAACGATTTCGCGTGCGTCCCGATCTCGCGCTGGTGGATGAGACACTTCTTGTTCGGATGGACGAACTCGATCGGGTCTTCGATCGTGATGATGTGCTGTGAGCGCGTATCGTTGATTAGATCGATGATCGCGGCGAGCGTGGTCGACTTGCCGGAGCCGGTCGGTCCCGTGACGAGAACGAGTCCGCTGCGGAGCGCCGCGATCCGCCGGAGCTGATCGGGGAGGCCGAGCTGCTCGAGCGTCATGATCTTCGACGGGATGATGCGGAAGACCGCGCCGGCGCCGCGCTGCTGCCGGAAGAGGTTGACGCGGTAGCGCGCCACGTTCGGAATCTCGTAGGCCCAGTCGGTGTCGCCGCCCTCGAGGAACTCCTCCCAGTTGCGCCTCGGCGTCACCGCCGAGAGCATCTCGTTGAAGTCGCCCTCGGTGACGATGCGATAGCGGATCGGCTCCATCGCGCCGGAGGCGCGGAGCATCGGCGGGCGGCCGACGGTCAGATGAAAGTCCGACGCCCCGCGGTCGTTCATCAGTCGGAGGAAGCGGTCGATCTTGTTGGAGGGCATGGCTGTCAGACCGTCTTGGTGCCGGCGATGAACGCGGGCGTGACCATCGGCTCGAATTCTTCTTTCTTCTGGGCGGCGAGATACGCGGTTTCGGCGGTGATCTGGTCGCGCTTGACGAGGTCCTTCAACGCGTCGTCGAACGTCTGCATGCCGAAGCTGCGGCCGATTTGCATGGCGGAGTAGATCTGGTACGTCTTCTCGTCGCGGATCATGTTCGCGATGTTGCTCGTTCCCTTGAGGACCTCGAAGGCGGCGACCTGCTTGCGGGCTTCCTTCGCTGGCAGAAGGCGCTGCGCGATGCAGTACTTCATCGACTCGGAAAGCGAGGCGCGGATCTGCGGCTGCTCGTCGGCGGGAAAGCTCGAGAGGATGCGGTCGATCGCCTTCGGCGCGCTTGTCGAATTGAGAGTGCCGAGGACGATGTGGCCGGTCTCGGCCGCGGTGAGCGCCAGCGTGATTGACTCGTTGTCGCGCAGCTCGCCGATCACGATGACGTCGGGATCTTCGCGGAGGGCGGCGCGGAGCGCGCGGGCGAACGACTGCGTGTGCGATCCGACCTCGCGCTGGTTGACGAGGCAGCTCTTGAACGGATGGACGAACTCGACCGGGTCCTCCATCGTGAGGACGTGATCGGAACGCGTCTCGTTGAAGAGATTCACGAGCGCCGCGAGGGTCGTCGACTTCCCGGAGCCCGACGGGCCGCAGACGAGGACGAGTCCCTGGTGGTAGTCGGAGATCTCGGCGAGCTGCGCCGGAAGGCCGAGATCGAGGATCGTCGGCGGCTTCTCCGGGATGACGCGGAAGACGGCGTTGTAGCCGCTCTGGTCGTAGAAGACGTTCCCGCGATAGCGGCCCGCCTGCGGGATGTAGTAGCAGAAGTCGAGCTGGTGCTCTTTCTGGATCGTCTCCCACTGCGCCGGCGTCAGGATCTCGCGCAGCATCTCTTCCGTCTGTTCCGGTGTGAAGGGATCCGCCTGCGCGCGGAGCAGGTCGGCCGAGATCCGGAGGATGGGCGGCTGTCCGACGGAGAGATGGAAATCCGATGCGCCCTGATTGCGCGTGGCGATCAGGAGGGTGTTCAGCTTCGCGTCGCCCGACTTGCCGGTGACGGTTAGCGCCTGCTTCCGTACGGCGTCGATCTGCGACTGTGTTTTTTGCTCCGTGATCGCGATCTCGTCGAGGATGTCGATGGCGCGCGCGCGGACGTTGCGCTCCGGATCGTTCGCCGCCATCTGCAGCAACGCGTTTTGTACCTGCGGGTGTTTGAAGTGCCGCAGCGCCTGCATCACCTCGATGCGGATGTCGGGCGATGGATCGGCGAGCATCTTGCCGAGGGCGGGGAGGGAGCGCGGGTCGCCGATGCGGCCGAGCGACTCGACCGCGGCCCAGCGGACGTCGGCATCGGCGAGCGCCGCCATGAGCGGCTCGACGGCACGGGAGTCCTTCAGGCGGCCGAGCGTGTCAGCGGCGGCGATGCGGATCCACCAGTCGGGATCCTTCAGCAGCGCGATGGTCGACGGGACGATGCGCGGATCGTCGAAGGCGCTCGCGACGGCGATGGCCGCCGCGCGCACGTCGTCGTCGGGATCGCGCAGCAGCTCGATGGCCGGCTCGATGAGCTGGTCGCCGAAGGCGCGGAGGGAGTCGAGCGCGCGGTCGCGTACGAATCCGGCGAGCGATTTCGAGAAGAGGATGAAGCGTTTGACGATCTCGTGCGGATCGCCGACGCCGACCAGGATCTTCAGCACGGCGCTGCGCGTGGCCGCGTCGCCCGAGGCGACCAGCGGCAGGAGCTTCTCGGCAAACTCGACGCCCCGGCCGGCCGCGACGCGCGTGAGCGCCTCGACGATCGCCTGCTGTGTCGCGTAGCCGACACGCGGCAGCTCTTTCACGAGGATGTCGACTGCGGGCGCAGGCGCGCGTTCCGCGAGGACGTGTACCGCCTTTTCGCGGATCGACCGGTCCTCGTCCCCGGCGATCTGGCGCCAGCGCGCAACGACGCGGTCGTCCATCTCGCTCGAGGCGAGCTTGTTGAGGTACGGCAGCCGCTCCTCGGGCCATCCCTGCATCGCCAGTTGCCAGATCAGCGGGGCGATCGCGCCGTTCAGCGGCGCTTCGAGAAGAACGCGCTTCGCCGACTCCTGCATCTCGCGCGTCTCTTTCGTTTCCTTCGCCGGGACGGCGAGGATCTGCGCCGCGCGTTGGTCGATGCCGGGAAGGTTGAGCGCGAAGAAGGTGCTGACCGCGGCGCGGATCGCCGCTTCCGGCTTTCCCTTCGCCTCGACTAGGAAGACGTCGAACGACTCCGGATCGCGTGTCCGCAGAAGCACCTTCCCCGCCGTGTCGCGGAAGGTCCGGTCAGGTCGGAAAAACATCCATGTAATGTCGCGCGCGCGGATGTTCTCCGCGGTCGCGATGCGCACGAGCAGTTCGTCGCGCTCCTCGTTCGTCTGGAACTCTTTGTTCGACAGACGACGGACGGTGTCCTTGAGGTCGGATTGGAAGAGGGCCATTCTGTGGCCCGAATTGTAGGTGGTCAGGTTGCCCGGTTGCCAGGTTGCCGACTCGGCCACCCGGCAACCTGGCTACCCTTGTCTCACTAATCTCTGTTCAAAGTGCTGATCAGCAGCCCCGCTCCCAGCGCCAGCGCGGCCACTCCTGCCGCCACCTTCCCTGGGTTCTCCTTGGCGTACTCCGTTGCCTTCGTCGTCCCCTGGTTCAGGTAGTCGCGCGCGGTGTTGAGGTACTGCTCCATATCGACGCTTTGCATCTGCGTCTTGAGGTTGTCGATCATCTCCTCGGAGACGCCGAGGCGCCCGAGGAACTGCTCCAGTCCGCGGTTCTGAGCGCGCGACTGCCCACAGGTCGGACAGAGGTCGGTGCCGGTCGTCGTGCCTGCGCCGAAACGCGACGTATCGCTCGCGCTCGTCGTTCCGATTCCGCTGGTGAGTGGTGTGTCTTGGGCCATGCTCCCTCCTATTTCTTGCCGGCGCGCGTGTCGCGCTCGCCCGGCTCGTAACTGCGGCGGTGTGTTCCGATACGAGGATCTCCCGACTTGTTCGTGTAGTGGTCCTCGTCGTTCCAGCGATCAGCGCCGGCGCCTGTCGCGAACTCCTGATCGCGTTGCTGGTCCGCTCCGCTGGCGCGGAAGGGGCCTTTCAGGCTTGTCTGGGTCGGCGAATACGACTGGTTGAGCTCCTCGAGCGAAATGTCGGGCTCTCGTCGGACTGGGCGGGCGGTGTGCGGTTGCTCGCGCTCGGTACGAATGGGCGTCGCGACGTCGTCGCGCCCGCTTTGCGCCGTGCGCGGTTCACTGTTCTGGTTGCGGGAAAAGAGGCGTTTCACGCTGCCGGTCATACTCTCCGTCAGGCGCGCGATACGGCCTCGTCGGTTGGTTTTTTCTTCTGCCATTTGGTTTCCCCCGGGATACAGAGAGTGCAAACGGCAAACCCATTATTTGGAGTACGTAACGCGCCAGATGACATTCGCTCCGTCATCCGAGACGAGGAGTGAACCGTCGCCGAGGACGAGCAGCCCGACGGGGCGCCCCCAGACGCTGTTCGAGGCAGGATCGGGCATCCATCCGATGACGAAATCGTCGTAGCCGCCGGCCGGCTTGCCGTCGCGGAACGGGACGGAAATGACGCTGTAGCCGGTGCGCCGCGATCGGTTCCAGGAGCCGTGCAACGCGACGAACGCGCGGCCGCGGTATTCGGGCGGGAACATCGTGCCGTTGTAGAAGACGAGACCGAGAGGCGCGGAGTGCGCCTGAATGAGAAGCGCCGGAACGACCGCTTTCGAGACGAGGTCGGGACGTTCGCCGCGGCGCCGCGGATCTTCGTGCGCACCGAGGTACGCGTACGGCCAGCCGTAGAACGCGTTGGCGCGGACGCCGGTAATGTAGTCGGGGACGAGATCGTCGCCGAGGCCATCGCGCTCGTTCACCGACGTCCAGAGCTCGTGGGTCGTCGGGTTCCACGCGAGGCCGACTGGATTACGGAGGCCGAACGCGAAGACACGGGCGTTCTTGCCGTTCGCGTCATACGCCATGATCGCCGCGCGCGGCGGATCCTCGCGCGAGATGTTCGACGCCGAGCCGATGGCGACGAAGAGCTGCGTGCCGTCGGCGCTGAAGACGATGTTGCGGGTCGAGTGGCCGCCGCCCGGCAGCGGCGCGAGCTTCTGCACGCCGCCGCGCGACGCCGTCTCGCCGGCGCGGTACGGCATCCGGTAGATTCCGTCCTCGGCGCCGACGTAGAGCCACTCGTCATGGATCGCGAGGCCGAACGGATCGGCGATCTGGGTGGTGAAGGTGTAGCGTTTGCTGTTCCGCAGAATGCTGATCTGGCTGGCGCCGCTCTGCGCCACGATGATGTCGCCATTCGGCGCGAGGATCATGTTGCGCGGATCGTCGATGCCGGTGGCATAGGCCGCGATGTGAAAGCCGGGCGGAAGGTGGAGTTGTGCATTCGCCGGACGCTTCCGCGTCCACGGCGCGTTCGCGGCACTCGGGGTCGCGTACGGCGCCGGAAGCTGGTCGAGCCGGATCTCGTGGTGTCCGAGGCCGGTGCTCGTCGTGGTGACCGGCTGGGCGTCGCCGCCGCACGCGGCCAGCGACAGGAGAAGAGTCGCGAATGCAATCCGGCGCACGACGTAAAGCCTATGCAACGTCGTCGCCGCGGCGATCGCCATGATCGGAACGACCGGAACGCGAAACCGCGCCTCTGCTTCGCTGCCGGCGGAGATCAGGACGAAGTACGCGATGGTCAGTGCGACTAGGAGCGACAGGGTGCGATCGCGTTGCCACAGGAGGTAGGTGCCGAAAAGGGCGAGCAGCGTGATGGCGTGCGTCCAGACATCGAGGACAATGGCGAGGAGCGTCGGTGGGACGCTGCTGACCATCTCCATCGCCTCGGAATCGCTATCGAAGAGGTTCACGCAGACACCGCGAACGAGGACGGTCGTGAGGCCGAGCGGGTGCTGCAACGCGATCCGGCGTCCGATCTTGCCGAACCACATCGCATGTTGCGCCGGATTGAGATCGCCGGCGCTCGCGGTGTGGAGCGTCCGCTCGATCTCGGTGTCCGCGTCGGACGCGAGCTCCTCCTGTCGGTCTCTCAACGCCTCGTAGAAGTCGTAGTCGTCGAAGATCGCGAGCGAAGGTGCGGCACGGTGGTCGAGCATGTTGATCCCCGCGACGTCCGCGATCGCGAAGACGCCCGTCCGCGCCTTGTTCCGCGCCATCCACGCGATCGGCAGAATCAGCGACGCGATCACGAAGACGATGACGTGCTTGCGGCGAATCATCACGATCGCGAGCACCGCGAAGTAGAGAATTGATGCGGGCCGGATCAGCACAAGCGCGCCGGTTAGAAGCCCCATCACGATCATGTTCGCGGCCCTCCCGCGCAACACGAGCCAGATGAGCGCGAAGAGTCCGACGGTGAAAAGCGTCTCGGTGAGCACCTTGTTCGCGTAGTGGATCGACGGCGTGTCGAGCGCGAAGATCAGTCCCGCGATGAAAGCGATTCCGCGCGAGAGGCGCTGCCGCGCAAAGAGGTAGATCGCCATCGCGAGGGCTACGTTCATCAGGTGCTGGACGAGGACGACGGCGGTGAAGGTGCGGAACGCCATCAGGAACAGCGGATAGCCCGGCGTGCGAAACGTCTCGATGACTCCGTTCGCGCGGAGGAAACCGTGCCCGGCGAGCATCGACCGCGCCGGCTCGATGTAGGTCCTCGAGTCAGGGAAGAAGAAGTCTCCGTTGCTTGCGGCGAAGTAGAGGAGATTGGTGAGCAGCGTCAACGCGGCGAGGATCGCCAGATCGATCGGTGCGCGCCGCATCGAGCGCATTTTATGCGCGAAGCAGGCTCTCCAATTCGTCCAGCCGCGAGGCGCGATTGCGCGCGTCGTCGAGCGTGATCAGCCCCTGCCGCAGCAGCGCTACGAGCGAGTCTTCGAAGGAGATCATCCCCTGTCGTTTCCCCATCGTGATCTCCGTCGCGAACTGCTGCAGCTTGTTGCCCCGAATGTGGTTTCGCACCGGCTGATTGGCGAGTACGACCTCCACCGCCACGGCCCGCCCCGCGTTGTCGGCGCGCGGGATCAACTGTTGGATGACGATGGCATTCAACGACAACGCGAGTTGCTGGCGGATCTGGTTCTGCTGCTGCGGCGGAAAGACGTCGATGATGCGGTGGATTGCCTGCGCCGCGTCGCTGGTGTGGAGCGTCGAGAGGATCAAGTGCCCCGTCTCCGCCGCCGTCAGCGCGATCGACACCGTCTCCAGATCGCGCATCTCGCCGACCAGGATGACGTCGGGGTCCTGCCGCAGCGCCGCGCGGAGCGCCGCCGCGAAAGACGGTGCGTCGCGCCCGATCTCGATCTGTTCGATGACCGACTTTGCGTTCCGGTGCTCGTACTCCACCGGGTCCTCGATGCTGACGATGTGGCGCTGCTCGCTGTGATTGATGATCTCGACGAGCGACGCGAGAGTCGTTGTTTTTCCCGACCCGGTCGGCCCGCAGACCAGGACCAGGCCGCGTGTCGGCTTCACGAGGTCGGCGAGCGACGGCGGGAGATGGAGCTGCGAGAGCGTCGGCACATCGGTCGGCAAGGCACGGATGGCCGCGGCGAGTGTCCCGCGCTGCCGGTGTACGTTGACCCTGAACCGGTACCGGTTCAGGTACACGGAGAAGTCGGCCGCGCCGTTCTCGCGGAGCTGCTCCTGTAGCCGCGGGGTGAGGAAGCCGGCGAAGTAGGTCGTCACGTCGTCGCCGTCGAGGAGCTGCTCGTCGATCCGGATCAGCCGTCCGCCGAGGCGTGCGATCGGCGGGTTGCCGGCGATGAGGAGGAGATCGCTGGCACCCCGCTGGGTCATCTCGCTCAGCAGCCGCTCCAGCGGGTTCCCCTCCGGTACCGCCTGCGGCGCAGCCTGCAGCGCCTGCCGCCGCTCGCCCCCCTCATTCAGCTCGCGAACGAGCTGCTCTAGTTCTTCGTCACGTGTCAGTCTGCCCATCGGTGAATATTGACGAACGAAGCGTGCCAGGAGTTACGAACCGCTAATATCGCGCCTGCATGCGGCTCTCGCTGCGCATCCTCCAGGCCGGCGCGATCGCCGTGGTCGTCGCCGTCTCGACGTTCCACGCCTTCGAGCTCGATCGCTTCTTCGTCGCGAAGGAGCTGGTGCTGCACGTCGTGGCGGTCCTGGCGGCGCTCTTCGCGTGGCGAGGGCTCCGTAACCTAGAGACCACGCGGCTCGACTGGCTGCTCACCGCCTTCCTTGGCCTCAGCGCGCTCTCGGCACTCTTCGCCACGAATCGCTGGCTCGGCCTCCGAGGTCTGGCGGTCAGCGTTTCGAGCGTGCTGATTTTCTGGGCGGCGCGGACGCACGGCCGCGCCCTCGCCGGTGCGCTCGCATTCGCGGTCATCGTGGCCGCGGTGACGTCGCTGCTGCAGACCTACGGCCTCGACATGGAGCTCTTTTCCGAGAACCGCGCTCCCGGTGGGACCCTGGGCAACCGCAACTTCATCGCACACGTCGCCGCGTTCGGGATGCCGCTGCTGCTCTTCATGACGATCACCGCGCAGCGCTACCGCACGTTTCTCTGGAATGCGATCGGGACCGCGCTCGTGACGGCGTCGCTGGTGATCACGCGCTCGCGCGCGGCGTGGCTGGCGTTCGCCGCGATGCTGGTGGTGCTGCTCTTCGCGCTCCTTGCCGCGCGATCTCTGCGCCGCGATGGCCGTACTTGGCGGCGCCTCGGGTTCACGATCGTGGTTGCGGTGATTGCGACCGGCGCTGTGCTCGTTCTTCCGAACGCGCTCCACTGGCGCAGCAAGAACCCGTACCTGGAGTCGATCCACAAGGTCGCCGACTATCAGGGGGGGAGCGGGCGGGGACGCCTCATCCAATATGAGCGCACCCTCGGGCTGGCTCTGCGGCATCCAGTGTTCGGCGTCGGCCCCGGCAACTGGGCGGTCGAGTATCCAACGCGCGCACCCGGAAGCGATCCCTCGATGAACGAGTCGGAGCCGGGGATGACGATGAATCCGTGGCCGAGTAGCGACTGGGTGGCCTTCGTCGCCGAGCGAGGACCCATCGCCGCGGTGCTTCTCGGACTCTTCTTCCTCGGCGTCATCCGTCTCGGATTCCGGCAGCTGTTCTCCGCGTCCGACGCCGACTCTGCACTCGCCGCGGTTGCGCTCCTCGGCGTGGTCGCGGGCGCACTCGTCTCCGGCCTCTTCGACGCCGTACTCCTCACCGCCGTCCCCGCCTACATCGTCTTCGCATCCATCGGCGCGCTTCTAAGTGTGGCGCCGGCAGTCCTGCCGGCGACTCCGTCATCTAAATCCAGCGTCTTCATCTTCCTCATCGTGATCTCCGCCGTGGGTGCCTGGCGCAGCGGATCGCAGCTCGTCGCGATGGACATCTACACGACCGCCGGCACGCGCGCTCAACTCGAGCGGGCGTCGCAGATCGATCCCGGCAACTTCCGTCTCCACCTCCGACTCGCACGCGGCGGAAAGCAGCGGTGCGCTCACGCGCGGGCCGCCCACGCGCTCTACCCGTCGGCGCAGGTCGCGAAGCAGTTGGCGCGCGGCTGCGGCTAACGCACCAGGCGCCGGCGCGCGAATACGTCGACGCGGAACTGGACGTTCGACGTGGAGCAGGTCGTTGCGGCCTCGGCCCAGACGTAGGTGCTTCCGTAGGCGGTGGCGGCGAACGGAAGGTCGGGGCCGCTACCCTCGAGCGGGTGCGATGTATCGCCGATCTTGCCGAGGTACCAACGGAAAGTGGAGCGCGTCTCGTACTCGGAGACAACCGTGAGGTGCACCTCGCGTCCGAGCTCTGCGCGCATCGCGCCCGCGGCACCTACGGCGGCACTTTCAGATCCGCAAGAAACGTGGATCACAACGTAGGGCCACCCGGAGATTTGACGAATGTACGCGGTCCCGGGGCCGACCGCGACGACGTCGAAGTCCTGCGGCGCCGTGCTGTCGAGCCGCACGCTGCCGGTCGCAACCGAGGGATTGTCGGTTACGAACGACCAGTGGACACCGTCGCCGTAGTCGACGAGACCACTCCACGTCGGTGTGACGCGTAGCCGGGCTTTGTCGCCGACGGTCATCTGCAGGTCGATGGTGCTCCAGGAGGGCCACCAGCTCGCTGCCAGCGGGGTTGCAAGGATCAGAAGAAAAAGCGTGACCATGACGCGCCGCATGACTCTGGTACGGACGCCGCGCACGGAACGTCGTCCGATCAGGTATCGACGGCGTTTTCCGCTTTTCCCGCGACGACCTGGGCGTGATT
The DNA here is from genome assembly GCA_036488085.1 of Thermoanaerobaculia bacterium. Taxonomy (GTDB): domain Bacteria; phylum Acidobacteriota; class Thermoanaerobaculia; order Gp7-AA8; family Gp7-AA8; genus DASXHZ01. The sequence continues at coordinate 134,049 of DASXHZ010000058.1, forward strand.
CAGGAAGGCGACGAGAAGGACGCCGCCGACGATGTTCCCGAGCAATGCTGGAACGAAGAACCCGAGGGTGAACTCGGCCCAGGAGCTGGCACCGATGATGACGAGGAACGCCGCTTCCACCGCCCCGGCGATCACGTGGCTGAAGTGCGCCACACCGATGACGTAGGTGATGATCGCGATCACCCACACGCGCGCCGTCTCGGCGAACGGCAGAAGCCAGACCGTCAGTGCGACCAGCCAGCCGGCGAAGATGCCACGGAGAAAGACGACGGAGAACGATCCCTGCTGCGCTCCCTTCGCCAGCTCGCGCATGCTGTGGAAGGTCTCGGGCGTGACGACCTCGGTTTTCGCCAGCACGAGTGCGACGGCGATCGCTCCGACGAGATTCGCGAGCAGGACTGCCCCCCAAAGACGGCAGACGTTCAGGAACGTCTCGCGGTTGCGCTTCGTGAGCAGCGGCAGCATCACCGTCAGCGTGTTTTCGGTGAAGAGTTGTTGCCTGCCGAGGATCACGATGATGAAACCGACCGGATAGCCCATCGCGACGACGAGCTCGCGCCACTTCGTGTCGGGCAACGCTGCCTGGAGTAGCGACGTGGTGATGAACGAGAAGCTCATCGAGAGGCCTGCCGCGAGGCCGCTCCAGAGGAGTGCGCGCGTGGAGCGTTCCAGCTCGCTCTCGCCTTCGCTGTAGATCGCCTCGTAGACGACGGTGCCGGTCGGCGCCGATCGTTCCTCGGCTTCCTCTTTTTCTTCTTCGCTCGGAGGCATCAGCCCGCTGAGTGCAAAACGAGGCCCCGCCCGTACGATTGTCGCCGAAGTTGCGTAGACGGAGGTATGTTCAAACGGCTCTCTCTCGCCTTCGTGCTTCTTCTCGCGATTCCCGCCCTCGCAGACGACTACTACCTCATCGAGATGAATAGTCCCGGCCAAACGTTCAACGGCTGCTCGAATTTCTTCTGGGATGCCGATGCGATCTTCTACAACCTCGGCGCTGACGATCAGGTCGTGACGCTCGCCGGTGTCTCCAATGGCGCGCTACCCACCTATTTGCTAACGTCCTTTCACGTCGCGCCAGGCCGTGCGGCGTCGTTACGGCAGGCCATCGGGATTCCGTGGGAGCCGGCCACCGCGGCGCCGATGTGGATCATTCATGCCACCGCGCCGCCGTCAATCCTCGTCGACTCCGAAATGCCGCTCGGGGTTGCCGTCGGTGGCGGGAGCATCGTTTGTCGAGGGCCGATTCTCTTCCTCCAGCAGAACGGGAAGACGCAGCTTCCGGTATTCCGTGCGCTCGTTCCCGCGAGCCAGCGACAGGTCATCCGCGGCCTCTCGATCGGCGACGTTGCAGGCCACATCAATGTCGCGATCTACAACGCCGGCTCGGATATCGCGTCGGCAACCATCGAGGTTCATCGGGCATGCGACGGTGCAATCACCGAGACGCGCAACGTGGTGATCGGTCCCAACATCGCGGAACAGTTCAACGGATTCGGGATCCCGGAGACGTCGAACGCGTGTGCGCCGCTGGACCCCTCCTCAGGTCTGAGCAGTCTCGCGTACGTCATCGTCACGGTCGACCAGCCGAGCCTCACGTTCGCTTCGATCCTCGGTTCGGTGTCGACGACGAACAATCTGCCCGTCTCCACGATCCAGGTCATGCCAGGGATCGCGCAATAAAAAAGGGAGCCTCGTTTTCACGAGGCTCCCTTATCGCTCGAGGAGAAAGAGGCTTTACTGCACGTTGAGGGTGAAATCGTCGACGACGAAGGACGTCTGTGCGGACGTGTCTTCGGTGCCGACGAGGTAAACCTGGATCGTCTGGCCTTTGTACGCGGAGACGTCGAAGGACTTCTGCGCATAGCCGGTGTTCTTGTTCAGGTTCGAGTACGTCGCGAGCGTCGCGAGCACCGTTCCTGACGAGTTGCGGATCTGGACCTTGAGGGTGTCGTACGCGACGGTGGTCGTCGTCTCGGCCGTGTCGATGTGCAGCCAGAATGCGAGCGTCGCGGTGCTGACGGTCGACGGAATTGCGACGGTCTGCACGATGGAGTCGGTGTGGGCTGAGCCGTAGCCGTCCATCCACGCCTTCCACGTACCGCCGTGCGCCGGTTCCGAGGTCGAGCTGTCGACGACGCCTGATGAAGTGGTCCACGGCGCGGTGTTCGTCGAGCCGTTCTCGAAGCCCGGATTGCCGAGGAGCTGCTGGCTGCCGGTCGAGTTGGAGACGGTGACGCTGATCGACGTCGACGAGCCGACGTTGCCGGCGGCGTCGTACGCCTTCGACTGCAGCGAGTGGGAGCCGTTGGCGGATGTGGTGGTGTTCCAGCTCCAGGAGTACGGCGAAGTCGTGTCGGTCGACTGCAGGGCGCCGTCGAGGTAGAACTCGACCTTCGTCACGCCGACGTTGTCGGACGCGCTCGCGCTGACGGTGGTCGTCGCGCTGACGGTCGCGCCGCTCGTCGGCGCCGTGATCGAGGTGGTCGGCGGCGTCGTGTCGCCCGTGCTGTTGGAGACAGTGACGCTGATGGAGGTCGACGAGCCGACGTTGCCGGCGGCGTCGTACGCCTTCGACTGCAGCGTGTGGGAGCCGTTCGTCGATGCGGTGGTGTTCCAGCTCCAGGAGTACGGAGACGTGGTGTCGGTCGACTGCAGGGCGCCGTCGAGGTAGAACTCGACCTTCGTCACGCCGACGTTGTCCGACGCGGTCGCGTTGACGGTGGTCGTGGCGCTGACCGTCGCGCCGCTGGTTGGAGCGGTGATCGACGTGGTCGGCGGCGTGGTGTCGCCGCCGCTGCCGGACGTGGTTACCGTGACGTCGTCGACGTATTCGTCGTTGCCGTAGGCGCTGATGCCGAGGAAGCCGAGATACACGCTCTGGCCCTTGTAGGCGCTCAGATCGACCGTTGCCTGCGCCCAGCCGGTCGAGCCGTTGTAGCGCGACACGGCGCTGCCGACGTTCGACCAGGTCGAGCCATTCGTCGATACCTGCGCCTGCACCTGGTCGTTGTCAGTTGAGTAGCCGGTCTCGTGATACACCCAGAACGTCAGCGTCGCGCTCGTGACCGAGCTCGGAATCGCAAACGACGTGCTGCGGTAGATGCGCGTCTGACTGCCCGCCGCTGACGTGTACGAGTTGAAGTCGGCCCAGTGCGTGCCGCCGTGCGCGCTGATGCTCGGATGCAGACTGGAGGTGACGAGCGTCCACGCGCCGGCCGTGCCCGAAACCTGGGCAGTCGACCAGCCGCTCGATTCGAAGCCGTCGCTGAAGAGCGATCCGCCGCCGCCCGACGGCGTGACGGTGAGCGAAACGGTGGCGTTGTGCGACGTCGAGCCGCCGGTGCCGGTCGCCGTGATCGTGTAGCTGCCGGTTGCGGTCGTGGAGCCGACCGTGATCGTCATCGTCGACGAGCCGTTGCCCGGCGCCGCGATCGAAGTGGGGGAGAAGGAGACCGTCGTTCCGGCGGGCGCGCCGGTCGCACTCAGCGAGATGGCGTTGTTGAACGAGCCGGAGATGGCGGTCGTGATCGACGACGAGCCCGAGAGACCCTGCGCGATCGAGACGGCAGTCGGCGATGCGGAGATCGAGAAGTCCGACGAGCTGCCGTTCCAGTTGTTGACCATCGAGTTCGCGTCGACGGTGCCGACGCCGGTGACGGCGTCATAGCCGGTGCCGCAGGTGAAGCCGGTGACGCCCGGGACGCTGTTGTTGCCCGACGTGACGTCATGGAACATGACCGTCCCGCCGCTGGCGTACTGCGCATTCGCGAGCGCATAGAACTTCGTGTTCGCGTTGCCCTGGCGCGCGCCCGTCTTCTGGACGACGAGCGCCATGAGGCCGGCGAACGACGGCGAGGAGGCGGAGGTGCCGCCGACCGCGCCGAGACCGGAAACGGACGAGGTGTGTCCCTGGATCACGAGATAGCCGTCGTGTCCCGCGGCCGTGAGGGAGACGTCAGGAACGTCGCGCTTGCCGTCCGCCGGTACGCCGACGCATACCTGCCACGACGGTTTCGCGTAGACGGTGGAGACGCCGCCGGCCGAGGCCCAGAGGCCGGAGCCGCCGCTGACGTTTCCGCTCTCGTTCCACGCGATCTCCGGGATGTAGCTCTTCGCGGAGCTCTGATTGGACGAGTTGTTGGTGGAGTTCCAGTAGGTCGACGGAGAGGCGGTGTCGTTGAACTGCGCTCCGCCGACCGCGATGTTGTACGGCGTCGAGGCGAGACCGCTGACCGCTTTCCCGCTGCCGCTCGTGTCGCTGCCGCCGTTGCATCCCGCGGCGCCGGCGTCGCCGGAGGAGACGAAGGCGCTGATGCCTTGCGAGGCCGCCTGCGACCAGAGGTTGTTGTAGAAGGTGTTCTCGGTCGTTCCCATCGACGACTCGCACTGGCCGAAGCTCGTGCTCATGGCGGGAGCGAGGTTGTTGTTGACGATGTACTGCGCGGAGAGGTCGACGCCGTCCGTGGTCTGCGTCGAGGCGGAGACGACGAACTTGATGGTCGCATTCGGAGCGACCGCGCCCGACCACTCGACGTCGAGGTCCGCTTCACCCTCTTCACCGCCGCCGAGGTTGCCCGGGTCGGTACCGTTGTGGACGAACTGCGGATCGTTCGCCGGAAGGCCGAAGAAGCTGCGGAAGTACTGCACGTCGGCCAGCGCGATATCGGTGCGTCCGACGATCGCGACTGTCTGCCCGCTGCCGTTGATGCCGGAGGAGTAGAGAGGATTGGTGTTGTAGATCGTGGAGAAGTCGGCCGGCGCGATGTAATGCGACGTGCCCGACGTGTACTCCGGCATCGAGACCGGATGGCGGTTCACGCTGAGCGACTGCTTCGGAAAGTTGTGCAACGTGACCACGCCGCCGACGACGTCGACGAGGGCGCGCGGGACCTGCGGGTCGCTCACGTTCGCGTGGTAGTTTCGCCCGTTGACCTTGAAGTCGTGGATCTGCGTCTTGAACGCGCGCTCCACCTGGCCGACGGTGCCGCTGAAGTTGATCCACATCCGGCCGCCGCCTACCTCATCGATCGTGAAGCCGCGGCGCTGCAGCCACGCCGTCACGTCAGCGAGATCGTCGTCGCTGATGCCGAAACGCTTGGCGTAGTCGTGCGGCGTCAGCCAGTTGTGATACTGCGGCGAATTCGGATCGTAAAGCTGCGCGAGCAGCACGTCGGGTCGATCCTTCGAATTCTGACGCGGGTTGAGCACGAGGATCATCCGGTCGTAGCGCAGGTTCATGTCGGTCGGGCCGACGTCGTTCTGCGGACGTGCGTTCGGATGCACGTTGCCCGGAATCGCGACGGTGTCATTGTCGTCGACGTTCCGTTTGTGACTGTTGCTGCTCGCTGCCAACGCCGGCAGCGCCATCATGAGCGCGAGGATATAGAGCGTGAATCTCTTCATCTGTCCGTCCTTTTGTCGAGTTGGGCGCCTAAAGGCAATGCCGTTGCCAAACTGTGACGGAACGTAAGTGACTGAAAATGAAGAGAGTTTGTTGTTACGTGTGGGTCAGGCGACACGCGCGAGGTCTGTTGTTGACCCGGTAGTCCTGGTAGGTAGGGTCAAAGATTGAAGTGTGGACTCATGTTCACCCGTTCGTTTCACGCCGCGGTTTCTATCCACGCCGGCGTCTCCTCCAACGTCGCAAGGAGGTAGTCATGTTCGAGACCTCGGTCGTTCGTGCTCGCGTGGCGGAACGTCGTTTCAGCCTGCTCTCCGTCTCGCTCGTCGCCCACTCGCTGGTCGTCATCGCGGTGATCGCCGCGAGCCTCAGCTCCTTGTCGTTTCCGAAGGCGCCGCCGCATGAGTACCAGGTGTTCTTCCAGCAGGCCGCGCCGCCGCCTCCGCCCGCCGCGCCTCATCAGGCGGCGCCGCAGCCGGCGCAGCAGCATGCCGCGGCGACTCTCCCGAATGTCGTGCCGCACGCCGCCACGGTGCCGGCGACGTTGACCCCGGCGCACATCCCGGACGTGATTCCGAACGTACCGCAGGCAGCGTCGAGCGACCTCGCTCCCGCGACCAGCACCGCAATCGGTCCGGGCACCGGCACCGGCAAGGGCGATGTGAATAGCGTCGGCACGGACCAACAGTCCGTGGACACGACCCCCGTCCCCGACACCGTCTTTCACCCGGGCGCCGACGTGAAGCCCGCGGTCGTCCTTTACCGCGTCGAGCCGGTTTATCCGCGTGCAACTCTAGTGGCGCGGATGGGCGGCACCGTCGTCCTGAAATGCATCATCGACAAGAACGGCAATATCCGCGACGCGGAGGTCGTCGCCAGCTCCTTCGCGGCGTTCAACGCGCCGGCGCTCGACGCGCTACAGCATTGGCGCTTTGCCCCCGGCTCGCTCCACGGCAACGCGGTTGACACCTGGTTCGAGCTGACGATTCGCTTCCAGCCGCGGTGAACGTTGGAGATCCAGGTCAGAGATAGTCGCGCACGTCGACGACCTGGATCGCACGTGTCCCTTCATACGCCGCGCGCTCGATAAGTTGGCAGCGCTACGACTCCGGCGCGACTTCGCCGATGGCGGCGACGCGTTTCGTCAGCGTCGTCACGTAGACGACGCCGAGGACGCCGCCGATTGTGAGCAAGGCGCCGCCGGCGGCCATCGGCGGAATCGTCTCGTGAAGCAACATCGTACCGAGGAACATCGAGACGATGACCGCGAGCTGCGAGATGACGCCGACCGTCATGGCGTCGACCCAGCGCAGCGAGAACGTCATCAGCAGTTGTGCGCCGATGGCGAAGAGGGCGGTCGCCGCGAGCGAGGCGACTTCGCTCCCGTGCGGCATGTGCCACGGGAACGAGAAGGGGATGCAGACGAAGAAGCCGAGCAGGTTGAAGCTCATGTAGACCGACCATGAGTTCTCGGAGCGGCGCGCGGCGCGGATCGCCGTCACGGCGCAGCCGCTGCAAATCGCGGAGGCGACGCCGAACAGCTCCCAGCGCCCGAAGCCGAGGATGTCGCCCGGCCGGGCGTGCGCATGGACCACGAAGTAAACGCCGGCGAGCGCAATCGGCAGCGGCAGGAGCACCTTGGCGCTGATCCGTTCGCCGATGAAGAGGACCGAAAAGATCCCGCTGTAGATCGGCGCCGTGTAGTTCAGGAGCGTCGCGACGCCGACGTTGATGTGGGCGATTGCGATGAAGTAGAGCAGCACGGCGCAGCCTCCGAAGAAGCCGCGGATCGCCAGGAGATCGGTGCGTTGGAACTGGAAAGCGAGGTGCCGGTAGCGCGGAATCAGCAGGCAGGGGACCAGCCCCGACGCGAAACGGACGCACGCAACCTGCGGTCCGGTGAGTTGCGCCGAGGCGAGCTTCGCCGCAAACGCCATGATGCCGAAGCAGATGGCGGAGAGCGTCATGAAAATGAGCGCGCGCCGGGTGTCGTGGACCATTAGACTGCCCGCAGCCTAGCAAAATGGATCAGAACGTCATCTATCGCACCGCACAGCCATCCGATCGCGACGTCATCGTCGATTTCCAGATCGCGATGGCGCTCGAGACGGAAGACTTCGCGCTCGATCGCGCCATCTGTACGAAAGGCGTTGCCGCGGTGGTCGCCGATCCGTCGCTCGGGCGTTACTACGTCGCGGACGCCAACGGCCGCGTCGGCGCCTCACTTCTTCTCACCTATGAGTGGAGCGACTGGCGCAACGGCATGGTCTGGTGGATCCAGAGCGTCTACGTCATTCCCGAGATGCGCGGACAGCGGGTCTACGCCGGTCTGTACGAGCACGTGAAGCGCCTGGCACACGCCGAGGAGTCGGTTCGCGGCATCCGTCTCTACGTCGACCGCCGCAACACCCGCGCGCAGCAGGTCTACACTCGCCTCGGCATGGACGGCGAGCACTACCAAGTGTTCGAATGGATGAAGTGATATGTCACTGGCCGGCGGCTTGCGGTATGTTGCGAAGAACCTTTTCGGAGGTGGAAAGATGCTGAATGTAGGCGATCCCGCGCCTGATTTCGAGGCGGTCGATCACAACGGAAATCGCGTGAAGCTCGGCGACTTCCGCGGCAAGAAGCTCGTGCTCTGGTTCTATCCGAAGGCCGATACCGGAGGCTGAACGGCCGAGGGTTCCGGGTTCCGGGACCTCACGGCGGAGTACGACGAGAAGAACGCGAAGATCGTCGGCGTCAGCTTCGACAGCGTCGAGGACAACGCGAAGTTCGCGAAGAAGAATGACTTTCCTTTCCCGCTCCTCTGCGACACCGACCGCAAGATCGGCATCGCATACGGCGCCGCCGACTCGTCGAAAGACGAGTACGCGCGCCGGATCGCGTACGTGATCGACGAGAACGGCAAGATCGCCGAGGCGCACGGGAAAGTGGATGCGCGGGCGTATCCGAAGGAGCAATTGAAAACGCTGTGAAGCGGGTTACGGGGTTTCGAGGTTACGGGGTTACGAGGTTACGAAGTCTCGAAACCCCGTAACCTCGAAA
>DASXHZ010000059.1:0-90782 GCA_036488085.1 Thermoanaerobaculia bacterium
CGCTGATCGCTTCGATCGTGATGGTGGCCGGCATTGCGGCGACGTTCTTTCTGCTCACGGAACAGAACGTCCTCACCGCGATCGCGGCGCTGGTGCTCAGCACCTTCTTCGCGATGGTGATCGTCGCTCTCGTGCCGCCGACCAACGTGACGCTCTTCAACGACTCCTCCCCTGCGCTGACCATCACGCAGAAGTCGCGCAGCAGCTTTCCGAGCGTGACGTTCGCGGTGGTTACGGCGGAGGCCGCATCGCTCGGCATCCTGCGCAAGTCGTTCCTTTCACGCCTCGGCCGCAATCGCTGGGAGATCGCGGGAGTGGGCTACGCGATCGAAGAGTCGCTCTCCCGCGCGTTGCTGCGCAAGCTCGCGGGGAAGTTCAGCCACCGCTACGAAGCGAACATGCTCGTCTTCGCACCGCGCGAAGTCGCCCGGATCGTGCGCCGCCCCGATGCGCACGGCGACGTCGACGTCCTCGAGGTTACGGCCGACACCGTCGACCGGCGCATCCTCGTCGCGCTGGCGACGCTCGTTTTCGGCAGCGAGCCGTAACTGCCTTGTGTGTGGGTGCGGCTCTCAGCCGCACCATGGGCCGGCTGAGAGCCGGCCCCACACATCACGGCGTGGTTGCCGGGGGCGATGGGGGCGCGGGCGCCGGCGACACGCTCGCCATCGGCACGATCTCGATGCCGGTGTAGTAGTGCTTCAGGATCCGGTCGTACTTCCACCCGCGGAACGCCATCCCGTATGCGCCGACCTGGCACATGCCGACACCGTGGCCCCACCCTTTGCCGTAGAACGTGTAGCGGTCCATCCCGTCGGGATCCTTCGTCTTTTCGATCACGAAGAGGTTGTCGGGAACGTTGAGCGACCAGCGGATCGGCAGCCCTTTCGCCGTGAATTTCCGGCCGCCCTCGGCCGTGTACTCGAGCTCCGCGACGCGCTGCGAGGCATCGACTGTGACGGGGCGCAGGTCGACGAGCTGCTGGATCGGAAAGCGTTTGTTGATCGACGCCGCGAGCTCATCGGCGCGATAGCTGCGCGTCCAGTTCGCGAAGCTCGAGGTGCGGTCGAACGACGCGCCGTCGTAGTTCGCTACCACGATCACCGAAACCGGAACGCGCTTGGCGTTCAACTGGATCACCGCACGGTCGCCGATCATCACCGGAACGTTCGCGTACTCCTCGAAACGGTCGCCGAGACGGCGGAAGATCGGGATGTTCGCCGGCAGGTTGTAAGCGGTGAGCTTCTCCTCGGCCTTCAGCGACATACGCCGGCCATCGACGGAGGCGATCTTTCCTGTGACGTCGTTCAGCAGGTCGTGCTTGCGCAGCCACGCGTTGAGAATCGCGAACAGCTCGTCGCGCGGCATCGCGGCATTGAGATCGACCTTGTCGATCTCCTGCGCGGGCCAGAGGCCGTACTTCACGAGGAACGCAGCCGCGAGATGCACCACGTCATCCGGCGCGCCGCGCTGAGGGAAGAAGTATTTGCGGTCCTCGGGGAGCGTGAGCGTGCTCGCATACGCGGACGCATGGATCGCGTCGGCGAGGTACCGAAGCACGTCGCCGCGCCGCGAAGAGGCCGGCGGCGCAGCGGTACTCGGGAACACGGCCGAGACCGCGTTCACAACGTCTCGTGCGCTCCACGACCCACTCTCGGCAATTCCCGCAAGCGCCGCGAAGACACGTGCGTTCATCTGCATCTCGCTGAGCATCCCGCTGTCGGCGCGGCCCGCGACCGACAGCATGTCGAGCTCCACGCAGCGCGTCCGCTTCAGGTACGGCTCGTTCCGGGTCGGAAACATCGTGTTCACGTCGCTCGTCTCGCCGCCGCAGGTCGCGGTGTAGAGCGCGTCGACCGGCCGCCCTTCGTACGTCATCACCAGGCCCGCCGTCTGTTCGACCGCCTGAGTCGAGAGGGGGTCCTCGCCGGTGTAGCCGAGGTATGCCTGACACGCGGGACCGGGACAGATGTCGAAACCTTCGACGCGGAACTGGCCGAGATTGCGGACCGCGTACGTGCGCGCCGCGATCGCCTGCGCCTTCAACGCCTCGACTTCGTCGAAAACCTTCGGCCCCATCTCCGCCGGCACGACGCCGCGGAGGTAGTCCTCCATACTCAGCTCGTTGATGACGTTGAACTGGCCGCGCACATTGATGAAGAGACGCGCGGCGGTACGGTACTGCTTCTCCCCGATCGCGATCGTGTTCCCCGTCTGCGGCATCACCAGCAGCGACGCGGTCGTGATCGTGTAGTGGTCGCCCTCGTCGTCCGTGATCTCGATCTTCTTCTCGAATTGCTGATCGGACGGCCGGTGCGCGATCAGCATGTCCTTCGGATAGCCGCGCTGCACGAGCTGTTCTCGTAACGCGATGGCCGCCGCTCCGTCGGAAAGCTCGCCGGCGAAGATGCGATAGACGCCGCCGTTTGCCGCTGACGGATCGAAGATCTCGTCAACGCGCTGACCCGACTCCGTGCGCAACTTCGCCGCGAGCGCGTCGGCCGTCGGCTTGTCGGAGTACGAGACCACCTGTACCGCGTAATGCATCGCGAGCGGAGTCTTCATCGGAGCGTCCGCCGTGAAGCCGCGGCGGAGCGTCGAGGCGCCGTTGTCGCCGACCAAAAAGTAGCCGCCGTCGATGCGCGGGAACTTCACGCTCGCCTGATCGCTGAGCATCCCGACGCGAATGCGTGGCTCGGCGATCGACTTCGCATTGCTCACCGGCGTCAGAGCGTTCGGTGAATGAACTGCCGGTTGCGGCTGGGGCTGTCCCTGCGGCTGTGTCGTCTGGGGCTGCGGTGCCGACGCACATGCCGCCAGCAGCACGACAGCGGTGACCGAATACTTCATGAGAGTGGCCTCGGTGCAAAAGAAAAGCCCCGCAAACTGCGCGGGGCTTTTCCACATCGACTTCGTTGAAAGTTACGGAATGATCAGGCGAATCACGACGCGACGATTGCGCAGGCGACCTTCCGCCGTGCTGTTGTCGCCGACCGGCTCGCGAGCATCGCGGCCTTCGACGGTGATACGCGACGGATCGATTCCGTGGCGTGTGACGAGATAGTCGCGTACCGCTTCAGCGCGGCGGCGGTCGAGATCCTGACCCGGACCGGTGTTCTCCTTGTCGTCGGTGTATCCAATGACGATCGCGGTGGACGTCGGCTCGTTCTTCATCCGGAGCGCCACGTCGTCGAGGATCGCCTTCGCGATGTTCGTCAGACGTGCGGAGCCGGCCTCGAAGTGGATCTCATCCGTGCGCAGCTCGGTCGGCTGGTGCGGCGGAGCGACCGGCGGCGGCTCGGGCGGCGGAACAGGCGTAGGCGCCGGAGGAGGCGGCGGGGGCGGCGGAACGACCACCGGCGGAGGAGGAGGCGGAGGAGGCGCCGTGATGTGCATCGGCGCGAACGTCAGCCCGGCGAGAGCGGAGAGGCCGCAATCCGAAAGCTCGGTGACCTTGCACTCGCTGCTGTCGTGGCTGAACTTCGCCGCGTTCCAGCGGGCGCCGAGGTTGATGGCCCAGCCGCTGGTTCCGAACCAGTGGCGAAGACCGGTGACGAGGAACACGGGCGACTTCGGCGTGAAATCGCCGCCGCTGTAGAAGCGACCATTGGCCTCGGTGATCCAGTTCGTGGTGTGCCACCAGCCGACCGGGTGGTTCCAGCCGACGTCGATGCCGGCCACGTTCGAGTTCGAGACCTTCGCGCCGAGGTAGTTGCTGTTGCTGGCGCTGCGGTCGCCCACGATCGTGTAGGTGCCGGCGAGAGTGAACTGGCCGCTGGTCCAATGCAGACCGCCGCCGAAGTTAGCGCTCCCGGTGGTGATGCCGCTGTTCTTGTCGCCGGTCGGGAGATCGGCGAACAGCGAGAGGGCGAAGCGCGACGACGCCATCGGGTCGGTCAGGCCGAACTTCGTAGCCAGGCGAACGTCGCCCATGCCACTGTCGCTGAACCGGCCCTGATATAGGTAGCCGTTGACGAAGCCGACGCGATCGCCGCCGTTGTTCTTGATGCGATCCCACGGCGCCATCACGGAGACTTCCCACCGGTCCGTCAGGCCGTAGCCGAGGGACGCGGAGAGACGCGTGAGGCTGTAGCTCATCACGTCGCGGGAGCGGGATCCGATGATCTGCAGCGAGTCGGGCGCTTCTGCTGCCTCCAAGCGATACCCCTGGTAATAAATACCGAAGGACATGTCGCCGTGATGCAGCGTATCGGCGGTCACCGTCTCAAACAGCCCCGTTTGACCACTGCTCGACGGCGCCACGAGCCGCAACTGGTCATCGTGAGTGATGTCCATCGTGGTGGTCGTGGTCATCGTCGTGTCGGTCTGCGCGAACGCCACCGGCACTGCTAAACACAACAAAAGAATCGGGAATAAGAGTCGATGCCTGAGACGCAACAAAATCACACCTCCTGAAATCACACGGTCATCAGCCGCAAAACTATATGGCCGCGCCCTTACAAATCATGTGCCAGACCAGGTCGACAAACGTTTCCCTAAACACTTCAGGTCCAAAAGCTTACCATAGCTGACTCTCATGCGATTTCGTCTGGCGCTCACCCTCTCCGCTCTTCTGATCGTGTCGGTGTCCGCTTTCCCGCAGACGCAAACACAGCCGGTGCCGTTGCCTCAAGTCATACCGGTGCCTCCACCCGAGCCGCAGCCGGCGCCGGTTCCTGAACCGGTACCGACGACGGAACCGGTCCCGCCTCCTGCTCCAACTCCCGCTCCGACGACGCAGGAGCCGGCAACACTCTCGCGAGCGGCGAGCAGCGCGTACGACCGCCGCGACTCGCTGCCGGCCGTCAACGTCTACCTCCCGGAAGGGCAGGCGAGCATCCGGCTGCGGAAGTTGATCAAGAACGTCCTGTTCGAGTCGCAGATCGACTACAAGTTCGTCAACGGCGACATCTCCACGTTCCTTCGCTACAAGTACTACGCGAAGAACTTCACCTATCGCCTCGGCATCTTCGACTCGATCAACTTCCCGAACCTCGGCCACCACAACACCGGCGAGTTCGAGCGCGTGCGCGGCGGCCTGCTCCTCTTCGAAATCCCGCGTGACTACAACAACCGCTACTACTGGCTGCTCCAGGACGACCGCCTCACGTTCGGCAACACCGAAGATCCCGACAACCGGAAGAACAACATCTACACGAAAGTCGGCTACCAGTACGGGACGCAGTTCGACGAACGGATGAACGGAATCGTCGGCGAGTCGCGCGGACGCATCGTTCCGGTCCTCACCGCCTTCCGCGATCTCGGCCCACAGAAGTTCGGCCTCGCCGCCGCGATCACCGAGTCGGCGCGCGTCGGCACCGGCGACTATCGCTACACGAAAGTCGAGGCGGAAGCTCTGAAACGTTTCGACCCGACGGAGACGACGTTCTTCGTCTCACGCCTGCATGTCGGCTTCTTCCCGACCAAAGGCACCGTCAGCCCCGCGCCGGTCCCCCGCGATCTCGACGGCGACGGCGTCATCGATCCGGTCCCAACGTACTCGTTGTACACGGTGCCGCGGTACGAGCTCTTCGCATTGGGTGGCCGCGAGGCTCTGCGCTCGATCAAAGACAGCATCGACACCGAGGGGACGCACGAGGTACACGAGACGAACGAATACTTCGTCCCCATCTTTCGGAACCGCGACCACAACACCTTCGGCGCGCACTGGAACACCATGTACGGCGTGGCGTACGCGGGGGCGGGCAGCTTCGGCTTCGACTACCGCTCCCTCGTGAAGTCGAACAGCACCGTCGTCGACGCCGGCCTGGGGTTCGAGTCGGGACTGACTGTCCGCGAGTACGACGTCATCCTCAGCGTTCTGTACGCTCATACCGTACACGCGCCGGACGGGATGAAAGGCGGGACGTTGCGCTTCTTCATCCGCACCGTTCGGTAGGGCGGAAAAAAAAAGGAGCGCAGGCGTTGCCGCCTGCGCTCGTCTGCCCCGATGAAATGTGTGTAGGAGAGTGACGACTCAGAAACGCTGCAGGTCCGACTGGACCGACTTCACACCGTCGACATTGCGAATGACTTGCACGGCGTAGTCTTTTTGCAGTTCGTGCTGCACCGTTCCAGTCACGTGAACGGCGCCGCTTTTTGAATTCACTTTGATGCTGCAACCGTCGAGTCCACCCGCCAGGGCGATCTGACGCTCGACGCTCCGCTCGATCGCGGCATCGTCAACCGCCGCGTCGACACGGACGAGGTTCGCGATTCGCGTGTAGCCGAGGGTCTTCGCATACGCGCTGACGGCCTCAGCCTGCGTCTGATCGGTCGCCGTTCCGCGAAGAACGAGGATTCCTCCGACGTCCACCGCTCGTAAACCGTCAAGGGCGATGCCGCTGTTTGCAAACATCGACGTCACGTCTTTGGAATCCGGCTGAACGGCCCACGCTGCCGGTGCGATGAGGACCACCGCGAAGATCGCGGCAATCAGTTGGAGTTTTGTCTTATTTGTGTCCACGCTTGCTATATAGAGCATCCGGCGTGCCAAGGAGCGGACCTGTCATTCGTCAATGACTTAGCTCAGCCGGAGCGTAATTTTTTCGCCCGCGGTCACTGATACGGTCGTGAGGTCGCGGGCGTTGGGGACATCGGCGCTGTGCTGCTGAACACGCCAAACTAGAACGAGCGCCAAACCGATCACGATCGCCATCCCAAAGATCGCTCCGACACGCCGCGCCATACTGGCGAACGCAGCAAAGAGCCGGCCAGACTGGAGGCCACGGGCCTAAAATGCCGCGATGCCCGCCGTCCGCCTCCTCGCCACAGAACTGATCAACCAGATTGCGGCGGGCGAGGTGGTCGAACGGCCGGCCTCGGTCGTCAAGGAGCTGGTCGAAAACGCCATCGACGCGGGCGCCCGGACCATCGACGTGATCCTCGAAGCCGGCGGCAAGAAGCTCATCGAAGTCCGCGACGATGGCAGCGGGATGTCGGACGACGACGCCACGCTCGCCATCGAACGCCACGCCACCTCGAAAATCCGCGACTTCGACGACCTGACCCGCGTCCGCACCCTCGGCTTCCGCGGCGAGGCGCTCCCCTCGATCGCCAGCGTCTCCCGCTTCACGATGACGACATTCGACGGCGTGAGCGAGCACGCCCTCGAGATCTCCATCGACCCGATGACCGGCGAACGGACCGCACGCCCCGCCGCCCGCGACCGCGGCACGACGATCAGCGTCCGCGAGCTGTTCGAGAACGTTCCCGCGCGGCGCAAGTTCCTCCGCAGCGCCGACGCGGAGTTCCGCTCGATCGTCACGGTCGTCTCATCGTACGCACTGTCACTCCCATCGCACGCCTTCCGCCTCGAGCACAACGGCCGCGTCGTCCTCGACCTGGCTCCCGCGCGGTCGACGCGCGAACGGGTGGTCCAGGTCATCGGAAACGAGGCCGAGGAGCACCTCGAGGAATTCGAGAAGGAGATCGGTGCGGCGCGGGCGGGAGGGTTCGTCACGCGCGGACTCCGCTTCGGCTCGCGGCGCAATCAGTACTTCTTCGTCAACGGACGGCTCGTGAGGGATCGCGTCCTGACGCACGCCGTCTCACGCGCCACCGACGCGTTCGACTTTGAGGGCCACCCCGCGGTCGTCCTCTTCGTCGAGATCGATCCGGAACTGGTCGACGTGAACGTGCATCCGGCGAAGACGGAAGTCCGCTTCCGCGAGTCGTCGCAAGTGCACGTCGCCGTCGAGCGCGGGATCAAAGAAGGCCTCGGCGGCGCCGAGGAAGGGGGCGGTCTTCTTCAACCGCCGGCTCTCAGTGGGGCGGCGGCGCCCTCGCCGCCGCTGTTCTATCCGGAAAGATCCGGCGGCGCTGGAGTCGAGTTCTTCCCCCTCTTCCAACAACGTCCTGTCATCCAGCCCCCGGCCCAGCAGATCGCGACGATGGTCGAGCCCGAGCCGCAACTCGGCGGCCTGCAGGGCCGGATCATCGGCCAGTACCGTCTCAGCTACATCCTTCTCGACACGCCGGGAGGCTTGCGCCTCGTCGATCAGCATGTCGCACACGAGCGCGTGCTCTACGACCGTTACCTCGCGCGGATCGAGGCCCACGCCCCCTCGACGCAGCACCTCCTCACACCGATCCTCTACGAGCGCGGCGCAGCGGAGAGTGCGGTGCTCGAATCGCATCTCGATGAGCTGCACGCCGTCGGCTTCGAGATCGAACGTTTCTCCGGCAACGCCTTCGCCATCTCCGCCGTCCCGCCGGAGCTGGTGCAGAAGGACGTCGACGGCTTTCTTCAGAAACTGATCGACGCCTCGCTCGAGGAGAAGTCGTCGCACGTCACGCGTGTGCGCGAGAAAGTCTGCGCGTCCCTCGCCTGCCAGGCGGCGATCAAAGTGCACCGGCCGCTCTCGGGCGAAGAGATGGCGCGCGTCGTCTCGGAGCTGCTCGCCTCGTCGAATCCCTTCGCCTGTCCGCACGGACGTCCGGTCATCGTCGACATCAAGCACATCGACATCGAGAGGCACTTCCATCGGCGTTGAACCGAACCGTCGGATCGATCCGCGCGAGCTCGGACGCCGCGGCGAACGCCGTGCTGCCTGGTTCTACCGCCTCCGCGGCTACCGCATCGTCGACCGCAACGCCCGCTCGAAGCGCGGCGAAGTCGATCTCGTCGTCCGCCGCCGACGCACGCTCGTCATCTGCGAGGTGAAAACGCGCCAGAGCCTCGCCGCCGGCGCCGGCCACGAGTCGGTCGACCGCCGCAAGCGCGAGCAGCTCATCCGCCTCGGCGAGCAGTACGTCGTCCGCTTCCCCGCCCTCCAGATCCGATACGACATCCTCTCCCTCTTCTGGAACGGCCGCCGCTTCGTCATCGAGCACTTCCCCGACGCCTTCCGTCCGATGGCCGACGCCTCGCACCCCTGGCGATGGCGGGCGTGACTACTGCCAGATTCCGGTGATGTCGTTTGCGCTCGCCGCCCCCGCGAACGGCGCGATGCCGTACATGTCGAGGATCGTCCGCAACAGGTCGTGGTGAGAGTACGCGGTGTCGGAACGGCTCCCGCGTTTCACATGCTGCCCGGCGATGATTGTCGGGATCTGGTTGGCAGGCGGGGTAGTGTTGATCAGAGATGCGGGACACTGGATCCTGTACTTCTCGTTGCTGTCCTCGTCCCAAGTCACGATCAGAAGGCTGTTGTGCGTCTGCGCCCAACGCGCATAACTCCCGAGCCTCGCGCGCATCCACCGATCCCCCGCCTTCACTTCGGCCGGAACTAACTTGCCGTCGTGCATGTCGTGCGTCAGATTCGGAATCACGATGCTGACCGTCGGCAGCTTCCGGAAGTCTTTCGGGAACTTCGAGAAGTCCGCCGTCGCCGACGCCGGCACGTTCGTGAAGTCCATCCAGGGGCAATGCCGTTTCGCGAATCCGTTCAGATCGCACACCGGCTTCTTCGGCAAGTCTTCGGCGAAGCCGGCGAATGAACGGCCAGGGGTTGCCAGCAGCGCCGCCCCGAGGTTGGGGGCGGTGAACGGCGTCAGCACGCAAGTGTCATCGCAGACGCCGAGGGGCGAGCCGGCGAAGAAGTCGATGTAATTCGGCTGGCTCGGATGATGCGCCGCCATGAAGTTGCTCAGCACCGCGCCGCGTCTCGCGAGGGCGTTCAGATACGGCGCGTTCTTCGATCCGATGACATCGGAGTAGCTCTTGTTCTCCTCGATCACGATCACGACGTGATCGGGCCGAGGGAGAGGAGCATGGGCGGAAACGGATGAGGCGAGGAGCGAGAGGGCGAGAACGATCGGCTTCATCTGCGCTTGCCACCCGACGCACATTTCGCGCCGGTTTCTGATTACAGCGCAGAGCGTTACGCAATGCGTCGCGGGCTTGTCGCGGGGCGTCGCGGGCTTGTCACAGGGCGTCGCGGGCTTGTCACAGGGTGTTGCGTGACGTGTCGCAGGGCGTCGCGGGACATGTAGCAGGGCTTCGCGCGGCATGTCGCAGTTCTTCGCAGGCGCGACGCAGTGCTTCGCGGGAGATGTCGCAGTGCTTCGCGGGGCATGTCGCAGTGCTTCGCAGGCGCGTCGCAGTGCTTCGCGCGAGATGTCGCAGTGCTTCGCGGGGCATGTCGCAGTGTGACGCAGGCGCGTCGCAGTGCTTCGCGGGAGATGTCGCAGAGCTTCGCGGGGCATGTCGCAGCGCGACGCAGGCGCGTCGCAGTGCTTCGCGCAGCTTGTAGCAGTGCTTCGCTGGGCCTGTCGCAGTGCTTCGCTGGGCCGTCACAGGGCGACGTGGAGCTTGTCGCAGTGCCACGCTGGCACGTCGCAGTGCTTCGCAGGCGCGTCGCAGTGCGACTCGGAGCTTGTCGCAGTGCGACGCGGAGCTCGTCGTCGTGCGACGCGAGCATGTCCCAGTGCGACGCGGAGCTCGTCGTCGTGCGACGCGGGCATGCGGCAGTGCGACGCGGAGCTCGTTGTCGTGCGACGCGGGTCTGGTCGGAGTGCGACGCGGGCGCGCCGCAGTGCGACGCTGAGCTTGTCGGAGTGCGACACGGCCGCGCCGGAGTGCGACGCGGCCTCGTCATATTGAGACAAACCGGCGGAGCGGTGAGGCGTAAGAGCGTGTCCCATGCAACGACCGGCCGCGAACGTGAGACCAGCCAGCAGGATTGCCGTCGCCACACTGAGGCGCCGAGTTGACGCGGCCGCGCTCAGAGCCATCCGGCGCGAATCGCGATCGGACGCTCGCTCACCGCCTCGGCCACCGCGTACCTGGCAAGCAGCCGTGTCGAGTCGAGGATCGGCAGAGACGAGTTCCCCTCGTTGATGACCAGCGGAATCTCCGTGCAACCGAGGATCACGCATTCCGCGCCGCGCAACCGGAGCTCGTCGATCGCATCGACGAACTGCCCGGTCGCGGAGCCACTGAAGTTGCCAAGGCACAGCTCGTCGAAGATCGCGCCGTTCAGCCTCTCGCGCGTCTCTTCGTCCGGCACGAGTTGCTCTAACCCGCGCTTCTCGAGCGCCACAGCATAGACAGGACCGGTCATCGTCCACTTCGTCCCGAGGAGGCCAACTCGCTTCCACCCGTGGATCTCGATCTCACGGCAGACCACGTCCGCGATATGCAGCCCCGGGATCGGCAACTCCGCCGCGATCTTCTCCAAAACGATGTGCGCCGTGTTGTCAGGACAGACATAGAAGTCCGCGCCGGTATCCGCCACGCGTCGCACGCCCTCGGCGAGATGCTTGGCAACCGCCGCATGATCGCCCGTCAGCCACCCTTCCATGCTGAGCGCCATCGGCACCGCGCTCATCACGATCGTCGGATGCATGTACGGGCCAAGGATGGCGCTGCCTTCACGGCATGCCGTCAGGAAACAGAGCGCCGCGCCTTCGGCGCTGTGGGCGACGATACCGAGGGTTTTCATGACGCGATAACTAACAGATTCTCCAGAAAGGAAAAAGGCTGGAGGAACAAACGGTCGGCCATGATGTCGTCGCGGGCTCCCAAAACACGCGACGTCAACCCCGTATACGACCAGTACAGATGCTGGTATTGTCACCAGCATGGCCAAGCTCGAAAGATCACCGTGGAAGTCGATGAGAACCTGCTGAGGCGCGCGCAGAAGCAAGCGCGCGAGGGTGGTGTGACAGGGACGGTCCGGCGTGGTCTCCAGATTCTCGCCGCCACCGATGCGTACGAGAAACTGGCTCGGCTGCGCGGGAAAGTAAAGTTCTCCACGACGCTCACCACGATGCGGAATGATCGTCGGTGATTGCTGTCGATACGAGCTCTCTTCGGCGTTTCCTTTCAGGCGCAACGGGTGCCGACGTTACCTCTGTCATGGAGGCGATCGAGCATCGGAGCGTGGTTCTGCCGCCTGTCGTACTCACCTAGATCTTGAGCGATCGGTCCAGTGAAGAGACTGCGCCGGTGCTCACCGGTTTGCCTCTGCTCGAAATCACGGAAGGCTACTGGGTTCGGGCGGGCCAGTTGCTCGCGCATGTAATCCGCGCGGGCCACAAATCCAAAATCGCCGATGCGCTCATCGCGCAAATCTGCCTCGATCACGATGTACCGCTCATCACGCACGATCGCGATCTTCGACACTACGAAAGGTATGGATTGATCCTGCTGTAGTCGGTTGCTGGGCAAGAGTAGAAGAAAGGTTGGAGCGGGCAACCGGACTCGAACCGGCGACATCAACCTTGGCAAGGTTGCACTCTACCAACTGAGTTATGCCCGCTTGGATGAAGCTCGCGAAGGGTAGTGAAACCCTCCGGTGCAGTCAAGGCGGAGTAACGGGAGACACCGAGTCCGAATTCCGGTTTAGGGCGAGACGCACGCCCCTCACCCGGCGCTTCGCGCCACCCTCTCCCCGAGGGAGAGGGAGATGGAGGGGTGTGGCGCGACGAGCCATAGCGGCGCCGGAGGGAGCGTCTTCCATTCGTTGCCTGCCACATTTAGCCCGATCACGGACGCTCGACTCGAATTCCGTACGCGTGGAGCTTGCGGTGGAGGTTGGAGCGCTCCATGCCGAGGGCGTCGGCGGTGCGGCTGATGTTGCCGGCGAACTCGCGGAGGCGGGAGAGGATGTACTGCTTCTCGAACTCGGCGCGCGCTTCCTTCAGCGTCAGGTGCGGCCCGATGGCGGTCGCGGTCGCGTCGTTGCGGGCGCCGAGGTGGATGTCCTCCGCTTCGATGGTGTCGCCTGGGAGGAGGATGGCGAGGCGCTCGATCATGTTCCGCAGCTCGCGGACGTTGCCGGGCCACGAGTAGCCGCGCAGCTTCGATCCGGCGCCGCTCGACAGCTTCTTGCGCGGCGCGCCGGTCTCGGCGGCGAAACGGCGGAGGAAGTGCTCGGCGAGGAGAACGATGTCGTCGCCGCGGGCACGGAGCGGCGGGACGTCGATCGGGATGACGTTGAGGCGGTAGTAGAGATCGCTGCGGAACGAGCCGTTGCCGATCTCGGACTCGAGGTCCTTGTTCGTCGCGGCGATCACGCGGACGTCGACTTTGATCGTCTGCTGGCCGCCGACGCGCTGGAAGGTCTGCTCCTGCAGCACGCGCAGCACTTTCGCCTGCGTCTTGAGGCTCATGTCGCCGATCTCGTCGAGGAAGAGCGTGCCGGAGTCGGCGAGCTCGAACTTCCCCTTCCGGTCGTCGATCGCGCCAGTGAACGCCCCCTTGCGATGGCCGAACAGCTCTGACTCGATCAACTCTTCGGGGATCGCGGCGCAGTTGACGTCGACGAATTGCTGGTCGGCGCGCGGCGAGAGGCGATGGAGGGTCCGCGCGACAATCTCCTTGCCACTTCCGTTCTCGCCTGTGATGAGGACGCGCGAGGCGGCGGCCGCGGCGCTGCGGATCTGCTGGTCGAGCTTCTTCATCGGGTCGCTCTCGCCGATGAGCAGTTCTTCGAGCGTGAACTGGCGCCGCAGGTCGCGCACCTGCTCGCGCAGCTTGCTGTCGCTGAGCGCGTGGTTGACCGTCAGCAGGACGCGTTCAAGCGAGAGCGGCTTTTCGAGGAAGTCGTACGCGCCGAGGCGCGTGGCGCGGACGGCAGTGTCGACGTTGCCGTGGCCGGAGATGACGATGACGGGAGGGGCGTTGCTGCTGCGCATCCGCTCCAGGACGCTCATCCCGTCGATGCCGGGAAGCCAGAGGTCGAGGATCGCGAGGTCGTATTCGTCGCGCGCGAAGTGCGCGATCGCCTCCTCGCCGGACTCGCACAATACGGTCTTGTGCCCTTCGTCCTCGAGGATGTTCGCGAGGGTCACGCGGATCGATTGTTCGTCGTCGATGATGAGGATTTTGGCCATTTATGCGGGTAACTCGATGTGGAACCGCGTCCCGCGCGGTTGGTTGTCGTGAACGGTGATGTGGCCGTCGTGATCGCGGACGATGCGGTGCACGATGGCGAGGCCGAGGCCCGTGCCACGGCCCTTGGTGGAAAAGTATGGGAGGAAGAGCTTCTCTTTGTCGCGGTCCGCGACGCCGCGGCCGGGATCGGCGACTTCGATGACCACGCGCTGCGCGTTGCGGCGGGCAGAGACGCGAATCTCGCCGGTGTCGGTCGCTTCGACGGCGTTCTTCAGCAGGTTGCCGACGGCCCGGCGGATCTGCTCCGGGTCCATCAGCAGCGAGATCTCCGGATCGGCATCGACGGCGACGCTCACGCCGGGCTTCACGTCGCAATACAGGCTCGCGGCCTGCTGGAGATTCTGGGCGAGCGGCGCATGTTCGAGATGTACGGCCGGCATGCGGGCGAAGCGCGCGAACTCGTCGACCATTCGTTTGAGCTGGCCGACTTCGTTGACGATCGTGCGGCACCCTTCTTCGATAGCCGGCTCGTTCTTGTACTTCTTTGCGATGCGCTCGGCGGAGAGCTGGATCGGCGTCAGCGGGTTCTTGATCTCGTGCGCGATGCGCCGCGCCGCCTCGTTCCACGCCGCGAGTTTCTGCGCCTGCATGAGCTGCGTCGAGTCTTCGATGGCTAGGACCCACCCGAGGTCGCCGAGCCGCGCGATGGAGAGCTCGAGATAGCGAAGCTCGCCGCCGCGAATCAGCGTCACCTCGCGCGGCCGCGACGTGCGCGGCGACGTCATCTCCCCGATCGCATCCGCGAGCGGCGCGAGATCGCCGACGAGCAGCTCGCGTAGGTCGCATCGTCGCGCGGGCTTCGTCTCCAAGTCGAGCATCGCCACCGCCGCGCGATTGATGCTGAGGAGGCTCAGCTCGTCGTTGAACGCGAGGATGCCGGTGGCCACGCCTTCGAGCACGGTCATCATGAACGCGCGCTCGCTGTCGAGGCGCTGGTTCGTCTGCGTGAGCGCCGTCCGCTGGCTCGCGAGCTGCGCCGACATGTCGTTGAACGACTCGATCAGGCGTCCGACTTCGTCCGTCGCCACGACCTCGACGCGATGGCCATACCCGCCTTCCGCGAGCCGGTCGGTCGCCTCCGCGAGCGCCTTGATCGGCACCGTGATGCGGCGCGAGGCGTAGATCGACGTCCAGAGCGTGCCGAAGAGGATCGCGAGCGTGACGGCGAGGAAAAGTGATGTCTGCGATGCCTTCAGAGTCTGCCGCTGCGAGTCGAGTTGTTGGAAATCCTGATGCGCGACGATCGATTCGTCGAGCAGGTGGCTCATGGTGTTCGGGATGAACACCCCCGCCACCGCCGCCTCGGCGCCATTGCCGACGCGCGTCGCCGAGCGGATCCATTTCCCGCTCGCCGCGACGTCGATCTTCATCGCGCTCCCCTTCTCCGCCACCTCGTCGAAGAAGCGCTGCGGCGGCTCGGGGAGCTCCTGGATCGGCGCGCGCGGATCGGCGAACGACTTCACCAGCACGCCGCTCCGGTACAGCCCGACGACGTCGACGTTGTGAAAGTCACGGACGTGCAGCATCACGGCGTCCATGCGGCCGGCGTCGGCGATCGCCGGCGTCGACGCGATCTCGCGCGCGGCGCCGGCGGCGATGGAGCCTGATTGGTCCTGCGCCATCTGCGCGATCGCGTCGCCGTTCTTCAGGATCTTGCGCACCGGCGTGTTGAACCAACGGTCGATCGAGATGTTGAGCAGGTCGGTCGCGACGAGGAAGAGCAGGAGGATCGGCAACAGCGAGGTCGCGACGTAGGTCACGACGAGCTTCGTCCGGAAACGCGAGCCGATCAGGCCGCGCCGCTGATCGAGCACCAGCTTCACGATGCCGCGCAGCAGCACGAAGAGGATGCCGAGGATCAGGAGGACGTTGATGTTCCAGAGGACGAAGAGGAGGAGGCGGTTGCTGAGCGCTTCAGGAGAGAGCTCCTTCGCGCGCTGCATGACGTAGTAGACGAGCGAGGTCGCCGCGAGCACGAGCAGCGGCACCGTGACGATGACGCGCGGGTCTTTGCGATAGCGGTCGACGAGCTCGCGCGCTTTCACGGCTTGCTTTCAGAGGCGACGCGTACTTCCCGCCAGCGCGTCGAGTTGGACGACGGGACGATGTAGAAGAGGAAGCGGCGGCCGAAGTCCGCCTTCACGCGAACTTTCAGCTTGTAGGGGCGGCGCTCACCGATCGGGAAGAGGTTCGGCTCCTCGATCGACGTCATCCGATGTTCGAGGGACTCCAGATCGCTGAACGTCTCCGAGCGGACAAGCTTCCGGTCGCGGCGGTAGTTCAGCAGGTATTCGCGCGTGACCGAGTTGAAAGTCGCCACGACTTCGATGCGCGTGCGCGAGATCCCTTCATCCCACCAGCGCGGACGGTCGTGGAAGATCTCGACGATGTAGCTGAAGCTCGTCGGAAGTCCGCTCTGGAGCTCGCGGAGGAAGTCGTGATCGGCGAAACCGTTCTTCAGGTTGAAGCGAACGGAGACCTGGCCGGCATTCGCCACCGCGGAGAGATTCCGGATGTCGGGATCAGGTTCCTGAGCCGAAAGAGCGCTCCCAAAGAGCGCGAAAGTCAGTGTGAAGACGAGAGTTCGCACGTGTGTGTGGCTTTTTTACCACACCAACGAACGCTTGGGGTTACGCGAAGCTTCCCGCCGGCTCGGAAGTCGTGGCGCCGTCGAACGACTCTTCCATCTCCTCGGCGACCGCCAGAATCTTCTCGACGAAGCGGGAGTGGAGGGCGTGACCGCCGCGCACGGCGACGATCTCGCCGACGATCGGACGCCCGATCAGCGCGAGGTCGCCGATCAGATCGAGGACCTTGTGGCGGACGAACTCATCGCGGAAACGGAGCGGCCCGTTCATGACGCCGCGGTCGTCGAGGACGACCGCGTTTTCCACTGAACCGCCGCGCGCCAGGCCGGCGGCTCGCATCTTCTCGACGTCCTTGAGGAAGCCGAACGTGCGCGCCGGCGCGATCTTGCGCAGGAAGTTTTCGTGCTGGAAATCGAAGTGAACGGACTGGCGTCCGATCACAGCATGGTCGAACTCGATCTTGTATTTGATGCTGAGGCGATTGGCTGGATTGATGCGGATGCTCTTGGTGCCGTCGACGATCTCGATCGGCTCGCGGAGGCGAAGGACGCGGACGTCGGAGCCGAGCTTCCGAATGCCGGCAGCGTCGATCAGATGCATGAAAGGGAGCGCGCTACCGTCGATGATGGGGACTTCAGGGCCGTCGATCAGGATGTCGATGTCGGTGACGCCGCAGGCGACGATCGCGGCCAGGAGATGCTCGACGGTGCCGACCGAGACGTCGTCTTTGCCGACCGTCGTCGCGTAGTCGAGCGCGGTCGTCGACGCCTGGAGCGCCGGAATACGGAGGCCGTCAAGATCGGCGCGGACGAAGGTGATGCCGCTTCCGGCTGGTGCAGGCCGAAGTTCGACGGTGGTGTAGATGCCGGAGTGCAACCCGATGCCGGCAATGCTGACGTTTGACTTGACTGTGGCGCGTTGTACGTACATGTCCTGCACGGCCCTTGAGCAGGGTAAGTGCCACGTACGGCAGAGGTTGCCGAATCACACGTAACGTGCTTTCCGCTGAGTCAATTACGTCTTTCGCAAGTGTTACCGGATTTATTGGGATTGTGTGGTGCGGGAGCGTCATGAGTGTGGCGGAAAAGACACAGTGGCCGGGAGCCGGTAGCCGGTTGCCGGTTGCCGGTTGCGGGTTGCCGGTTGCCGGTTGCCAGTAAAATCCGGCCACCGGCCACCGGCCACCGGCTACTGGCCACCGACCACTACCCCCGCGCCCTCTTCATCGCGATTGCCGTCTCGCGATCCGCCTCGCGTTTTTTCTCCGTCTCGCGCTTGTCGTACAGCTTCTTGCCGCGGACGACGGCTATCTCGGCCTTCACACGGCCGCCTTTGAAGTAGAGGCGCAACGGAACGATGGTGAGGCCCTTTTCGACCACCTGCGCCTCGAGCTTTTCGATCTCGCGCCGGTGGAGGAGAAGCCTCCGCGTCCGCTCAGGATCGTGGTTCTCCCGGTTCCCGTGCGTGTACGGCGAGATGTGCGCGCCGAACAGGAACGCCTCGCCCGACTTGAAGACGACGTAGCTGTCCTTCAGCGTCGCCCCCCTGTCGCGCAATGACTTGACCTCCGTGCCCGTGAGCTCCATCCCCGCCTCGAATTTGTCGAGGACGTGGTAGTCGTGGAACGCCTTCTTGTTCGAGGCGATCAGCTTCTCGCCGGAGTCGGATTTCCCGGTCGCCATGGGGGCGGGAGTCTACTTCACGAGGCGATTCGGCAGACTTCGCGTTGCTAGACAGCGACTCGTTCTGCGAACGAATGCGGCTGAGGAATCGGCTCGCCATTTTCTCGAAGGCTTTCGATGTGAAGCTCCATCGCTTCCTTGATCAGTTGAGCAACCTCACCCATCGTTTCACCGACAGCGACACAACCTGGGAGGTCCGGTACGTACGCCCCGATTGAGGTATCTCCCTCTTCGAAAATGACGATGTATTCCATCGCTCTCGATCTCGGTGATGACTTCACGAACCTTCACCAACCGCAGTATGCCGAACGCGATGATCGCGAGTACAGCGAGCGCACCGAGGCGTCCTGCCTACCTCCCCGCTCGCTGACGGAACCTCACACCCCGGCAACCTCGTCCGATACAATCCTCTCTCGCATGCCGAACAAGAACGTCGTTCATGTCGTCGGGACGGGAACTATCGGGGAGCCGCTCATCGCGATGTTCTGCGACTTCAAGGAGAAGTGGGGCATCGACGAGGTGACGTTCCACAAGCGGACGCCCAACGCCGACGACCGCGCCATGATCAACTCGCTCCTGAGCCGCGGCGCTCGTCTTGCCGCCGATGAGCAGGCGCGCGACGATTTCGCGCGCCTCGGTCACCGCGTCTCTTACGACGCGGACGAGGCGGTCCAGCGCGCGACGGTGGTCGTCGACTGCACCCCGGCCGGCAACGAGAACAAGGTCACCTGCTACCAGCGCATCAAAGGGCCGAAGGCCTTCCTGGCGCAGGGATCGGAGTTCGGGTTCGGAAAGCCATTCGCCCTCGGCATCAACGACCATGTGCAAAGCCCCGACGAGAAGTACGTGCAGATCGTGTCGTGCAACACGCACAACATCTCCGTGCTGGTGAAGACGATCGCGTCGGACAAGACCGGCAAGATCAGCCTCGACCACGGCCAGTTCGTCTGCATGCGCCGCGCGAATGACGTGTCGGACGCGAAGGCGTTCCTCGCATCGCCGCAGGCCGGCAAGCACGATGACCCGGAGTTCGGGACGCATCACGCGCGCGACGCGTACCACCTCTTCCAGAGCACCGGCGATCGCCTGAATCTCTTCTCCTCGGCGATCAAGATCAATACGCAGTACATGCACACGCTCTGGTTCACGCTCGATCTTGGGTTCGACACGACGCTCGAGGAAGTGCGGGCGTCGCTGCGCAACAATCCTCGCGTGGCGGTTACGACGAAGCGGTCGGTCAACCAGATCTTCTCGTTCGGGCGCGATCACGGCTACTACGGACGCATCCTCTCGCAGACGGTGATGCCGCTCTCGACGCTCGCCATGCCAACGTCGCGGCGCGTGGTCGGTTTCTGCTACACGCC
Organism: Thermoanaerobaculia bacterium; assembly: GCA_036488085.1. Taxonomy (GTDB): domain Bacteria; phylum Acidobacteriota; class Thermoanaerobaculia; order Gp7-AA8; family Gp7-AA8; genus DASXHZ01. The sequence goes on from DASXHZ010000059.1 coordinate 19,478, forward strand.
CCAGGACGGCAACTCGCTGCTCTCGTCCGTCGCCGCGACGCTGCGGTATCTCGACGCCAAGAAGCTCGACGAGAATCTCGACGTCCTCCGGCCGTATATCTTCCGCGAGATCTGACGCGTGCAGCGCGCCGTCATCGTCGCTGCCTGCGTCCTTCTCGCCGGAGCGACGATCGTGCGCCTGAAGCGAGGCGGCGGCCCGTACTTTCAGCGGCCGGCCACGATCGTCGATCACCTCGGACCTCGCGAACATGAGGTGCATCGAGAGATCCTCGCGCTGCAGCGCGCAGTGAAGACGATCCCGCGCGGCGCGCGGGTCTCGGTCATTCCTGACGACACGCCGCATTACCTCACCGCGATCGCCCTGCTGCCGGATCAGGTGGTCGTGCACGGCCGAGGCGATTACGTGATCGACGTGCGATGAGGGTCGCGTATGCGTTCGCCGTGGCGGTCGTCTGCGTTACGACCGCGATGTTCTGGGCGAGTGCTCTTGGTATGCATTGGAACGCGTGGGTTCTGCTGATTTTGGCAGTTCTCGTTGCTTGCTTTGCGTGGGTGCGCGCCCCTCACCCGGCGCTTCGCGCCACCCTCTCCCGCGGGGAGAGGGAGATGTATTTGTCGCTCTTGTCCCTCTCCCTCCGGGAGAGGGTGGCCGAAGGCCGGGTGAGGGGCGCGCGTCTCGCGACGATCGTCGCTTTCGCCCTCCTCACCGCGTACGGCGTACTTACGGCGCGCGAGACGTGCGCGGATCTGCTGTACTTCTGGGGGCCGAAGGCGGTGCGGTTTGCGGCGGCGGGCGGGATCGACCTCGCGTTCTTGAAGGCGCCGGAGCACTTCTTGATGCATCCGGACTACCCGCCACTCGTTCCCCTGGCCTACGCGTGGGCCGCGATGCTTGCGGGGGGATTCAGCTACTGGGGGCCGCTGCTGCTCACCGCGCTGCTCCTCGGACTTACAGCGCTCCTCGTACCGGGGCGAGGCGGCGTGCTGATGGCGGCTTTGCTCGCATTCGGCTACGCACAGGCGCTCGCCGCTGGGGCGGCCGATCCGATGTTGATCTTCTTCGAGGTCGCGGCGCTTTCGGCGCTCACGTTCCTCGACGCGCCGCTTCTCGCTTCCATCGCACTCGCCGGAGCGGCCATGACGAAGGTAGAAGGGGCGGCGTTCGCGGTGGTCGCGATCGTCGCGTATGCGATCGTCTCGCGCCGTCCGCTCCGCGCGATCGGGATTGCCGTCACGCCGGCGATCCTCCTCGGCAGTTCGATCGCGTTCGCGCGCATGCACGGAATGATCGACTCCTATGCCCGAGGCACGACGCCGCTCGTCTGGTCGCCCGAGGCGCTCGGCGCTATCGTGAGAAGTGCGAGCTACCACGCGTACTACCTGCCATGGCTTGCCGTCCTCCTTCCGATCGCTCTCGCCAAACAACTGAAGCGCGCCGCGTTGCCGCTGCTCGTCGCAGCCGGCTCCCTCGCCTACATCGTCTTCTTCTACATGCACGCCGACGCGAACCTCGAGTTCTGGATCGCGGTATCGGCCGAACGCGTGCTGCTCACTCCGCTCGCGGCGCTGGCTGTTGCGGCGGCAGCAGCGAGTGAGTAGAGTCGCGGCGCAATGGCGTGGTTCCGCAAGGAAAAGAAGCCGCGAGAGCTCTCCCCCGACAAACAGACCGCGATCCCGGAAGGGTTGTGGGTCAAGTGCGACGAGTGCAAAGAGATCGTCTACCGGAAAGAGGTCGAGGCGAACCTCAGCGTCTGTCCGAAGTGCGGATACCACTTCCGGATCTCGGCGCGCGAGCGTTTCGACATCCTCTTCGACGACGGCAAGTACAAGGAATTCGCGTCCGACATCCGCTCGGCGGACCCACTCGAGTTTCGCGACAACAAGCGCTACCGCGACCGGCTGAAGGTCTACGAAAACCGGGCAGGCAAGGGAGATGCGGTCCTCTGCGCCGAGGGGAAGCTCGAAGGCGCTCCGGTGGTCGTGTGCGCCATGGAGTACGCCTTCATGGGCGGCTCGATGGGGTCGGTGGTCGGCGAAAAGATCACGATCGCGGCCGAGCGGGCACTCGATAAGAAAGAGCCGCTGCTCATCGTCTCCTGCTCGGGCGGGGCGCGCATGCAGGAGGGGATTCTGTCGCTGATGCAGATGGCGAAGATCTCCGCGGCGCTGGCTCGCCTGTCTGAAGCCAGTCTTCCCTACATCTCGATCCTGACCGACCCGACCACCGGCGGAGTCACCGCGTCGTACGCAATGCTGGGAGACTTGAACATCGCCGAGCCGAAAGCGCTCATCGGCTTCGCCGGACCGCGCGTCATCGAGCAGACCATCCGGCAGACGCTCCCGGAAGGCTTCCAGCGCGCCGAGTTCCTCGTCGAGCACGGCATGGTCGACCTCATCACGCCGCGCAGCGAGATGAAGCCGGCCGTCGCGCGCTTTCTGCGGATCTTCGCCGGCAAGTGACGCCGCTGCAGTGGCTCGACGCCCTGCAGGGCTCCGGCATTCGCCCGGGGCTGGCGCGCATGCGGGCGCTGCTGCGGGAGTTGAAGCATCCGGAGCGGGCGTATCGCTCGATCATCGTCGCGGGAACGAACGGGAAAGGCTCGACCGCCGCGATGATCGAGTCGATCTCCCGCGCTTCGGGCGTCCGCACCGGTTTCTACATCTCGCCGCATCTCGTCGACATCCGAGAGCGTTGGGGCATCGACGGGGCGATGATCGATCCCGATCTCCTCGACCGATCGATTGAAAAGCTGCAGGCGGCGGCAGGTCGCGCCGGCATCGTCCCCACCTACTTCGAGGCCCTCACCCTCATCGCGTTCGTCGCGTTCGCGCACGGCCGATGCGAGCTCGCGGTGCTCGAAGTGGGCATGGGCGGCCGTCTCGACGCGACCAACGTCGTCAAGCCGCTCGCGTCGGTGATCACCCCCGTCGGTCTCGACCACCAGGAGTTCCTCGGCGAGACGATCGCGAAGATAGCATTCGAGAAGGCAGGCATCATCCATCGCGGTGCGATCGTCCTGACGTCGAACGACGACGAGCGCGTGCTGCGCGTTCTTCGACGCCGCGCCGCGAAGTTCGGCAACCGAGTCGTTGAGGTTCACGACGAGCACGACACACCGCTCGCAGGCGCGTTCCAGCGGCGCAACGCCGCGCTCGCGGTCGCAACCGCGAGAGCGCTCGGCATCGACGAGCGCGCCATCGAAGCGGGAGTGAAGGGCACGCGTTGGCGGGGGCGCCTCGAATGCCTGCGCGTCGGCGAGAAGGAGATCTGGGTCGACGGCGGGCACAATCCGCATGCGGTCGAACAGACGGCGCCGTTCATTGAAGCGAACATCCCGAGGCCGCGCCTACTCGTCTTCGGCATCATGAGCGACAAGGACGTGCAGGCGGTCGCCGGGCGATTGTTCCCCCTCTTCGATCGGATCATTACCACCGAGCCGTACCCCCCGCGCTCAGTGCGTGCGGACTCGTTTCCAGGAGTGACCGCGATCCCCGATCCCGAGGAGGCTTTCCGGGCTGCGCTCGCCTCGGGAGAGCGCTCCATCGTTGTTACCGGATCGCTCTACCTCGCGGGCGCGGCACTGCGCTTTTTCGATAAGATCGCCGCATGACGACGATCAATGCCGAACGTGGTTCCGCGGCGATGGGACATGAGTTCCTCGACCGCTCTCTCGCAGACGTCGACCCGCAGATCGCCGACGCGATCGCGCTGGAGACGCGGCGGCAAAACGACACGCTCGAGCTGATCGCGTCGGAGAATCACGTCTCCCGCGCCGTCCTCACCGCCATGGGATCGGTCTTCACGAATAAGTACGCCGAGGGGTATCCCGGGAAGCGGTACTACGGGGGGTGCGGGCCGACCGACATCGTCGAGACCATCGCCATCGAGCGCGCGAAGAAACTCTTCGGGGCGGAGCACGCGAACGTACAGCCGCACTCCGGCTCACAGGCCAACATGTCGGTCTACTTCGCGATGCTGAAGCCGGGCGACACCATCATGGGGATGGATCTCTCGCACGGCGGCCATCTGACGCATGGACATCCGCTGTCGTACTCCGGACGCGACTTCAAGGTCGTCGCGTATCACGTCCGGAAAGAGGACGAGCTGATCGACTACGACGAGATGCAGAAGCTCGCCGAGGCCGAGAAGCCGCGGATGATCATCTGCGGCGCGAGCGCCTACTCGCGGGTGATCGACTTCAAACGCATTCGCGAGATCGCCGACAGCGCGGGCTCGCTGATGATGGCGGACATCGCGCACATCGCCGGGCTGGTGGTCACCGGCAACCACCCATCCCCCGTTCCGTACGCCGACTTCGTGACGACGACGACGCACAAGACGCTACGCGGACCGCGCGCAGGCCTCGTGCTCTGCAAGGAGCAGTACGCGAAGGACCTCGATCGCAGCGTTTTCCCTGGCGTGCAGGGAGGCCCGCTGGTCCACATCATCGCGGCGAAGGCGGTGGCGTTCCAGGAGGCGCTCTCGCCCGAGTTCAAGGAATACCAGACCCAGATCATCCGGAACGCCAAGGCGCTCGCTCAGGCGGTTGGCGAGAACGGCTTCCGCATCGTCAGCGGCGGCACCGACAACCACCTCTTCATGACCGACGTCTTCTCGAAGGGGATCACGGGGAAGGACGGCCAGAACTTCCTCGAGGCGGCGAATATCACCGTCAACAAGAACACCATTCCGTTCGACACGCAGAAGCCTATGGTCGCTTCCGGCCTCCGCATCGGAACACCCGCCGTCACCACGCGCGGCCTGCGCGAGGCGGAGATGAAGACGATCGCCAACCTCATCGCACGCGTCCTCGACGCAAGAGGCGATGCCGCGGTGTCCGCGCAGGCGAAGTCGGAAGTAAAACAGCTGTGCGATCGCTTCCCGATCTACTGATGGCGAAGCACTTCCCCTACTACCCCATCTTCCTCGACATCGAGAATCGCAACGTCGTGATCATCGGAGGGGGGGAGGTCTGCACGCGCAAGGCGGAGACGGTGATGCGCTATGGCGCGAAGGTGACGATCGTCTCGCCGGAGGTCACGTCGGAACTCGAGGAGTGGGAGCGGAAGGGGCAATTGACCATCCATCGCAAACGCTATGAGACGACGGACATCGAGGACGCGCATATCGTAATCGCCTCGACGGACGACATGGCGGTCAACGAGCGTGTCGCGGCGGACGCCCGGGCGTTGCGGATCCCGGTGAACGTCGTCGACGTGACGAACCTCTGCGAGTTCATCGTCCCGGCCATCGTCGAGAAGGACGGCATCCAGATCGCGATCTCGACCGCGGGAAAGTCGCCGGCGCTCGCGCGGACGCTGAAGGAGGACCTCAACCGCACCGTCGGCCCGGAGTACGCGGAAATCAATGACCTGCTCGGATCGTTGCGCGACTCCGCCAAGGCGACACTCCCGACGGACATCGACCGCAAACGGTTCTTCGACGGAATCATCGCGAGCGGCGTATTACCTCGAATGCGCGAAGGAAAGCGGAAAGAGGCGTACCGGTTGATCGCGGACGCCTGCGATGCCGCGGGAGTCGCGCAGAGCGAACAGTTGAAGAGAGGCCTCTGATGCCGCATCGCGAGAAAAAGGTCGTCGCCGTACTTCCGGCGTACAACGCCGAGAAGACGCTCAAGGCGACCTACGACGACATCCCGAAGGACTGGGTCGACGAGATCCTGCTGGTCGACGACCTCTCGAAGGACAACACGGTCGCGCTCTCGCGCCAGCTCGGCATTCGCACCGTCGAACACAAGATCAACCGCGGCTACGGCGGAAACCAGAAGACCTGTTACCGGACGGCGATGGACGACATGGGCGCCGACATCATGGTCATGGTGCATCCCGACCACCAGTACGATCCGACCATCATTCCCCACCTCGTCGAGCCGCTGCAGCGCGGGGAGTGCGACGCGGTCTTCGGCTCCCGCATGCTCGGCGGCCGGCCGATCGAGGGGGGGATGCCGAAGTGGAAGTACTTCGCGAACCTGTCGCTCACCGCCATCGAAAACGCCACGTTTTACGTCTTCCTGTCGGAGTACCACTCCGGCTTCCGGGCCTACACGCGCCGTTACCTGGAGTCGATCAACTTCGAGGCGAACTCGGACGACTTCGTGTTCGACACGGAAATCATCGCGCAGGGCGTCGCCAAGCACATGCTCATCCGCGAGGTCCCCATCCAGACGCGCTACTTCGACGAGGCGTCGCAGATCGGCTTCTGGCGCTCGGTGCGCTACGGCTTCGCCATCCTGAAGACGATGGTGCTCTACAAGCTGCACAAGAAGCATATCTGGTCTCACCCGATCTTCAGGGATCGCGTTCCCACTACAATGCGCCCGCTTGAAGCGAACTGATGTCGTCGTCGTCGCGCTACTGATCGCCGTCAGCATCCTCGCCTTCGCGGACGTCGCGATCGGGGTCAACAACTTCTACCTCCGCGATCTCACCCGCTACTACTACCCGACCAAGCAGATCCTGCGGGACATCGTCCTGCACGGCGAGTTTCCGTACTGGAACCGCTTCTTCTCCGCCGGACAGCCGATCGCCGCCAATCCGGAGCACGAGGTCTTCTATCCGCTCACCTGGCTGATCCTCCTGCCGAGCTACGACTTCGGCTATCGCCTTCACATCCTCATCCACATCTGGATCGGCCTCATAGGCATGTACGCGCTCCTTCGCTCGATGGACCTCGGCGAAGTGGCCGCCGCATTCGGCGCCGCGGCATGGGGCCTCGGCGGCCTGTACATGTCGTACATCAACCTCCTGCCGATCCTCTTCTGCGCCGCGTGGCTGCCGCTCACGTGCCTTTACACCCGGCGGTTTCTGCTTCGCCGCAACCGGCGCGACTTCGGCCTCGCCGCGCTGTTCCTGGGCGTGGAGTGCCTCGTCGGCGAACCGACGACGATCATGCAGACCGGCGTCCTCCTCGGCCTATACGCGCTTTACCGCGCCTGGTACACGCCGCGGAGGATCGTGAAGTCGATCGGCCGCGTGGGGTGGATCGCGGCGATCTCGCTTTGCGGATTTCTCGTCGGCGCCGCGCAGATCCTCCCGGCCATCGATCACCTGCACGATTCGGCGCGCTCCCGGCCTTTCGGGTTCGATCTCGTCAGCGCCTGGAGCATGCCGTGGGCGAAGTTCGCGGAGCTCCTCTTCCCAAACATCCTCGGCCATCTCTCCATCGACAAGGTGACGTGGTACTGGGGCGGCGGGCTCTATACGGGAATGGGATCGCCCTTCCTGTTCAGCATCTACTGCGGCCTGCTCGTCACCGCGCTCTCGATCGGCGGCGCGTTCACGCGGCCGCGCGGCGGACGGTTCGTCCTGCTCGTGGTCTTCATCTCTTGCCTCTTCGCGCTGGGCGACCATACGCCGCTGCTGCGCTTCCTCTACGACCACCACGTCCTCACCTCGCTCCGCTATCCGGAGAAGTTCGCGATGATGGGGATCTTCGCGCTGATCCTCTTCTCGTCGCAGATGCTGCAGCGGATGCTGGACGGCGACGACGACGTGCGCGAGGGGACGACCGGCTTCGTTGCCGCGGTCTTCGCGGTCGCTCTGCTGGTCGTCGTCGCTGGCTTCACGCCGTACTTTGCGAAAGCGATGACGAAGATCTGGGCGCTGACGCCGGGCAGCAACGCGAACTTCATCATCCAGACGTCGCGGATCGACTGGGCGCTCGCCGCGGCGCGAGCGGCCGGCGCGATCGCGCTGCTCCTGACGGTTCGAACAAAGCGCAGGAACGTTTGGCTCGCGGCGCTCGCAATCTACATGCTCGCGGACATCCTGCCCATCGCGGAGGAGATCAATCCGAGACAGCCGAGGAAATTCTTTCAGCCGCCGCCGTTCGCGGCCCAGTTTCCGAAGGACCGCCTGGATTATCGCGTCTTCCACGAGTGCGACTGGTACGGCCAGGAAGAGATCGCGAAGAAGTTCTTCTCGACCGCCTCGGGCGTCTACTGGGTCGTTCGCAACGGCCTCTTTCCGATGACTCCGGCGGGAGCCGGCATCCAGACGGTGCTGGAACGCGACTACGACAAGACCGACCTCCTGCCGACCATCGACCTCGTCGACTGCATCTGGGACGTGAAGCGCTCGGGCCGCGCCGACTGGTGGGTGCCGTTCATGGCGATGTCGAACGCGTGGTATCGCGTCGAGTACAACGTCTTCGAGCGGGAGAAGACGCGCAACAAGAACGACTGGACGCGGTCGTTGCCGTCGCGCGTCACGCCGGCGCCCCGCTATCCCCGCTACTACTTCGCCGATCAGATCGTACCGGTGAAAGACCGGAACGACCTCGTGAAGAAACTGAGCGGCGGCAACTACTCCGATCGCGTGGCGTTCATGAACCGGCCGACCTTCGTGCCGGGGCGCGGAGTCGTGATGCACGTGACGGAGTCGGCGAACGACGCAACCATCGACGTCGAGAGCTTCGGGCAGGGCTTTCTCGTCATGAGCATCACGCCGCACAAGTACTGGCACGTGACGATTGACGGCCTGCCGGTCACGCCCGTCGTGACGAACATCGCCTATCAAGGCGTCAACGTGTCGGCAGGCAAGCACCGCATCGTCATGGAGTACTCGAACCCGCTCGTGAAGATTGGGGGTGGGATCTCGCTGCTGACCGTGCTCTTGCTCGTGTTCACCGGCGTTCGGCCGGGACGCCGTGAAGACGAAGTGCCGGTGCCGCTCGATGCCTACGAGGAGCCCGTGCACGTCGTCGCCGACGCGGTCGGCACGCACCTCGAGCCGGCGGTGCCACCGGAGGAATGATGACGTCGTCGCGAGCCCGCGAACGGGTCATCGCATTGGTGGTCATCGCGACGATCGCGGCCGCCGCGGTCGCAACGTGGCTGTACAGCAACCGGATGCGCCGCGATCGGGATGCGATGCTCTACATCCCGAAATCGTCTCCCGTCACCCCTTCGACCCTCCTGCTCGAACAGTACGTGAGAATCAAGACCGTCAACCCTCCCGGCAGCGAGATCGACGGAGCTCGTTTCCTCGCGCAACGGCTCGCGGAGGTCGGCGTGAAGGCGGAGATCATGGAAGCGGCGCCAGGACGCGCGAGTCTCTACGCCAGGATCAAGGGGAAGCGTCCGGGCGACGCGCTGATGCTTCTCAATCACATCGACGTCGTGCCGCCGACGGGGAAGTGGGACCGCCCCCCCTTCTCCGGCTCGATCATGATCAACATGGTGTACGGCCGCGGGACCGCCGACATGAAAGGCGTCGCGATCTGCGAGCTGCAGGCCTTCTGCGACATTGCTCGCAGCGGACGTGTGCCCGAACACGACCTCGTCTTTCTCGCCGTCGCCGACGAAGAGCGTGCCGGCGCCCTCGGCACACGCTGGCTCCTCGACCACCGGCCCGATGTCTTCGAGGGTGTCCGCTACGCAATCAACGAAGGCGGCATCACGGAAATGGGCCGGGAGTCGATGGTCTACTTCGGCATCGAGACCGGATCGAAACAGATGGTCGATCTCGATCTGGCGGCCCCGTCGCGCGACAACCTTCTGGCGCTGCGCAGAACGCTGGAGCCGTACATCCAGCCGCGACAGACGATGCGAATCCTGCCGGCGGTGCGGGAGTTCTTCAGCGCCATTGCGCCGACGCGCCGCGAGAACCGCGAGGTGCTGCAGGACATCGACGCCACCATGCGCCTCGAGAAAGGGTGGCTCATCCCGAGCAATTACGCCGAGATGATGATGAACACGATGTGGATGTCGGGCGTCACGCCGGCGACTGGCGGCGGCTACAAGCTGCGCGTCCAGATGCGCAGCCTTCCGGACGAGGAGCCCGACGCGCGGATGACGTGGCTCACGGGGATGGCGAAACCGTTCGGCGCGGTGATCGGTGAGGTCCGTCAGAAACAGGGACCCGCGCCTCCGTCCGCTTCCGACACAACGCTGTTTCGCCTGATCGCGTCGACAGCCACCCGGCAGTACCACGCCCCCGCCGGACCGGAGGTCCTCCCGTTCTCCACGACCGACTCGCGGTTCCTTCGCGCCTGCGGGATCGCGTGCTACGGCGTGCAACCCTTCCCGCTCGACTTTTTTCAGTCGCTCGGGATCCACGGCCCCAACGAACGCGTGAGGGTGGACTGGTTCGAACAGGGTGTGACGTTCACACGCGAAATCGTTCGAAGATGGGCATTCGAGACGCCCTGACACTAATTGTCAGGAACCTCGTAAAAGAAGTGGCAGGAATGGGTGAAAATGACCCGCCACTTTTCAGCCAAATCACACACCTGTAGTCATTTACTTCCAGACACGGGCGCGGCATGTCGCTTGCGCTTGAGGCGTCCGTCTAGGAGGACGTGAATGACAAAGAAACAAGAAGGCTTCACCCTAATCGAGCTGCTGATCGTCGTGGCGATCATCGGCATCCTCGCGGCCATCGCGATCCCGAACCTGCTCACCGCCATGCAGCGGTCGAAGCAGAAGAGATCGATGGCTGACATCCGTTCGATCGCGACGGCGTGGGAAGCGCGCGCGACGGACATGAACAACTACGGTGCGGCCGGCGGCCAGTCGACGATCAGCTTCGGCAACGGCGGCGTCACCTACAGCTCGATGGTGGGCAAACTGACGCCGACCTACATCAAGTCGCTCCCGAAGAACGACGGATGGGGCGACCCGTACGACTACGTCGCTCAGTCGAACAATCAGATTTACGGCATCCGCTCGCTCGGCAAGGACAACGCCGCCAGCAACAGCAGCACGTACACCTCGGGCACGCAGACGAACGCCTTCGACTGCGACGTCGTTTACTCGATGGGCTCGTTCGTGCAGTGGCCGGAAGGTATGCAGACCCAGTAAGAGCTGCTTCGGCAGGTCTTTGGAAGGCGCGCCGATGGCGCGCCTTTTTTTTATGCGTGAACGGATCCGGCGACGGCGCCCACCTGGGCGTACAGCCGCTCGTGATAGCCGTGAGCGTCGCGGTAGATCTGCGAGAACTGAGGCAGGTCCTTCGTCGCGACGACGAGATTGACGCCGTACAGGAACGCGGCGTTGCCGTCGAGCGTACGCAAGCCCTCCGCCACCAGCACCATGAACGTCTTGCGGCGGTCGGCGGGCAACAACGAGATGATCGGCGCGAAGTCCTGCAGCGGCGGCGGCGTCATCTGCGCCGGATGGATGACGATGACCTGCGGAGACTCCTGGTTGAAGAAATCGCGCGCTGACTGCGCCGTCGCGAAGTAGAGCGGCATGAAGCCGATCAGCTTGAGTGCCTGCCGCACCGCCGGCGAGTCGGCGCCGACGATGGCCGCCTTCGCGCCGAAGCCCTCGTCATCCGGATGGCTGGTGTCCGGCATCTCGGCCATCGCGGCTTCGGCCGGCGGAGCCGCGTCCGCACCCGGCAGGTTGCGGCGATCGACCGTCAGCTTCGTCTTGCAGACAGGACACGGGAACGTGACCTCTTTCATCGGAAGCTTCGTCTCGTCCAGCGAGAGCGGCTTCTGACATGACGTACAGATGATCTTGATCATGGCGGCTACTCCAGCATCGAAAGCATGGAGCCTTCGTCCTCGGTTTTCGGAGCGCCTTCCGGCTCTTCGGTCAAACGAAGCGCCAGGTTGGTCGGGTTCGTCGCGTACGCGAGCGCGATCTCCTTCGAGATCACGCCGTGGTTCCACAGCTTCTCGATCTCGTCGTCGAACGTCTGCATGCCGTCGACGGAGCCGTCATGCATGGCGTCCGTGAGCGAGCGTCCGTCGGTCTCCCCCTTCAGCACGTAATCGCGCGTGCGCATGGTCGACTTCAGCACCTCCAGCGCCGCCACCCGCCCTCCGCCGATCTTCGGCAGAAGACGCTGCGAGATGACGTAGCGGAACGACTGCGAGAAACGGGTGCGGATCTGCGGCTCCTGGTCCTTGGGAAAGACGCCGATGATGCGGTCGACGGTCTTCGCGGCGTCGATGGTGTGCAGCGTCGAGAGAACGAGGTGGCCGGTCTCGGCCGCTTCCATCGCGATCTCGATCGTCTCCACGTCGCGCATCTCGCCGATCAGGATGACCTTCGGCGCCTGGCGCAGCGCGGCGCGCAGGGCGAGCGCGAAGTTCTTCGTGTCGCTGCCGACCTCGCGCTGGTTCACGGTCGACTTCAGGTGCTTGTGCATGTACTCGACGGGGTCTTCGACTGTGATGATGTGGTACGCGTGCTCCTGGTTGATCTGGTGGATCATCGCGGCGAGCGTCGTCGACTTGCCCGATCCGGTCGGTCCGGTGACGAGCACGATGCCGTTCTTCAACTTGCCGACGTTGTACAGCTCCGCGGGCATGCCGAGCGATTCGAGCGACGGGATTCCCTCGGGGATGACGCGCAGGACGATCGCATACGTCCCGCGCTGCGAGAAAATGTTGACCCGGAACCGGGTCTTCTGCGGGATCGAGTAGCTGAGGTCGACCGACCCGTTCGTCATCAGCGTCCGCGTCAGGTCGCGGTCGCCGCGCAGCATGTACATCACGATCATCTCGGTCTGAAAGGGCGTGAGCCGGGGGAGGCCGGGAAAGTTGACCGGTGTGAGCTGGCCGTCGATTTCGACCTGCGGCGGCCGTCCGACCGAGAAGTTGAGGTCGGACACGCGGTCGGACATCTTCAGCATCGCCTCGAGAATGGCGTCGAGATTGAAGTTCTTCATCGAGACCTCGGGTTCGCGAGATTGTACAGCGTCGATAGAATGCCCGGCCGGATGTCCATCGTGGGAATCGATTTCGGCGCGCGCCGCATCGGCGTGGCGGTCAGCGACAGCGGCGTCGTCGCGACGCCGCACTCAGTTCTCCGCAACGAGGGGGACGTGATCGAGAAGATCGCGCGCGTCGGCGGGGAGCTCGATGCCGATCTCTACGTGGTCGGCATCGCGCGGCGTGCAACGAGCAGCGCCGGGGAAGAGCGGTTCCGCAATTTTGCAGACGCGTTGCGGCAGAAAACCTGCAGAGCGGTCGTGCTCTGGGACGAAGCGCTCACCACCGTGGAAGCCGCCGAAAAGCTGCGGGCCGCTGGCCGTAGCCGCCGCGACGCCGAGCGCGAGATCGACATGCACGCCGCCGCCGTCATCCTGCAGTCTTACCTCGACGCGCAAGCGCGGAGGACGTCATAGCCTCACGCCGAAAGTCACGCGGCGGCTGCGCGAAGTATCTCCACTCGCTGGGGACGATCGTCTTCTTCGCGCTGCTGTTCCTCGTCGCCGGCTCGTATTTCTTCTGGCGCGCGCTCACCTCTCCGTACAAGGGCTTCACGCAGCCGTCGAAGCTCGTCGAGGTCCACAAAGGGCTGCGCACGTCGACGATCCTGCGCCACCTGCAACAGGAAGGCGTCGTGCGCGACGAATACGTGCCGCTGATCTACATGAAGCTCGTGCGGCGCGGCGATTCGCTGAAGGCGGGGGTCTACGACTTCAGCAAACCGATGTCCGCCGCCGACGTGCTCGAGAAGCTGGTCCGCGGCGACGTCGTCTTCAAGAGCGTCACGGTGCGCGAAGGCCTCGACCGATTCGCCGTCGGACTCCTTTTCGCCGCGGACGGCCTGGGGAAGCCCGACGAGTGGGACAAAGCGACCGCCGATCCGGAATCGATCCGCGACATCGCGCCGGGCGCGAAAACGCTCGAGGGCTACCTCTTCCCCGACAGCTACAAATTCAGCCCCGGCACGCCGGTGAAGACGATCGTCGCCGCGATGGTCGCGAATTTCCGGAAGCATTTCGGTCCCGAGATGGCGTTCATCACGACGGGGCTCGATGTGCACCAAACCGTGACGCTCGCATCGATCGTGGAGACGGAGGCTCAGCGGCCGGAAGAGCGGCCGGTGATCGCATCGGTGTACCTCAACCGGCTCCGCAAGCACATGCTCCTCGGCGCCGACCCTACCGTGATCTATGCGCTGAAGCTCGCGAATCGCTGGGACGGCAACATCCGCAAGGCCGACCTGCAGATCGACTCGCCGTACAACACCTATCGCTTCCCCAACCTCCCGCCCGGGCCGATCGCGAACCCGGGTCTCGCCTCGTTGCGCGCCGCCGTGGCGCCCGCAAAATCGGACTTCCTCTACTTCGTCGCGCGCCACGACGGAACGCACGCGTTCGCCACGAACGTGAACGACCACAACCGCAACGTGCAGATTTATCAGGTGCAGTGGTATAGAAATCAGCATCAGGCCGCTTCGAAATAAGCGGCGGCGTGATATTCTTTCCTACTCACAAATAACTCAGAGAGGTCGGTCTCCGCCATGGCTGCGAAGAACAAGCCGTACGAGCAGTTCGGTCCGTACATTCTTTTCAAGAAACTCGAATCGGATTCGCTTTCCGAACTGTGGCGCGCGGCGCGCGTCGAAGGAAGCACGCTCGGACCGCTCGTCGCGCTCCGCCGTTTCACCGGCGGGAATCGCGACGCCGTCACGGCTGCGGCTCACGCGAGCCAGAACATCGTCGCGCAATTCACGGGGACGTCGTTCGTCAAGCACCAGGTCGTCGACGCCATCGGCAACGTTGCCTTTGTCGCGCACGACTACGACGGCGGCCGTTCCCTCCGTCACATCGCGGACCGCGCGCGCGGAGCATCCGGCACTTCGCCGAATCCGATCCCGCTCGATCAGGCGATCGTGATCGCGGAGAAGGTCGCGCTGTCACTCGCGACCACCGAGGACTACCGCGTCGATGGCGCGCGCCTCGCGCATGGCGCGCTCATTCCCCAACTGATCTGGATCACAGACGACGGCGAGATCCGCGTCGCGGGCCAGGGCCTCGGCAGCGGTCTCGTCGCCTCGCTCAAGGATGCCGGCGTCGCCGCGGAGCTCGGCCGCTACGTCGCCCCGGAGATGCAACAGTCGGGCGTCGCGACCAAGGCGTCCGAGGTCTTCTCGATGGGCGCGTTGCTGTACCTCCTCGTGACCGGTGTCGAACCACCGGACGCGACGACCGCCAGCGCGTTCATGCAGGCTGTCGGCGCTGCGAAGACGCCCGCGGGTACGCCGATCCCAGATGACATTCGCGCCATCGTGAACAAGTCGCTCACGATCGATCCGTCGATGCGTTACGCGTCGATGGCCGAGATGAAGCAGGCGATCTCCGCGCTCGCGCACGGCGGCAAGTACTCCGCGACGACGTTCAACCTCGCCTTCTACGTCAGCAGTCTGCTGAAGAAGGAGCTCGAGGGAGAGACAGTCGACCGCGACAAAGAGCTGAAGGTGAACGTGGCGGCGTACACCGAGGCGCCCGCGGCGGCAGCGGGATACCCGGCTTCGTCGGCGCCGTTTGCGGCGTCAGAACAGGAAGCGAAGAGCAAGGCGCCGCTCGCGATCGCGGCAGCCGTGATCATCGCGGCCGTCGGCGTCGGCGGCTACTTCATGTACTCGTCGAAGAGCAAACAGGTGACTCCCGCTCGCCAACAGCAGCAGCCGGTCGCGGCGCAGATGATTCCGCAGAAGAAAGCGATCGTGACCGCTGCGCCGCTCGTCGCGGCAGCGCCGGTGTCGGCTTCGACGACCACCGCGGCGCCCGCCAACGCGGACGAAGCGGCGCGCAAGAAGGCGTTCGAGGCGGCCGTGCAACAGAAGCTGCAGGAAGAGATGATGAAACTGCAGCAGGATTACACGAAGTCGCTGCAGAAGTCGCAGGCGAAAAATGCGCCGGTGCAGGTGGCGTCCGCCGCGCCGGCACCGCAGCGTCCGGTGGAAGAGGCGCCGTCGGCCGCGGCTCTCGATCAGCAGCGTCTCAACGCGCGTCCAGAGCCGCAGCCATCGCAGCAGATACCGATCGTTCCGCCGCCGCAACAACAGCAGCAACAACAAGCTCCGGCCGTCGCGGAGCCGCAGCCGGTCGTGGCGGTCGTGCATCAAGGCGACGTCGTCGACGTGAGCGATCTCGATACCCCGCCGCACGTCCTTCGCTCCACCGCGCCGAGCTATCCGCCGATGGCACTTCGCCAGCGTGCCGAGGCGACCATCCTCGTCACGGCGCTCGTCGATGAGAACGGCGACGTCCTCGACGTGAAGGTCCTGCGCGGCGACAAGCGCTTCGGCTTCGAGGACTCCGCGGTTCGCGCCGTCCGTTCGACGAAGTTCTCCGCTCCGGTGAAGGACGGCAAGCGCGTCAAGGCTTGGTTCGCGGTGCCGATCGTCTTCAAGATGTAGCTACGGTGCCTTACCCCACTCGATGTCGCTGACGCGCACGCCGAGGTCGCGCGCGTCGTTGATGATGTGCTCGCGAGCGGGATTCACGACGCGATCGGTCTCGATGACCAGCTCATTGGGCTGATCGCCGCGCGACGTGACCGCATAAGTCCGCTCGAGGTTCGCGACGGTGGCGCGGACGGTATCAATCCTCACGCCGTTGAGCTGGATGTCGATGTTCGGCGCCACGTGCATGACGTCGAGCGGCACGTACATGCGGAGCGTGAGCGACGCACGGCCGGAGATCGGCGGGAGGAGCACGCGTCCGCGCTTTCCCATCCATCGCCATGCCGTCGTGCCGGAGCCTTCCGCGTCGTACCATCCATCTTCGAAGGTGATGAGCTGCTGTAGGCGAAGGATCGACACCTCGAAGTAGCGGTCGCGAACGATCTGGAGAGTGCGGCGGCGCGGGCGGGTGAGGATCGTCGCGTTGCGGGTCGCCGTAGCCCCCTCGACGACGAACACGTCGCCCGGACGCGAGCCGGCGGCTGCCACCGGCGCGTTATCGCCTGTAGAGACGAAGGGCGTTCCCGGCAGGAACGCCTGGACGAACGGCTGCATCGAGTCGTGGACGTAGAGCGTCGACGCGCGGAGGTCGACGTGCTGCCGGATCCACTGCGCCGCGGCGAACGTCGGCGAGTCGTGTTTGCGCACCTCTTGAAGGGCCGGCCATATCCAGACAGTCACGAAGAGTGCGAATGCCGTGGCGGACAGCGTCTCCAGGCGCGACCAGCGGCCGAGGAGGACGTGCAGGCCGTCGGCGGCGAGAATCGCGAATAGCGGCGCGTAGCCGATGGAGAAGCGGCTGACGCTGAAGTGATCGAGCACCAGCCACGCCACGACACAGAACGGACCGAATGCGGCCGCAATCGCGAGAATCGGCGCCCGGAGGCGCACGACCGATGCAATCACCGAGATCGCGACGAGGAGCGATACGACCGTGTTGATCGGCGGCACACGATACGGACGAATGAAGAAGTCGTCGAACAGGTGAAGGAGCGGCGGGCGGTTCGGATTCCGGAACGAGTCGACGTCGGTGATGTACTTCTGGTGTGCGCGGACGGCGTCGCGATAGATCGTCCAGCCGCCGCTGAGCTGCGCTGCGGCGCCGTAGCTGACCGCGACGATCGCCGCGATGATGAGCGCCGCGACGAACGGGCGCAGCCAGCGGCGCGGCAAGCCGCGGAGGCTCGCGATCACCGCGGGCGCGAAACCGATCGTCAAGTTCTGTGGCCGATAGCCCGCGGCGATCCCGAGGACGATCGCGCCGCCAATGAACGCCGCGTCGCTCCGGCAGCCGCGGAAGAGCAGCGCGCTCGCGACGATCACCAGCGTCATCGACGGCACGTCGCTGAACGCCGTTCCGCCGAAGAACCAGACGTTCGGGAAGAACGCGAGAAAGACCCCGGCGACCAGCGACGTGCGGGCCGAGAGCCGCAGCTCGCGTCCCAGAAATAGCATCGCCGGGACGATCGCGATGGAGGCGAGGAGCGAGATCGCTTGCAACGCGTGAAAGTCGGTGAAACCGACGTACGTGAGGAGCTTCGCCGTCCCGATGAAGAGCGGAAAACCGGGAGGATGCGGATGATGCGATGGGACGTTGAAGTGGCGGAGGCCGAGCATGAACAGCGCCTCGTCCCAATCCCACGGCGAGCGCGACAACGCCAGGCACCGCGTGATCGCCGTCAGCAGCGTGACGATCCACGCCGCGAGCCGCTCACCGGACGTCAGGGGAACCGGACGCTCGCCGAGCGAGCGCCACCACTCGTTGAGATCGGCTAGCACCGCGAGCATTCTCCTCTGGCAGCGCTCTCGCACAAAGCCCGGTCGGGATGGCGGTGCGCAGGCGGTGGCATCTCGATCTTCACGGCATCCGCCGTGAGGGCACGAAGGAAAGCGGATTTCATTATCTGCAAGCCGGTGGCGCGCCCGTCACTGACGAGAAGACGCTGGCCCGCATCGCGAAGTTACGCATCCCGCCGGCGTGGCGCGACGTCAAGATCGCGCGCGGCGACTCGGCCCCGCTCCAAGCCATCGGCGTCGATAAGAAGGGACGCACGCAGTACCGCTACCACGACGGCTTCCGCAGCGTGCGGGAGGTGGAGAAGTACCGGAAGATCGTCGAATTCGGCGAGGCGCTTCCCGAGCTGCGCCGCCGCGTGCGCAACGATCTGAAACGCGAAGAGCTCGACCGGCAACGCATCGTCGCTGCGATCGTCCGCCTGATGGACCAGGGCTTCTTCCGCATCGGCAACGACAAGTCGGCGAAGTTCGAGTCGACGTACGGCCTGACGACGATCCGCGGCCGCCACGTGAAGGTCGACGGCGACGTCCTCCACTTCGAGTACATCGGGAAGTGGAAGAAGAAACAGTCGCGCGCGATCGAGGACGCCGAGGTGGCCGCGCTCGTCGCGAAGCTCAAGAAGATGAAGGGGGCGGAGCTCTTCAAGAACGTCCGCGACCGCCACGTCAACGACTACATCCAGTCCATCATCGGAGAGCGATTCACGGCGAAGGACTTCCGGACGTGGGCGGGGACCCTCCTCTGCTCGATCGCGCTCGCCATGCAGGGGCAGGCGGCGAGCAAGAAAGAACGGAAGCGCCGCATTCGTGATGCGATCGTGGCGACCGCCGGGCAGCTTGGAAACACGCCCGCCGTCTGCCGGTCGTCGTACATCTGTCCGCGCCTTCTCGACGACTACATGGAAGGGCGGCCGTTCGAGACCCTCCGCAAGACGAGGAAAGGGAGCCCTGTCTCGCGCGTGGGCCTTTCCATCGAGGAGAAGGCCCTGCTCAAGTTCCTACGCGAGACGATCGCTGACCGCCGAAAACAACCTCGGGCTGCCTAGAACGTCTCGCCGATCCAGAACTCCGTGCGGCGGCCGCCGATGGAGTGCTTCAGGTCGTAGCGGCGGGCGACGTCCCAGTGCAGCTCCAGGCCGAAGAGATTGAACGACAGGCCATATCCGGTCGACGCCCTGCCGTCGACGAGCTGATGGTTGTTCATGAACTGGAACGGCTGCCCCTTGAAGTTCGCCGCGCCGACGTCGAAGAAGACGTTCCCGCGAATGCCGCCGAGCGCGATGCCGGGGAACGCGATCAGATCGACGAGCGGGAAGCGGAACTCGAAATTCGCGAACGCGACTCGGTTTCCGATCAGCGACTGATAGTCGTAGCCGCGAAGCGTATTCAGTCCGCCGAAGTAATAGAAATTCGAGAAATTGCCGCGGGAGTAGCCGGCGAAGACGCGCGCCGCGAGCAGCGAGCGGGAGGTGATCGGGATGTACTGCCGCCACTCCACGCTCGTGTCGGCGGTCAGCGTCCCCTTCTCTTTCAAATCGGGAGCGTAGTCGGTGCTGATCTGATAACGGCGGCCGGCGATCGGGCCGAACTCCTTGAAGCGGCTGTTGTCGCCGCTGAACGACATTGTCGCGATCGGGTAGTTGTCCTTGCGCTGAAAGAAGAGGTACGAGACGTCGCCGGTGACCGGATCGACCGCGTAGTCGATCGGATAGTTGATGCTGCGGCTCTCGAAGCCGAGGCCCGTGTCGATGCGGTGGTAGCGGTCGAACGGATAGCTGTAGAGACCGAGGATCCCGGTCTCGCGGTAATCCTGCTGCCCGCGCGTCTGGATGTTGGAGGCTTGGTCGATGGCGTTGAAGAACGAACGGTTGTCGAAGAGCCGTACGCCCCAGTTCCAGCGATGCTGCAGGTCGAGGTAGAGGAAGTCGAAGTTCGAGAAGGACGACACCGAGTCGAGCGACGCGATGAAGCGGCGATTCCCGAGCATGTCGCTCATGTAAATGACCGACTGCGAGACGAAGAGCTGATCGGAGGTGACGCCGGCATTGACGCTGACGTCCTCCACGAAGAGCTTGAACCCCTTCGTGTCTTCGATCTTCTCCGGGTCGATCGCCACTTCGACCGGCGGCACGAACTGAGTGCGCGTCTCGGCCTGGAGCGGCGTCGACGGAAGCGTCGTCTTCTCCGCCTCATGCAGCGGATGGTCGGTGGTGGTCGAGAAAAGGCGCCACTGCCCTTTGTAATACGACGCTAAGACGAGGCGCTCCTTGTTGTTCGCGCCGGTGAAGACCACCGGCATGAAGCAGCCGCCGACGACGTCCGTGTACTGCAGGACGTCGCCGCTCTGCAGGTTCAGCGAATAGATGTTGTATGCCGCGAAATTGGTCGGATCGGGAGGCAGCGTGTCGCCCGATCGTTTCTCTTCCTCCTTCGGAGCGGGAATGGGCACGGGAACCGGCAGCAGAGCCGGCGGCGCAGGGGCCGTGATCGCGGAGATGTCCGCGGCGGTCGCGGCGGCGGGATTGGTCTTCGACGTCGGATCGATCGTCTTGTCGGTGGCGCCGGCCGGGCGCGAATCCGCCGGCTGGATGACCGTGGTCTCGACCGCCTTCTGGATCGGCTGCGGCTCGTCGTTCGTGACGCGCCCGGTCTGCTTGTCCGAGGCGAAGAAAATGCGCTTGCCGTCCGCGCTGAACCAGGCGTCGATGTCGTTCCACTTGCCGGTCGTGAGCTGGTAACGCTCGGCCGGGTTCGCGAGGTTCAGCTTGAACAGCTTCGCGTAGCCGTCGACGATCGACGAATAGACGAGCCACTTGCCGTCGGGCGAGAAGACCGGCGCGCCGTCGAAGTAGGCGTCCTTGGTCAGGTTGCTCGTCTGCCCGCTGTTGATGTCGTAGAGGAAGATGTCGTCCTGGTTGCCGACGAAGCCGGAGAAGGCGATCTTTCCGCCGTCGGGCGAGTAGGAGGGCGAGAGCTCCTGCTCCACCGGCAGCGTCGTCGAGCGCTCGATGCCTCCGGTGAGCGGATTCATGATCACGAGGTTGCGGCCGCGCTCCCTCTTGACGAAGAACGCGACGTGATCGCCGTTGGGGGAGAACGCCATGTCGCGCCCCATCACCGGGCCGGTGGTGAACGACTGCACGATCGGATATTCGTATTTCGAGGTGTAGCCGGCGGTGAGATTCCGCCACATCTTCCGGTCGTTGATCTTGAACAGAACGACGTCGACGTCGTCCTTGTACGTAGTGAAGCCGGCGATCAGGTCGCCCGACGGCGAAGGCGTCGGCGAGGTTTCATCGCTCACCACGTCGGTATTGATGCGGAACGGATCGCCGTACTCGACCGGCTCCCCTTTCTCGATGAGCGCGGGCAAGTACTGATGCCGCATCCACGTCCGGAACCTGGTGTCGAACTCCTCCGGAGTGACGTCGAACGCACGCTTCAATGCGCGGTCGACGCTCGACCCGAGCGTGTTGCGGTATTCGTAGATGAAGTCGCGGAGGCCGTCCCACCCGTACTTCTGCTGGATGTACTTGAACACCGCGTGGCCGAAGCGGTACGCGAAGTAGCCGTCGGGGTTCTTCGTGATCGACGGGATGTGATCGTTCACGACCGCGTCGCGCAGGACCATCCGGTCTTTCGAGTCTTCGTCCTGTCCCATGAACGAGGCGAGACCTTCCATGAACCAGGTCGGCGGATTCGCGGTGACCTGCTTCCCAAGCTTCCCCTGGAACAGGATCTCGTACTCGAAGACGTGCGTCATCTCGTGCTGCACGAGCTGGAGGAGCTTTTCGTCGGTGGTGTCGATCGGGAGCACCATCCGGTTCTTCGTCGGCTCCGCGAACGCGCCGACCCCCTCGGGGATGAAGTTCAGGTCGACGTTCGTCTGCTCGAACGCAGAGTGCGTGGCGTAGTAGATGATCGGGATCTTCTTCGAGATCTGGTAGTTGAACGTGCGCGAGAGATAGTCGTACGCACTTTCCGCCATGTCGACCACCCGCTGCAGCGACGGCTTCTCTTCGTCATAGAAGTAGATGTCGAAGTGCGTCGAGTGGTAGATCTGCCAGTGGAACTTGTCGTAGACGATCTTGTTCTGCCCGAACGGGTATGCCGCGGGCGCGATGGCGAGGACGAGGAGCAGCGCGAAGAGACGCTTCAAGAATCCTCCAGTGACCAGTGACTAGTACTAGTCACTCAGTGAACACGTAGCGTGTGGCGGACGTCTCCTGCGGCACGAACATGCCGACGAGCTGCGTCTCGAGCGAACGGAGATTCTCGAACAGGCCGAGAAGCTCGTCGTAGTTGCGCTGGTCGAATTCCTTGAAGTCGCGGAAGTTGTCCTCCAGCACTTTCTCGCCGGTATCGGCGTTGAAGACGGCGATGTCGATGTCGAAGACGAAGCCGGTGGTCTCGATCAGCACTTGGCGGTAGTACGTGCGGCCGTCGGCGGGCGAGACGTACTCCTCGCTCTTGTAGCCGGACTTGTCGTTGACGTCGAAGTCGATGATGCCGGAGATGATGTAGTCGGCGCCGCTCTTCGCGCCGAGCTGCTTCCAGTAGTCGCGATTGGCCTCCAGCGCCTTGATGTCAGTGCCAGGGAGCCGCGTCTGCGGCGCGTCGACGAGATGGAGCTTCGTGCTCTTGCTGAGCTGCTTCTTGAGGTAGCGCTGAAACTCTTTCTGGACGTCGACCTTCGCGGCGCGATCGCTCTTCTTCTCCTGGTTCGCCACGATGACGAACGGCGCGATCGCGATCTTCTCGTCTCCGCCGATCTGCAGCTTCGGTTTCGTCGGAAGCTTCAGCTTCACTTCCATCACGCCCGCCGACGCCAGGAGGGGCGTGAGCACGACGGCGGCAAATAGCGCGACCCGTTTCATTCCTCACCTCCGGTGGGCGGTTTGCGAGGTCCCGTGCCGGGCACCGGCGTTTCAGGCGGCGAGAGGATCCCCGGCGGCAGCGCCTCGGTTCCCGGAATGGTCGCGGGCGGTGCCGGCGCCATCTGATCGGGCGGGAGCATCGGCAGCTTCGGCTTCTCGCCGTTCTTCGCCGCCGCCTTCGGGACACCCTTCCCCGGCTTCTTCTTGCTGCGCGAGATGAACTCGGTATACCGGCTGTAGTTTTTCTGGATGTAGCTGTTCCCGCGATCGAGCTTCAGCGCCTCGCGGTACTGCTTCGCGGCATTCTCGAAATCACCGTTCGCCTCGTAGGCGACGGCGAGGTTGTTGTGCGCCATGGCATCGGAGGGATTCAGCTCCACGGCACGCTGGAAGCGGAACATCGCCTCGCGCCAGAGGCTCATCCGCGCCATCTCGACGCCGAAGTTGTCCTGCGACGAGGGCCGCGACAGGTCGGCGTTGTGGTGCGCGCATCCGATCGCCGACACGAATAGCGCGACGGAGAAGAAGGAACCGATCGATTTTGCCACGGTGGAGCGATTATAATTGCGCTCCCCCACACCCCTTCCCGCGCCACGTCCTCGCGGCATCAACCAATTCCATGGCAGAAAGCTCGCGCGATCTCTTGATCGCATGGTCATTGCTCCCATTCCTGACTCCGAGTCGGACGCGCTTATTGTTTGAGTGGTTCGATCAGCCTTGCGACGCATGCAACGCCTCTTCCAACCTGCTTCGGGGCCTTCTGAACATAGACGAAGTCCAAGCGGCCGAGGTGAAGAAGCCGTTACAAGACCGGCGCTACGAAACGCTTCGCAGCTCGACGATCACGCTCGTCGATCCCGATTACCCGCCGATTCTGAAGGAGATCGTCGATCCTCCGCTGGCGCTTCACGTCCGCGGCGACCGCTCGCTCCTCGCGCGCCACGCGATCGCGATCGTCGGCTCGCGACGCGCGTCGCCGTACGCCGTCAACGCCGCGAAGCACCTCGCAGCTCCGCTTGCGTCAGAAGCAAAGCTCGTGGTCGTCTCCGGCCTGGCGCGCGGCGTCGACGCGGCCGCGCACGAAGCGGCGCTCGATGCGGGCGGCTCGACGATCGCGGTCCTCGGCACCGGCATCGACCTCGTCTACCCGAAGTCGAACCGCGCGCTCTTCCGGCGCATCGAGAACGAAGGGTTGATCGTCTCCGAGTTCCCGCCCGGCACGCCGCCGCTCGCGCAGAACTTCCCCATCCGCAACCGGATCATCAGCGGTCTCTCCCTCGGCACCATCATCGTGGAGGCGACCGGCCGCAGCGGATCGCTCATCACCGCGCGCACCGCCGCGGAACAGGGTCGCGAAGTCTTCGCCGTCCCCGGCTCGATCTTCGCGAAAGGAACTGAAGGTACGCATCGGCTGATCCAGTACGGCGCGAAGCTCGTACACGATGCGAACGACGTCGTCGAAGAAATCGAAGGCCTCGGCCGCATCGCGAAGAAACTCGACCCCACCCCGCCCGAAGCGTTCCGCGACGTCCTCGAAACCCTCAGCCGCGACGATGCGGTCCACGTCGACGCCGCCGCCGCAAAACTCGGCCGCACCGTCCCCGCGATCGCCGAGTCGCTGCTGCAACTGGAGCTGGGTGGGTGGGTGCGTTCGCTTCCGGGATCGAGGTATGTACGGATCCGTTAGACCGTTGTCCGTTATCCTCGCCGAGGGTGAGTAAACGCGGCACGCTGGTCATCGTCGTCCTCGCGGCGTTGCTTCTGCTGCAGCTTGCGTTGGCGATCGGAAGCATGCGCGGCGACAGCGCCACGGATGATGAGCCAGCGCACCTCGTCGCTGGCTACCTGAAGCTCACGCAGGGTGCGGTCTCGTTTTACCGCTACAACCCGCCGCTCGGCGACTGTCTGCTCGCCGTTCCGCTTCTGTTCACCCGCATCCACCTTCCCGCGAACTGGAAGAGCGAATCGAATCCGTGGAACGTCGGGAAAGCACTTCTGTACGGGAGAGGCAACGACGCCGACAGCGTGCTGTTCCTTGCCCGATTGCCAGCGCTGGTGTCTTTCGTTGCGCTCTCTTTCCTCGCGGCGTGGGTCGCCTGGCGGTTGACGCGAAGCGAGCTCGCCACGATCGTGGCGTACGGTCTCACCGCGTTCTGCCCCAACCTGATGGCGCACGGCCGTCTGGCGACGAACGATATCGAGGTCACACTCCTTCTCTTCGTCGCGGCCATTCTTCTGATCGAGTGGGTGAAACAGCCATCGTGGCGCAACAGCGTGCTGGCAAGCATCGCGGTCGCTGCCGCGCTCCTGACGAAAGTCTCCGCATTGATACTCGCGCCGTGGTTGCTGCTTCTGCTCTGGCCTCACCGGCACGAGTGGAAGACGTACACGGTTCGGGCGGCCGGACTCGCTGCTTTGGTGGCCGCGGAAATGGATCTCTTTTATGTCGCGCTGATGCGGCGCCTCTCCGTGACCGCTCCCTTTCACGAGTATGCGGCGACGCTCGACGTGATTCACGGGTTCGTGAGCAGCGGCTTCCAGAAGCCGCAGTATCTGCTCGGCTCTTTCTCGATGAGTGGCTGGTGGTATTACTACCCGGTCGCGTTCCTCATCAAGACGACGATTCCGGCGCTGCTGCTCATCCTTTTCGCGGCGGTGAGTGCCATATTTCTTCGGAAGCCCCCCGGCGCGTTGTTCCTGTTCGTAGCCCTCTATGCGATCGCGAGCATGACGAGCAGCCTCGCGCTCGGGTTACGCTACATCCTCCCCATCTACCCATTTCTCTACGTCGCCGTCGCGTGTGGCGTCGCGGGCCTCGCCTCCGCCGTCAGCGGTCGGGAGAAGATGATGGTCACGGGAGGCATCGCCCTGCTCCTCGCCGGGCACATCGCGGCAGCCGCGAGCACGTACCCGAATTACATCGGCTACTTCAACGAGATGATCGGACGCCGCGACAGTGCCGATCTCTATCTGATCGACTCGAACCTCGACTGGGGACAAGACCTCGGGCGTCTCGCGGCCTGGGTTGACGCGAATCACATCGCGCACATCGACGTCGACTACTTCGGCGGCGGCGACGTCCGCTACTACCTCGGCGACCGCGCAACGCTCCTCGACGGCCCCGACCCGCGAAGGCACAGGCCGGGGTACTTCGCCGTCAGCAAGCACTTCTACCGCACGAGCTTCTTCTATCGGCAGTATGGACTCGACTACGGCCAGTACTTCTCCGGCGCGTCGAAGGTGACGACGATCAACGGATCGATCGACGTCTGGCGAATTCCTTGAGACTTGGTTAGATCTCCGCGTATCCCTCGACCTCGTGTCCGTCGCGTGAGGTCTTCACCTTGTACGCGACGAGCGCGAGGGGGACGCCGATCTGGATGGCGCGTTTGAGGAGCTTCGGGAAGCCAAAGCCGACTAGAAAGCCGATGACGGCGCCGCCGGCGACGATCTGCGGGGCGTGCTCGCGGGCCATCGACTCGAAATCGAGCTGTTTGCGGAGCCGGGCGTCGAGCTCGTCGATGCGGTCGCCGACTCCGTCGCGGGCGCGCTCGATCTCCGTCTCGATCTGCTTCTTCTCGGTCGGATTCATTCTTTGCTCCTGACGCGCTGGAAGTCGGCCTTGATCGCGTCGACGTCTGCCTTGAGCTGCTGCACCGACTCGCTGGGGACGAAGTTCACTTGCGAGAACTTCTTCTTTCCCATCATCGCCAGCACGCCGGCGACGACGAAGAGAACGACCGTGACGATGAGGCTCGAAACCCACGCCGGAACGCCGAGGGCGACGAGGCCGAGAGTGATCGTGACGAAGAGGAAGGCGGTGCCGAAGAGCGCCACGACCGCGGCGCCGGCGAACATCGCCGCGCCACCGCCGAGCTTCGTGACCGTGTCCTTGACCTCGAGCTTGAGAAGTGCGATCTCGCTGCGGAAGAGCGTCGAGATGTCCGCGGTCAGCTCTTTGACGATTTGCCCGAGCGACCGGCTGTCTGAAGTTGCAAAGTGCGTTGCCATAGGTACCTCATGGCAGCAAAACGTCTGCCGATCGGTGAGTCTATCGCGGGTAAGATTCGCCCTGCCGGCTGAAGCCGGCCCCACACATGCCGATCGAGCTCGTCAAAGACTTCCGGTTCGAGGCCGCCCACTGGCTCCCGAACGTCCCGGAAGGTCACAAATGCCGGCGTATGCACGGCCACTCGTTCCGCGGTGAAGTCGCGGTCCGCGGCGAGGTCGACCCCGCCACCGGGTGGGTCGTCGATTTCGCCGACATCAAGCGGGCCGTCGACCCGGTCGTGGCCCAGCTCGATCACTACCTCCTCAACGAGATCGAGGGACTCCGCAACCCCACCAGCGAGATTCTCGCGGCGTGGTTCTGGAACAAGCTGGCCGCGGGTGTGCCCGGGCTGTATCGCGTCACCATCGAGGAGACCTGCACCACGAGGTGTCATTACTTTGGATAGGTCCCCATTCATGGATGCGCTCGCGCTCCTCGGCGCGGCGCGCTATGCCGACATCCGCCACACCGCGACCCACCAGCAGCATGTGAAGGTGCGGAATGGCGAGGTCGACCACCTTTCATCGACCGTCGACCGCGCCATCGGCGTCCGCGTCCTGGTCGGGAACGGCTGGGGCTTCGCGGCGTCGAGCGACACGAGCGAGGCGTCGCTGCGCGAGACCGCCAAACGCGCCCTCGAGGTCGCGGCGGCGAGCAACATCGCTTCGACGCAGCAGATCAGCCTCAGCGAGATCGAGCCGCACGTCGCCACCTGGGCCTCGCACTACGAGATCGACCCGTGGTCGATTCCGATCGAGAAGAAGATCGATCACCTGATGAACGCCACCGAGCCGATGCGCAGCGATCCGCGCATCCATCAGGCCTCCGGCGAGATCTCGTGTTACCGCCAGGAGAAGACATTCGCCTCGACCCTCGGCAGTTTCATCGAGCAGACGACGACGGAGATGGGTGGCGGGATCGAGGCGGTGGCGATCGACGGAAGCGAGTTCCAGCGACGCACGTACCCCAATCCATTCGGCGGCGACTTCCAGGCCGAGGGATGGGAGTTCATCGAGCGGCTCGACTTGGCGCGCAAGGGGCTGCAGGTGCGCGACGAAGCGCTCGCACTCCTCGCCGCGCCGAAGGCGCCCGCCGGACGATTCGACCTGATCGTCGGCAGCGCGCAACTCGCGCTGCAGGTCCACGAGTCGTGCGGCCATCCGACGGAGCTCGATCGCGCCATGGGGCTAGAGATCTCGCTCGCCGGCGGCTCGTTCCTGCAACCCGACATGCTCGGCAAGTTCCGCTACGGCTCCGACCTGGTCACCATCGTCGCCGACGCGACGGTTCCCGGCGCCCTTGGCTCGTTTGCATTCGACGACGACGGCGTGCCGGCGCAGCGCTTCCCGCTGATCGATCGCGGCATATTCGTCGACTACCTCACCGGCCGCGATACGGCTCCGTCGCTCGGCCGCAAATCGAACGGTACGGTGCGCGCGGAGAGCGCGGCACGCATCCCGATCATCCGGATGACGAATATCAATCTCGAGGCCGGAACGACGCCGCTCGCCGACATCATCGCCGACACGAAGCGCGGCGTCCTCGTCGAGACGAACAAGTCGTGGTCGATCGACGACGTACGCCTCAACTTTCAATTCGGCTGCGAGGTGGCGTACGAGATCGTCGACGGCAAGCTCGGACGTCTCCTGAAAAACCCGCTCTACACCGGCATCACGCCCGAATTCTGGCGGTCATGCGACGCCGTCGCCGACCGCGCGAGCTGGCAGATCTGGGGCCTGCCGAACTGCGGCAAGGGCGATCCGATGCAGACGATGCGCGTCGCGCACGGCGCTCCCGCCGCCCGCTTCCGCAACGTGGAAATGGGCTGATGCGGACGCAACGCGAATCGTTCGAGATCCTCGACCGCGCGCTGAGCGCTGCCGGCACCGAGGCGGATGCGTCGTTCATCTCCGTCGACCAGAACATCTCGCGGTTCGCGAACTCGAACGTGCACCAGAACATGTCGGAGGTCAGCGCCGGCTTGACGCTGCGCGTGATCTCCGGCGGCTCGATGGGCGTCGCTTCGACGACTTCTTTGGATGACGACGAGATCCGGCGCACCGCGGAGCTGGCGCGCGAGGCGGCGAAGCATTCGAGCCCGCTCCAGAACTTCTCCGGCCTCAATCGCGACAACGAGCCGCTTCCGGATGTCATCACGTTCGACGATCGCACCGCGAGCATCACGCCGGCCGAAAAAGCGCACGATCTCCGCGCGATGTTCGACCGCGGCCGCGCGCACGACGTCGAGTTCGCCGGCTCCTACCTCACCTCCCGCGCCTCGGCCGCCTGCGCCAACACGCACGGCATCCGCCGCTATGCGCCGCTCACGTACGCCGACTCGACCGTGATCGCGTTGCATGCGCGCGGCTCCGGTTATGCGACGCGTTGCGCGCGACGCGCCTCGGAGGTCGACATCCTCGCGCTCGGCGGCGAGGCGACGACCAAAGCGACGCTCGGTATCGATAACATCGAAGACATCGATCCCGGCACGTTCGACGTCATCCTCGAACCGCCCGCGCTCGCCGAGGTGTTCGAGTGGATGACGATGATCGCGTTCACCGGCCAGGCGTTCGAGGACGGCTCTTCATTCCTCGTCGATCGCCTCGGGCAGCGGATCGCCGGCACGAACTTCACCGTCACCGACGACTCGCTCGACCCGTCCTTCCTCCCCTTCCCGTTCGATCTCGAAGGATTCGCGAAGCGCCGCGTGCCGCTGATCGAAAACGGCGTCGCGCGCACGCCGATGCTCGACAAGGCTTACGCCGACCGGCTCCGTCTGGCGCCGACCGCCGGCACCTGGCACCTCGGCTCGGCCGACCACGGGACGTCGTTTCACGTCTCGATCGCGGGCGGCGATGCGACGCGCGGGGAAATGATCGCCTCGACGAAGCTCGGCATCTGGGTCACGCGCTTCAATTACGTCAACGGGCTACTGGAGCCGAAGAGCGCGCTCATGACCGGAACGACGCGCGACGGCACGTTTCTCATCCGCGACGGCGCGGTCGCCGCGCGGCTCCCAAACCTCCGCTGGACGCAGTCGATGGTCGAGGCGCTCTCGAACATCGAGTCGCTCACTCGCGAGCGCCGGCGCGTCGCCACCTGGTACAACATGTTCGGCGGGACGATCGCTCCGGTCATGAAAATCCGAGGTTGGCACTTCACAGGCAAGTCGATTTAGGGGAATGGCGCAGTACATCATCCGACGCCTGCTTCAGATGATCCCGATTACGCTCGGGATCCTGACGCTGATCTTCTCGCTCATTCACATGATTCCGGGCGATCCCGCCGTGCAGATTGCGGGAGAAGGGGCGCGGCCGGAGGACGTCGTGTCGATCCGAAAGGCGCTGGGCCTCGATCAACCGCTCTGGTCGCAATACGTTCACTACCTCGGCCGCCTCGCGCATGGCGACCTCGGCGTCTCATTCCGGACGAGTACTCCGGTCGCGCAGGAGATCCGGCAGCGCTATCCGGCGACGATCGAGCTCGCGTTCGGCGCGATGTTCGTCGCTCTTCTCGTCGCGTTTCCGCTCGGGCTGATCTCGGCGATCTATCGAAACTCGTGGATCGACAACGTCGCACGCTTTTTCGCCTTGATCGGCGTCTCGATGCCGAGCTTTTGGTTCGGACCTCTGCTCATCATCGCGTTCGCGATCAATCACACCTGGTTTCCGGTCTCCGGGCGCGACGAGGGACTCAAGTCGCTCGTCCTTCCGGCGGTCACGATGGGCCTAGCGCTCGCCGCGATCCTGACGCGCATGATCCGCGTCAGCGTGGCCGAGGAGCTGAACCAGCTCTATATGACAACGGCGATCGCGAAGGGCGTGACGCGGATGAAGGCGATTCTCCGTCACGCGCTGAAGAACGCGATGATTCCGGTCATCACCGTCCTCGCACTGCAATTCGGATCGCTGCTCACCGGCGCGATCATCACGGAACAGATTTTCTCGTGGCCCGGCCTCGGGCGCCTGCTGATCACCTCGATCAACACCCGCGACTACCCGCAAGTCCAGGCGTCGATCCTCGTGATCGCGCTGACGTACATCCTCGTGAACTTCATCAGCGACCTGCTGTACGCGGCCGTCGATCCGAGGATCAAGCTCGAATGAAACGTCTCTTCCGCAACTTCGCCTTCGCCGCCGGGGCAATCCTGACCATCGCGCTTGTGATCGTGGCGCTCGCGGCGCCGCTGCTCGCGCCGTTCGACCCGAACGCGCAGGACACGATCCGCCGTCTCGAGCCGCCGTCGCGCGAGCACCCCCTCGGCCTGGACGACCTCGGGCGCGACGTTCTCTCGCGCATCATCTTCGGTGCGCGCGTCTCGTTGCGCGTCGGATTCAGCGTCGTGCTCATCGCCTCCGCCATCGGAATCGCGCTCGGCTCGACGGCGGGCTACTTCGGCGGCGCGATCGACGTCGCGATCATGCGGGTCTGCGACATCCTCCTCGCGTTCCCCGGAATCCTGCTTGCGATCGCGCTCGTGGCGGTCTTGGGGCCGAGTCTGAACAACGTCATCCTGGCGCTCGCGACGATCGGATGGGTCGGCTATGCGCGGCTCGTACGAGGACAGGTGCTGAAGGTGCGCGAGATGGAGTACGTCACCGCCGCGAAAGCGCTCGGCGCACGTTCGCCGCGGGTGATCGTGCTGCACGTACTGCCGAACGTGATCAATCCGGTCATCGTCATGGCGACCCTCGGACTCGCCGGCGCGATCCTCGCCGAGGCGGCGCTCAGCTTCCTCGGGCTCGGCGTGCAGCCGCCGACGCCGTCGTGGGGCTCCATGTTGACGTCCGGCCGGCAGTACCTCGGCCTCGCGAACCACCTGGCGATCTACCCCGGCATCGCGATCATGCTCGCCGTGATGGGACTCAACTTCCTCGGCGACGGCCTGATCGACGCGCTCGATCCGAAGTATCGCAAGCGGATGGAGTAGTGCGCGTCGTCTCACTCGTCCCGTCCCTCACGGAGACGCTCTTCGACCTCGGCGCCGGCGGTGACGTCGTCGGTATCACCGACTGGTGCATCTTCCCCGAGGGTCTCGACTTGACGCGGGTCGGCGGGACGAAGAACCCACGCATCGACGAGATCCGGGCGTTGCGTCCCGACATCGTCTACATGAATCAGGAGGAGAACCTCGCGAAACACGCGCGCTCGATCGAGGAGTTCGCGCGCGTGCACGTCTCCGAGCCGAAGAGCGTGGACGACGTCGCCGCGCTCTTCCGCGAGCTCGGCGAGATCCACGATCGCGATCCGCAGCCGCTACTCGACCGCTTGCAGGCGGCGCGACAGATGCCGAAACGCGACTTCACGTTTGCCGTCGCCATTTGGAAGAAGCCGTGGATGTGGTGCGGCGGCGACACGTACGTGAGCGACCTCGTGGAACAGGCCGGCGGCCGCAACGTCCTCCGCGATCAGAGCCGGTATCCGGCGATCGACATTGCGGACGTCGTCGACCTTGGGGCCGACGTCATCTTCCTACCCGACGAACCGTACGCGTTCACCACCGAAGACGCACAGGCCATCAGGAAGTCGCGCGCCGTCGGCCCCTTCCCCGGCCACCTCTTCACCTGGCACGGCTCCCGGACCATCCTCGGCCTCGAGTTCCTGAAAAACCTACACGTTTAGCTGCAAAATTTGGCGCGGAAGTGCCTAGGTGTCGAGTAGCTCCTCGGCCCACGACCGCATCGTCTCCTCCACCGCTTCCAACTGCTTGGTGAAGAAGTGATCCGCGCCGGTGACGATGACGCTCTCGGCGTTGCGGATGTGCTCCACGACCTTTTCGAGCTTCGCGACGTTGCCGAACTCGTCCTGCGTTCCGTGGAGGAAGAGCATTGGCTTCTCGCAGTGGCGGAGGTAGCCGAAATCGTACTTGTTCACCGGTGTGCCGATGAGAAACACGCCGGCGATCTCCGGAAGCTCGCAGGCGACGCGGCTCGCCACCCAGGCACCGAAGGAGAAGCCTCCGACGATCAACTTCAGAGCGGGATGCTTCCGCTTTGCCCACTCGATCGCCGCGGTGACGTCGTCGAGCTCCCCTTCGCCTTCGTCATGCACGCCGGCGCTCGTGCCGGTGCCGCGGAAGTTGAAGCGGAGCGTCGCGACGTTCGCGTTCTCGAGCCCTCGCGCCGCGCGGAAGACGACTTTGTTGTGCAGCGTCCCGCCGCCGAGGGGATGCGGATGGCAGATGATCGCGATGGCGGCGGGATCCTGCAGCTCGCGGTAGAGCGCTTCGAGGCGGCCGGCGCTCGAATAGAGATCGACGTGGCGTAGCGGTTTCGCGTTCACAGCAGACTCGACGTCGTCTCGCGCACCGGCGACAGGCGCACGAGCACGCGGTCGTCCTCGACC
This sequence comes from Thermoanaerobaculia bacterium, assembly GCA_036488085.1. GTDB lineage: Bacteria > Acidobacteriota > Thermoanaerobaculia > Gp7-AA8 > Gp7-AA8 > DASXHZ01. The sequence continues at coordinate 52,723 of DASXHZ010000059.1, forward strand.
TTCACTTCGTGCATGGTGATGCAGATATCGGAGTTGCCGGGGCAGAGTCCCGACTCCAGGTTGAAGCCCCACAGGTGCCACGGACAGACGATTTCGTCGCCGATCACGTCGCCCTCAGCGAGCGGCCCGCCGCGATGCGGACAGCGGCTCTCGCTCGCGAAAAAGCCGTTGGCCGTGCGGTAGAGCGCAATCGTCTCGCCGCCGACCTGAAAACTTTTCACGCGCCCGACCGGAAGATCGGTCACGCGCGCGACTTCAGTGAATTCCACGCGCGCGAAGGGTAGCACGCGCTACGCCACCCACACGGGGCGCGGCACGCCGTTGCGTCCGACGACAGCATCGAGGTCCCATTTGCCGGGAATCTCCGTTGCGCATGTCGGACAACGACCATCAATGAGCGAGCACGAGGTGACCCGAAAGCCGCTTCGCGCGATGACCACGGTGTCGCACTTTGGACAGTGCGTCGACTCCAAATCGCCGAACGCGCCGGGGATGTTGCCGGGGTAGATGTACTTCAGCCCCGCGCGCTTGCCGATCTCATACGCGCGTAATAGCGTCCGCGCGTTGGTGTTCCCGTTGCCGGTCATCTTGTAGTCTTCGTGGAACGCGGTGATGTGCCAGGGGATGTTGACGTCGACGGAAGCGAGGAACTCCGCGATCTTCGTCAGCTCTTCGTCGGAGTCGTTGAACTTCGGTACGACGAGCGTGACGACTTCGGTCCAGATGCCGCGATCCTTCAGACCGCGGATCGTGTCGAGCACCGGCTGGAGGACGCCGCCGAGGTCGCGGTAGTGGCGATCGTCGAACCCTTTGAGGTCGACCTTGTACATGTCGATGTACGGCGCGATGTAGTCGAGCACCTCGGGAGTGCCGTTTCCGTTCGACACGTACGAGCACTTCAGGCCCGCCGCCTTCGCTTCCTTGAACACTTCGACCGCCCATTCCGAGGTGATCAGCGGCTCGTTGTATGTCGACGTGATGACGCTTGCGCCGTGACGCTTCGCGAGACGGACGAGGTCGGAGGGCTCCACGTCGGTCGGCGGCGAGATCGCGGCCGGGTCGCGCAGCGCCTGCGACGTCACCCAGTTCTGGCAGTAACCGCAGTGATAGTCGCAGCCGAGCATCCCGAACGAGAGCGCCAGCGCGCCGGGATAGGCGTGGAAGAACGGCTTCTTCTCGATCGGATCGACCTGCAGCGCCGCCGCGTAGCCGCGCGGAACGCGCAGCACGCCGTCTTCGTTGTAGCGGACTTTACAGATGCCCTGCAGTCCATTGAGGATCTTGCAGCGGTGCCCGCACGAAAAGCAGCGCACGGCGTTGTTGTCGAGCTTTTCGTAGAGCTCGCCTTCCGTCGTCCGCTGGGCGAGCACCTCGCCGAGCGTGACCTGTTCCTGCGTCAGTGGCATGCACTCAAAAACGCGCGCGGGACGGACGAAATTCTTTTTTCACGATCCACAGCGACACCGCATACGTGCCGAACGCGAGCGCCGCCCCGGCGATGCCGTCGATCAGGTAGTGCCATCCGGTGATCATCGAGCCGATGAAGACGAAAAACGCCGCAAGCGCGAAGAGGATCGCGCCGGGACGCCACCATCGGTTCATCCAGATCGCGATCTGCGTCTGCGTTCCGACGTGCAGGCTTGGGAACGCGGCAATCCCGAAGGAGAGGAAAATATTGACCGGCGGTCCGCCATGCGCGAGGCGGATCACCGCGTGGTAGTTCCGCATGAGCATCGACTGGCTCCACTGCGTCCGCGGGAGGTCGTTCGAGTACGGAAACCAGATATCGGGAAACCGATACGCCGGCCCGAGCGACGGAATCAGCATGTAAAGCCAGGCGCCGGTCACCCACATCAGGACGCTCGACGTCATGAACGCGACGCGCACCCGGCTCTTCGGCATCGAGAAGAAGAACGCGATCGAGAACATCATCCCGACGATGAAGAAGTTCGCGTACGCCTGGTCCATGAAGCGAAGGAATGTGTGGTTCGAGAAGAGCTGCAGAAAAAAGATGGTCGGGGAGATGCCGAAGCAGAGGAACTGGTCGATCCGGTACAGCGCGGCGTCATACAGCACCGGATGCAGCGCCGGAACGAGGAGCTTGATCCAGCCGTAGGTCTCCGCGAGAAAGACCATGGCGATCAGCAGCCGGACCGTATCGATGATCCACCGCGGATTCGCGATGATCTGCAGGTAGCGGCGTCCGTGTCCGCGCACCGCGGCAAAGATGAACCGGACCGCAATGCCGGCAAGCGTCGCGTACAACGGCTTCAGACCGGCGTTGACCGCGCTCTCGCGCATCGTCGCGATGGCGTTGCCGCGCGCCATCGAGAAGACCCACAGCGCGTTGACGGCGAGGACGATCTCGAAAATGTAGGGCCGCCACTTCGGCCGCGACCTCATTTGGGCTCCAGAGCCGGCCGCATGTCGACGGGAAGGAAGTAGAGCGCAACCGCGATGATGGCGTAGACGGCCAACAGTTGCACCCCTTCGTACCAGTTCGTCTCGCCGTCCATGACGAGGTACGCGAAGATCCCGACGCCGAGGACGCAGGCGAGGAGCTCGAACGGCGTGAAGAGCAGGTCGAGCGGGTGGCCGAGCGCGTACGAGAGGAAGACGAGCAGCGGAGTCACGAAGAGCGCGATCTGCACGCTCGACTGCATCGAAATGTTGAGCGCCGTATCCATCTGGCCGCGGATGGCGAGCATGACGGCGGTCGAATGCTCCGCCGCGTTGCCGACGATCGCGAGAATGATGAAGCCGAGGAAGACTTCATTCAGTCCCCACGACTTCCCCGCTTCCCCGACCGCGTGCACGAGCCCTTCCGCGACCACGCCCATGAGGATGCTCGCGACGAGCAGGAGCGACAGCGCGCGGCGGATGCTCCATGTGTCTTCGGCCGGCGCATCCCACTCGGTCATCGCGTTGAGATGTTCGCGATGCGTGCGGAACGCGAAGAAGAGCCCGAGGGCGTAGGAGATCAGGAGCACGACCGAGACGCCGACCGAGACGGGGTGGATCAGGTGCTCCTCGTGCGACTGCTGCGCGATCCGAAAGAAGAGCGCCGGGACGAGCATGGCGCTGATGGCAAGCATCATCTGCCCCGCCTGCGATTCTGCTGCGAGGGCGTTGAACTTGACGACTTCCCGCTTCCAGCCGCCCGCCAGCATCGACGCGCCGGCGACGAAGAGCAGATTGCCGAGGATCGAGCCGCTGAGGGACGCGCGAACGACGCTCGTCAGCCCGGCGCGAATGGCGAAGATCGCAATCACCATCTCCGCGAAGTTCCCGAACGTCGCATTGAACAGCGCCCCGTACGTCGGCCCCATCCGCGTCGCGAGCTGCTCGGTCGACATCCCGATCCACGCCGCCAGCGGCAGGACCGCGACGCACGCGAGCACGAACTCCCAGACGAGGCTCGTATGAAGGAACTGCAGCGCGATGGCGACGGGAATGGTCGCGTAGAGGAGGTACTTCGCCGCGCGCTTCATTCGTGGTCGAGTTTATCCTTTCACTAGATGATCACCACCGAAGTCCGCGAGCAGGTAGCAACGATCACGCTCAACCGTCCCGAGAAGCTGAACGCGTTCAGCGGCACGATGCGCGAGGAGTTGCTCGACGCGCTCGTCGTCGCCGAGCACGACGTCGAGTGCCGCGTCGTCGTCATCACCGGCGCCGGCCGCGCTTTCTGCGCGGGGGGCGACGTCGACTACATGAGCGGGTTGCAGCGCGAGGGAAACGCCGTCGCGTTTCGGAAACTCCTCGACGCCGGACGCGACGTCATCCTGCAGATCGCGAAGATGGAAAAGCCGGTCATCGCGTCCGTCAACGGCATCGCCGCCGGCGCGGGATGCAACCTCGCGCTCGCGTGCGACTACCGGATCGCGTCGGACGCCGCCAAGCTCGGCGAGACTTTCGTGAAGATCGGTCTCCATCCCGACTGGGGCGGCACCTGGCTGTTGCCCCGTCTCGTCGGCCGCGGCCGCGCCGCGGAGTTGCTGATGACGGGGCGGATCATCGACGCGAACGAAGCGCTCGCGATCGGCATGATCGATCGCGTGGTCGCGGCAGCGGAGCTGGGTGCCGAGACGGCGAAACTGACGCAGGCAATCGCCGCCGCCCCCCCGATCGCCGTCGCCGGCATCAAGCGCGCGCTCGCAGTCGCCGAACGAAACGACCTCCGCGCCCAACTGGACCTCGAAGCCGAGCACCAGCTACGCGCGTTCCAGTCAGCCGACGCCGCGGAAGGAATGGCCGCATTCTTCGAGAAACGGCCGGCGCGATTCGAAGGGATGTAGATTCACAACGACCGCGCGATCACAAGCGTCTGGTCGTCTTTCTGCGGGGCGCCGGTCGTGAACTGGTCGACCGAGGCTTCGATGCTGTCGCGCAGGGCGTGGACGTTCGTGCCGCCGGCGAGGATCTCTTCGAGACGCGCGTTCTCGAACTCCTCCCCCGCCACATCCTCCGCCTCGGTGATCCCGTCGCTGTAGAGAACGACGGACGAGCCGGGGGGAAACGGCCGGCGCTGCGTGGAGTAGCGCGTCGTCGGCAGTATCCCGATCGGGAGCCCGTGCGAACGGATCTGATCGAGCTTCCCGTCATGAACGATGTACGCCGGATTGTGCCCGGCGTTCACGAAGTCGAGCGTCTCGTTCTCGCGGTCGATCGAGACGATCACCATCGTCACGAACTTGTTCTCCGCCGACCAGTTGTGGATGTGCCGGTTCAGCTCCGTTGCAACGTCCCCCAACTCCCGCCCCTCGGCGAACAGAAGCTGCGTCGCCGCGTGTAACGCGGATACGAGCAGCGCCGCCGGCATCGACTTGCCGGCGACGTCGCCGACGAGCATGGTCAGGACGCCGTCGCGCACGAAGAAGGCGTGATAGTCGCCGCCGACCTGCTTCGCAGGTCGCGAGAGCGTCGCGATCTCGATCCCTTCGACTTCGGGGATCGCCTTCGGGAGAATGTCGCGCTGGATCGTCGCAGCGAGCTCCAGCTCACGCTCCATCGCCTGCTTCTCGAGCGCCTCGCGGTGCAGCCGCGCGTTCTCGAGCGCGATCGCGACCTGGCTGGCGAAGAGTGAGAGCAGCCGCAGCTCGTTCGCCTCGAAGGCGCCGATCCCGCCGTCGCGCGTCTCGCGATCGGCCGCGGCGAGGACGCCGATCACGTCGCTGTTTCCGCGGATCGGCAGCGCCACGTACGCCATGCAGCTCGGGAAAATGCAGTCGGTATTTTTCTCGAACGTCAGCGGGACGCCTTCCCGGACGAGCTGCTGCGCGAGATCTTCGTCGAGGAAGTCGCTGCGCACCTCGCCGAACGAGCGGTAGAGGCGGAAGCCGGGGCCGTCGCGGAGGAAGAGCGCCGCGCGGCGCGCGTTGATGAGCGAGATCATGCGGAACAGGATCTCGTCCGCGAGGTCGTCGATGTTCAGCGTCGCCGCGATCGAGAGGCCGATGTCGTAGAGCGACTCGAGCTCCCACAGCCGGTACTTGAGCTGGAAGTCGCCCTCGCGCGCTTCCTGCAACAGCCGGTGATTCGAGATCAGCGTAGCGAGATAGCTCGCCGCCGCCGATGCGGCGCGGACGTCTTCGTCGCTCGCCGAGTCGCCTGAGAGCGCGAGCATCCCGACCTGGTCGCGCGTCGTCCGGAGCGGGACAAGGCGTGCCGAGGAGAGCGTCTGGCCATCGGAGAGGACGTCCGGAGCGTCGAGCGCTCGCGCGGCGGCGAGGCGCAATGGAGCCTCGCGCGACTCGCGGAGATAGAGGGCGCTGCCCTCGAAGGGAGTGTGTTTTGCGAAAGCGCCTAGGATCAGTGGGGCTTGGTCGGCCGCGGCGACCCTGTCGATTTGCTGAAGCTCCGCGAGAAGTTCCGCCAGCGGCATGGGGGCGAGAATACTACGCCGCCAGCCCCAGCTCCTTCACCGCCGTTTCCTCGTCGGCGAAGATCGAGGCGTAGTTCGCGAGCCCCATGATCTGGAAGGTCTTGTGGATGACGGGAGTGAGACAGCAGAAGCCGATCTTGCCGCCCTGTTCGATCATCTTCTCGATGATCTCGATCAGGATGCTGATGCCGATGGAGTTGACGATCTTCGTCTCGCGCAGGTTGAGCAGCAGCACGCGGACGCCGTCGTTCATCAGCTCATAGGCGCGGTTGGCGATCTCTTCGCCGCCGACGTTGTTGATGTAGCCCTTCGTATAAAGGACCGCGCCGCCCGGCCGGCGATCGACTGCCACTCGCAATTCCTCGTTCATGATGTTTTCTCGTCGTGAGCGTGATCGTACTTGACCATGTGGATCGTGGTCCCATGCGCACTCGTGGTGATCTCGACTTCGTCCATGTGCGCTTCGATGATCTGCAGGCCCCACCCTCGTTTGTGCGCAGCGCCGAGGTTCTGGCGACGTACGCGAGCCTCGCCGACGTCGAATCCTTTCCCGTGATCGGTGATCCAGATGTCGATACGCGGGCCGTCGCCTTCCGTGGTGCCGACGAATCTTAGATACATGCGATTGTCAGCGCAACCGGAGTGCTCGCGAGCGTTGATGCACGCCTCGATGATCGCGTGCGTCATCTCGTCGACCTTCTCGGAGGCCATCCCCATTTCCCGGGCGAGATTGCCGGCTGCCCGCGCGGCCGCGATCTCGATGTCCGGGACCATCGGGAGAGTCAGCTCCATCTGCCGCTCGGCCGTTGGCATCATTGCAAAAACTCTCGGAGGGAACGTCCCCTCAAAATGCCAAAAAGAGCGCGGCGATGGTCTTGATCCAGTCGGGGAACGCGCCGAGGCGGTCGAGTGCTACCAAAGCCAGCGTATTCACGCCGAGCATCGCAGGAAGGAGAACCTGTACGGACAGCAGTGACTCGATCTTGGTGCGGGTGGTTGCGATGTTGTTCATGGGTAGCCCCCTCATTCGTCGGGGCATCCCAAGAGCAACCGAGGCGCCATATGGCCAACATCGCCTCCGCACCCGCCAACCTGCTGATCACGTTCAACTTACGCGTTTCTCCCCATCGCGTGTGCTGTTACGCCTACTGTGGCATTCTGCCTCAAAAAAGAATAATGCCACATTTTCTCGACCGTAACCTGTTGCTTTCGTGTGTGTTGCTAGTGAACATCCCATTTGTCCCCAGTTGGGGCGTTGCGGGACACGTCGTCACGTTTTCGATAGAGCGTCTTCCGGTCCACACCGAGGATTTTCGCCGCTTTCGAGAAATTTCCGTTCGTGTAGGCCAGAACTTTCGCGATGTAGCGCCCTTCGAGCTCCCCCAGAGACGGGAAATCGTCGGGGAGCGACTGCCCTTCGCTCGCCACCGCTGATTCCGGCAGGAGCAAATCCCCCGGGTCGATCACTGGGTCGACGGTCAGCGCCAGCGCTCCTTCGATCAGATTCTCGAGCTCGCGGACGTTCCCGGGAAACGGGTACCGCATGATCTGCTGCATCGCCTCCTGCGTGATGCGCACGTCCTTGAGCCCCTCGCGCTTGCCGTACTTGTCGAGAAAGAAGCGGACCAGCTTCGGGATGTCGTCCTTCCGTTCGCGCAGCGGCGGAAGCACGATCTCGACGACTTTGAGCCGGTAGTACAGGTCCTGGCGGAACTCGGCCTTCTCGATCATCTCCTCGAGCCCGCGGTGCGTGGCGGAGAGGATGCGGACGTCGATCGGGATCCGTCGCCGCCCGCCGAGCTTCTCGATCTCGCGCTCCTGCAGCACGCGCAGCAGCTTCGCCTGGAGCGTCGGCGGGATGTCGCCGATCTCGTCGAGGAAGACGGTTCCGCCCTTCGCGAGCTCAAACTTTCCGGGCCGCGCCTCGACGCCGGTCGCAACGCCGCGCTCGATGCCGAACAGCTCGCTCTCGAGCAGCGTCTCCGGCAACGCGGCGCAGTTGAGGGCGACGAACGGGCCGTCTTTTCGCGCCGAGTTACCGTGGATGAGGCGCGCCACCATCTCCTTGCCGGTCCCCGACTCGCCGCGGATCAGCACGTTCGCCTGCGAGTCGGCGACGCGCGCCACGAGGTCGATCACCCGCTGCATCTTCGGCGAGTCGCCGACCATGAGGCGATCCGAGTAGTCGCGGAGCATCCGCTGCTTGAGCGAGCGGTTCTCGTCCTCGAGCGTCTCACGCATCAGGTCGAGCTTGTGGAAACGCCGCGCGTTGTCGATCGCCGCCGCACCGATCGCGGCGAGCGACTGCAGGAACCGCAGGTCGTCCGGACCGAAGCTCCCCGCCGCGCCGCGCTCTTCCTTCCCGCCGACGCCGATGATGCCGGCGATGGTGTCGCCCGCGACCATCGGCGCGACGAGGAGCTCGCGGCCGGTGACGAAGAGCGCCTCGCGGGAGCCGATCACCTCGCGCACCGCCGGATCGCCCAGAAGCTGTTCGCCGCTCTGATCGGTCTCGAAGGTGTGCAGGCTCTGCACATTCAGTTTCTCGTCGAGCGAGAAGGCGAAGCCCATGTTGGCGTCGAGGACGCCCACCGCCCGGTGCATCAACTCCTCGAGCAGCTCTCCCTCGGGGCGCAGCGTGTTCAGTGCGCGTCCGACGTCATAGAGTGCTTCGAGTTGAAGCAGCTTCCGTTTGAGCTCGAAGTTCGTCTGCGGCAATTAGGTCTTTCCCCGCGCCCGCCTGCACTCACCGAGGAGGAAGTCACAGTTCCAATCGTCGTAAAACGCCTTCGACATCTCATAGATTCTGATGAAGAGCGTCTCGGCCTCTTCGTAACGTCCTAGTTTCATGTCCGTCCTCGCCAGGAAGTACGTGGCGCGGATGGTCTGCGGATCGGGCTCGTTCTTCTCGACGATGGCGCGGAACGCCGACTCCGCCTCGGCGAAGGCGCGCCGCTGGTACGCGCAGAGCGCACGCGAGTATTCGTCGCCCTGACGGCAGGTCGAGGGCGGCGCCGCCAGTGCGCTCGTCGCAATGAATGCGAGAATCAGCGCGCGATGCATGTTCCAGAGAATAAGCCGCTTCGCCTCGGAATCCTAGGCGGCGGCCGCGCGGCCTGGGCCTACGGCTCTTCGTGGCGCCGCATCGGATGGCCGATCGACGGCGTCTGGCTCCGCGCCGAATCGCAGTCGAAACTGCCCGAACTGCTGAACGTGCCGCGCAAACAAATCGAGGATCTCGAAGCGGATTTGCTTCTCGTCGCGGTGAGCGACCGCGCCATCGCCGACCTGTGTAGCGCCGCCGACTCGGCGGCGAATCTGGACCAGACGCCGCCGAGCCGGCGGCGCTCCACAGCACTCTTCCACGCGAGCGGCGCGATGCCGGCCCCGCCGAACGGCTTCTCCCTCCACCCCCTCAAAGCCCTCCCCCCCGTCGGAACGCCCTCGGACCTCCAAGGCGCCCTGCTCGTCTTCGAAGGGAAGCACGCCGACATCGCCAGGAACATCGCCGTCGCGATCGGGGCGCGCTTCGCGGAGATTGCCCCCGAGGACAAACCGCGCTACCACGCCGGCGCGGTCTTCGGCTCGAACTACGTCGCCGCCATGCTCGACGTCGCCGAGCGCCTGATCGGCATCGAAAACGCGCGCGACGACATCGTCGCCCTCGCCGAATCGGCCATCCAGAACTGGAGGGCGCACACCGACGCGCGCCGCTTCACCGGGCCGGCGGCGCGCGGCGATCAGACCGTCGTCGACAAGCACATCGCCGCGCTGGCCGGCGACCCGCAAGTCCAGGAAATCTACAAACTTCTGGCTGAAGAGATCGCCCGCGCGATTCTTGCTAGGGAAAAGTAGCGGGTGCTACCATCGAACCCCGTTTTGTGAATCAAAGATGGTCTTCTTCAACTACGCCACCATGCAGATGGCCGCCAAGATCGTCTACTACGGTCCGGGGCTCTGCGGGAAGACCACAAACCTCCACCACATCTACTCCAAGACCTCGCCGCAGAGCCGCGGCGAGATGGTGAGTCTCGAGACCGAGACCGACCGCACCCTCTTCTTCGACCTCCTCCCGATCGACGTCGGCGTCATCGGCGGCTTCAAGACCCGCCTGCAGCTCTACACCGTCCCGGGACAGGTCTTCTACAACACCACCCGCAAGCTCGTGCTCAAGGGCGTCGACGGGATGGTCTTCGTCGCCGACTCGCAGGCCGCCATGCTCGACGCGAACCGCGAGAGCTACCAGAACCTGCGCGAGAACCTGAAGGACATCGGTCTCGTCCTCGACGACATCCCGCTGATCGTGCAGCTCAACAAGCGCGACCTGCCGAACGTCGCCGCGGCGCAGACGATCCTCAACGCGCTCGATCCCAACCGCGAGATGGAATGCGTCGAGGCGGTTGCCTACAAGGGCGAAGGCGTCTTCGAGACGCTCAAGCTCATCTCGAAGCTCACGCTTCGCACGCTCCGCCGCCGCATGACGGGCGAGGACCCGGCGAAAACGTCGTCGCGGCGCGACAGCGGAACGTTCCGCGTGATGGAGCAGCCGTCGCTTCCGTCGCGCACCATCGCGGCAACCACTCCACTGCCGCCGGCGAACGCCATCGGCACGACCGCTGCCTCGCACGCACCGGCGTTCAGTGCCGCCGCCGCGGCCACCGCGGTCGAAGAGCCGCAGATGATCGCGCCGGCACCGCAACCACTGCCGCCACAACCTGACGAAGAGATCGAGGAGCTTGATGCCTCCGAGGAGTTGGTCAACGACGAGATCGCGGCGAGTGTGAGTCTCGATAGCGGCGTCGACACGCGGATGATCGCGGACGAGCCGCTCGACCTCCTCCCTTCGACGCAGTTCATCCCTCCCGCGCCTCCCGAGCCGGAACCCCAGCCCCAGCCTGCGCCGGTCGAAGCCGTCGAAGCCTCAGCGCCGTTCCCCGAACCGGAACCGATCGCCAGCGCGCCGCTGCCCGAGCCGGCAGCCGTCCCCGAGGTGAAACACGTCAAAGTGCGCACCTCGGTCGACGTGATGGCCGAGCTCGAGGCGCTCCGCAAGCGTGCGACCGCCACCACCGCTCCGAAGAAGAAGGACGCCGCGTCGCCGGCCATCGCAGTGCCGTTGCCGAAGCGCGACCTGCACCGGACCGTGACGATGCACACGGCGCCGGAGACGGTCGCGCGCGCCAAGACGGTGCGAGTTACGGTATCCTTTGAAAACGAATCCGGTGTCGTCCAGACCGAGGAGAAGTCGATCGAAGTCGAAGACCTGGCAAACGTCCGGTCTTTGGCAGTCGATCTCAAGATCGCTCTCGAATAGCGGCGGGGCGGGGAGGTGGGATGTGAAGTCGCGATGGCTGCCGCTGGTGGCCCTGATTGCGTCACTGATTACGTCACTGATTCTATCGGCGTGCGCCACGAGTTCCCCGGTGCCGGTTGCCGGGCCCCAGAAACTGCCCACCTCTTCTGACGTCGCCGATCTGCGCAAGGAGTTGGAAGAGGCGCGAGTGGCGATGGCGACGCGCGAAACCGCGCCGCCGGTGCCTGTGGCGGTCGATATCGACGCCGCGGTGTCGATGCCGGTGCCCGACAACCATTTCGTGAAGAGCGCGGTCTCGCTCTTCTCCACCTCGCTCAAGGGCGACATCCAGGCGTACCTTACCCGCTCCGCGCGCTACAAGAAGATGATCGAGAAGGCGCTGACCGATGCGGGCTTACCGCGAGGTCTCGCCTATCTCCCGGTGATCGAAAGCGGCTACTCGATGACGATGACGTCTCGCGCCGGAGCGCGCGGGATGTGGCAATTCATGAGCGAGACGGCGCGCGAGTACGGCCTTCGCGTCGACTGGTGGGTCGACGAGCGCGCCGACCCGGAGCGCTCGACGAAAGCCGCCGCGCGGTACATCAAGGATCTCTATCGCCAGTTCAACGACTGGCCGCTCGCGCTCGCCGCATACAACGGCGGCCCGGGTCGGATTCAGCGCGCTCTCGCCGACAACAACGTCTCGACATTCTGGGAGCTCTGCGACCTCGGCGCGATCCCGAAGGAGACGCGCGGCTACGTTCCGACCTTCTACGCGACGCTCCAAATCGCGTCCGATCCGGCGAGCTACGGTTTCAAACTGACGAAGCCCGATGACACGAGTCTCACCCGCATCGAGCTCCAGGGACCGGTGTCGCTGAAGTACCTCGCCGAGGTGGCGGGCCTCGATGCCGACACCCTGCGCGACCTCAACCCGTCGCTCCGACGCGGCATCGTCCCGCCGGGCCGAACCTCGGTGCGCGTGCCCGCGAAAACGGCCGATACGATCGTCGCGCGCGCGGCTTCGCTCCGTAGCGAAGACACCGAGCTCACGGTCTGCTCGTACACGCTGAAGGACGGCGACTCGCTCAAGAAGCTCGCACGCTCGCTCGGCGTCGATGTCGACACGCTCCTCGCCATGAACGACCTTCGTTCTCCGTCGCGCGTCGCCGAGGGCGACTCCGTCTACCTTCCCGTCCGTGCCCGCGACCTCGGCACGCTCCTGAACGCAGAGGCGGTCTACTACGCCGTTTCGAAAGGCGACACCCTCTACTCCATCGCGAAAAAATACGACCTCACCGTCGACGAGCTTCGCGACCTCAACGAGCTCGGACACGGCGAGACGCTCCATCGCGGACAGAAGCTGCGCGTCAACGCTCCGCGCACGCTTACTGCAGGAGGCATGTAACCGGAGGATTTTCAAATGGCCCGGGGATTTGAGTCGAAGTCCGTCGAGGGACAGCGGCAGGACGCCGAGGCGGCCGCCGAAGTGAAATGGAAACCGAAACGCGAGCCGCAGGAGATCGAGCTCGACAAGAAACGCGAGTCGCTCGAGCTCTCGCGACGCCGCGTCATGAACGATCTGGAGAACACCACGAGCGAGTCGCGCAAGTCGTCGCTGCGCGCAGCGCTCACGCATCTCGAGGGTGAGATCGCGAAGCTGCGGTAGCGGGGTTACGAAGTTGCGGGGTTACGAAGTTGCGGGGTTACGAAGTTGCGGGGTTACGCGGTTGTAAGACTCCGAAACCTCGTAACCTCGCAACCCCGATTCGAGGGTGAGATCGCGAAGCTGGTGTAGCGGGGTTACGAAGTTGCGGGGTTACGCGGTTGTAAGACTCCGAAACCTCCGAAACCTCGTAACCCTCGTAGCGAGGTTACGAAGTTGCGGGGTTACGCGGTTGTAAGACTCCGAAACCTCGTAACCTCGCAACCCCCTCCGAAACCTCGTAACCTCGCAACCCCGATTTGAAATCTCCCTCCACGCTTGTTAGTTTCGCGCCCCATGGCTGCGAGTAGCGACTACAAGAAGACCCTCAACCTTCCCGAGACCGCCTTCCCGATGAAGGCGAACCTGCCGCAGAACGAGCCGAAGCGGCTCGAACGGTGGCGCGAGATCGACCTCTACTCGCTCATTCGCAGGAAGTCCGAAGGGAAGCCGAAGTTCGTCCTGCACGATGGCCCGCCGTACGCCAACGGCGCCATCCACGTCGGCCACGCCCTCAACAAGATCCTCAAAGACCTCGTCGTGAAGTCGCGCACGATGATGGGGTTCGACTCCCCATACGTGCCGGGATGGGATTGCCACGGCCTCCCGATCGAGCACGCCGTCGACAAGCAGCTCGGCTCGAAGAAGAAAGAGATGTCGGACGCCGACATCCGCCGCGCCTGCCGCGAGTTCGCCTCGAAGTACGTCGACCTTCAGCGCAACGACTTCATCCGCCTCGGCATCCTCGGCGACTGGTTCCACCCGTACATGACGATGGCGTACGACTACGAAGCCGACATCGCCGGCGCCCTCGGACAGTTCTTCGAGACCGGCATGGTCTACAAGGGCCTCAAGCCGGTGCACTGGTGCTGGTACGACCAGAGCGCGCTCGCCGAGGCGGAGGTCGAGTACAGGGACCACACGTCGCCCTCGGTGTATGTGCGCTTCCGCCTCACCGACGAATCGGTGCAGTCGCTCGACCTCCCCATCGAAAAGCCGGCGTACGCCGTGATCTGGACGACGACGCCATGGACGCTCCCCGCCAACCTCGCGATCGCGTTCCATCCCGACTTCGAATACTCAGTCGTCGAGCACGACGGCTCGAACTACATCATCGCGGCCGAGCTCCTGAAGACGGTCGCCGAGAAGTTCGGCTGGAAGGAGTACCAGCAGGTCAAGCTCTTCAAGGGGAAAGCGTTCGAGCACCTGAAGTACCGCCACGCCTTCCTCCCGCGCGAAGGCGTCTTCGTCCTCGGCGACTACGTCACGCTCGACGCCGGCACAGGCCTCGTGCACACCGCACCAGGTCACGGCGCGGACGACTTCGCGACCGGCCAGCGCTACGGCCTCCCGACCTATACGCCGGTCAACCACCGCGGCCAGTTCACGGATGACGTCGAGCAGTGGGCCGGCATCCAGGTCTTCAAAGCGAACCCGCAGATCGTCGAGTTCCTGCGCGAGCGCGGCGTCCTCCTCGCCAGCGAGACGATCACGCATTCCTACCCGCACTGCTGGCGCTGCAAGAACCCGGTGATCTTCCGCGCGACGGAGCAGTGGTTCATTTCGATGGACGACAAGGGCCTGCGCGCGAAAGCGCTCGAGCAGATCCACAAAGTGCAGTGGCATCCGAAGTGGGGCGAGGAGCGGATGGCGCTGATGGTCGAGAACCGCCCCGACTGGTGCATCTCGCGCCAGCGCCTCTGGGGCGTGCCGATCACCGTTCTCTATTGCGAGTCGTGCGGCGAGCCGGTGCACTCGCCGGAGCTCTTCGCGAAGGTGACGGAGCTCTTCCGCCGCGAAGGCGCCGACGCGTGGTACGAGCACGACGCGCGCGAGTTCCTGCCGGAGTTGTACGCGTGCAAGTGCGGCGGCCGCGACTTCCGCAAAGAGCGCGACATCCTCGACGTCTGGTTCGACTCCGGCTGCTCGCACCTCGCGGTGCTACTGCCGCGGCAACCCGAGCTGACGTGGCCGGCCGACCTCTACATCGAAGGCCACGACCAGCACCGCGGCTGGTTCCAGTCATCGCTCCTCGTCGGAACGGGACTGAAGGGACAGGCGCCGTACCGTGGCGTCGTCACCTGCGGCTTCATCATCAACGAATCGGGCGACAAGATGTCGAAGTCGGCCGGCAATGCCCTCTCGCCCCAGGACGTCATGAAACAGAACGGCGCCGACATCCTCCGGCTGTGGGTCGCGATGGTCGACTACACCGATGACGTGATGTGGGGGCCGCAGCTCATCGCGCGCGCCGCCGAGTCGTACCGCGACCTCCGCAATCGCGGCCGCTACCTGCTGTCGAACCTCAACGACTTCGACCCGGCGACCGACGCCGTTCCGTTCGATCAGTTAGCAGATGCCGACCGCTGGATCGTCGACCGCGCCGCACGCGCGTTCGCGCGATGCCGGACTGCCTACGAGAACTACGACTTCCACATCGTCGTCCAGACGCTGTCAGCGCTCTCGAACGTCGACCTCTCGAAAGCGTACGTAGACTTCTCGAAGGACACCGTGTATTGCGAGGCGAAGGACTCACGCGCCCGCCGATCGGCGCAAACCGCGATGTACCACGTCCTCCGCGGCTTCGCGTCCTACCTCGCGCCGATCCTCTCGTTCACCGCGGACGAGATCTTCGAAGCGATGCCCGGCGTGCAAGAACCGTCGATCCACGTGACGGAGTTCACGTCGATCGAGCCGCTCCTCTCCGACGGCGAAGTCATGGCGTGGGACCGGATCCTCGAGCTCCGCGACGCGATCAACGCCGTCATCGAGCCGGCGCGCAAAGCGAAACAGATCGGCCAGTCGCTCGAAGCCGACATCACGCTCTACATGAACGTCCCCCGCGAGGACTTCCTCGGCAAGCTCGACGTCGATCTCGCGAAGCTCTTCATCGTCTCCCACGTCGACATCCAGCCGCTCGAAGATGCAAAACGAGTCCTCACCGAACTCACCGGCACCCGCACCGAAGTCCACGGCCTCGGCGAGATCGGCATCGCCATGTCCCCCGCCCGCGGCAAAAAGTGCGGCCGCTGCTGGCAATACCGGGAGGAAGTCGCCGTCGAAGGCGACCTCTGCGCCAGATGCGACGACGTCGTGATCGGGATGGCGGTCGCGGAAGAGCCGACCGTGTAGGGGCCGGCTCTCAGCCGGCCCACACTCTCGCGGAAAGCGCTGCTACTGGTGTCTATGGTCTCGATCTTGATGCTGCTCGTCATGCCAGCGATGGTATTCATCGCTTTCGACCAGTCTCTGCGATGACCAGTGAGCCGGCTCGTAGCGCCAGCCGTTCCC
Organism: Thermoanaerobaculia bacterium; assembly: GCA_036488085.1. Lineage (GTDB taxonomy): Bacteria > Acidobacteriota > Thermoanaerobaculia > Gp7-AA8 > Gp7-AA8 > DASXHZ01. The sequence goes on from DASXHZ010000059.1 coordinate 68,899, forward strand.
TTCGCGTACGTAACGTGCCTTGATCCACGTTCCGTTGTGTGCGCCGCGCTCCCAACGACCGGGAATCCAGACCCACCCATTTCCCTGCCAGTCCCAACTGCCGGGGAGCCAGACCGCGTTGCGGCTCGGACGCGGCGGGATGCGCTCGTGGCGCAGCCGTGGCGGCGACGTATGGCCAACGCGGATCTGCAGCCCGGGCACGTTTACCGAGACTCCCACCTGCGCCATCGCCGTGGAAGCGCCGGGGATCCCGATCAACATCGATGTTGCAACGACTCCAATCATTCGTTTCAGCATGTGTTCTCCTATCGGCGCCGTGTGCAAGTGGCAAGCCGGAAGAGGAGGTTACGACGCCCACTCGGCCACGAGCTGTTCGCGCGTACCGAGATAGGAATTGCAATCGAGATTGCCGTTTGCGTCGCCGGGGATGCCCGGCATCCGATTCGGCGAGATGCCGGACGTGGAATCCGTGTACTGCCACAACCAGAACGAGCTCCAGCTCTTTTGAACCGTCGGGGACAACGTTCCGTACTGCGCGAGCCAAAGCCGGTGCGCACCGAAGAACGGATCGACAGTGCTGCCGAGCTGCTGCTTGATCAGCCCTCCGCTGTACAAGACCGCCTTTCGCCCGAGTTGCTGCTCGATGAGCGTGAGGAACTCCCGCGCCTGGTCGAGCGTCATCTGGTTCCCCTCGTTCTCCTCGTAGTCGAGCGCCACGAGCGTGTTCCCGTCCGGCTGCGCGACGCTCAGGAAGTTGTCCACCTGATCGGACACCGGCTCATGCGCCGTCCCCCAGTGATACGCCCCCCACAACAACCCGGCGTCGAGCGCCTCCTGCCGCCGCCCCGCGTACGCGGGGTCCGTCCCCGTCCCGCCGGTTGACGCCTTGTGAATGATCCCCCACGTCCCGGCGGCCGCCGCGTCGGTGAAACTGTCGACGTTATCGTTGTGGTACAGGTCGACGACGTGAAAGCTGATGGTGATCATGTTCAAGGAGGGGCGCCGCACGCGATTTCCCTACCTTGGCAACAGGCTAGAATGCGCCCACAAGGAGGACACCATGGCCCTCAAGGCGAAACAGGTGAAGAAGGCGGCGGCCAAGCTGGTCGAGAAGGCGGCTGACGCAGCGGAGCCGGTGATCAAGGCGGCGCAGAAGGCGGTCAAGAAGCAGGCGAAGAAGATTGCGAAGGCGGCCGAGCCGAAGATCAAGGACGCGAAGAAGGCGGCGCGGAATGCCGCTAAGGGCGCGCTCATGGCCGGCTCGAAGAAGCTGAAGAAGGCGGCCAAGGCGATTTGACGCGCTTCGCCGACCTTCATCTTCACACTTACCACTCCGACGGAACCCGCTCCCCGCGCGAGGTGATCGACCTCGCGCGGGAGCGCGGCCTCGACATCGTCGCCATCAGCGACCACGACAACATCGCCGGCTACTTCGAGGTGAAGCACTATGCGGACGAGCAGGACGTGACGCTCATCCCGGCGGCCGAGCTCTCCTGCGGGTACGACGGCGCCGACATCCACATCCTCGCCTACGCCTTCAACACGTTCGACGAGCGGATCGACGAGCGGCTGCGGACATTCCGCGAAGTGCGCCAGCGCCGCGGCCAGCAAATCGTCGAGAAGCTCCGCTCCCTCGGGTACGACATCTCGTTCGACCGCGTGGAGCAGCTCGCCGCCGGCGGCGCGATCGGCCGTCCGCACGTCGCACGCGCCCTCGTCGAGCGCGGCTACGTCTCCTCCATCGGCGATGCCTTCGACAAGTTCCTCGGCAGCGGGAAGCCGGCGTATGTCGAGAAGGCGCGCTTCTCGATCGAGGAAGCGGTGGCGCTGATTCACGACGCCGGCGGCGTGCTCTCGGTCGCGCATCCGACGCTCTATCCCGGCCACGAGCGCATCGTCCCCGCGCTCCTCGACGCCGGCATCGATGCGATCGAGATCTTCCATCCCGACGTCGACGAAGAGAACCGCGAGCGCTACCGCAACCTCGCGCGCTTCCGCGGAAAGTTCGTCACCGGCGGCTCGGATGACCACGGCACCGCGAAGGAAGTCGAGACTATCGGCACCATCCGCGTTCCAGAAACGCTGATCGGACCGATCCTTGAACGGGTTGAAGGCGGCATCGAACACGATTAACGCGAGAGCCGCGCCCCTCACCCGGCGTCGCTACGCTCCGCCACCCGCTCCCAGGGGGGAGAGGGAGATGTTGTTTTTCTTGTCCTCTCCCTTGGGAGAGGGTGGCGCGAAGCGCCGGGTGAGGGGCGTGCATTCACACTAAGCACGAACGACGAACCAATGCTTCGCGCCCTCTACGTCGCCTTCATCCTCCTCGCCCTTCTCGGCGACGTGCGGATCTTTCTCTTCGTTTTGAACCGATACGTGTACGGCGGGCATCGCGAGGAGAAGCCGCCGTACGGATGGCTGCTGTGGATCGTGGCACCGCTGCTCGTGGCGCTGACAGTCATGTTCTGGCCGTTGAGCCTTTGGGTCGACCGGATCCTGTCGGCGCGGGTGATCGAGGAGCTCGCGCCGCGGCGGATCGAAGAGATCGCGTGGTCGATCGTGCTCGCGAAGCTCGGCGCGGGATGGCTCCTCGTCGCAGCATGTGCCGGCATCTACTGGATCGTCGACCGCGTGCGTCTGCTGATGCGGAAAGACGCGCAGCTTGCCGGGACGGTCACCTACAAAACGCCGCGCGTCCGCCGGCGGTATCTCGCGAACGATCTGTACGACCTCGAGGTGACGCGTCACGAGATCTTCATCGACGACCTGCCGGAGGTAGCGGACGGCCTTCGCATCGCGTTCGTGACCGACACGCACGTCGCGCCGTTCGTGCGGCGCGACTTCTACCGGGAGGTCGTCCAGAGGGTGAACGGATTCGATCCCGAGGTCGTGCTTTTCGGCGGCGACTTCGTGTCGTTCCGCCGCCACATCCCGCTCGCGGCCGAGGTGCTGTTCGAGGGGTTGAAGGCAACGGAGCGGTACGCGGTGCTCGGGAATCACGACTACTGGACGAGCGCGGACGACGTGCAGCGCGAGCTCGGCGCGCGCGGCGTGAAGTTCCTGACGAACGACGCGGTTCTGCTGCGAGGAGCGCTGCCGCTGGTCGGCATCGATGAGATCTACCGAGGGCGGCCGGACGTCGGGAAAGCGTTCGGCGAGATCGGCGCGACCGCGGCGTGCATCGCGATCAGCCACCATCCCGACGTCATCGACCTCGTGGAGTCGCGGCGGATCGACCTGCTGCTCTGCGGCCACACGCACGGCGGCCAGATACGCCTGCCGTTCTTCGGGCCGATCGTGATCCCATCGCGGCACGAGGGGGAGTACGCGTCCGGATTTCACCGTGTGCGCAACGTGTTGATGTACGTCAGCCGCGGGATCGGCGCGATTCCGCCGGTGCGCGTCCTCTGCCGGCCTGAAATTGCAATGTTCACACTCCGGCGCGGGCAGCGCACGGTCGCAATATGACGCGTATGTTCGTAGTCCTGACTGTCCGGATATGGGACAACGTTCGCATGTTAGGAGTTTTTCAGATCGAGCTCTCCGACATTACATCCAGGCTTCTGGTTCGAGTGGCCCCAGCGAAAGACATAACAACCGTGCTCCATGACCGGGCAATCGTGTTCGGATGCCGCGTTTTCTCCTCCCAGGGCCGTCCAGCCGGCGTCGCGGACCTAACGTCCCCGGTCCGGGGCCTAACGGCCCCACTCTCGGACCTGACGTCCGTGTTCGCGGATCGGTCGTCCGTGACATGGATTCGCGTATCCGCATGAAACTCTCGGCGGTCTGGAGTGAGGTCGCGGACATCGCACGCCGGGAACATGTCACCCACCTCGGCGCCAGCGACGTCCGTGACATGCGCACTTCTGTCTTCGCCGAGTGGATCTCGAACGGGCGCCACGCCTCGATGGCGTACCTCGCGAAGAACGTGGCGACACGCGAGGACCCGTCGACACGCTTCCCGTGGGCAAAGTCGGTGATCGCGCTCCTGGTCCCGTACTCGTCGGAGCGGCCTCCCGCGCCGAGGGACGCCGTGTCGCACCACATCGCCCGATACGCCCTCGGCGACGACTATCACGACGTCCTCGATCGCATCCTCCGCGCGCTCGAGGACGAGATCGCGCGCCTCGCGCCCGGCACGAAGACATGGCGCTACGTCGACACCGGCCCGCTCTCCGACCGTTCGCTCGCCGCGCAGGCAGGCCTCGGGTGGATCGGAAAGAACGGCATGCTGATCCACGAAGAGGACGGCTCGTACTTTTTCATCGGCACGCTGCTGACATCGCTGGAGAACGACATACAAGCGTCCGAGGTGGCGGACCGTTGCGGCGCGTGTACGCGATGCCTCGATGCCTGCCCGACGCATGCGATCCTTCCGAACCGTACCGTCGAATCCGAGCTCTGCATCAGCTACGCGACCATCGAGCATCGCGGAGCGTTCGACATCAATATCGGCATCCACACCGCGGGCAACGCGTTCGGCTGCGACATCTGCCAGGAAGTCTGTCCGTGGAACGCGCATCCGCCTGAAGCGCATCCCGCATTTCTCCCGCGCGACGAATATGTCGCCACTCCCGTAACCGATCTCCTGAAGTTCACCCAGGCGGACTTCTCGGCGTTCTTTCGGAAAAGCGCAATCAAGCGGGCGAAACTCGCGGGGATGAAGAGGAATGTAGAGGCTCTGGAGCGCAGAGCGGAGAGCGCGGAGCGCAGATGAAGCCGTTCAACTTTCTGCGCTCCGCGCTCTGCCCTCTGCGCTCTGCCCTCTGCGCTCTGCCCTCCGCGCTCTGCCCTCTGCCCTCTGCGCTCTGCCCTCAGCGCTCTTAGAATGCGACACGCCACCACCTTGTTGGCCACGCAAAGATGAAGATCTCCATGATCTCCCTCGAGGACGGCATCACCGCTACCGGGTTCCGGAAGGTGGCTGCCTACGTCGAGAAGCTGAACCCCGACACGCGCATCGCGTACGTCGGGACGCGGCGCTATCGCTCGATGTGGAAGTCGTTCGTCCGCAAGATGGGAGACATCGCGGAGTTCACGGACGACGAGATCGACAACGTGGCGCAGGGGGTCGCGAAGGACGCGGATCTCATCGCCTTCTCGTCGATGACCGGCTACTCCGACCTCACGAAGCGGATCGCGAAGCGCGTCCGCGAGATCGCGCCGCAGGCGTACACGATGTGGGGCGGCATCCACCCGATCATCTATCCGGAAGACGCCATCACCGCCGACGTCGACGCCATTTGCACCGGCGAAGGGGAGTTCGCGTTCGAGGAGGTCTACGACGCGCTCCAGCGCGGCGTGCAGCCGCTCGAAGTGGCGAACTTCTGGTTCAAACGCCGCGACACCGGCGCGATCGAGCGCAATCCTTTCCGGCCGCTCGAGACCCCCGAGGAGCTCGAGACGCTGCCGTTTCCGAAGTACGGCGGCCCGGAGATGCTGTACCGCCACGACAGCGGCGAGTTCACCCAGGTGACGCGCGGCGACTACCTCGCGAACAACGGCCTCGCCTACCCCGCCATCTGGTCGATCGGCTGCCCGCTGCACTGCACGTTCTGCGGCAATACCGTCTTCATCGCGAACGACCCGGCGTACAAGAAGATCCGCCACACCTCACCGAACTACATCATCGGCGAGGTCGAGAAAGCGCGTGAGGTGCACCCGCATCTGCAGACGGTGCTCTTCTACGACGACAGCTTTCTCGCCATCCCGATCCGCGAGCTGACCGAGTTCGCCACGCAGTGGCGCGAGCGCGTCGGCCTGCCGTTCTGCGTCTACGGCGTCATCCCGTCGTACGTGCAGCGCGACAAGCTGGAAGTGCTCACCTGGGCGGGACTCAACCGCGTCCGCATGGGAATCCAGAGCGGGAGCGACCGGATCCTGAAGTTCTATCGCCGGCCGACGCCGATCCCGAAGATCGAACATGCGGCGCAGGTGATCAGCGAGTTCGCCCGCTACCACATCAATCCGTCGTACGACATCATCGTCGACAACCCGGTCGAGACGCGGCAGGACGTGATCGACACGCTGGAGCTGGTCTACCGGCTCGCGCGGCCGTTCACGCTCAACATCTTCTCGCTGCGCGTGATCCCGAATACCGTCCTGGAGAAGCAGATGGGCGAGGCGGGGATCGACATCGAGGAGATCAACCAGAACTACACCGCGCTGCGCCCCACGTGGGCGAACCTTCTGCTGTACGTCCTCATGCTCTGGCGCCCGCCGCGCAAGTGGTTCGACCGGATGCTGACGAAGGTCCGCGCGTACAACGAGCCGCAACGCGACTACAACCTGCTCATCGCCATGGTGCGCATCCCGTGGCTGATCCAGCAGGGCCTCCGCCACATGCGCTTCCTCGAGTTCTCGGTCATCACCGGAGCTCCCGGCTACATCCTCTGGCGCCTCGGCATCGTCAAACTGTGGTCGAAACTCTTCGCGCGCAAACTGACGATGCCGTCGGGCAAGTGGGCCCAAGCCGCGGCAACGGACGCGGCGTAGAACGGCCCTAAGGCAACGCGAACGCCCGCCCGATGATGGTGGGATCGACCGAGCGGTCGAGGTACTCCCACACCGCCAGCGCATCGGGGTGATCGGCGATCGGCGGCGCGATGGCGCGCGTTCCGGGATCGTTGATGCTGATGCGTGCGCGCCGGTACCAGTGGAACGCCTCTTCCGGATTGTGGCGCAGCTCCTCGCGGACGCCCTGGATCAGCAGGAACTGCTCCGCAGGAATGCCGGACGCTTCGATCGAGCCGTACGACGGCGCGAGCTGGCGCGCACGGGCGCGCAGGATTTTCAACTTCAGGCGAAGCGACTGCGTGTCGAGCGCGGCGTGTCCAAGCTCGGAAAGATGTCCGATCGCGAGGCGCATCAGCTCCGGTTTCTCGCCGATCTGTAATCCCGCGCGAAAGCGGCGGAAGTCGCCGCTGATCGCCTTCATCGCCGACCAGACGACGCGCCCCGTCACCGCAATCTCCAGTGACGAGTCAGGAACGCCGAATGCGAGCTGCGCGCTCGTGCCGAGCGGAAGATGCGTCACCGTCTCGACCCGTGCGCCGCGTGCGGAGAGGTCCTCGATATAGACGCCGCTCTCGCCGAAGACAGCCTTGAGCGCAGGAATGACGAAGAAGCGATCGGTCGAGCGGAGCTCCTCGATGCGGTTCGAACGCCGCGACGCATGGAGCTGCGTCAGGAGCGAGTCGACCATCTCGGGCTGCCCGTACGTCCGCACGCCGGAGACGAACTTGCCGGCCGACGACGACTCAGCCTGCGACCAGACCACGACCGCCTCGAGATTCACGGGCGACGGCCGGCCGTCGACGGGAAACTTGAGGACGGACTTCGATCCCATCTCCAGCGGGCTGTCGTGACGGAAGCGCGCCCCCTTCGCCGAGATGTCGCAAATCGCCACGCTGGCGTTCCCGAACGTCGCGGCAAGCGGCGGAGCAAGAAGAAAGCGCTCGGCCGTGCGCAGGTTTCGCGCTGCTTCGTACATGCTGAGTCACTGAGCTTACTCGCGTTCGATCTATGGGTGCAAAAGATGTGATGCACCTCACGAAGAGGTTGCGAGGTTGCGAGGTTACGGGGTTGCGGGGTTACGCGGTTACGAGGTCACGAGGTGTGAACAGCCACCTGGCCACCGGCCAACCCCGTAACCTCGAAACCTCGTAACCTCGTAACCTCGCAACCCCGTAACCTCGCAACCTCGCAACCTCGCAACCCCGTAACCTCGCAACCCCGTAACCTCGCAACCCCGTAACCCCGCAACCTCGCAACCTCGCAACCCCGCTACACTCCTCTCATGCCGCATCCATACGACGTCATCACCTTCGACTGCTACGGCACGCTCATCGACTGGGAGGGCGGCATTGCGGACGCATTCGCGCTTGCGGCGGAGGCAGACGGCGTCCGTTTCGACCACGGCGAGCTCCTTCGCGAGTACGCGCGCATCGAGCCGCTCGTCGAACAAGATCGCTACCGGCCCTACCGCGAGGTCCTCACCGAGACTGCCGTTCGCGTCGCGCACTCCCTCGGATGGCCGATCACCGATGCGCGCGGCGTCTTCCTCCCCGATTCGCTCCCCCGCTGGAAGGCGTTCCCCGACACGAACGCCGCACTCGAACGCCTCCGCGACGCCGGCTACCGCCTCGGCATCCTCTCCAACACCGACGACGATCTGCTCGCCGCCACGCGTAAGCACTTCACCGTCGACTTCGAGATCGTCATCACCGCGCAGCAAGTGCACGCGTACAAGCCATCGCTCCCGCACTTTCATGCGGCGCGCGAGCGCATCGGAAGCGCGCACTGGCTACACGCCGCGCAGAGCAACATGCACGACATCGTCCCGACGAACTCCCTCGGCATCCCGAACGCGTGGATCAACCGCAAGCGAGAGCAGCCGCTGATCGGCGGGATTCCCGGCCGCGAGCTCGTCGACATGGAAGGGCTGGCGAATTGGTTGGCCTAGGGTGTGTGGGCCCGCTCTCAGCCGGCCCGTGGTCCGATAACCCGGATTATTCACGAGCAGCCGACCCGTCATCGTGAGCCCCGCCCGACGACAGAGTGTCCAGCGTTCCTCTCTGCTCGTGAATGATCCGGACTAAGAGAGCCGCACCTTATAAACGCTCCACGATCATCGCCGCCGCTTCGCCGCCGCCGATGCAGATCGCGGCGAGGCCGCGCTTCTGGTTCCGCGTCTCGAGCGCGTGGAGCAACGTGACGAGGATGCGCGCGCCGCTGGCGCCGATCGGATGGCCGAGGGCGACTGCGCCGCCATAGATGTTCAACTTGTCGTGCGGGATGTTCGCGTCCTTCATCGCTGCCATCGCAACGGCGGCGAACGCCTCGTTGATCTCGACGAGGTCCATATCCTCCATCGAAAGGTTCGCGCGCTTCAGGACGATGTCGATCGCCTTCGCCGGCGCAGTCGTGAACCACTCCGGCTCCTGCGCCGCCGTCGCCTGCGCGACGATGCGGGCGATCGGCTTCATGCCGTGCTTTTCGGCGTATTCGGCCGAGGTCACGACCAGCGCCGCGGCGCCGTCGTTGATCTTCGACGCGTTTGCGGCCGTCACCGTGCCGCCCTCCCGCTGGAACGCCGGCTTCAGCGTCGCCATCTTCTCGAGCGGCGCGGCGAACGGCTCCTCGTCATCGACGACGACCGACTTCCCCTTCTTCCCGTCGATCTCGACGATGGCGATCTCTTTCTTGAACTTGCCGCTTCGGATCGCCTCCTGCGCCCGGACGTACGACTCCTTCGCGAACGCGTCCTGCTCCTCGCGCGTGAAGTGGTACTTCTGCACGCACGTCTCGGCGCAGTTCCCCATGTGCTTGTCGCCGTACGGGTCCCACAGGCCGTCGTGAACCATGAGGTCGAGCATCTTGCCGTTGCCCATGCGGTAGCCGGTGCGCGCCTGCGGCAGTGCGTACGGCGCGTTGGACATCGACTCCATGCCGCCGGCGATCGCGAGGTCGTACTCGCCGCAACGGATGTCGTTCGCGGCGTACATGACGGCCTTCATCCCGGAGCCGCAGACCTTGTTCACGGTCACGGCGCCGGCAGTCACCGGGACTCCCGCGTAGATGCCGGCCTGACGCGCGGGCGCCTGGCCGATGCCGGCCTGCAGGACGTTGCCCATGATGACCTGTTCGACCTGATCGGGCTGCACGCCCGCGTTCTCGAGAGCGCACTTGATCGCCGTGGCGCCGAGGCGTGGGGCGGGGATGGAAGAGAGAGTACCGAGGAATGAACCAATCGGCGTCCTGGCGGCGCCGACGATGACGATTTCTTTCATGGAATCCTTTCAGAGCGCAGAGCGCAGAGCGCAGAGGGCAGAGCGCAGAGCGCAGGCAGTCAAGTACTACAACAACGGCGCATTCTACTTCTGCCCTCTGCGCTCTGCGCTCTGCCCTCTGCGCTCTGCGCTCTGCCCTCTGCCCTCTGCGCTCTGCCCTCCGCGCACTGATATGATCGCTCCCGCCCTCAGAACGCCGCACAGGAGTCACGCATGTCCGTAACCCCCATCATCGATCGCCGGATCTACGTCCAGCCCGGCGACGTACACAACGTCCTCAGCCGTCACATGCTCGCGGACGGCTACGAGATCGTCATGGATCTCCGGAAATCGAAGGGCTCGTGGGTTTTCGACGCCAAGCGCGGCCGGAACGTCCTCGACTTCTTCACGAACTTCGCCTCGTGCCCGATCGGGTACAACCATCCGCGGCTCGACAACCCGGAGTTCCGCGACAAGCTCGCCGAGGTTGCCATCAACAAGCCGGCGAACTCCGACATCTACACGACCTACATGGCCGAGTTCGTCGAGACCTTCGCACGCATCGCGCTCCCGCCGGCGTTTCAGAAGCACATGTTCTTCATCGAAGGGGGCGCCCTCGGCATCGAGAACGCCGTCAAGACCGCGTTCGACTGGAAGGTCCGTAAGAATATGAAGAAGGGCGTTGCAGGTGAGAAGGGGACGCAGATCATGCATCTGCGCGAGGCCTTCCACGGCCGCACCGGCTACACCCTCTCGCTGACCAACACCGACCCGCGGAAGACCGAGTACTTCCCAAAGTTCGACTGGCCGCGGATCGACAATCCGAAGCTTCGTTTCCCGACAGATAACGACGTCGAGAAACGCGAGCGTGCCGCGCTCGATCAGGCCAAGAAGTTTCTGGCCGAGCGCAAGGACGACATCGCGGCGTTCATCATGGAGCCGGTGCAGGGCGAAGGGGGAGACAACCACTTCCGCCCCGAGTTCTTCCGCGCGGTCCGCCAGCTCTGCGACGAGAACGAAATGCTCCTGATTTTCGACGAGGTGCAGTCCGGCGTCGGGATCACCGGGAAGATGTGGGCGTTCCAGCACTATGGCATCGAGCCCGACCTCTTCTGCTTCGGAAAAAAGACGCAGGTCTGCGGGTTCGTCTCGAACGACCGCATCTTCGACATCGACGACAACGTGTTTCTCGTCTCTTCGCGCATCAACTCGACGTGGGGCGGCAACCTCACCGACATGGTGCGGTCGCAGCGCTACTTCGAGGTGATCGACGAGGAGAACCTGGTCGACAACACCGCTCGCGTCGGCGCGTACTTCCTCGGCGAACTGCAGCGCTTCTCCGCCGAGTTTCCGAACCTCGTCTCGAATGTGCGCGGCCGCGGGCTGATGGCGGCATTCGATCTCCCGAACGGGCAGATCCGCGACGCCGCGCTGAACGCGTTCATGGATCACGACGTGATGGTCCTCTCCAGCGGCAACCAGTCCGCGCGCTTCCGTCCGCCCCTGAATCTGTCGATGGAGGAAGCCGCCGAAGGCATCCGCCGGATGGAAATGGCGCTGAAGGATTTGGCGGTGTAGCGCGTCGCCTTCTTGACAGACACGCGGTCGTGTACTAGATTACTAATACACTGCTGCAGCAGCGGACGAACTGTCTGAAGGAGACGATATGAAGACGAGACTGATCCTCGCCGCGCTGGTCGCGGCGACCACGATCTCCGCGCGTGCCGCGGAGCCGACCGATGCCCAGAAAGCCGACCACACGATGTCCGCCATGCGCTCCATCGCGACCGCGGTAGAGGCGTACGCCACCGACCACAACGCCTATCCCGTCGGAAACAAGATCGAGGACGCCACGGGAGCCGTCATGCCGATGTACATCCGTACGATGCCGGAGAAAGACGGATGGGGAACGTCATTCCGTTACTGGAGCGACGGCTCGAAGTACCGCATCGTGAGCTGCGGCGCCGACGCGAAATGCGACGAGTCGAGCTGGGGCGACATCTCGAAAGACCCGCTGCCGTCGTACTCCGACGACGCGGTCTTTCTGACCGGCACCTTCGCGCGCTTCTGGAACGCTAAGTAGAGACGACCGGGGCGGCGCCGACCGCGGCGTCGTCCCAATTCGTGTGCGGCTTGCGGTTGAGGATCAGGTATCCCCAGACCAGCTCACCGTAGCCGTGCGGCGTGATGCCCCGCTTCTCGTAAAACGGCGCGAGCAACTTCTGCAGGCGCGGAAGGTTGTAGAACGGGACGCCGGGGAAGTAGTGGTGCTCGAGGTGGTAGTTCGAGAATAAGTACGCCGCGTCCCAGAACCATGAGCCTTTGATGAGTGTCGACCACTTCGCTGGATCGGACGGATCGATGTCGTAGTGCTGCCCGAGGCGGTTCAGCGCAAAGGCGACTGGGAAGACGAAGAAGACCGGCACGACGTAAAGCTTCCACGCGATCCACCATCCGCCGAGGAGTGCGATCAGCGCCAGAATCCCGAGCTGCAGGCCGATCGTGGCGAGACGCTCGCGCGCGATCCGCTTCCGCAGCTCCGGCTCGTACGACGCGGTCTCCTTCGCCGCCGCCCGGAAGTAGATCGGAAACAGTGCGGGGGTGAAGTAGAGCGCCTTCAGCCAGCGTGCGTTCACCTTCGGCGAGAGATAGTGACGCTTGGGATCCTCTTCGTAGGAGCCGAGCGCCGAATGATGGTCGAGGTGCCAGCGGGTGAACTGCGAGGCCGAGATGCCGCTCGGCATCGCGTAGAGCAGGCCGAGGATGCGATAGCCGCGCTCGCTCGCCTGCGTCAGGACCGCACGATGCACCACCTCGTGCAGGAGGACCGTGAAATCGAACACCGCAAAGCCCGCCACGATCGCGAACGGCAGCCAGAGATACCAGCGGTCGAAGTGCGCGATCGCGAAGCCGGAGCCGATCAGCGCGCCGAAGTCGGCGATCGCAACTATCGCGTGCAGCAGCGGCCGCTTCTGATGTAGCGCACGAAGCTCATCCACCGGAATCTCGGCGGCAAGCTCGCGCTTGAGCTGCTGCGCATGTTCGGCGTAGTACGAGGGCATCGGTGCAGTCTAACAAGCACTCATGCGTCGAGAATCCCGAATCTGGTTGCGAGGTTGCGAGGTTGCGGGGTTACGCAACTGGTTGCGAGGTTGCGGGGTCACGGGGTTACGCAACTGGTTGCGAGGTTGCGGGGTCACGAGGTTACGCAACTGGTTGCGAGGTTGCGGGGTCACGAGGTTACGCAACCCCGCAACCTCGTAACCTCGTAACCTCGTAACCTCGCAACCTCGTAACCTCGTAACCTCGTAACCTCGTAACCTCGTAACCAGATGCTCTTCACCATCGGCCACTCCACCCGCTCGCTGGACGAGCTCGTCGCCCTCCTGAGGGAAAACGGCGTCGAGCGGCTAGCCGACATCCGGCGCTACCCCGGCTCGCGGCGCTACCCCCATTTTTCGCGCGACGCGCTGTCGCGGTCGCTGCCGGAGCATGGGATCGAGTACGTCCACGTCCCGGAGCTCGGCGGACGGCGCAAACCGCTTCCCGACTCGCCGAACAAAGCGTGGCGAAACGAACAATTCCGCGCCTACGCCGACCACATGGGGACGGATGAGTTCCGAACCGCCGTCGACGCCCTTCTGGCCTCCCCCAAACGCACCTGCGTCATGTGCGCCGAGGCCGTGCCGTGGCGCTGTCATCGCAACGTGCTCGCCGACGATCTCACCCGCCGCGGCATCGAGGTCGTGCACATCCTCGGCGCCCATTCCATCCAGCGGCATGTCCTGAATCCACACGCGCGGATCGAGGGCGACCGGGTCGTCTATCCCGATTCCGATCAGGGAACGCTTCTATAATCCCGACCCAAGGTCTGATGACAGTCGCGGAGCCCACCGCCTCGACGGCCGAACGGGAGCTCGTTCTCGCCGTCGACGACAACGAGCAGAACCTGCAGCTTCTCGAGGAATACCTCGGGAGCTGGGGTTACGACGTCGTCCTCGCGCGCGACGGCCTCGAGGCGCTGCAGCTCTATCCGAAGCATGACCCGTCGATCATCGTCCTCGACGTGATGATGCCGAACATGGACGGCTACGAGGCATGCGCGCGGATCAAGAGCCAGCCCGGCGGAAGGACGATTCCGGTCCTCATGCTGACCGCACTCACCGCGACCGAGGACAAGATTCGCGCGCTCGAGAGCGGCGCGGATGACTTCCTGAACAAGCCGATCAATCGAGAAGAACTGCGCAGCCGCATCCGCTCGCTCATCAAGATCCGAAACCTCCGGAAGGAGCTCGACTCGAGCGAGAACATCATCCTCACGCTCACCGCCGCGCTCGAGAACAAGGACCCGCGCAGCTTCGGCCACGTCCAGCGCGTCGCGGTGCTCACCGGGAAGCTGTGCGAGAAGCTCGGGATGTCGCTGGACGAGAAGGAGACGATCGTCAAGGGAGCGATGCTGCACGACGTCGGGATGATCGGCGTCCCCGACTCGCTCCTGACGAAGCCGGTGCTCAACGACGAAGAGGTCGCGCGCGTCGCCGAGCATGCGCGGATGGGCGCCTCGATGCTCGATCCGCTCACGACGTTCCGCGACTTCGTCCCCATCGTCCGCTGGCATCACGAGCGGCTCGACGGCAGCGGCTATCCCGATCACCTCCGCGGCGACGCCATCCCGCTCGAAGCGCGGATCGTGGCGATCACCAACCGGTTCGACGAGCTGCTGCACGAACGCGACGGCATCTCCGAAGCCGAAGCGATGGAGCGGCTGAGGAGCGAGGCAAGCCGCGGCGGCTTCGATCGCGACCTCGTCGCACTGTTCGGGGACGCGATTGCCGAGGAGGCGCCGCGGCCGGTCGTGACGCGGCATATGCGCGAAAGGGTGCAGCCGAAAGCGCGCGTACTCTGCGTCGACGACAACCGGCTCAACCGCGAGATGATCCTCGTGACGCTGAGCGACGCCGGCTTCCACGTCGCGCTCGCGGAGAACGGCCGCCACGCGATGGAGGTCATCGAGCGGGAGGCAATCGACGTCGTGCTGCTCGACCTCGTGATGCCGGAGCAGGACGGCAACGAGACGCTGCGGCTGCTCCGTGCCGATCCTCGTTACGAGTTCCTGCCGGTGATCGTCCTGACGTCGAACCGCAATGCGTCGATGCGTCAGCAGTCGATCGTCGCGGGCGCCGACGACTTCATCAACTATCCGCTCAACCGGTTGGAGCTGATCACACGCATCCAGTCGCTGCTCCGCATCAAGGCGTACCACGCCGACCTGGAGCAGACGCAGAACATCATCTGCGCGCTGGCGCTGACACTGGAAGCGAAGGATCGCTACACGGTCGGCCACTCGCAACGCGTCGGCGATCTCGCCCGCGCCTTCGCGCTCTACCTCGGCCTCAACGAAGTCGACGGCGATCGCGCGCGCACCGCCGGATTGCTGCACGACATCGGCAAGATCGCGGTGCCGGAATCGCTGCTCAACAAGCAGGGGCCGCTCACCCGCGACGAGTTCATGCGCGTCATCGACCACCCGGTGATCGGCGAAGAGATGGTGCGCCCGCTGATGACGCTGTCGTCGGTGCTGCAGATGATCCGGCATCATCACGAGCGCTACGACGGCCGCGGCTATCCCGACGGCCTGCGCGGCGAACGGATCCCGTACGAGGTCCGCCTCCTCTCGATCGTCGACGCGTACGACGCGCTGACGTCGCACCGCGCCTACCGTCCGGCGCCGCTCACCCACGCCGCCGCCATCGCGACCCTCCGCCGCGAAGCCGCCGGCGGCAAGTGGGACCCGGTGATGGTCGACAACTTCGCGAAAATGCTCGGCGACGAGCCGCCCGACTGGAAAGCGATCGAGACGCCGGTTCCGACGCTGAATCTCACTTGAAGCAGAGCGCAGAGGGCAGAGCGGAGAGCGCAGAAGGTAGAGCGGAGAGCGCAGAGGGCAGAGCGGAGAGCGCAGAAGGTAGAATTCGCGGCTCTGCGCACCGCGCTCTGCCCACTGCGCTCTGAAAAATGCTCGTTCTTCACGACCCGCTCAAACAAACGGATCTTCCCCGGCAGTGCATCGCGACCATCGGCAACTTCGACGGGATGCACGTCGGGCATCAGGCGATCATCCGCGGGATCGTGGAGCGGGCGCAGGAGTTGGGGCGGCCGTCAGCCGTCGTCACATTCCAGCCGCACCCGCTCTTCGTGGTCGCCCCCGACCGCGTCCCGAAACAGATCCTCACGGTGGCACAGAAAGAGGAACTGCTGCGCGAGATGGGAATCGACGCGCTGCTGATCGTGCCGTTCACGCACGAGTTCTCGCGCCTCTCCGCCGACCGCTTCATCAAAGAGTTCCTGGTCGAGGCGCTCCAGGTCGAGGAAGTCCGCATCGGCCGCGACTTCGCGTTCGGAGCCGGACGCGAAGGGAACCTCGCCAAGCTCCGGACCGCCGGCGCGAAACACGGGTTCCGCGTCGAAGGCGTCGACGACGTCAAGCTGCGCGGCATCCGCGTGTCTTCGTCCCTCGTCCGCGATGCGATCAGCAAAGGGGCGATCCACATCGTCAACCTGGCGCTCGGCCGCACGTACTTCATCGACGGCCGTGTCGCCACCGGCCGCCGCCTCGGCCGCAAGATCGGCTTCCCAACCGTCAACGTCGACTCGGCGAATGAGCTCTTCCCCGGCTCCGGCGTCTACGTGACGAAGTCGCGCTTCGAGAGTTTCTCGCGCTCGTTCGAGAGCGTCACCAACATCGGCGTGCGACCTAC
Organism: Thermoanaerobaculia bacterium; assembly: GCA_036488085.1. Classification (GTDB taxonomy): domain Bacteria; phylum Acidobacteriota; class Thermoanaerobaculia; order Gp7-AA8; family Gp7-AA8; genus DASXHZ01. Next base: position 85,427 of record DASXHZ010000059.1, read on the forward strand.
TCTTTACGAAAACTACGCGACGACGATCGAGAGCCACATCCTCGACTTCGACTCGAACGTCTACGACGACAGGGTCCGGCTCTACTTCCACACGCTCCTGCGGCGCGAACAGCAGTTCCGCTCCGCACTGGAGCTGACGAATCAGATCCGCAACGACATCGAGCGCTCGCGCGGCTGGTTCCTCAATCACAACGTCTCATGACAGACCCGGTTCTGACCTTCATCATCCTGGCGTTCTTCTTCGCGGCCATCGCCGCCGCCCGCTACTTCAAGACGCTCGACACCGGCTTCGGCCGCGCCGCCGCATCCCCGATCGTGGCCGGCATCGCGTCGGGCGTCGTGATCCTGGTCGCCGGCCGCTTCACCGACTTCCACGCGATCGTGACCGGAGTCGTGATGACGCTCGCAGCGATCTACGTCCGCCAGACCGGCGACGAGAGCGAGGCACCCGAAGGGATGCTCCTCGGCGCTCTCATCGGAGCATCGGCAGCGCTGCCGCTGGCGTTCTCCGGCGACAACGAGCTCCGCCACTTCTCGGAGTGCGCCCTCGCCGGCACGATCGCCGGCTACGGCGTCACCTTCGCGCAGTTTCACGTGACCGACCGCGGGCGGCAGATCCTCCTCGACGTCATCACGGCGGTCGTCGCAATCGCCGCCGCAGCACTTCCGGCATTGGCCGAGCGCGCCGGATTTCGGGAACGCCCCATCGCCGTGGTCGTCGCCGTCGCGATCCCGCTGCTCTCCGCCGCCACCGTCTTCGGCCGCTGGCGGATCGTCCGATCGGAGCTGGCGCACGAGGCGGCGATCGGCGTCATCGACGCGCGCGACGTCCGCACCACCGCCCACCCGATCCTCCGCTTCGGCCGGTGCGGCTGGACAGACGCGGCGGCGCATCGCGAGTTCGTCCGCCTCGCGAACCGGATCGCATTACGCAAGCGCCAGCAACGGAATCGTCCGGACGACACGGCGCGGCTTTACCAATTGGAAATCATCAAACTCCGGATGCAGCTTCAGGAAATGGCGAATATCGGGCGTGATACTCATGAGGAAAGCGCGGCGCTGGAGCCGTGATTCGGTACGCGTGACTCGTGACTCGTGACTCGGGCGTCGAATCACGAGTAACGAGTAACGGGTAACGAATTCACGGCTAGAATGCGCTCGGTAATGACGCGACGTTCTCTCGCCGCAATCGTCTGGCTGTTCTCGGCAACCACGCTCCTGGCACAGACCCTTCCGCCGTTCCCGCAGCCGCCGCAGCCGTCGGGACAGAAGCGCTTCCGCTTCGTGGCGCCGACGATGAAGAAGGGAAGCGAGATCCAGTGGAAGATCCCGCAGGACGGCCACCTCGAGATGGTCCGCGAGGAGTACGCGATCATGTACCCGAACGTCGAGATCACGTACCAGGACGTGAAGGTGCACGCCGACAAGATCACCGCGAACCTGAAGACTAAAGACGTCGTGGCCGAGGGGCATGTGATCGTCGATGAAGGCCCGACGAGACTGACGGCCGACCATATCGTCTACAACCTCGACTCGAAGACCGGCACCTTCTTCACCGCCACCGGCGCGCTGCAACCCGACATGTACTTCACCGGCGAGCGGATCGAGAAGACGGGCGAGACGACCTACCGGCTCACCAACGGCATCATCACCTCGTGCGACCTCGACCGGCCGGCTTGGTCGTTCCACGTCGTGCGCGCCGACGTCACGCTCGACGATTACGCGTACATGCACGGCGTATCGTTCCGGGCGCGCGAGCTGCCGCTGATCTGGCTCCCGCGCCTCATCTGGCCGACGAAGGCCGACCGCGCGCGGGGCTTCCTCATCCCCCGCCTCTTGCTCACGAACCCTTCGAGCAAGGCGGGATTCGGCGAGCGGCTCATCCTCGGCTACTTCATGCCGATCGGCGACTCCGTCGACGTCACCGCCTACGCGGACCTCAGCACCAAGAACTATGAGGGCATCGGCATCGACCTCCGCTACCTCCCGTCGCCGAACGTCAAGCTCGGCGAGCTGAATGCGTGGGTGATCCACAACCCCGATCCCGATCCCGACGTCGCGCACGAGCCGGCGAAGACGGAGTGGCGGTATCAGTACCAGCACGCGCAGGACAACCTGCCGGGCGGCTTCCGCGGCGTCATCGACGTGCAGGACTACTCCGACCTCGACTTCTTCCGCCGTTACGACCGCGACCCGCGTCTGAACTCGCTCTCGAACGTCTACTCCGCGGCGTACCTGACCAAAAACGATCCGCGCTACTCGCTCAACATCCTCACCGACCGCCGCGACATCTTCCTCGGGCATGAAACGTCGAGCGCCAGCTCGCCGATCATCAAACAGCGCTTCGAGGAGCTCCCGGCGCTGCAGTTTCGCATGTACCCGCAGCGGGTACTCAGCTCGCCGATCTATTTCTCGATGGAGTCGTCGGCCTCGCATCTGAAGACCACCGGCCTGCTGACGGGGCCGAATGCCGATTACGATCGCTTCGATATCTTCCCGACCCTCTCGCTGCAGCTCCGTACGCCGCCGTGGCTCTCGATCAAGCCGCAGGTGTCCGTGCGCGAGACGCGCTACTCATCGCAGCTCGACGACGCGTCGGCCGCGGGCGTGGAGTTTCCTGAGAAGACGCTCGACCAGTCGCTGAACCGCTCGTACGCGCAGGGACAGGTGGACGTCGTCGGTCCGTCTTTCTCGCGCATCTTCAACCGCCAGATCGGCGACTTCATCCGCTTCAAGCACGTCATCGAGCCGCGGTTCCGCTACGTCTACACGACCGACGTCTTCGACGCGCAGAACCACGTCATCCGATTCGACACCGTCGACACGCCGCTACTGCCGGTCGTCCAGAACTCAGTGCAGTATTCGCTCACGCAGCGTCTCATCGCCCGCGAGAAAGACCCGAAGTCGTCGCCGCGCGAAATCCTGACGTTCTCGCTGACGCAGACCGTCTCGCTTTCGAAGCCGTTCACGAGCGCCTCGGGCGGCACGCTCACGAGCACGACGCAGCAGAACGGCAAGTTCACGCCGCTGGTCGCGCAGCTCCACGTCAATCCCTACCAGTCGATCACCGCCGACGCGCAGGCGACATTCGGCAACGTCTCGCACCAGATCGATCAGGCGAGCTTCTCGGCGAACCTCGTCGGTACCGGCAAGTGGGCCGACCGTTACCTCGGCTTCACCTGGTTCGCGTCGTTCCAGACGCCCACCGCGACGATCCCAACCGACCCGAACACGATCAATCTCCAGACGCCTGCCGCGAGCCAGTTGCGCCTCAACGCCGGCTCGCCGCTGTGGCGCAGCCACCTCCGCGCCGACGTCGCGGTGAATTACGACGCCGAAACCGGGCAGCTCCTCGAACAGGACTATCGCCTCGGCGGCCAGGGCTCCTGCTGGGGCCTCTCACTCGAGTACCGCCGCTACTTCACGTTCGACCGCGGCTACATCCCAACCGTGGGGATCGCGGTGACGCTGAAGAACGTCGGCACCTTCGGTACGCATTGAAACGCGCGTACATCGGAACCGCCGTCGCGGTACTCGTCGTCGCCGCCGCCATCGGTTTGACGCAGAAGCACAACCTCGACGCGCAGCACGCGCGTGAAACGGAACTACGCGGAGCGGTGCACTCCATCCGCCACGCGATCGCCGCGTATCACGTCAAGCATCAGCGGAACCCGGCGTCGCTCAACGATCTCGTGAGCGATGGCGAGTTGCGCGCCCTGCCATCCGACCCGATCACGCACTCGAATACGACCTGGAAAACGACGGTCGAAGAGAACGTGAGCATCGACGATTTCCAGTCCGTCACCGCGAAAAGCGCGCCGACGATCGTCGACGTCCACAGCGGCGCGAGCGGCAATGACTCCGCCGGCAGAGCGTTCGCCGATTACTGATAGCATCCGCCGCGCTTTCATGCCGAACGTCTACGAGTTCAAGGATTTCGAAGGGTCCAGCCACAGAATCCTGATCGATCTCCTCAGGCGTTTCACGCCGCGCGGCGGCACGCTTCTCGACCTCGGCGCCTCGGCCGGCCACCTCGGCGCCGCCGTTCACGATCACTTCGACCGCACGATCGGCTTCGAGTACGAGGTCGCCTGCATCGGATCGCTGCACAAAATTTTCAACGACGCCGCCATCGCCGATCTCGAGACGATCAAGCGCCTTCCGACCGGCGTCGACGCCATCGTTCTGGGCGACGTCCTCGAGCACCTCCGCGATCCGGCCACCCTTCTGCGCCTCGTTCACGACTCCCTCGGCGCGAAGGGACGCGCGTTCGTCTCCGTACCGAACATCGCGAACATCACCGTGCGCCTCGGCCTCCTCTTCGGCATCTTTCAGTACCGCGACCGCGGCATCCTCGACAACACGCACCTCCGCTTCTACACGATGCGCACGATCCGCAATCAAATCGAAGCCGCGGGATTTCAGATCCTCGGCGTCCGCGGCTCGTCGATCCCCATCCGCCTGATCGTCGGCAAATGGATGCCCGAGCCGCTCCTGCGCCTCGGCGAACGAATCCTCACGCTCCTGACGCGCCTCTGGAAGTCGCTCTTCGCCTACCAGATCATCATCGTCGCAGCGCCGCGATGATCGGCTCGCTCGAAGCGTAAATTGCCACCAAAACTGGACACACCCGAGCCAGAGGCGCGGACGCGCTCCCCGATCCCGGCGACTCGCGGCGCCGCCGCAGCGTGACGCGCGACTTGTCGCAATGCTCGCCCCGCCGTCGCAGCATGACGTTCGGCTTGTCGCAATGCTGCGCCCCGCCGCCGCCGCATGACGTGCGACTTGTCGCAACGCTACGCCCCGCCGCCACAGCGTGACGTGCGGCTTGTCTCAATGCCACGCCCCGCCGGCGCAGTGTGACGTAAGGCTTGTCGCAATGCTACGCCCCACCGTAACAGCGTGACGTGAGGCTTGTCGCAGCGCCTCGCCCCGCCACCGCAGCGCGACGTTCGGCTTATCGCAATGCCACGCCCCGCCGTAGCAGCGTGACGTGAGGCTTATCGCAATGTAACGCCACGCGCCGCAACAGGTAGTGTCTTGAAAGTTCAGCAAAAGAAAGGGTCAAAGACCGCTCCTGTAAAGTTCAAGTGGCGAAACCAAACCGAACAGGAGAGAGTCAATGACCCCGAAGAAGCGTAACGCAAGTGGTAAGGATGTGAAGTCCGAGATCGCGGCGGATCGGGACTATCTGCGAGCGATGGTGCAGGAGCTGGTGCAGGACGTCATGGAAGCGGAGATGGCCGAAGCAGTGGGAGCGGGCCGGTACGAACGGTCGGCCGAGCGGCGGAGTCTGCGGAGCGGCTACTACGGCAGAAACCTGATCACGCGAGTGGGGACCCTGGAGCTGAGGGTT
>DASXHZ010000096.1:0-13265 GCA_036488085.1 Thermoanaerobaculia bacterium
GACGTCGAGTCGATGGTTCGCGACCTCACTGAGCTCGGCGTCAAGCTGGTGCGGGAAGAGAAGCAGCGCGCCGTCCGCGAGGCCGCCGAGCGCAATGCACGCGAGCGAATCCTCGACATCCTTCTTCCCGACTCGCGCCGTCCCGCGGCGCGCCCGGCGTTCGTGGCTCCCGAGGAGCAGCAGGCAGAGGCTCCGACCGAGACGCGCGAGAAGCTTGGGCGCTGGCTCGACGAAGGGAAACTCGACGAGCGCGAGATCGAGATCGACGTCAAGGAGCAGAACAACCCGTCGTTCGAGATCTTCTCGGCCCAAGGCGTCGAGGAGATGGGCATCAACATGAAGGACATGCTGCCCGGTCTTTTCGGCGGCCGGTCGAAACAGAAGAAGATCCGGATTGGTGATGCGCGCGAGATCCTGATCGCCGAAGAAGCGGAAAAGCTGCTCGATCAGCAGAGCGTTTCACGCGAAGCAATCGAACGCGTCGAGCAAAGCGGAATCGTCTTTCTCGACGAGATCGACAAGATCGCCGGACGTCAGAGCTCGGCGCACGGGCCCGATATCTCTCGCGAGGGCGTGCAGCGCGACCTTCTGCCGATCGTCGAAGGCACTACTGTGAACACGAAGTACGGGATGGTGAAGACGGACCACATCCTCTTCATCGCCGCCGGCGCATTCCACGTCGCGAAGCCGTCAGATCTCATCCCGGAGCTCCAGGGCCGCTTCCCGATTCGCGTCGAGCTCGACTCACTCACCGAAGACGATTTCGTCCTCATCCTCCGCGAACCAAAGAACGCCCTCACCATGCAATACGTCGCGCTCCTCGGCACCGAGGGTGTCACACTGACGTTCGCCGACGACGCCATCCGCGAGATCGCCCGCTACGCCGCCACCGTGAATGAGAAGACGGAAAACATCGGCGCGCGCCGGTTGCACACGATCCTCGAACGACTCCTCGACGACCTCTCATTCGAAGCGAGCGACCGCTCCGGCGACCAGATCACGATCGACGCGACGTATGTCCAGCGCGTGCTCGCCGACACGGTGCGCGATGAAGATCTCTCGCGTTACGTCCTGTAAAGCGCTCGTACAATCGGAACGTGAAGCGGCGAGATTTCGAGGCCCACTTGGTGCGACATGGCTGCCGGATTCATCGAGAGGGCGGCGCTCACACGGTTTATGTGAACGCGGAAACTCACAAGGCGGCTCCTCGGCACAACGAGATCAAGACAGGAACCCTCAGGCGCATTTGCCGGGACCTCGAGTCCCGGTCCCGCTCGAGAAGTGGTTGCTCACTCGCCTACGACGAGCTTTTCACGGACCACGTGAGCCGGATCGACGCCTTCGAGAGCGAGCTCCCGATTCGTTTCGAGAATCAGTTCCACGGCTTCCTTGAGGTTCGTCCTCGCCTCATCGAGGGTTTCGCCTTGTGAAATCGCGCCAGGCAATTCCTTGACGAACGCGATGTATCCACCTTCTTCCGCGGACTCGAAAACGGCGGTAAACGTGGTCGCCATCCGACTAGGTTAGCTCACCGTCTTCTTGAATGCACGGGCGCTGACGGCGATGAGAACGACTGAGATCGCCAGCAGGGCGAGGACGGAGTCGAGAAGGTCCGCGAAGCTGGCGCCGCGGATGATGATCCCGCGGGCGATCTTGATGAAGTAGGTCGCCGGGAGAATGTGGGAGACGACGCGGAGCGGCAGCGGAAGCGATGCGATGGGGAAGATGTAGCCGGAGAGGAGCACCGAGGGCAGCATGATGCCCATCGCGCGCTGCATCGCTTCCATCTGCGACGCGGCCTGTGACGAGATGAGCAGGCCGAATGAGAGAAGGGCGAGCAGGTAGACGCTCGAGAGTCCGAGGAGAAGCGAGAGACTGCCGTTGATCGGGACGCGAAAGACGACACGCATTAGCACCAGCACGATCAGCAGCTCGACGTAAGCGAGCCCGAGGTAGGGAAGGATCTTCCCGAGGACGACGGCGAGGGGGGAAACTGGAGTGACCATCAACTGCTCGAGCGTCCCGCGCTCGCGCTCCTTCACGATCGCGAATGCCGAGAGGATCGTGCCGGAGAACGTCAGCAGGATCGCGATCAGCCCCGGGATCAGAAGATTCGCGCTTCGCATGTCGGGATTGAAGAGCATCTGCGGCCGCGCATCGATTGCCTGTTCCGTCGTGTTCGCGCGTGTCATCAATCGCCGGATGTCTTCCTGCAGTACGACACCGTTCGCCGCGTTCAGCGCCTGGGACGCAATGCTCGAATCGGATCCGTCGATGATGACGCTGACCGTCGCTTGCCGTTGCGCCGCGAGATTGCGCGCGTAGTCCGGCGGGATCTCGATAGCGACCTGCGCCTTGCCTGAAACGATCGCGTGCTGCAGCTCGTCGCGCGAGTCGGCCTCGCCGATCACCTGCAGATACGAGGTTGCGCCGAACTGTGTGACGAGTGTCCGGCTCTCCTGCGTCTTGCTCTGGTCGAACACGACCGTCGGAATGTTCTTGGCGTTCATGTCGATGACGCCGAAGAGAATCAGCTCCCCGACTGGCACGAACAGCGCGAAAAAGAACGTTCCGCGATCGCGGATCATCTGAGTCAGCTCTTTGCGGAAGACCGCCCAGAATCCGTTCATTGCGTTGCCTCCGCGCGCTGCGCCTCTACCTCGCGGCCGCGCGTCTCCGTGAGCCGCACGAAGACGTCCTCGAGCGACGCCTCGATCGGCCGCACGGTGACCTCGCCGGCGCCGAAGCTTTCGAGGTCGTGCTCGATCTTCGCGTCGCCTATGTTTGCATCGATCAGAAGATGCAGCGACGTTCCGAAAATCGTTGCAGCACGGATGTACTGAAGGGTCTTCGCGCTCTTCATCAACACAGCGACGCTCTCTGTCCCTTCGGCCTGAACCCGGCGTGTCCCTTCGGGAGTCACCTCATCGAGGTGCTTGAGCGCCTCCGGCCGGCCGCTGACGATCAGCTTCGCGAGATAGAGATAGGCGACGGACGCACACCGCTCCGCCTCGTCCATGTAGTGCGTCGTGACGAAAAACGTGACGCCGCTTCCGGCAAGCTCGAAGAGGAGGTCCCATAACTCGCGGCGCGCGACCGGGTCGATGCCGGCGGTCGGCTCGTCAAGGAAGAGGACGCGCGGCCGGTGCATAAGCGCGGCGGCGAGGGCCAGCCGCTGCTTCCAGCCACCCGAGAGCGCGGCGGCGAGACGGTTGCGGTACGGCGCGATGTGCGTCAGCTCGATCGCCCACTCCTTCCGCTCTTTGCGATCATTACCTTTCAGGCGATAGATCGAGCTGAAGAAGTCGAGATTCTCGTCAACCGTGAGGTCGCGGTAGAGCGAGAAAGCCTGCGATACGTAGCCGATGTGCTGCCGCACCTCCTCGCCCTGCGTTTCGACATTCAGTCCGTCGACGAACGCCTGCCCGGCGGTCGGCGCGAGAAGGCCACAGAGGATTCGGATGAGTGTCGACTTGCCCGAACCGTTGGGACCGAGGAGCCCAAAGATCTCGCCGCGCGGGACTTGGAGCGTGACGTCGTCGAGCGCGCGGAACTTGCCGAAGTCCTTCGACACGCCCTGAACGTCGACGCCGATCTCACCGCTCACTGCGCCTGTCCCTTGACGCCGAAGTCCACCTCGGCCGCCATTCCAGCGTGGAAGCCTGAGTTCGGATCGACGACGACCTTCACACCAAACACCTGCTCCGCGCGTTGCGCCCGCGTCTGCACGTTGCGCGGCGTGAATTCGCCCTGCGAGCTGACGGTTGCGACATGGCCTGGGAACCACTTGTTGGGAAACGTGTCGGTGCGGACGCGGACGGGCATGCCGACCTTGACGAGACCGAACATCGTCTCCGGGACGAAAACGCGAACCCACAGTTGGTCGCTCTCGAGGATCTCGGCGACCGGCTGATTGGGGGCGACGATGTCTCCGGGGCGCAGCCCGAACGACTGCACGACGCCGTTGACGGTCGACTTCACATCCGCTTCCGAACGCTGCTTCAGGAGCTCGGCCAGATGGCGCTGCTGCTGTTCGGCCTGCGCTCTCGCCGCCGCGATGTCTTCCCTTCGCGTACCCTCCTGAAGGAGGCGCAGATCGTCGGCTGACATCTTGGCCTTCGTCGCGGCGTCGTCGTAGAGCTGTTTCGAGATGATGCCGTAGTGGAAAAGCGCGAGTTGGTGCTCGCGGTTGTGCTCGTCGTTCGCCGCGGTGGCCTGAGCCTTCGCGATCTCCTCCGGGCGCGGACCGTTGACGGCTTTCGCGAGGCTCGCCTGCGATGCCTGAATCACCGACTGCTGCACGGCGATCTGGCGGTCGACGGTGTCGGTCTCCAGCTCCGCGATCACTTGCCCGACGGTGACGAGCGAGCCTTCATCGACGAGGACGCGCGCCACGCGGCCGCCTGCCAGCGACCCGACGTTTACGGTCCGCGCCTCGATCGTCCCGCTGTACGTCAGCTCCTGCGGTTTTCGTTCGTTTCGCAGGTAGAGAAACGTCGCCACCGCCGCGGCGAGGAGCAGGACCACGAGAATCACGGCGCGGAGCGCCTTTCGTTTTGCGGGCACTGAAACCTCCGTTACTCCAGAGATCGATGAGCGCGTCGACGTACGTGTCGAGCGGATACGACGGGAACTTGATGACGTGCTGGTAGAGCACGTATGCGTGAAGCGATCCGAGAAAGAGCCGCGCGGCGGCGCGCTCGTCGCCGATCCGAATGCGTCCAGCGTCGCGCGCCCGGGCAAAGTACGCCTCGATCACCCGTAGTGCCCGCCGCGGCGGCGCTCCCTCGGCCTCCCGGTCGAACGGGAGGCGGAGCTCGCGCGCGCCCTCGTGCATGTGGACGGCGATGACCGTCGAAATGACGCCCGCCAAGAACGGGATGAGCTCGCGTGCAAAGTGCCGGAGCACGACGCGCGGATCTTCATGCCCCGACAGTGATTCGAGCGCCTGGATGCTCGGCGGCAACTCGATGTTGCCCCCCTCCATCGCCTCGAAGAAGAGCTGCTGCTTCGACTTGACGTGCCGCAAGAGCGCGGCGGGCGTCACCTTCAGTTCGCCGGCGATGTCAGCAAGCGTGGCCGCTTCGAAGCCCTTCTGCGCGAAGACGCGTCGCGCGACGGCCAGCAGTTCGGGACGTTGGATCGTTGCCGGGCGGCCCATTTGTAAATAAACGTATATTTACAAATGCGATTCGTCAAGGGGCACAGAGTGCCCCCTGACTGAGGGGAGTTAGAAGGTGATCTTGGCAGCGAGCTGCATGATGCGCTCGCCGTTCGACGTGAGCGGCTGGCGGAAGTTGGTCTGCCGCACCAGCGTGTTCGTCGCCGAGTTGTAGGAGTAGAGCCCGTTTCGCACCGAGTTCACGTTGCTGAAGTTGAAGAGGTTGAACGCCTCCGCGATGAGCTGCAGCTTCGTGCCGTAGAACATGTTGATGTCCTTCGTCACGCGCGGGCTGATCTCGAAGATGTTCGGGAGGCGGAAGGTGTTGCGCCCGTAGCCCGGAACGCGGTCATTGCGGGCGTTGCCGTCGTTGTTGAGATCGAAGTTGTTCGAGAGGACGGCGCTGTACGGCTGGCCTGTCTGGTACGACGCGATGCCGCTGATCGACCAGCCGCCGAAGATTGCGTGCGCGATTCCGTTCTTCATGGTCTCGGCGTACGAGTCGAGCGACCAGACGCCGCTGAGGACGATGCGGTGGCGGACATCGTTGTCGCCATACGCCCAGTCGCCGCGGATATCGAGCGGGTCCTGGATGTACTTCGGATCGTCGGTGCCCGGGACGACGGCCGTCGCATCCGGCCGGTCGTCCTTCACCTGCGAGAACGTGTAGGCGAGGCGCGCCTGCCAGTTGTTCGAGAAGCGCTTCTGGAGGTCGAGGGTCAGGCCGTTGTAGCGCGAGTGCGCGCTCGACTGGAACGCGATGATCCTCGAGAAGTTCGCGAACGGACGTGTGGACGAGTACTTCTTGTACTGCGCGGTGCCGCCATCGGAGAGGTTGGCCGTCTCGATGGTGTAGTTGCCGACGTTCAGGTCGATCGAACGCGTCAGATCGTCGCCCTTCACGTACTGGTACGTCACGCCGAACGAGTAGTCGTCGCCGAAGCCCCGCTCGACGCCGAGGCTCGCCTGTTGCGTCTTCGGGTTCTGGAAGTCCTTGTCGAAGACGAAGATGGTCGGCTTCGGAATCTTGGCGCCGGTGGGGATCGACGAGAACGTGTTCGGATACGTCGGCAGCGGATCGTTCGGCGCGTTGAACGTGATCGTCTGCACGTTGATGCCGTTGTTCGAGTGTGCGGTGCCGACCACGATCGACGGCACGCGGCCGTAGAAGATGCCGTATCCGCCGCGGACGACGAGGCGGCTGTTCGACTCCGGCGTCCAGGCGAAACCCAAGCGCGGGCCGATGTTGTTGCGGTCCTTCGGAATGCGGCTCGTGTCGAGGCCGGCCGCGAGGAGCTGCGCGTCAGGATTCTGGACGCTCGGCTGCGCGACGTCCTGGAGGTCGTAGCGCAGGCCGGCGTTGACGGTGAGCGTTGGCCGGACGTGCCACTCGTCCTGGGCGAAGAGCGCGTACTCGGTCATGTCGGGATTCGTCGTCGGGCCACTGGTGCCCGGGCCCGGGAACGCCTGCGTGTACGACGCAACCTTGCCGTTGGTGTAGTCGGCGAGGCTGTTGAAGGTGTACGAGCCGAAGAAATTGCCGGGAAAGTAGTTGAGGATGCGGTCGCGATTGACGTCGAAGCCGCCCTTCATCGTGTGATTCGAGAAGACGTACGTCGCGGTGTCGGCGACCTGGCGGCGGCGGATGGTCGTCTCGCGCGGGCTGAAGGTGTTGCGGCCGAAGTTGAGAACGAGCGTCCCCTTCTCGAAAACGCGCGCTTCCGGATCGGCGCTGTTCGCGAAGCCTGGTTCGCTGTCCTTCGCATACTGGCCGCGCACTTCGTTGAAGAACGAGCCGCTGAAGATCTGCGAGTCGTTGCCGCTGAACGTGTCGGTGTTCACGAGCGAGTTGCCCGTGTGCTCCACCGAGTTCGAGCTGTTGCCGTTCTCGAAGTTGACGCCGCTGAACTTCTGCCGGTTGAAGCGCAGCGAGAGGTGATTCTTCGCCGCGAGCTCGGAGTCGGTCTTGAGGAGGTAGACGTTCTGGTTCTGCTCCTTCGGGTAGGAGCCGGCGACGCCGTTGATGTGCGCGAGCGCCGCCTGCGAGGCTGCGTCGGTGGAAAAGCCGCCGGTCGGAACGCCGAGGATGACCGGGTTGTCGATCGAGTTCCGCTGCAGGTCGGCGTTCGCGAAGAAGAAGTGCTTCTCCTTCACGATCGGGCCGCCGAGCGAGGCGCCGTACTGGTCGTAGTGGTACGGGCTCTTCGCGCGGTTGTTGATCTCGTTGATGTAGTTGTTCGCGTTGAGGTCCTTGTCACGATAGAAGTCGAACGCCGAGCCGTGGAAGTCGTTCGTCCCCGACTTCGTGACGACGTTGATGACGGCGCCCGCGGCGCGGCCGTACTCGGCCGAATACGTGCCCGAGTTCACCTGAAACTCTTTCACGGCGTCCTGCGAGAACTGGTACGGCGCGCGTCCCGAGCCGGTGCGGCCGAGGGACTGGCCGAAGAACGTGTTGTCATTGTTCGCTCCGTCGATGACGAGCGAGTTGAGCGTGCCGCGCTGGCCGGCAAAGCTGATGTCGCCGAGGCGCGTGTCCTTCACGACGCCGGGAGTGGTGAGCACGAAGTCGATGAAGTTGCGGCCGTTGGTCGGCAGGTTCTCGATCGATTTCTCGTTCACGACCGTCGACACCTGCGAGCGCGTCGTCTCGACGAGCGGCGTGGCGGCGGTGACGGTCATCGTCTCCGAGGCGCCTACCTTCATCTTCATGTTCAAGGCGACGTCAGTGCCGACGTTCACGACGATGTTGCCGAGCTTCAGCGGCTGGAAGCCGGCGAGCTCCGCGGTGACCGTGTATGTCGCCGGCGGCAACAGCGCGATCGCGTACTGCCCCTTCTCATTGGTGACGGTCGAGCGCGACGTGCTCGTCGCCGCGTTAGCCGCCGCAACGGTGACGCCCGGCACGACCGCACCGGTGGCGTCCGTCACGACTCCGGAGATGGAACCGTTGCTGCTTTGGGCGTACATGCACGACGGCATCGACGCCACCAGCAGCGCGAAAATCAAGCGGATAAGCTTCGCGTGCATTGGACAAGCTCCTTGCGTTCGTGGAGATGTTTTTGGACTGCGAGATTACTGGACGAGTAACGCCAGAATAGCACGGAGGACGACGCGTGCCGATTGCAACCGTGAACCCCGCTACCGGCGAAACGCTGCGTACATTCGACGCACTCAATGATGCCCAGATCGAGGAGCGGATCCGGTGTGCTGCGTCAGCCTTCGAAGCGAACCGTGCGAGAAGTTTCAGTGAGCGCGCGAAGCGGATGCGGCGCGCCGCAGAGCTCCTGGACCAGCGGAAAGACGCCTACGGCCGCATCCTAACCCTCGAAATGGGGAAGCCGATCAAGGCGGCCGTCGGCGAAGTGCAGAAGTGCGCGCTCGTCTGCCGCTACTACGCCGAGCACGCCGAGACGCACCTCGCCGACGAGCAGGTGAAGACCGAGGCCTACGAAACGTTCATCCGGTACCAGCCGATAGGGCCGGTCCTCGCCGTGATGCCGTGGAACTTCCCGTTCTGGCAGGTGTTCCGGTTTGCCGCGCCGGCGCTGATGGCGGGAAACGTCGGGTTGCTGAAGCACGCCTCGAACGTGCCACAGTCGGCACTCGCGATCGAGGACGTACTGCGCGACGCCGGCTTCGACCGGGACGAGTTCCAGACGTTGCTCATCGGCGCCGAGCAGGTTGCACGCATCATCGAGGACGAGCGGGTGAAAGCCGTCACGCTCACCGGCAGCGAGCCCGCCGGCGCGAGCGTGGCGAGCATCGCGGCAAGGCACATCAAGAAGAGCGTCCTCGAGCTCGGCGGCAGCGATCCGTTCGTCGTGATGCCGTCGGCGGATGTCGACAGGGCGGTCGAGGTCGCGGTGAAGGCGCGGATCGTCAACAACGGACAATCATGTATCGCCGCGAAACGCTTTATCGTTCACGAAAAGATATACGATCAATTCGCTTCTAAATTCGTAAATGCTATGAATGCATTGAAAGTCGGCGATCCGATGGATGAGACGGTCGACGTCGGCCCGCTCGCGATGCCGCAGATCGTCAGCGACATCGAGAAGCAGGTGCGCGACTCCGTCGCCGCCGGTGCGAAGCTGCTCTGCGGCGGGAAGCGCATCGGCGATCGCGGCAACTTCTACGCGCCGACCGTTCTGGCCGACATCCCGAAGAACGCGCCGGCTTACGCTGAGGAGACGTTCGGCCCGGTCGCCTCGCTCTTTCGCGTACGCGACACCGACGAGGCGATCGCGCTCGCCAACGCCACGAGCTTCGGCCTCGGCTCGGCAGTCTGGACGAACGATCGCGCCGAGGCGGATCGCTTCATCGACGGAATCGAGGCCGGCCAGGTCTTCGTGAACGCGATGGTGGCTTCAGACCCGCGGGTCCCGTTCGGCGGCGTGAAGCACTCCGGCTTCGGCCGCGAGCTCGGCGTCTATGGCATCCGCGAGTTCGTAAACATCAAGACGATCTGGATCAGCTCGATGAGCTAACTCTTCAGCGGCTGGTCCGCGAAGATCCGGAAGGCGCAGCGCCCGTGGCCGCCCTGGAACGTCTCGTCGCGTTCGACGCGAACACCGAGGACGCGGGACAGGACGTCGACCGAGACGCTGCAGATCGAGTCGTTCGCCATCGCGACGTTGTAGTAGGGGCAGTTGCGCTCGATGAGGCGGTAGCCGTCGCGCGTCGTCTCGATGGACATGTAGGCGTCGGCCGCGTTG
The DNA here is from genome assembly GCA_036488085.1 of Thermoanaerobaculia bacterium. Classification (GTDB taxonomy): domain Bacteria; phylum Acidobacteriota; class Thermoanaerobaculia; order Gp7-AA8; family Gp7-AA8; genus DASXHZ01. The sequence goes on from DASXHZ010000096.1 coordinate 9,880, forward strand.
TAGAAGCTCTTCAACACGTCGACCTTAGCCGGAAGCGGGAGCTCACGGAGCGACGGCTCGATCGACTGCACCTTCGCATCGGCGAGGCGCGCGAGCGGATCTTGATCGGATGCAAACTCGAGCAAGCTCGCGGCGAGCTCGTCGTACGACTTTGGAAAGAGATGGTCGCCTGATGGAGTGAGCTTGAAAATCGAAGCAGGACGGCCAGTACGATGGCGATCGCCTTTCGGAACGTCGTTGGCGACCCACCCTTCGCGATGGAGCAGGAGGAGCTGCTGCCGCACCGCTTCGCCCGTAAGGTGCAGCACACCAGCAAGTTCCGAGATGGTGGCCACGCCGCGGTTCTTGAGCTCCGTCAGGATCGCGCGACGGCTGTCCGGGAGCTGGGCGAGAGGAATGGGGGCGCTCCTTTCAGACGGGGGAACGACCGAGCGGCCGTTTCGCTGAAGGAGGGTAGGAAAAAATGGCTCCGGCAGTAGGACTCGAACCTACGACCCGCGGATTAACAGTCCGCTGCTCTACCAACTGAGCTATGCCGGAGTGCTGCGAAGGCGGCGGAAAATAGCAGAGGCCTTCGGGGAGGTCAACAACCGCGCCCTGGCGGCATCTATTCTCGCTGATCGCGCGGGGTCGCAGTCTACAATCCCGCGCATGTCGCGCGAGATCGTGATCAATGCGACGAAGCACGAGTCGCGCATCGCCGTCCTCGATGAGGCGCACGTCGTCGAGCTTTGGGTCGAGCGGACGCGCCATCGGACCATCGTCGGGAACATCTACAAAGGGCGCGTGACGAAGGTGCTCCCCGGCATGCAGTCGGCCTTCGTCGACCTCGGCCTGGAGCGCGACGCGTTTCTCTACGTCTCCGACGTCATCGAGGACTTCGAAGACTTCGAGACGGACGGCGGAGACGAGCTGCAACTCGACGACGTCTCGAATCATCGCCCGGAGGCGTCCATCTCCGATCTGCTGCGCGAAGGGCAGGAGATCGTCGTTCAGGTCTCGAAAGACACCATCGCCGGCAAGGGCGCGCGCATCACGAGCCACATCACGCTCCCCGGCCGCTTTCTGGTCTACATGCCGACCGTCTCGCACATCGGCGTCTCACGCCGCATCGAAGACGAAGGCGAACGCGCCCGCCTCAAGGAGATCCTCGAGCGGATCCGTCCCGCGGGCCTCGGCGGCTTCATCGTCCGCACGGCAGGCGAGGAGCGGAACGAGGAAGACTTCGTCGCCGACCTGAAGTACCTCGTCGACCTGTGGGAACAGATCCGCCGCCGTGCTGAGAAGAGCTCCGCGCCATCGGTGATCCACCACGACCTCGACCTCGTCCTGCGCACGATTCGCGACGTCCTCTCGCCGGAGTTCAAGAGCGTGTGGGTCGACTCCGTCGATCAGTACCAGCGCATCGTGGAGTTCCTGGACCACATCCAGCCGGCGCTCGTCTCGCGCGTCCGCCTGTTCCGGCGCGACGAGCCGATCTTCGAGGAGTTCGGAATCGACTCGGAGATCGCGAAGGCGCTCAAGTCGAAGGTGTGGCTCAGGTCCGGCGGCTACATCGTCATCAATCAGACCGAGGCGCTCGTCGCGATCGACGTCAACACGGGCAAGTACGTCGGCAAGAAGAACCTCGAAGAGACCGTCTTCCGCACCAACCTCGAAGCCGCGAAGGAGATCGTGCGGCAGATTCGCCTCCGCGATCTCGGCGGAATCATCGTCCTCGACTTCATCGACATGGAAGATCCGCAGAATCGCGAGCGGCTCTTCGAAACGCTCGAGAACGAGATCAAGAAGGATCGGTCGAAGACCAAGATCCTCCAGATCTCCGAATTCGGCCTGATCGAGATGACGCGCAAGCGCGTCCGGCAGTCGCTGGAGCGCTCGCTGACGCAGGCGTGTCCGTACTGCGGCGGCTCCGGCCGGATTAAGTCAAACACGACCATCGCGCTCGAGATCTGGCGCGAGTTGATGAAGGTCCGCGACTTCCACGACGGACAAGACGTGATCGTAAGGCTGAATCCGATCGTCTATGCCACGCTGCACGCCGGAGATCCGATTTTCGAGGAGCTGGAGCGGTCTCTCGGCATCCATCTCGTCTTCAAGCCGGACGAGGCGCTGCATCACGAACAGTTTGACGTCATGCGCTTCTGATCGGCACGTCCTATGCACTTTTGGGGGGTGAGCAGCAATGTCCCTCGAAGACACATTCACCAACCTCGCCTCATTCCTCAACAGCCTCGATGCTGAGGGAGAGCAGAAGTTCGAGCTCTCGCACTCTCTCGTGATCATCTGCCCCGACTGCGGGAAGAACATCGCGTTTCGCGGCCGCTGCCCGAAGTGCGGCGGCAATAGCTGGATCCCGGCGGGTCACACCGGCGGCATCTTCGAGCAGATGAAAGCGCAGCGCTGGCGGACCATCGCGAACGCGCCCGTCGAGTTCGCGTCGGACGACGACGAGATCGAGGAACCGAAGGCGGATACGCGCCGGTCGAAGCCCCGCGCCGAGATGGAATCGCGCGCCGAACAGCGTTAGCTGTCGAGCCCTTCGCGCAAGTACTCCTCGTCCATGAACTGACGGAAGAGCTCTTCGTACTCGCGTGAGGCGCGTGACGGCGGCTTGCGCATGGTCGCGATGCGGCGCCGGACGTTCTCCTCGCGCTCTTCCTCGCGGCGGAACTCGTCGGCCATCGCGGAGGCGATCGCTTGATGCACGGCATCGCGGTCCTTCAGCAACGTGATCGAGCGCGTGCGGACCATCGCGTCGAGCAAATCTCGCGAGAGCTGGTTGATTCGTTCGCGCGAGACTTTCCGCATGTGCCGATTGTAACTAGTGAACGGGCTCTTCGGTCGAAGGAGCTTCGTCGCCATCCTCCGGCTGCTCCTTCTCGACCACCTTCACGGCCGCGACCACCCGGTCGCCCTCGTCCAGCTTGACCACCCGGACACCGTGAATGTTGCGTCCCTTCGAAAGGATCGACGACACCGGCATACGCAGGATCATCCCCTGCTCGCTAATGAGCAGAAGCTGGTCCTCGTCGAATACCACGGCCATTCCGGCGACCTTTCCGTGGCGCTCTGTCTTGATGTCGATGACGCCGTAGCCGCCGCGATGTTTCGTCGGGTACGCCGCCACCGGCGTCTTCTTTCCGAAGCCACCTTCGGTGACCGTGAAGATGTAGCCGCGCGAGTCGCCCGCGATCTCCGCGTTCTCGTCCGTCGTCTCGGCATCGTCGGCGGTCTCGTCGATCACGCCGGCCGGGAGAACATCCATTTCGACGAGGTGATCGTCCTCGCGCAGCCCGACGGCGCGGACGCCCGCGGCGCCGCGACCCATCGGCCGCACTTCGGACTCGTTGAAGCGAATCACGCGTCCGCCGGCCTTGCCGACG
>DASXHZ010000097.1:0-9624 GCA_036488085.1 Thermoanaerobaculia bacterium
AGCATCGATGCTCATCACGCTCGCCGCTTGTACCGGCGGGAAGGAGAGCAACGCCGCCGAGGAGCAGCTTCACAAGAAGAACTCGATCTCGGGAGCCGCGACGACCACCACGCCGCAGCCTGCGGTTCCGACCGATCCGCAGAAGGACCTGAAGACGATCTCGAAGGCGATTCCGATCTACGCCGGCGCGCAGTTCCGCCAGGACCTGACGCAGCACGACGAAGTGATGATCCGGAATCAATACGGTCCCCAATCGCAGGTCTACACCCTCGCGACCGACGACTCGTACCCACAGGTCTATCACTACTACACGACGTACCTCGCCCAGTTCCGTGCCTACGCTCCGACCGCCCCCTTTCCTCCCGAGCAGCAGAACTGGCGGACGATGGAAGTGCAGTTGAACCAGGCGATGCAGGACCCGTTCATCCCCGGCGACACGATCGCCCAGAGCGGGAAACAGGTGATCCTCCAGATCGCCGAAACGGAAGCCGAGCCGAAAACAGTCATACGCTACATCGTCACGCCAGCAGCAAGCGCCGGCGCGACGCAAGTAGCGGGCAAATAGTGTTTCCCTGGCGTCGAATTCTGATCCCTACCGACTTCTCCACGGCGTCGACGTGGGTGTTCGATGATGCTGTGCGCATCGCCGGGAGCACGGGCGCCGAGATCGTCATCCTCCACATCCGGATGACGTGGACCGCGCACCCCGCGGAGTTGCGTCTCCCCGCCGACCCTGCGATCTACGAATATGCGGAGCGGATCGAGCTCGAGAAACTCCGCGACCGCGTGAAGCGTGCGAACGCCGCGATCGCTACCCGCCTCGTCGTGAAGAGCGCTCCCGATCCGGGCGGCGAGATTGCGCGCACCGCGAAAGACGAAGGAATCGACCTCGTCGTCATGTCGACCCACGCGCGCCACCACGTCGCCCATCTTCTTCTCGGATCGACGACGCGCGCGGTGATCACGAAGACCGCTGTCCCGCTCCTCGCTATCCGGTATGGCATTCACACCCACCGTTCGATGCACCGCCTCGTCGTACCGGTGCATGAGAAGCAGCACGCGCGCGCAGCGCTCGACCTCGCCGCCGCGGTCGCCGCACGCCAGGGCGGCGAGCTCCATCTCGTCACCGTGTGCGCCGACCGCGAACGAACGGACGCCGAGAAGTTCCTGGAAGAGGTCTCCGCCGGCATCCCGACCGCGATGAAGACGGTCGTCGCGGGAGACGACGTCGAGCGCGAGGTCGTCCGCTACACCGAAAAGGCGGACGCCGATGCCATTTTCGTCAATGCCGCCGACGCCCCGAGCCCGCTCAAGATCGAGATCGTACGGAAGGCGCCCGTTCCGGTGATGATTGTCCCCGCATGAGCGAGCTGCAGATCCGCACCGCAACCGAAGCCGACGTCCCGCTGATCCTCCAGTTCATCCGCGACCTCGCCGAATACGAACGGAGCCCGCACGAAGTAGAGGCCACCGAAGAGTCATTGCGAACGACGCTGTTCGGCAACCCGAAGTTCGCGGAGGTGTTGATCGGAGAAGACGAAGGCGCAGCGGTGGCGTTCGCGCTCTTCTTTCACAACTACTCCACGTGGACAGGAAAGCCTGGGCTCTATCTCGAGGACCTCTTCGTCAAGCCGGAAGCGCGGCGTCATGGACACGGCCGGACGCTGCTATCGCGCCTTGCCGCCATCGCGAAGGAACGCAACTGCGCGCGCTTCGAGTGGGCGGTTCTCGATTGGAACACCCCGGCGATCGAGTTCTACAAGTCAATCGGCGCCGTTGCGATGTCGGAGTGGCACGTGATGCGCGTGAGCGGAGGCGCCCTCGATGCACTCGCGTGTTACCCTGCGTCGCCTCGCACCTCGCGGAGTTAGCTCAGTGGTAGAGCGTCTGCTTTACACGCAGGTGGTCACAGGTTCGAATCCTGTACTCCGCACCAGCGGGCCGCAAAGGAAATAGACTTCGCGCCCCATGTTCCCCTTCCGCCGCAAGCGCGCGCTTCTGCTCGATGACGACCACGCCATGCGGCGGCTCATCACGCTCCTCCTGAAGCGCGCCGGATACAGCGTCGACTGCGTCGGCAGCGGGAACGAGGCGATCGACGCCATCGGCAACAATGACTACACCGCCATCCTCCTCGACCTCATGATGCCGCTCGAGGGCGGCATGACCGTCATCCGCCATCTCCGCAAGACCGCGCCGTCGAAGCTGCGCCGGGTCGTGGTCGTCAGCGGTGCGCCGGATGCGGTCACCGACCCGTTTCGCGACGACATCTACGCCGTCGTCCGCAAGCCCTTCCGGCACGACGAGATGATCGAGACGGTTACGAAACTCGCCAAGACGTAGGACGACGACCTAGGCGATATCGCTTCCGCTCTGCGGGATCCCGAACGATCGCTTGTAGATGTCGATCACGGACATCAATAGAGAGAAGACCAGCGGTCCGATCACGAGTCCGATGAACCCGAACGCGTCCATCCCGCCGATGACCGAGATCAGGAGCGGGATCGCCGGCATGTGCGCCTTGCCGCGCATTGTCCAGGTACGGATCACGTTGTCGACCAGCGAGGTGCACGTGATCCCCCAAATGACGAGAAAGATGGCGCCGAAATAGCCGCGGTCGCCCATCGACGCCGAGATGAAAAGATAGATCGCCGCCGGCACCCACACCACCGCGGCGCCGACCATCGGCAGCATCGACAGCACCATCGCCACGAAACCCCAGAAGATCGCCGCCGGAACGTGTGCGATCGCGAGTCCGATGCCGGTGACTACCCCCTGTGCGATGGCCGTGAACACGTGGCCTTTGAACGTCGCATCGACCACGCCTTTGAACTTCTCGCCGAACTCGCGGTCGTACTCCGCCGGCAGCGGCGAGAGAAGCGCCAGCTCCCGCAGAATCGCCTCCCCTTCGACGAAGAAGAAGAACGCGGAGAGCAGCACCATCGCGAACGTCAGCGCCAGGCCCGCGACGCCGCCGACGATCGCCGCCCCGTTGCGCGCGACCCACCCCGGAATCTCACGCACTACGGGAAGAAACAGACGCTCCGGGCTGACGCTCGCCGGATCGAACGTCGGCGCGAAGCGCTTCACCCACATCAAATGGCCGGCCACATTGACACGCGCGAGCAGCCGCTCCGCGCTCCCGTTCTGGAAATTGGCAATAACGCCGTTCGCCTGCTGGACGAGAAGCATGCCGAGGATCGCGGCCGGAACGATGATCAACAGCAGGATGCCGATGACCATGATCAGCGCTGCGAGGTTTTCGCGGCCCTTCACCCTCGTTCGAACGCGCAGATAGATCGGGTACGTGATTGTCGCGAACACCGCGCCGAGGATGATCGCGTCGATGAACGGGCGGATGATGAGCCACGTCGCCCAGAGGATGACCAGCGTGATCAGTGCGAAACAGACGATCCCTGCCAAGCGCCATTCGCGGCGGCGTTCGGCTGGATCGTTCGGCGTAATGATCATTTACAGCGTGACGATACCAAGTCTCGCCGCGTGAACGACCGCCTCAGTGCGCGTCTCCGCGCCGAGCTTCCCGAGGATCGCATTCACGTGGAACTTGATCGTGTGCTCGGTGATGCCGAGCCGCGACGCGATCTCCTTGTTCGTCATGCCTGCGGAGAGAAGATGCAGCACCTCGTTCTCCCGCGCCGTCAGCGGCTCGAGCAAACTATCCCCTCTCCCTTCGGGAGAGGGTGGCCGAAGGCCGGGTGAGGGGCGTGCACCAGCCCTAAATTGACCTTCCCCATCAATCACGCGAAGCCCTTCCGCGATCGCCCGAAGCGCCGCGTGGATCTGGCGCGGCGACGAGTTGCGCGAGATCACCCCTCGCGCGCCAGCGGCGAGCGCCTCGGACGCCTGCCCGAGATCGGTCACGAGCAGGAGCGACGGCGTCTCGCACTTGCCGATGGTCACACCCGCATCGATCAGCGCCACGTCTCCGTCGCAGTCGACGACCAGGATGTCCTCGAACTCGCGAAGGATCGTGGCAAGTCCGACGCGTGCAAGCGGATCGCGTCCCGCCACGACGATGCGCAGCAGATCGCTGGCGGCGCCCGCGAGCACATTCGCGCCGCCGGCATAGGCCGGAGTCTGCGGAATCGGCAGCATCAAGTCACCTCAACGAGGATAACGCAACTGCATTCCCAGACTATGATTCGCCGCCGTGAAATTCATCGAGACCCCGCTCCCTGGAGTGATTCTGATCGAGCCCCGCGTCTTCGGCGACGCCCGCGGTTTTTTCATGGAGACGTACCGCGCCGACCTCTTTCGCGCGCACGGTATCGACGAGACGTTCGTGCAGGACAACCACTCCCGCTCCGCGCGCGGCGTCCTGCGAGGACTGCACTACCAGGAGCCGCACCCCCAGGGAAAACTCGTCCGCTGCACGCGCGGCTCGCTGTTCGACGTCGCCGTCGACATCCGCCGCGGCTCGCTGTCGTTCGGCAAGTGGTACGGCGTGACGCTCTCGGAAGAGAACAAGTCGCTGCTCTGGATCCCCCCCGGCTTCGCCCACGGCTTCTGCGCCCTGTCCGACGACGCGGAGCTGGTCTACAAGACCACCGAAATCTACCGTCCAGAGTACGACCGCGCCGTCCTCTGGAACGACCCCACGATCGCGATCGAATGGCCGATCAGCGACCCGACGCTTTCCGCAAAAGACGCCGCCGCGCCGCTGTTGCGCGACGCGATTTTGCCGGCTTGACTCCCACCCGACCCGCCCATACCATGCGCGCTCCCTCGGGGAATGCACTCTGCTGAAGTGCCGTTACCGAGGTTTCCTACGACGCGGGGTCGTAGTTCAGTTGGTTAGAACGCCGGCCTGTCACGCCGGAGGTCGCGGGTTCGAGCCCCGTCGGCCCCGCCAACTAAATGACTCGCTCGCCGCCGCTTGGGTGGTGTTTTCCTCTTGTGCGGCCTTCTTTCGGAAGTTGCAAGTCGCCAGCTTTCCTGAGTTCATGAACACGCAACATCCGTGCGGCCAAGGCGGATCAGGCACATGCGATTGAACAGCGATCCGTCCAATGAAGCGCGCCTGATGCTGGGCGATGCCCAGGGGAAGCTTCCGTGAGATCCGCCACCAATCACTTCATCCAGCCGGTGTCGCCGTGTCCGAGAGTGACGAAGAGCGGGGATGTCGACGGACGAGACGGACTGCAGGCGGCCGCGGCTGGTTCGCCCGCACATTTCGGTGACGAGGCACCCGATGCGCTTGCGTACGCGATACCCTCGGCGTGCGCCGCTTCGCGGCGGCGACGACCGAGGTTTCAGGTGGAACTGCCATGACTTCGACTCTGACCCCCGTCACTGCCACGACAGACAACAAGAGCCGCACCCTTCGCATCGGCGTTGTCGCCGGCGTCGGAACGCTCGACCCTCGCGAGCTGGGGGACACCATCACCGGCCTAGTCCTCGGCCAGATTTTCGAGACGGCCTATCGCGTCACTCCAACCGGCTCGATCGAGCCGCACCTCTTCGCCGAGCCCCTGCGCGAAGAGCGCTCCGGCGCGCAGCCGGTCTATTCAGCCGCGGTGCGCGAGGGGATCGTCTTCTCGGACGGAACTCCGCTGACCGCGCAGCTCGCGGTCGCATCGCTGGCGAAGGCGGGCGCTCTCCGAGGACGGGCCACGGTGTCGGTACGCGATGGCCGGGTGCAGTTCGCGATGAGCGGTCCGAGTCCGCGATTCGAGAATGTGCTGACGCAGTGGAACTGCGGCATCGTGCTCGAGAAGGGCGGCACGCTCTACGGCACGGGTCCCTATCGCTTTCCCGCCGCGACCTCGATGCACATGCTGCGCGACGCACGCGAGATGCGCCTGGTGCGCAATCCGCGCTACCGCGGCACGGCCAACGCCGATGAACTGATTTTTTCGATTCATCCGCCCGATGCGGACGGCACACCGACGCGCCTGATCGAAGCCGCCAAGCAGGGGCAGATCGACGTGACGCTCCACCTCGCCGCGAACGATCTCATCCGGCACGGTATCTCCGGGTTTCAGCCGATGATGCAGCCCGGCAACTCCACCGGTTTCCTTTTCTTGAATTGCGAGAGGCCGATGTTCCGCGACGCGTCGCTCCGCCGTGCCTTTCGCGATGCGATCAATCCCGTCCGGATTGCGGAGATCAATTACGAGAAGAACCACTTCGCATTTCTTGCCGGCGACGTCATTCCGCTTCTGATGGCGAAAGGGACCGGCACCACTCCCACGCGCGATCGCGAGCTGTTGCGCAATCATCCTGCAAAGCCTGCGCGGATTCAGGTGGTGATGCCATGGGCTCCGCGGCCATATATGCCGAAGCCGTTGGCGTCGGCGCAGGAGATCGTCCGCCAGCTCGCGCCTTATGGTGTCGAGGTGCAGCTCAAGCAGCCGCGCAACAGCGAAGAGACGTTCCGCATCCTTGCAAACGGCGACTACGACATCGGCCTCGGCGGGTGGGTTGCGGACAATCCCGATCCGACGGAGTTCTACGAGTCGCTGCTCTCCTCGGCGCAGGTCTCGCGTAATGGCCAATACCTGTCGAACCTCGCGCGTTGGAGCGACCCGGCCACCGACGAGGCACTGGCGGCATTCCGCGTGAATCCGTCGCCGGCAAATCGCAAGGTGATTACGGACCTGATCGAATCGCAGGCGATGATGGTGCCGCTGATCTATGGCGCATCGACGGCGATTCGCGCCCGCAAGGTTAGGGACTTCCACATCACTCCGTCGGGACACGTCTCGTTCGCCGATATCGCTTTCTGAGGACGGCATCCGCTCATGCGCCGCATCCTTGCCCTTGCTCTGTTCACTCTCGCCCTTGACGTGCAGGCGCGCGTCGTCCGTCTCGATGTCGCCACGCGCAGCGATCTACCAAACGGATACGAGAAAATCACCGGGCGCATCACCTACGCTCTCGATCCGGCGAATCTGCACAACCGGATCATTGCCGATCTCGACCAGGCGCCGCGCGACGAGCATGGCGAGGTCACGTTTTCGGGCGACGTGCTCATCCTCCGTCCGAAATCGGGCGGCAACGACACGCTGTACCTGGAGGTCCCGAACCGCGGCGGTCTCGGCTCGTTCAGCGATCCGGAATCGGATCCGGCTCTCTTCCGCCGCGGCTACACCATGGCGTGGGTGGCGTGGCAGTTCGACGTCCGCGATGACCCGAAGCTGCTGCATTTCGCTGCGCCGGTCGCGCGCGGCATTCGCGGTCCGATGCGCATGGACTTCACCGTCGGCACCGCCCAGCCGTCTCACACCATCGCGGACGAGCTCATCGCGCCGTACGGGCACGAGACGATCCGTAGCATTGGCGGCACCGGCTATCCGGTGGCCGATCGCGACGATCGCGCGAACGTCCTCACCGAGCGCGAGGCCGTCGATGCGCCGCGCCGGGTCATCCCCCGCACGAAGTGGCGCTTCACCGATGACCTCACCATCGCTCTCGACGGCGGGTTCGTGCCCGGCAGGATCTACGAGCTCGTCTACACCGCCGCGAATCCGGCCGTGGTCGGCACCGGCCTGGCCGCGCTGCGCGACTTCGCCGCATGGGCGCGCCGCGATCCAAACTCGATCATACCGGTGAAGAACGCCTATGCCCTCGGCATCTCCCAGACCGGGCGACTCCTGCGGCACTTCGTCTATGAAGGGTTCAACGCCGATGAAAGCGGCCGGCAAGTATTCGACGGCATCATTGCCTACGTGGCGGGCGCCGGCCGAGGCAACTTCAACCACCGCTTCGCGCAGCCGTCGCGCGCCACGATCCGGCCCGCTCCGGCGCTCGATCCGGTCGACATCTATCCCTTCACCGATCTCCCAGTCACCGATCCCGTCACCGGCCGCAGGGAAGGATTGCTCGATCGCGCGACGGCCGAAAAGGTCGTCCCGAAGATCTTCTATTTCAACACCTCGTATGAGTATTGGTCGCGCGGCGGGTCGCTCATCCACACGACGCCGGACGGACGGAGCGACGTCGCACTGCCGTCCACCTCACGCCTCTACGTCATCAGCGGGCACGCGCACTTGGACGGCCCGTTTCCGCCCGAGCGCGCCAGCGGCGGACAGAATCTCCAGAACCCGGTGAATTACTACGATTTCACCGTACATGCCGCCATCGACAACATGGACGCGTGGGTGAAGAAGCAAACGGAGCCGCCGCCGAGCCGCTATCCGCGCATCGCGGACGGCACGCTCGTGCGCGCCGATCAGTTGCTGATGAAGGATGCGCCGCGCGTTTCCTACGGGCCGTATCGTTTCACCAGCGAAATGCCGCCGCGCGTCACCGGCACTTTCACGACGCTGGTGCCGCAGGTCGGCGCCGATGGCAACGAGCTGGCCGGCCTGCGCCTGCCGTTCCTTACGACGCCCCTGGCCACGCACACCGGCTGGAACCCGCGCGACCCGAAGACCGGCTTTGCGAACGATCTCGCCCCCTTCGCCGGCTCGCTTTTCATGTTCGACAAGACCACGATCGAAACGCGCTATCCGAGCCGCGAGCTCTACCTCGGCCGCTTCGCCGCCGACTCGCTGCAGTTGATCAAAAACCGCTATGTCGCTGCCGACGATTTCTATTACATGCTCGACTTCGCGTCGCGGTTCTGGGAGTGGGCGATGGGCGGGAAGGGGCCAGGTTAGTTTGGCAGGCCGGCGGGGCGCGAACTGGGGCGGGGGAGCTGATGCTATCTCACATATCCCTTCTTCACGCCAAGATGCTGGCTGATATACACGCTCAGCCCTCTGCCGAGAGCCGCCAATCGCTTCATCGCTTCCACGTGCGCGCGTCCTGCGCTCTCGTAGTTGTACACGTATACGTCTCCGCTCCGAAAGCGAACGCTGATCGACTCCGGTCCGTTCTCGTATTCCACCACTCCGGAATCGCCGCTGAGATTCAGGTAGGGCCGCATGCCGTACGTGAAGCAAGAGGTTGGCCGAAACGGAAGGAGCGGTGACGATCCACCGGCTTCTCTTCGAACACGATAGCTGCTCGAGAGGATCGAGGCCGAGGCGCCGGTCTCAGTCACTGTTGTAAATGGCTCGAAGTAACTCGAAAGCTGCGCCTCGATCTGGTCCTTTCGGCTTTCCGTCCATCGAGATTGACGAACTTTCATGGGTGCACTCCTCGAATGCGCGCGCAAGGGCGCGCCGCCGGAACCGAGCGTCGACGTCATCGTCCTCACGGCGGGGCGGCGCGAGTATGGATCGGCCGCTGGCGAGCTTCGCGGAGTGGGCGCATGGTCCTGTCGCGCACGCGGCGGTCTTCGACGACTCGGGCGACGAGCGGTTCGGGCGATCGTCAAGGAGTCCTTCGCCCGCGGCATGACGGCTCACGCGTTGAAGCGCTTCATGAATTCGAGCTATCGCCGCTCGCGGTCGCTGCCGGAGCCCAGAACGGGCTTTCAAGAAGTTGGCGTCAACATGGCGCAGATCGAATCGAGGCGACCGCGCGCTTGCTGGACATCGAAGCCGTTCGACGACAGTCAATCCTCTCGGTTAGATGTAGGGACGGCCCGGCAGTCGGTGATACGACGAAGCGCCGGGATGGAACTTCGGGTCCCGCGGAGCGCCTCTGGTGACGCAACTGGTAGTGTCTGGAAAGTTCAGCAAAAGAAAGGGTCAAAGACCGCTCCTGTAAAGT
>DASXHZ010000100.1:0-1946 GCA_036488085.1 Thermoanaerobaculia bacterium
GCAACTCGCGACCGTGATGGGCGACAACTTCAAGAAGCTCGGCGGAACGGTCTTGTCCCAGGAGGCGGTGGCGCCGACCGATGTCGATATGCATCCCGTTTTGACGCGTATCGCCACCGAGAAACCCGATGTCATCTATGCGCCGGTCTTCGTTGCCGCCGGAGCGCAATTGCTCCGCCAGGAAAAGGAGACGCCGGGCCTCGAGAAGGTCCCGTTGATTGGCAGCTCGGGTCAGATGGCCCCCGATCTCATCGAAGCGGCTGGCGACGCTGTTGTAGGCTACAGGATCACCTATCCGGACGTCTCGCCGGAGGCGATGGGGTCGGGCTATCCTAAATTCGTTGACGCGTATAAAGCGGACTACGGCGAAGCGCCGATTTCGGGCTTCCACGCCAATGCCTATGACGCGGCCGAACTCGCCTTCAAGGCGATCGAGAAGGTGGCGAAGACTGACGCGAGCGGCTCGAGCTACATCGGCCGCAAGGCGTTGCGCGACGCTGTGCTGACGATCAAGTTCGACGGCGTCAGCGGTCCGATCGCCTGCGACGAGCATGGCCAGTGCGCCCAGTTCAAGCCGGCCGTCTACGAGTTCACCAACGGCGATCCCAAGACGTTCAAGATCGGCGTGAACCCAAAAAAGATTTGGCCCTGACGTTCCAAGTCCGGCCGTTCCATGTCGGAGACGACGCAGCGCCGAGCCCGCGAGAAACAGGGTGTAGCGCGATGACTGATATCGCGAGAGGGCGAACCCTAGTCCCGAGACTAAGGTCGCTCTCCCGCTTCACCTTCGTCGACGTCGTCTTGTGGGCGTTGCGCATCGGCGTCATCGCGGTGGTGGTCGGCGGCAGTGTCGCCACTTTGATCAAAGGCCGGTACGGTGCCGTCCAGTGGTTCGAATTCCTGACTTTCGGCGTCACGATGGGCAGCGTCTACGCCCTGGTGGCGCTCGGCTACACCATGGTCTACGGCGTTCTGCGCCTAATCAATTTCGCGCATGGCGACATCATGATGACGGGGGCCTTCTCCGGATATTTCGTCGCGACCGCGTTCGCCGGGAGCGGATTCCTAGACCGCGACCCCGTCCTTGCCATGCTCGCCATCATGGCGGTCGCCGTCACGACATCGACAACCATCGCTCTGCTGACTGAGCGGCTCGCGTATCGACCATTCCGTCGTGTGCGCGGGCTAGCGCCGCTGATCTGCGCGATCGGCGTGTCGTTCTTCCTCGAACAGACCTTTCGCGGCGCGTTTGGCGCTGGAGTCCGGGCCTATCCGGATCCAAAATGGCAGAAGGGGACCATCTCCATTTTCGGGTCCGGCGTTCCGATCCTCCAGATCATGGTCGTAGCGGCCGCACTCATCTCGATGGCGATCCTCTACGTCATCATTCAGCGCACGAAGATGGGAACGGCGATGCGCGCGGTCTCGGAGGACGCCGACGCGGCCGCTCTGATGGGGATCGACGTCGACAGAGTCGTAGTGTTCACGTTCGCTTTGGGGGGTGCCATGGCCGGGATCGCGGGCGTCTGCTACGCTTTCATTTTCAAGCAGGTCTATTTTTACATGGGCTTTACGCCCGGTATTAAAGCGTTCGGCGCGGCCGTGTTGGGCGGTATCGGCAGCGTGCCGGGCGCGATGCTAGGCGGTCTGTTTCTCGGCATCGTCGAATCCGTCGGCCCGGCTCTCTTCCTCGATGGCATAGGCATCCCCGCGCCTTATCAACTGCGTGACCTCATCGCCTTCACCCTCCTGATCATGGTCCTGATCTTCCGGCCCTACGGCATTTTGGGCGAGCGCATGGCGAAGAAACGCGCATGAGCGCTGCGACAGCCGATCTCGCCGACCGCGCTTCTCCCGGGAAGCATTCGCCATTTCGTCAGGCGCTCGGCATCGGCCTCATCCTCGGCGTCGTCGCCGTCTATGGCGCGACCGTCGGCATTCTGCCG
>DASXHZ010000009.1:0-44200 GCA_036488085.1 Thermoanaerobaculia bacterium
CCAACTCCCTCTCCCTCCGGGAGAGGGTGGCGCGAAGCGCCGGTTGAGGGGCGTGCATCATCGATGCTCATGATCCCAGCCGCGCTCCTTCATTCAGTCCGGAGGTGATGACGCACTCCTGCGCGTTGCAGGAGCCGAGGGTGACGTTGACGAGCTTTCCGCCGGAGAGGCGGGCGCGGGGCGACTTACCGGTGAGGTCGAGCGCGGCGCGCGGCGCGACGAGGACGTTGTCTTTCGACTCGCGGTCGATCTCCACGCGCGCGGAGAGGCCCGGGCGCATCCGCTCGTGATCGACCTGGTCGAGCTTCACGAGGACGACGAACGAACGCCGCAGCGAGCCGCGGGCGCCTTCCTGCGCGACGGCCGACACGCTGTCGACACGGCCGGCGAAGTGCAGGTTCGGATAACCGTCCAGCGTCACGCGAGCCGGCATGCCGCGCAGCACGCGGCCGTCGTCGACGTCCGGAAGCGCGGCGGTGACGCGCATCGAGTCGAGCTCCGGTATCAGCGCGATCGGAAAACCGACCCACACCGAGTCGCCCGCCTGCAGCTTGCGGCCTTCCCACGGGATGTCCTTGACCACCACCACGCCCGCCCGCGGCGCGCGCAGGATCAGCGAGTCGATGCTCTGCTCCGCGATGGTGACCTCGTCCTGCGCATGCCCGATCTTCACGAGCAGATTCGCGTGATCGGCGGCGTCGCTCCTCTGCTGCCCCGAGAGCGTGGCCTTCGACTTGTCGTAGTCAGTCGTGGCGCGGCGGAGCTTGGTCTGGCGGTCTTCGTAGTCGCGTCCCGAGACGATGTCCTTCGGCACGCCGGCCTCGATCTTCGCCTTATCGAGGTCGCCCTTCTTCTTTTCGACGTCGAACTCCTTGTCACGGAGGTCGCCCACCCACTCCGCCTGCTTCTCCTGCAGTTCCTGCTGCGCCTGCGTGAGGTCCTGGCGTTTCTTGTCGAGATCGGCGGTGAAGGGGGTGTTGTCGAGCTCCGCGACGCGCTCGCCCGCTTGGACGGCGACGCCGTCATCGATCAGCCACTTGATCGAAGACTGCCACGAGGGCAACTGCGGGACACTCACGATCGCGCCGCGGGCGGCTTCGAGCTCCCCGGTCAGGACCATCGAGCTGGTGAAACGCCCGCGCCGGACGTGCATCTCGCCCGGCTTTGGCGTGTCGTACGCCGAAAAGCAGCCGGTCAACAGCAGCACAGCGCCGAACAGGAGAGAACGCTTCATGTATGTCTCGAAGTGTAGGACGTCAAAACGGCGGCGTCGGTTACTGAATTTCGACGATCGGCACCGCCGAAGGTTAGTGACTACAATCTCGCGCCGTGCAGCGGTTCACGCTCCTCGACCGGAACACGATCGCGAATAGCTTCGCGGACGACGTGCGCCGCGGCCTCACCGCGTCGCCGAAGTTCCTCCTCCCTCAGTATTTCTACGATCCTCTCGGATCTTCGCTCTTCGACGCCATCACAAATTTGCCCGAGTACTACCCCACTCGCTGCGAAACCGAGATCCTCACGACGCATGCCGCTGACATGGCCGCTGAATTTGGAACGTCGATCCGGCTCGTGGAGCTCGGAAGCGGGACGTCGAAGAAGACGCGCATCCTGCTCGACGCGATCTGCGCCCGTCAGCCCGACCTGGAGTACGTCCCGGTCGACGTCGACGGCGAGATGCTCGAGAAAACGGCCGACGACCTGCTGTACGAGTACGAGCACCTCCGCGTGACCGCTGTCTGCGCCGACTTCAAGCAGCCATCACGCGCGCTGGCAGGTGTCGTCCGCAATGACGTCCGCAACGTCGTCCTCTTCCTCGGTTCGACGATCGGCAATCTGACGTTCGATGAGGCAGTGACGATGCTCCGCGACCTCCGCGACGTCCTCTCCGACCGCGATCTCGTCCTCCTCGGCGCCGACCTGCGCAAGCCGAAATCGGTGCTCGAGCCGGCATACGACGACGCGCTCGGCGTCACGGCGGCGTTCAACCGCAACCTCCTCGTCCGGATGAACCGCGAGCTCGGCGCGAACTTCGACCTCTCGAAGTTCACGCATCGCGCGTTCTATGACGAGGAACACGGCCGGATCGAGATGCACCTCGTCAGCTCCTCGGCACAGACGGTCACGATCGACGATTACGCAGTGTCATTCGCGGCGGGAGAGACGATTCACACCGAGAACTCCTACAAATACGACGCTGCCTCCCTCGAACGGATCGCGGGCACGGCCGGGTTTTCAATCGCCCGAACGTGGACCGACTCGCGCGGTTGGTTTGCTGACGCGCTGATGCGGGCGTGAGAATGCAATCGCGCGAGGGGCTGTTCTCTCTCGCGCCCTCAGCGGTTTGTGAGTATCATTCCGCGCCTGTGCCGGGGTAGCTCAGTTGGTTAGAGCACCAGATTGTGGATCTGGGGGTCGCCGGTTCGAGACCGGCCCCCGGTACCATCCAGACGCGCGGCACTCACGACACCATGCCTGACACCGTCGAGCCACGTCTCTCCCGCGGCCTGCGGGATCTTCTGCCGGATCAGATGCTCGCGCGGCAGCGGATGATCGACACCATCCGCGGCGTCTATGAACTGTACGGCTTCGTTCCGCTTGCGACGCCCGCGATCGAGTTCCTCGACGTCCTCTCCGGCAGCGCCGGCCAGGAGGCGCAGCAGTCGATCTTCCGCGTCACGAATCCGGAGAACGAGCCGCTCGGCCTCCGCTTCGACCTCACCGTGCCACTGGCGCGCGTCATCGCGCAGTACAAAGAGCTCCCGCGGCCGTTCCGCCGCTACCAAGTCTCGCCGGTCTGGCGCGCCGACAAGCCGGACAAGGGGCGCTTCCGCGAGTTCACGCAGTTCGACCTCGACTCCGTCGGTACCGTCAGCGAGATCGCCGATACCGAGATCCTCGCCGGGATGTGCGACACGCTGTCGGCATTGAACGTCGGCCGCTACCTCGTCCGCTTCTCGAGCCGCGGGCTGCTGAACCTCATGCTCAAACATGCCGGCACCGAGGAAGGACGAAGCGTCGACGTCCTCCGGGTCCTCGACAAGCTCGACAAGATCGGCATCGACAAGGTCCGCCGCGAGCTGATGGACGGATACAAGGACGAGTCGGGAGACACCATCCGCGGCGTCGGCCTCACCGCCGGCCAGGTCGGGAAGATCGAGCGCTTCCTGAACATCAAAGGCTCGCGCGCCGAAGTCGTGGCGCAGGTCACGGAGCTCTTCGGCCCCGCCGAGGAGATCGATGTCGTCGACAAAATCTCGCGGCATCTGTATGCGCTCGGATACGGCGATGATCGCGTCTCGCTCGATCTGTCGATCGCGCGCGGGCTCGCTTACTACACCGGTCCTGTCTTCGAGGCGATCCTGCTCGACGCGCCGCAGTTCGGCTCCGTCTTCGGGGGCGGCCGGTACGACAACCTGGTCATGCGGTTCCTCGGCGAGGCGATTCCGGCCGTCGGCGCCTCGATCGGCGTCGATCGCCTTCTCGCCGCGCTCGACTCCCTCGGCAGGCTCGACAAGCGGAAGGCGACCGCGCAGGTGCTCGTCGTCAACATGGACCCGAGCCTCGGCGACGACTACCTCCAACTCGCGTGGGAGCTGCGCCGTGCCGGAATCCCGACGGAGCTCTACGTCGGGATGAAGAAGCGCGCCGGTCAGCAGTTGCAGTACGCCGATCAATACGACATCCCGATAGCGCTGCTCTACGGCTCGAACGAAAAAGAGCAGGGCGTCGTCACGATCAAGGACATGTCGGTCGGGCGCGAGAAGGCGAAGGCGGTCGGCGACCGGAAGGAGTGGCTCGCCGCGCGTCCCGGCCAGATCACCGTCCCGCGCGCGGAGCTGGTCGAAGCGATCCGCAAGTTACTCGCGGAGAACGCATGACCGACCCGGTCGTGCTCGACGGCGAATCCCTCACCATCGAGCAACTCGTCACGATCGCGCGTCAGGGCGCCGAGGTGGCGTGCGATCCGCGGACCAACGGGCGCGTGGCGAAGGCGGAGGCGCTCATCGCACGCGTCGTCGACAACTACAAGCGCGCGTGGGAGGCGGGCGAGACGGCGGCCACTGAGTACGGCGTCACGACCGGCTTCGGCGAGTTCAAAGATAAGCCGATTGCGCCGCGCGACCTCGAACAGCTCCAGCGCAACCTCCTCCTCTCGCATTCGGTCGGCGTCGGCGAGCACTTCCCGGCCGAGGTCGTACGCGGCGCTCTCGCAACGCGCCTCAACGCGTTCCTGAAAGGCCACTCCGGCGTCCGGCAGAAGCTTGTGAAGATCGTCGAAGCGATGCTCAATCGCGGCATCATCCCGGTCGTTCCGATCCATGGCTCGGTCGGCGCCAGCGGCGACCTCTGCCCCCTCTCGCACCTCTTCTGCATCCTCCTCGGGGAGGGCCGCTTCTATACGACCTCCGACAGCACCATCCGCGAGGCGCACGATCTGCCGGGCGTCCTCGGCTTCACGGCCGAGGAGATGCTCCCGACGTTCAAGGAAGGCCTGGCGCTCGTGAACGGCGCGAACTTCTCCGCGACACTGCTCGCCCTCGGCGTCCACGACGCAGAGCGCCTCGCGGACGCCGCCGACATGAACGCCGCCCTCGCGCTCGAAGCGCTCGGCGGCTGCACGCGCGCGCTCGATCCGAAGGTCCACGAGGCGCGCGGACAGCGCGGCCAGATCGAGAGCGCCGCGGCAATCCGCTCCACGCTCGACGGCAGCAAGCTCGTCGAACGGAGCGGCGCGGTGCAGGACATCTACTCCGTCCGTTGTGCGCCGCAGGTTCACGGTGCCACGCGCGACACCATCCGCTACGCGCGCGACGTCGCGACCCGCGAGCTGAACGCCGCAACCGACAACCCGCTCTTCTTCCCCGACGGCAGCGAGCCGGAAGATCTACGGTTCCACGCGAACTGGCCCGAGGGATATCGCGGCGATCAGCGCCTCGCCTACTCGGCGGGAAACTTCCATGGCCAGCCGCTCGCGCTCGCGGCCGACTTCCTCGCCATCGCAGTCGCGGAGCTTGCGGACATCGCCGAACGCCGCACGCAGGCGCTCCTCGACGCGAATCAGAGCCGCGGGCTGCCGCCGAACCTGACCACCCGTCCCGGCGTGAACTCCGGACTCATGATCGCGCAGTACACGGCGGCCTCACTCGTGAGCGAGAACAAGGTCCTTGCGCATCCCGCCTCGGTCGACTCGATTCCGACCGGCGCGAACGCGGAAGATCACGTGTCGATGTCGACCCTTGCGGCGCGCAAGCTGCGGTCGATCGTGGAGAACGTGGAAGCGGTCCTCGCGATCGAGCGCCTCGTCGTGACCCAGGCGATCGAGTGGCGCGTGGCGATGATCGAAGGCGTCCCCGAGGCGCATACGCTGGTCGATGCGGAGAAGCAGGCGGTCGAGTTCGAGCGCGCCGTCCGCGGACGTGCGAACGACGTCGCCCTCTTCCTCGGCCACGGCACGCGCGACGCGTACCTACGCGTCCGCGCCGTGACGGAGCCGGTCTTTCACGACCGGCCCCTGAGCGACGATATCCGCCGCGTCCGCGAAGTCATCACCGCTGAAACGCGTAGCTGAGTTTGAAGAAGTACTGGCGCGCGCTCGGCTCCAGATTGCCGTCGTTGTTCGTCTCGCGCAGGTCGCCCATGCCGACGTACATCAACGTCTGCCAGTTGATCTTGTACGCAAACAGCAACTGCGTGGCGAAGTCGCCGCTGCGGCCGCTGACGTCGCTTGGCGAGTAGAGCGCGTGGTTGAGCGCCGTCCGCTCGTTCTGCACGATGGCGCGGAGGAACATGCGCGAATTGAAGCTGTAGAAGAGCCGCGCGCGCTCCACTTGCGCCGTGAAGAGCCGCTTCCGGCGCGTCTCCGCCGGATTGACGACCGCGAGTGGCTCGTC
The DNA here is from genome assembly GCA_036488085.1 of Thermoanaerobaculia bacterium. GTDB lineage: Bacteria > Acidobacteriota > Thermoanaerobaculia > Gp7-AA8 > Gp7-AA8 > DASXHZ01. The sequence continues at coordinate 5,895 of DASXHZ010000009.1, forward strand.
GAGCCATGACTGGCTATGCACGAGGTCGATCGTGAAGCGATCGCTGGGACGGATGTTCGCGGTGAGCAGCATGCTCGCGCCGCGGCCGAGCCGGTTGTTCGAATAGTCGACGTCCTGGCCGATGAAACCGTCGGCAGTGAGGAACGTGAGCACGCGGTTGACGCCTGTCTGGAGGCTGTAGAGAAGCTGATGACGATTGAAGACCGTATCGATCCCGCTGCTCGGGTTGATGTTCCGCACCTCATCGTTGGCGTAGCGCAGCCGGATGAACGAGCGGTGCGCGCCGTCGGCGCCAAACCCGAATGACGGCGCGAGGCGATACAGCATCGACCCGTCCTGCAGCGTGTCGTACTGCCCCATCGTGAAGACGCGGATGCGGCTGAAGAAATGCTTCTCCGGATAGTACGTGTGGCCGTACTCCGCGTAGTTCGAACGATAGCCGACCTGCGGGACGAAGCCGTTGTCGGCGCGGAAGTTGTCGCCGTACGACTTCGCCTCGGTGAAGAAGTCGTTCTTCTTCGAGTTCCACTGCCACCAGAGGTCGCCCGCGTACGAGCGCATCTTGCGGCCGTCCCACTCCGCGGCGAGGTCGGGCCGGTCGGGCGTCTGGGTATCGCTGAGGAGGATCTGCCCCGTGACCGTGTTGTGCTCGGAGTTCAGGCGGAAGTCGGGACCGAAGACGCGATTGTGTCCGCCCTCCTGATCGTCGCGGGTCGTGACGAGGAAGCTCGCGAACGAGTTCTTCCCGAAATCGCGGCGTAGACGCGCGATGATCGCTCGCGACTCGAAGTCCTGGTCCGCGAAGCTGGAACCGAATGGCGAAGGGATGATGACGCTCCCGCCGCCGCGGTCATCGGTGACCAGCACCGTGTATGCGTTCGCGCCGTACTTGCCGGTCGAGCGGAGGCCCCAGCGTGGAGCGGTAATCGTCCGCGTGTAGACCGCCTGGATCGGCGTGGAAAAGAGGTCGGTGTTCTCGAGAAAGAACGGCCGTTTTTCTGGGAAGAAGATCGCGAAGCGCTGGTTCGTGGAGATCGCGGCGGTGTCCGACTCGACTTGCGAGAAATCGGGATTGATCGCCGCGTCGAGCGCCGTGTCGGCATTCGGATTCCACTTGATGTCGGCCCCCGCATTCGACCCGACGGGCGGCTGAACGATGTGCGACCCGGTTGCGCCGACCTCCCCGTTGCTCCGCGCCGTGATGTACGGCGCCACGACGATGTGGCCGCCGGCCGGGAGCCCTTCGAAGCCAATCGCCGTCTGCCAGAAACAGACGAAGCAGTTCGTCCCGCGCGGCAGCTTCACCGTGAACATCTGATAGCGGTAGTCGCGTGGCCGATTGCGATAGAGCGCGATGCCGAACGTCGGCGCGGAGCCGTGATAGCGGATCGCCGAGAACGGGATGCGCATCTCCACGGCCCAGCCGTGGTCGTTCCGCTTCGCGGCCGAGTCCCAGAAATAATCGGGCGAGTTGTTCTCGCCGCTGGCGTCGTCCGTCGAGGCATCGTACTGAATGCCGTGCGCGTTCACGAGGAACAGGTAGCCGGTCTTCTTGTCGTTTCGCGAGTCGATGAGGAGCCCGGCGTAGTCGTCGGTGTTGCCGCTCAGCGCGTCGTGGTCGCCGTAGATCGAGTTGATCTTCGACGGGTCCGGGTCCCACATGTCGATGCCGACGTAGAGGAACCGGTCGTCATACGCGACATAGCCGATCTGCTTGACCTTCGGCTCGATGTTGTCGCCCGGATTCGTCTCATACCACTGCTCGAACTTCGTGGCGCTCTTCCAGCCGGCGTCGCTCAGGTCGCCGTCGACGACGATCGGACCGCTGGAACGGTTGATGTGAAGCGAGGGGAGCGAATTGTCCGCGGCAAATGCAGAAACTCCACACACAAACAGGGCGATGAGCAGCGGGGCACGGCAGTTCATCGTCGACAACCTCCGTCGCATTTGATACGAACGTTTTCGTATGAGACGAGCCAAGGTTGCAGAGGTTAGTTTCGGAACTGTAAACATCTGAGGGGAAGCGGCTGCTACACTCCACGGCACCACAGCCCGATGCGTCCTCTCGTCCGCTACGGCGTCGCGTTGCTCTTCGTCGGGGCGGCGGCGCTGATTCAGTACTCGTTCGCGGCGGTTTTTCACGAACGTCCGTTCTTCCTCTTTGTCGGCGCCATCTTTGCGGCGGCAGTCTTCTGCGGCTCTCGCCCGGCTTTGCTCGGCATCGCGGTTTCCAGCGTAGCGGTATCGCTCCTCGGCCACTTCCCCTCGGTGACCGGCGGAGTGGTGCAGGTCTTCCTCTTCGCCGCGCTGGGCGTGGCGCTGGTGCTCGCCCTCTCGAAGCGGCGCGAAGCCGATCTCCGCGACGAACGCGCCACCACCGAATCAATGCGCATGCTCAACGAAGTCAGCGACGTCCTGTCGTCTTCGCTCGACTACGAGGAGACTATTCCGGCCGCGGTACGCCTCGCCTTGACGCAGCTCGGCGACTGGTGCACCGTCAGCTTCATCGACGAGGACGGCCGCGTCCGCCGCCTCACGGTCGCACATCGCGATCCGGAAAAAGACCAGCACGCGCAGCGGATGATGACCGACTTCGCGCCACGCCGCGATCTGCCGCAGCCGGTCACCGACTCGATCAACCTCCGCAAGCCGACGATTCTGAATGCGCTCGACGAGCAGTTCCTGGTGCGCGCCAGCTCCGGCCCTGAACACGCCACTCTCGTCCGCGACCTCGGCTTCGGATCGATGCTCGTCGCACCGATGGTGGCGCGCGGCCGCACCATCGGTGCTATTTCGTTCATGGCGGCGCAGGCGGGACGCTTCGACGACAACGACGCGAACCTCGCGGAGCTGATCGCGCGGCGTGCAGCAATCGCGATCGACAACGCCCAGCTTTATCGCGCCGCGGTCGAGGCGAGCAACGCGAAGGACGAGTTCCTAGCCACCGTCTCGCACGAGCTCCGCACGCCAATGACCGCAACGCTCGGCTGGGTGCGCATGCTCAACCTCGGGCATTTCGATCCGGAGACGCAGAAGACGGCGCTCGACGCCATCGAGCGCTCCACACGTGCGCAGGCGAAGCTGATCGAGGACATCCTCGACGTCTCCTCGATCGTCCTCGGCAAGTTCCGCCTCGATCTCGAGCCGGTCGATCTTCGCAGCGTCGTGAACGCGGCGATCGAGACGCTCCGTCCTGCCAGCGAAGCGAAGCAGATCGCGGTCAACGTCGATACGTCGCGCTGGAGCGGCACGGTGCAGGGAGACCCCGACCGCCTGCAGCAGGTGATCTGGAACCTCGTCTCCAACGCGATTAAGTTCGGCCGGCGCGCAGGCCACATCGGCGTCACCGTCGAGTGCGTCGACGATCATGCGCGGATCAGCGTCGTGGACGACGGCCCGGGCATCGACACCGCCCTCCTCCCCTTCGTCTTCGACCGCTTCTGGCGCGCGGACAAGGGCGCGACGCGCACGTACGGCGGGCTCGGGCTCGGCCTCTCGATCGTGCGGCACCTGACGGAGTTGCACGGCGGCACCGTTACCGTGACGAGCGACGGCGCGGGCCAGGGAGCGACGTTCGTCGTCGACCTGCCGGCTTCGGCCCCAGTTGCGCAGCCGACGGATTGAGGCTATCCTTCCATCCACCCACCTGGAACGCGCCAAGCGTCTCTCAATCGACGCGGCACCACGACTATGGCATGCGTTCAATCTTTTTTCCGATTCTGATTCTCACGGCGGCGACTGCGTTCGCTGCACCGATGATGCGCGTCACGGGGGTGAAAGACGCCCGGACGTTGATCGTCGACCGCGGAGGCGTCGCGAGCGAAGTGCAGCTCGGCGACGTGATCATTCCGCCCGGCGAGGAAGCGGCGGCAGCGGAGTTCCTCCGCGGGAAACTCGTCGAGCGATACGTGATGGTGGAGAGCAACGCCCGCGGCGAGGCCTACGTCTACCGTTCGCCCGACGCGCTCTTCATCAACGGCGAGCTGCTGCGCCGCGCGTACCTGACGGAGGGCACGAAGATGACGATCATCGGCGAGTCTTTCCCAGGCCCGGAGCGGTCGACGCGCGCCGCGCCGGTGCCCGCCGTCAAACGGATTCCGGCCCTGCCGCGTCCGCGAACGATACGGCGCACCTCGAAGAAGTGATGTGTGAGGTCGATGCTTGCAATGCTTTCAATGCTTTCAATGCGCGAAGGTGTCGCATGACGACACCTGTCCGGAATCGAAGCCCCGCCGGAACCAGGACGAGCGTTCCTGCGCCGAACCGTGGGTCCACGTCTCCGGATTCACGCGACGTCCCGCCATCCGCTGGATGCGGTCGTCGCCGACCGATGACGCGGCGTTCATCGCCTCGTCGACGTCCCCTGCTTCGAGCAGGCCGCGCTGTTGCGTCGAATGCGCCCAGACACCGGCAAAGCAGTCGGCCTGCAACTCGAGACGGACCGAGAGCTCTTTCGATGGGCTGCCGCCGCTCTGCATCGCGTCACGGACCTTGTCCGAGATGCCGAGAATGTGCTGCACGTGATGTCCGACCTCGTGACCGATCACATACGCCTGGGCGAAATCGCCCGGCGCGCCGAAGCGATCGCGCAGCTCGTCGTAGAACGCGAGGTCGATGTAGACGTGTTCGTCATCGGGACAGTAGAACGGCCCCGAGGCCGCGCTGGCAAAGCCGCAGCCGCTCGCCACCTGATCGCGGAACGGCGTCAGGCGCGCGTGGTGGTACTGCGTTCCCGTCTGCTCCGGCAACAGCTTGTCCCACGTCGACTGCACGTCGTCGAGAACAAACGAGACGAACTGCATTTCCTTGTGCTCCGCGGCCGACTCCTGCACCGGCTGATTCACCTGCTGACGCGGAGCGGGAGCCTGCGAGTTGTCGAACAGTGCGAAGAAGTTGCGGTGGAAGAGAAGGCTGAGGACCCCCACGAGGATCAAGCCGCCGCAGCCGAGCGAGCCGCCGCCGAATCCGAACCCGCCAAATCCGCCGCCCGAGCCGCGAGCGTCGTCGATGTCTGAACTGATTCCCCCTGGAGTCCAGCGCACGGAGGACGGATTAGCACGAGCGAGGCCAACCGCGGACTGCCTCCGACCCTAGGTCAGATCTGGCCGCTGGCGGGCGGGTAGTCGTCGGCGCGGACGAGGATCTCGCGCGGCTTCGATCCTTGCGAGGGACCGACGACGCCGTTCGCTTCCATGATCTCGATCAGGCGCGCGGCGCGGGAGTAGCCGAGCTTCAGACGGCGCTGCAGGTACGACGCGGACGCCTGGCCGGTGGTGAGCACGACGCGAACTGCCTCGTCGTACTTTGGATCTTCGAGGTACTCGATCCCGTCGGCGCCGCTCTTCTCCGGCTCGATCTTCGTCACTTCCTCGAGGTACTTCGGCTCTCCCTGGTTCCGCTTCACGAAGTCGACGACCTCGTTGATCTCGCGTTCGGAGACATAAGCGCCGTGCAGGCGGCGGATGCGCGCCGTGCCGGGCGGGAGGAAGAGCATGTCGCCGCTGCCGAGGAGCCTCTCGGCGCCTTGCGTATCGAGAATCGTGCGCGAGTCGATGCGCGACGCGACCTGATAGCTGATACGAGACGGGAAGTTCGCCTTGATGACGCCCGTGATCACGTCGACCGAGGGCCGCTGCGTCGCGATGATCAGGTGGATGCCGACCGCGCGCGCCTTCTGCGCCAGCCGCGTGACGGAATCTTCCACGTCCTTCGGCGCGATCATCATCAGGTCCGCGAATTCGTCGATGATGATGACGATGTACTGGAGAGGCTCCGGGATCGGCGCGTCGTCCGGGCTCTTCTTCGCGCGACGCAGCGCTTCAGGGTCTTTGAGCAGCGCGTTGTATTGGTCGATGTTGCGGACTCCGCACTCGGCCAGCGTGCGGTAACGGTTTTCCATTTCCGCCACCGACCAGATCAACGCGTTCGACGCGAGCTTCGGATCGGTGACGATCGGATGCAGCAGATGCGGGATGTCTTCGTAGATCTTCAGCTCGACCATCTTCGGGTCGATCATGATCATCCGGAGCTGCCTCGGCAGCGCCTTGTAGAGCAGCGAGACGATCATCGAGTTGAGACCGACCGACTTCCCCGCGCCGGTCGCGCCAGCGACGAGGAGGTGCGGCATCTTGGCGAGGTCGGTCACGAACGCGTCACCGTGAATGTCTTTGCCCAGGGCGAGCGTCAGGAGCGACTGCTGCTGCGTGAAGACGTCGGTGTCGATGATGTCGCGGAGCGCGATCAACTCGCGCTTCTTGTTCGGCACCTCGATGCCGACCGTGGACGATCCGCTGATGCGCTCGATGCGGATCGACTCCGCCTTCAGGGCGAGCGCCAGATCGTCGCCGAGGTTCACGACTTTCGCGTACTTCACGCCGGCTGACGGCTTGAACTCGAAGGTCGTGACGACCGGTCCCGGATGGTAGGCGGTGACTTCGCCTTCTACGGCAAACTCCCGGCAGCGCTCCTCGATCAGGTGTCCGATCTCGAGGAACTTCTTGTGGACCTCGTCGTTGATCGTGTCCTGCTTCGGTCCTTCTTTGAGCAGGTTGGCCGGCGGCAGCTCGTCGCTGAGCGCGGTCCGCGGCGAGCGTGCCTCTTTTTTCGGCGCCGGCTTGCGAGCCGCGGGGCGCGGGATCTGCGGCTTCGGACGGATGCGCGGCGGATCGTCGAGGAAGAGCGGGTCTTCGAAGTCGATCGGGGGCTCGATGGGTTGGAACGTGGTTGTGGGCGAGATCGTCGTGATGGCACGCCCCTCACCCGGCCTTCGGCCACCCTCTCCCGTTGGGAGAGAGCCCGGAGGTTCGTCATAGAGCGTGAAGGGGTCGGGCGTCTCCTGCGTCGCCAGCGCTTCGGCGGCTTTGCGCAGGTCCGCCTTCGTGACTTTGCGGATCTGGAAGCGACCCGCTCCGCGCACTTCGCGGATGATCGGGCCGGAAACATCCTCCTCATCTTCCTCGGCGGGCGGCGGCGTGGCGACGAGCCGCAGCGCAGGCGCTTCTTTCTCGATGTGCTTGCGCAGCACGGAGTCCTTCATCTTCTCCTTGCGCCGGCGCTCGGTGAAACGCGCCCACTGCAGCGTGAGCGCACGTCCCGCGGCGACGACTTTGCGATGCAGCGCGAGGAAGAGCGCGCCGAGGGAGATGCGCGTCGCGAGGAGAAGTCCGATGAGGATCGCCGTGATCAGCGCGATCGCCGCGCCGGTCGCGTTCAGGTTCGACGAGGCGGCGTGATTGATCTCCGTGCCGAGGTAACCGCCGGACGGAACGAGCGCTCCGCGAAACCAGATGCTGCCGATCGTCAGATCGAACATCGGCGGGAGCGCGAGCGCGAGAATCGTGAAGCCGATCAGCTTCGTCTGCAGGAACTCGAGGTCCTTCCCCCAGAACCGGTTCCACCCGATGACGAGCAGACCGCCGGGGAAAAGGACGCTCGCGAATCCGAAGAAGCTGACGAAGACCCACGCGACGGTCGCGCCGTAATAGCCGATCCAGTTCGCGATGCTGGAGTTGGTCGAGGTGAAGAACGCCGAGGAGTCGCCGGGGTGATAGGAGACGAGGGCCGCGGAAAGACTCACTCCGATCGCGAGGATCACCACCCCGATCAGCTCCCCGCCCCGGCGGCTACGCGCGAATTGCGATAGCTCCATCACACCCAACCCGTTCAGGAGCAAAGAGTAGCAGAAATCGTGCTACGTGATCAGTAATGCGGTCCCGGATCGGTCCCCCCCGGCGAGCCGACGTCGAACGTCCCCTCCATGCTGGCGTGCCCCGTACCGCAGCTCGAGTTCGTGCACGTGTAAAAGTACGTGCCGTTCATCGGGACCGTGAAGTTATACGTGAAGACAGTATTCAACGGATACGGCCCGCGGTCGGGCACGAGGTCCGCGCTGCCGTCCGGCGTCGTCAGGCGGAAGCCGTGAAGGCCGCCGACGTTCGCGCTCACTTTGAACGTCACCTGATCGCCTGCCTTGAGTGTCGTCGGCGCCGGCGAGATCGCGATGTTGAAGCTGCTCAGCGTTACGGTGAAGACCTTGACCGTCGGCGTGCTGGAGGCAGACGGAGGATCGCTGTCATTGCTGGCCGGGATGTACGTCGGATCGGTCGAGCCGTTGTCGACGACCGAGCCGTAGGCGACGATCGGCTGATCGGAGACGAAGCCGACCCACGCATCCGAGAGGTCGGCGCTGCCCGGGATGTTGTCGCCGAACGCGGTCATCGGCGTCGGGGCGACGACGGCGAAGGGGGGCATCGTCATCTGGTGCGGAGTCCCGATGACGGCGTTGGTCTTGTCGTAAACGCGCCACGTGATGTTCGCGGCCGTGGCGTTCGGGTTCACGGCGCCGACGTTGGTGCGGAAGGTTCCATGCTGACCGCCGCCGCCATTGTTCTTCAACTGGATGACGACGCCGTTGCGCAGCGCCGTCGTGCTGTCGACGCCTCCGACGAACTGGCCCAGCGTGTCGCCGTTGACCGCGGCATAGATGCGCTGCGTCGCGACGAAGTCATCGGACGACGAGAGACGGATCGCGCCGAGGGAGGTCGAGTGAAAGAGCGCGGCGACGACGTCGTTGTAGATCAACTGCGTCCGTTTCGGGACGTTGATCGTGACTGGCTGAGCGCCGGAGTTGTCGCCGTTCCCGACCGGCAGAAAGTACGCTTGAATCTGAATGTCCTTCGTCTGCGAAGGATTGAAAATGCCCGCGTCGGTGTGGAAGCTCCCCACGGTTCCGCCGATCGATAGATAGACGTCTTTCGCGAACACTGCCGGAACCACCCACAACAACGCTGCGAACAAGACGAGACGGAAACGCATGGAAAGTCCTCCTGCGACATTGGAGCGCGAAAGGTCAATTTCGTTACACGCGTGTCGTAACACGTTGGTGAACACCGACTGTGATGTGGATCACGTTTCTAATCAGAACAGCGCAGGCTCCTGGTAGGTGTCGAACACGTCGCGCAGGGCGTCGCTGATCTCTCCGACAGAGGCATAGGCGCGGACGGCGTCGAGGATGAACGGCATCGTGTTGGCGCTCTCGTCCTTGGCCCCGTTGCGCAACGCCTGCAGCGCATCCGCGACCTGCTGCTGGTTGCGCTCGCTGCGGACCTGGTGCAAGAGCGCGAGCTGTTCACCGGTCACCGACTCGTCGATGTAGAGAGGCTCGTACGGGTCCTCGTGCTCCACCGTGAAGCCATTGACGCCGACCATCACCTTCTCGGCGCTGTCGATCGAACGCTGGTACTGATACGAGGCATCCCAGATCTCGCGTTGCGGGAAGCCGGCCTCGATCGCCTCGACCATGCCGCCGAACTGGTCGATCTTCTCGATGTAGTCGAAGCAGCCCTTCTCCATCCGATTCGTCAGCTCTTCGACGAAGAACGACCCGCCGAGCGGATCGACCGAATTGATGACGCCCGACTCGTGCGCGATGATCTGCTGGGTCCGTAGCGCGATGCGCGCTGCCTGTTCCGTCGGAAGCGCCAGCGTCTCGTCGAGCGAGTTCGTGTGCAGCGACTGCGTGCCGCCGAGGACCGCGGCGAGCGCCTGGATCGTGACGCGGACGATGTTGTTGTACGGCTGTTGCGCCGTCAGCGAGCAGCCAGCCGTCTGCGTGTGGAAGCGGAGCATCCACGAGCGTGGGTCCTTCGCGCCGTAGCGGTCGCGCATCACCTTGGCCCAGACGCGGCGTGCGGCGCGGAACTTCGCGACCTCTTCGAAGAGATCGTTGTGCGAGTTGAAGAAGAACGAGAGGCGCGGCGCGAAGTCGTCGATGTCGAGGCCTGCGCGCATGCCGTATTCGACGTACTCCATCCCGTCGCGCAGCGTGAACGCCAGCTCCTGCAGCGCCGTCGATCCGGCCTCGCGGATGTGATAGCCGCTGATCGAGATGGTGTTGTATTTCGGGACGTTGTCGGCGCAGAAGCGAAAGATGTCGGTGATCAGCCGCATGGAGGGGCGCGGCGGATAGATGTACTCCTTTTGAGCGATGTATTCCTTGAGGATGTCGTTCTGCAGCGTGCCGCTGATCTTCTTCCAGTCGGCCCCCTGCTTCTCGGCAACGACGAGGTACATCGCGAGGAGGATCGGCGCCGTGGAGTTGATCGTCATCGAGACGGTCACGTCCTCGAGGTCGATACCGTCGAAGAGGATCTCCATGTCGCGCAACGTGTCGACCGCGACGCCGCACTTGCCGACCTCGCCGGCCGCGTAGTGATGGTCGGAGTCGTAGCCGTACAGCGTCGGGAGGTGGAACGCCGTCGAGAGACCCGTCTGGCCGTGCGCCAGGAGGTACTTGAAGCGCTCGTTCGTCTGTTTCGCGGTCCCGAATCCGGCGAACTGGCGCATGGTCCACAGCCTGCCGCGATAGCCGGTCGGATGAATGCCGCGTGTGTAGGGGAACTCGCCAGGGAACGCGAGGTCGCGCTCGAAATCGAGCGACGCGACGTCGTCCGGCGTGGCGAGGGGGTTGACCTCCATGCCGCTCACGGTCGTGAAGTCGGTCTTCCACGGAGTCTTTTTCGCGGCGTCGGCGCGCCAACGCACGTGGTCCTTGCGGACCTTCGCCACGACTTCGGGCGCGAAGAGAGAAAGCTGGCTATCCTCCGGGGCCTGCTGGCCGAGGGGTCTCACCTCGGGTGTTTTTTCGTTGATCTCGATTCCAGCCATGCCGCCAGTCCTTTCTGTGGTATTCCCGCCGCGAAGAGCCGCGCGAACTCCGCTCGTTCGAGGGCGTCTCCCCCACGAAGGCGAATCAAGTTTGCGGCGGCGTCGAGCGCAATCGCGCCACGCGTCCCCACCCACTCGGCCGTCCACTGTAGCGGATCGCGTCCGGCGGGAACAAGCGCGTCGGCGATCATCGCCGGCCGGATTGCCGGCGCCAGACACAACGCCAGCGCCACGCGCCCCATTCTCCACACCGCGCCGCTCCAGGCGCGCGCCGTGTCGAGTGTGATGAGCGTGTCGGCGGCGAGCACGAGATAGTCCGAATGCAGGGCGGACGCGAGCGGGTCGCCGCGGAGATCGCCATCCCCGACCGCGATGATCGCCTCGTCGCGCGAGAGGACTCGGCGCAGGTCGAGCTCGGACGCGCGTGCGACGATCATCGCCGCCGCGCGACGAGCAGCAATCCCGGCCCGAACGGAATCCACTGGAACAGTCGGTCGATCGAGAAGACCGCGCGCACCAGGCGGACGGCTGCGCGCGCGCGGCCGGCGCGTGCGACCGAGCGAAGCGCCGCGTCGTCGCTGACGTGCTTGCGCGCGCGACGCTTGTTCATCGGCAGGAGGAAGAGCGTGTCGTACGCGAGCACGACCGGGAATCCCCAGAACGCTGCCTTCTCGATGTTGAACGTCTCCCGGAACAGCGCGGTGAGCTGCTCGCGCGAGTAGCGGCGGCGATGCTCGTAATAGTCGTCGCTCGCTGACCAGAGGCTCTTCAATGCCGGCACGGTCGCGATGACGCGGCCGTCCGCCTTCACTACTCGCGCGATCTCACGCGCGGCGGCGGCATCGTCGTCGAGATGCTCCAGCGTCTCGCCGGTCGTCATTGCGTCGAAGGCGGCGTCTTGGAACGGCATCTTCGTCAGGTCGCCGACGACACTCGGGACGCCGGCACGAGTCGAATAGAGCGCGGCATCGAACGCGTAGTCGATGCCCGTGACGCGGTACCCGCGGTCACGCAGCCGCGTCGCGAGCTGGCCGAGGCCGACGGCGCCGTCGAGAACGCGCGCGCCGCGCGGCACGCGCTCGACTTCGCGCACGATCATCGCGAGACGATGCTCGTGCCGCGGCCCGAACATCTCAGGCTGCGTTCCCCACTGGTGTGTCGCCGTCACGTACCGGGAGTCTACTTGGGAGTCTACTTTGGCGTGACAGTGGCCGTGGCACTGTCGATCGAGCCGCACGCATTCGTCACCCGAACCCAGAAATCGGATGGCCCCGTGACGGCGGGCGTGGTGAGCGTCGACGACGTCGCCCCTGAGATCGGGAAGTACGTGCTGCCGCTCGGTCCCTGGTACCACTGGTAGCGGAAGCCGCCCGACCCGTTCGGGACGACTTTCAGCGCCGCCTTGCCGGACGCGTCGGCGGTCGTGCTCGCCGGCTGGTTGCCGGGAAGCGAGAGGATCATCGGCGGCCGGCAGTCGACGATCACCGATATGTGCGCGAACGACTCCGTGTTCGCCACGAGAGCACGGATGTTCATCTCGTATGTCGCTCCCGGCGTGTCGGGACCGATCGTGATCTTCATCTTGTACATCGGCGTGTTCGGGCCGAGTAAGCCGTTCGGCGTGAAGGTCACCGTCGAATCGGGCGGAAGGCCGCTCGCCGACATCTCCGGCGTGATTTCGTCCGGTACGCCGAAGACAGTCACATCGATGGTGTCGGTCTGCTGAGAGGTTGTCGCGATCTCCGTCACCGACGGCACGACCGCAGCGGCGCCGACGCCCGAGATGCCGCCCTGAGCGAGAAAGACAGCCGAGTCGAGGATGGAATCCGACGTGTCGGCGATTGCGAGCTTGATGTGGTGCGTCGTCCCCGGATCGACGACCGCGAAGGCCGTCAGTTCGGACGTGAAGCCGTCGAATGACGTCCCGAAGAAGCCGGAGTTTGCCGGGTTGTCGTGATAGAGGCCGTTGTTCTGAATGTGGTTGATCGAGTTCACCGCCACCGGCTCGGACGATCCCGGCACCAGCGCGATGTTCTGGCCGTCGACGAAGAAGGCGAATACGTCGTTGAATTCGCTGCCGACGAACTCCTTGTACTCCTCCGAGGCAAAGATGTAGCGGATCGAGAAGCTGTTCGACACCGTGACGGCGTCGAACTCGATCACCACGGCGTCATGTGTCTTGAGCGGGGCGACGAGCGTGTCGAGCTGGAGATCGCCATCGGTCCCGAGGCTCGTGGTCGTCCCTTCACTGGTGTTCGGACCTGCGGCGGTCTTGATGTCGCCGCTCGACATGATGACGCCGCCGTCGATCGAGAGGCCGTCCGCGAGTCCGCCCGTAAAGGTCCCGATCGCGTTCGGCGCACCGGTCACTTTCACGTTCGTGATCGTGATGCCGCCTCCCGTGAGCGCCTGCGCCAGTTGGTCGGGAGTCAGCCCCGCCGCAATGTCTTTCGTCGTGACTGCCGACACCGGGACGGTTGCCAGCACGATCGCCGCTACCAGGAACACTCGCTTACCCATCGCTCCCCCTGCTGCTGCTCAATTGCCGTTCGGATGTTTGCGGTGCGGCAAAAATACACCCGAAGCGGGCGCGAGCGAAATGGGTTACTTCGCCTCGATCTCGCGAGACGGGGCGGAACGTTCTTCGAACTTGGCTGTCGTGGTCTTCCGACTCCTCGACAAGGTGACGCACAAGTCACGTAGCTGGGAGAGTCTCTCGATCCTCATCGCAATGGCGCGTGGCGAGTAGTCAGTCTCTTTCTTCATTCGTTCTCGAGCCTTGCAATGTCCACGAGGTCCTGATCGCTCGAACGGAACCGCTTCAACAGAATAAGCCCTTCTCTCGATACCACGGCGATTTCGCGGTCGTTCCATTCACGAATCTCTCGAGTCGTCCAGGCGAACTCCGTAGCGTCCGTCATGAGCAGAAGATCCAGCATCAACAGATCGCCGTCAGAAGCATCGATTTTCGACACACGCCGAATCCGCATCGCGCCGGAAGAGAAGTTCATCGGTTTCGCCTTCACGACATAGCCGAGCGGCTCGACCACGTTCTCCACGCGATCGACGTCTTCGGCGCGCACGAACAGGTCGATATCCTCGGTCGCACGGGTGAATCCGTGTACCGACATGGCGAGCCCGCCGCAGATGGCGTAGGGGATGTTGGCGGCAGAAAGAGCATCGACGATGCTTGCGAGCTCTTGAAGCAGGTTCAGCACACAGGAATCCTACGCGCCCAAAAGCTCCCGTACGGCGCTGGGGGCGCTGCCGAGGGCTTGGTCGAGTTTGTCGGCGTCTTTGCCGCCGGCCTGGGCGAGATCAGGCTTGCCGCCGCCTTTGCCGCCGACGATCGGGGCGAGCTTGGCGATGAGCGAGTTCGCGGGAACGCGCTTGACGAGGTCTTTCGTGACCGCGGTCAGGAGCGTTACCTTCGAGTCGGTCACGCTGCCGAGGACGACGACGCCTGACTTGAGCTTGTCGCGGAACGTGTCGGCGAGGTTGCGGAGGTCGCCGCCGGAGATGTCGTCGACGCGGCGAGCGAGCAGCTTCACGCCATCGACGTCGATTGCATCTTCCGCCGCCGAGGCCGCCGGCGCGCCACTGAGACCGCCGGACGCGAGCTTCATCCGGAGCTGCTTCAGCTCCTTTTCGAGCTGCTTCTGCTTCTCCTGCATCGAACGCTGCGTCTCCTGCGCGGTCTCGTCGAGCTTGCGGAAGAACGCCAGCGCGCCGCGGCCAGTGACCGCTTCCATACGCCGCACTCCAGCCGCGAGCGAGCGGTCGCTGACGATCTTGAACACGCCGATGTCGCCCGTGCGATTCACGTGGCATCCGCCGCAGAACTCACGCGAGTAGTCGCCTGCGCTGACGACGCGCACCTGCTCGCCATACTTCTCGCCGAACATCGACACGGCTCCCGTCGACTTCGCCTCGGCGATCGGCATGACGCGCTTCGACACTTCGAGGTTCTCGCGGATCTTCTCGTTCACCGCGTCTTCGATTCGGACGAGCTGTTCCTCGCTCAACGGCTGGTTCCAGGTGTAGTCAAAACGGAGCCGGTCCGGCGCGACGAGCGAGCCTGCCTGCTGCACGGTCGCGCCGAGGATGTCTTTCAGCGCCTTGTGGAGAAGGTGTGTCGCCGTGTGGTTGGAGGTGGTGTCGAGACGCGTGTCGCGCGGCACGACCGCCTGCACCGTCGTGCCCTTATGGAGCATGCCGGTGACGACCTTCACGTTCGAGACTTTGACGCCGAAATAGTCTTGCGTATCGAGGACCTCGGCGTGGCCACTGTCCCACGTCAAAGCGCCCTGGTCACCAATCTGGCCGCCCGACTCCGCATAAAACGGCGTCGGATCGAGAAGTACCCACGCCTCGGCGTTGGGTCCGAGCGCGGTCAGCTCCTCGTCTCCGTGAATGATCGCCCCCACGACGGAAGCCGTCGAGAGGCTGTCATAGCCAATGAATTCGGGCCGCTTCAAAGGTGTAAAGACGTCCGCGTTCTTCGGTGCCTGGAACTTCGACGACGCCTTCGCCTTCGCGCGTGCGTCCGACATCATCAGCTCGAAGCCGGCGAGGTCGAGCGAGACGCCCTCCTCCTCCGCCAGCTCGGCGATGAGATCGATCGGAATGCCGAACGTGTCGTACAGCCGGAAGACCTCGGCGCCGCCGAGCGTCCGCTCACCGCGCGCACGCACGTCGTCGAGGACCGAGCCGACGCGCTCCATGCCGACCGAGAGCGTCTTCGAGAAACGCTCCTCCTCGGAGCCGAGCGTCAGCAGAATCACCTCGCACCGTTCGCCGAGCTCCGGATAGGCGGAGCCCATCGACTCGATGACACTGTCGAGGACCTGCGAGAGAAGCACCGGCTGCGGGAGCTTGCGGCCGAATCGGATTGCACGCCGAATGATCCGGCGCATGACGTACCCGCGCCCCTCGTTCGACGGGATCACGCCGTCGGCGATCAGGAATGACGCGGCGCGCGCGTGATCGCAGAGGACGCGAACGGCGGTATCGAGCTCGTCGTCCATCCGCTGCTGGTACTTGTAGTCGCTGATCGTGGCGATCGTCGCCATGATCGGCGCGAAGAGGTCGACGTCGTAATTCGTCGACGCCTTCTGCAGGATGCTAGCGATGCGCTCCAGCCCCATGCCGGTGTCGACCGACGGTGCCGGCAGCGGCGTGAGCACGCCCTCCGCGTTGCGGTCGTACTGCATGAAGACGAGGTTCCAGATCTCCATCGTGTCGTCGCCGGGGCCGTTGACCAGATCCGCTACGTTCTTCGACAGATCGTCGCCGCGGAAGTAGTGGATCTCCGAGCAGGGGCCGCACGGACCGGTATCGCCCATCGACCAGAAGTTGTCCTTCTTCCCGAAACGCAGCACGCGCTCGGGCTTCGCGCCCGCCTTGACCCAGAGACGCTCCGCCTCTTCATCCGCCGGAACGCTCTCGTCGCCTTCGAACACCGTGAACCAGAGCCGTTCGGGGTCGAGCATCCAGACGTCGACGAGGAGCTCCAAAGCGAATTTGATCGCGTCTTCCTTGAAGTAGTCGCCGAAGGAGAAGTTCCCGAGCATCTCGAAGAAGGTGTGATGGCGCGCCGTGCGGCCGACGTTCTCGAGGTCGTTGTGCTTGCCGCCCGCTCGGACGCACTTCTGCGACGTCGTGGCGCGGTTGTAGTCGCGCGGCTCGCGGCCGAGGAAGACGTCCTTGAACTGATTCATCCCGGCGTTCGTGAAGAGGAGAGTCGGATCGCCGGCCGGGACGAGCGAGGACGACGCCACACGCCGGTGGTTCTTCGACTCGAAGTACTTCAGGAACTGCTCGCGGATTTCGTTCGTGGTCAACAAGGCGGGCATCGTAACCGAAAGAGGAGGGCGGTTTGTTTCGCGCCCCGGCATTGCGTCGCGCCCCGTTTTTGACAATGCTGTGGCCCTGGACAACAAGGCCTCCGCAGCCCCGCACACGCTGGCGTTCTCCGGTACCTCGACGTTCGGACGCCTGCCGCAACTGACCAGCGACGACACGCCCGTCGACCTGGCGATCCTCGGCATTCCCTTCGACGGGCTCGTGACGTTTCGTCCCGGCGCGCGATTCGGTCCCGGCGCCATCCGGCAGTCGTCGGTGCTCTGCCGCAATTACAGCCGCTGGATGGAGATTGCCGTCTACGAGCGGCTGCGCTCCGTCGACGCCGGCGACGTTCCCGTGAACCCGTTCGACTACCTCGAGACGTTCCGTTCGATCGAATCATCGGTCGAGGCACTGCAGGAACGCGGCGCCGCCGTCGTTTCGCTCGGCGGCGACCACTCGGTCCTCGTACCGATTCTGCGGGCCGTATGCCGCCGCCATCCGAACGTCACGCTGATTCACTTCGACGCGCACAGCGACACGTCCGAGGGTCCCGTCGGCCAGAAGATGCATCACGGGACGATCATCCGGCAAGCAGTCGAGGAGGGGATCGTCGAAGGCGACCGGATCTTCCAGATCGGTCTGCGCGGAACGATTGGCAGCGCCGAGCAGGACGAGTACGGCGCCCGCCTCGGCATCAAGCGACTCGACATGAGCGCGTTTCACGATCCGGCTCGGCGGTCGGAGTTCACGCAGCGCCTGCGCGCCACCGCCGGATCGGGGTCTTGCTACCTCACCTTCGACGTCGACGCCATCGATCCCGCTTTCGCGCCGGGAACGGGGACGCCGGTGCCTGGCGGACTGACGAGCTTCGAGGCCTTCGACATGATGAGCGCTCTCCGAGGGCTGAAGGTCATCGGCGGGGATGTCGTGGAAGTGGCGCCGGTTTACGACACGTCCAACATCACGTCCCTTCTGGGCGCCTCGATCGCATTCGAGATCGCCGCGCTGGTGGCCGTGAGTCGTTAGTCGGATTATTCACGAGCAGCGCGTCTGTGATCCTCAGCTGCCGGAGCGAAGCAGGACGGTCGAAGGACCCGTTGCCGGAACACCAGGACGTCCTTCGCTGCGCTGCGCGGCTTCGCCGCTTCGCCATCTCAGGATGACAGACGCGCTGCTCGTGAATGAATCCGAGCCAGTCCCACGCGGCCCTTCCGGAAACGCGCGTCACATCCTTCCGGAGCGCGCGTCACATCCTTCCGGAGCGCGCGTCACGTCTTTTCTGGCGCGCCTCGCATGTTTTCTGAGCGCGCTTCACATCCTCCGACCAACCCGTAACATCCACTTGCTTGCCCCCTCGGGTCTTTCGCGCGCATGCAGCGGTTCCTGCGCGAGGATGCGTCAGCTCTTCTGCGAGGATGCGGACCCCGTCGGACGTAAGACCCCGCCGGATCACGCAGGAGACCCCGACCGCGGCGAAAGGCCCAACTGGGTGAGAGGTCAGAGCCGGGACCGTGAAAGCGAAGCCTCGACCCCGTGCGACCGAGGACGTGAGGGGGTGACGCGGGTTCTGTTGCGCGCGCGCACGGAAGACCGGAGGGGAACGAACGACGTGAGGAACGTCGCGGTCCAGAGCCAGAACCCGCCCGCAACCGCACCGATCGGATATCCGAAAGGGATCCGGCGAAGGCAGAGGATCGCGGCGACGAGGTACGGCAACGCCTCGAAGGCGTGCAGAACGCGAATCGCCGGGTCCCAATACGCGGCGACGGCCAGGATTATGATGAAGGCGAACGCGAAGATCGCGATGAGGACGTCGGTGGTGCGGCGCATGCCACTACAACGGCATGTCGATCAACTTGGTTAACAGCTAATAGCCGTTCTTCCGGAGGGCCTCAGATGCACGTGAAGCGGCCTCAGTAATCGCTTGGCCAAGAACGCCCTGTATGAAAACGCTCAGCCGCAGGTGCAGCGTCCCGGTGATCGCCGGGTGAGCGTCCTCAATCCGCGCCTGGAAAAGCTCGCCGGTATTCAGATTTCGGATGACCAGGTCGTCCTCGCGGCCGGAGTCCTTTGGAACCTCGAGAAGAAACGTCCTCTTCACCTCAATACCTGCAGGGGGAGACGTTGTCAGCACGACGGAGAACGCTCGCGAGCCGGATGTGACGGGTGTCCGATAGGCAGGGTTCGCAGCCGAGACCGTCGTATTTTGTAAGGTCACAAACTCGATCGCAAGCTCAGGCGCTTTCAAATCGCTACTCTGCCGTCCCAGCTCAGACGTAAACGCGTCGAACAGACGGTAGCCAGCGTCGTCAACCTCACCGTGCGTGTAACCGCCCCGCGTCACGTAGACACGTTTCAACTGAGCGGCTGCCTGGGTAGGCGCAGGGACGCCCGCGGCTTTCAGGGTGTCGGATACGAGCTGAATCGAGTCGAGCGTTCGCGACAAGATGAAATCGACGAACGGCTGATAGGCTCCTTCGTCGGCTCGTCCTAGACCCGAGAAGTACTCCAGCCGGTGCTCTGTAAGGATGAGTAGCGGCACCGAGAGAGCGCGATACGTGAAAACCGACGCTAACGCACGTGCAACGCGCCCGTTGCCATCCGCAAAAGGATGAATCGCGACAAAGGCGTAGTGAGCGTATGCAGCCTGAAGAACCGGGTGTGCAGCGACGAAATCGGGACTTCTTAGTTCTGTACAAAGACGATGCATCTCGGCTGGTACGAATTCTACGGGTGCATAGGAATGCGTCACACCGTCGCTTTTCAGCACATGGTTCGGCAGTACTTTGTACGTTCCCAGCGGCAAGGCTTGTTCCTGCGGACCGATCTCCGTGTGCACGAGATACGTTTCCTGTCCGCGACACATGACCTCATGCAGCGTCCTGATCCATGCCTCCGCAATCTCGACCTTCTGCGTGGCAGAGTCGAGCACGAAGTCATAGGCCCCCATTTGCGTCTCGATCAGAGAACGAATCCGGGCGCCCTTGGCGGTTAGCTGTGACTCCCACGACGCCACCTGCATGGCTACCGAGAACGTAAACCCTCGATCGACTTCGTACAGACCTTCGATCGCGCCGGTGTCGATCGCGGCGGCCCGCTTTGCAACGTCACGGGCGCGCGCCAGAAGCTCCGGCGTGAGCTCGGCGCGGTCAGCGAGAAGGGTCGCGTAGCGATCCCAGCGGGTCGTATCTACCGTCGCAGACGCCCAATCCGCAAAGGGCGGGAAGCCTCTATAAGCAGCGTCTGCCCGACGAACATCAATCGAACTTGGGCTTTCGCTCATCGTTCGATTTTACCTCCGAGCGGAACGGGCGCGGGCTGGAAAGCCCGCGCCACACGAGAGAACGTTACTTCGGCATCGTCGACTGGATGAAGTTCGCGACATCGTTCTTGAACTTCTCAAGCGACTTCTGGTGGAGGTAGACCATGTGGCCCGAGGCGTACGTGGCGAAGGAGATGTTCTTCGTGTACTCCGGCGGGAGGTCCATGTGGTCCATCGTGTAGTTCGCGGCGGCGAAGGGGGTAGCGAGGTCGTAGTACCCCTCCATCACGAGCACCTTCATCCAGCGGTTCTTCACCATCGCGGAACGGAGCGCGGAGGCGGTGTCGGGATAGCCCATCTGGAAGCCGCCGCGCTGCTGGCCGCCCTGCGGCGATGTCCACGACCAACTGAACATGCCGGATTCGCGCGCGGAGGTGTAGTACGGCATATCGACCTTGTACCCGAGCTCGCGGCGGACGTAGTCGTTGAAAGTCGACGTGAACGGTCCCGTGGTCTCGGAGCTGGTCGGATCGGAACCGCCAAAGCCGTTCCATCCATTCGGATCGGGATCGGCGTAGCGTCCGTCGAGGCGCCCGACACGGAGCTGCTTGTCGACGAGCAACCAATGGGTAAATGTCTGCACGTCGAGGCGGAGATTCGCCAGCTCGCAGATCTGCTTGGAGATGCCCGTGTAGCGTGAGAGCTGAGTCGCGATCGCGTCGCGTTCCTGCGGCGTGAGCGAGGTCCCCTTGTTGAGCGCCGACCAGTACGGCCCGAGGGCCCACTGCGTCGCCTCTTCGCGCGTCTTCTCGAGGTCCTGCATCAGCTCGGGCGGCAGCTTGTGGTGGTACGCCGCGATCATCGTGAAGCTCGGGAGGATCAGCGGATACGGCACGTCATTCGTCGCCGCGAACTCCAGCGTCTCGAAGTTGAGCACCTCGGAGAGGAGCATGATCCCGGAGAAGTTGATGCCGTGATCCGTGAGATAGCCGGAGATACCGGCCGCGCGCGTCGTGCCGTAGCTCTCGCCGAGGAGATAGAGCGGCGATGACCAACGCTCGTTGCGGCTGATGTAGAGGCGGATGAACTCGCCGAACGCCTCGATGTCGCCCGACAGGTTCCAGAACTTCCGTCCCGCCGCGGCGTCGGCCGGACGGCTGAAGCCCGTTCCGATGGCGTCGATGAGAACGAGATCGGTGACGTCGAGCGGCGACCAGTTGTTGTCGACGAGGTGATACGGCGCGGGCGGGATCCATCCCTCCGGCTCCATCGCGACTTTGCGCGGCCCGAGGGCGCCCATGTGCAGCCAGAGCGACGCGGAGCCGGGGCCGCCGTTGAATGCGAAGGTGAGCGGACGCCGTCCAGGCGGGCCGTCGACGGTGTACGCGACGTAGAACACTTCCGCCTCGGTCTTTCCCTCGGCGTCCTTGATCGGAAGGCGTCCGGTCGTGGCGGTGTAGCTGATCGAACGGCCGCCGATGGTCGTCGTGTGGTGCGTGACGACAGCCGGCTTCTCCGCCATTTCGAACTTGAAGCTCCGCGAGCCGGCCGCGCCGTCTCCGGCCGGCTCAGCGGACGGCCGCTGCTCCGCCCGACGCTCTGCCGCCATCGACTCCGTCGACTCGGTGTGCGTCTGCGCCGGCTGCTCGGTCGCAGGCTGTGCGTTCGCCGGAGGCGTAGTGCTGGTTGGAGGTGCGGTGCGCTGAACGCGCTCACGGGGTGGGTTGGACTGCTGGGCGAAAAGCGGGAGGGCGACAAGCGAAAGGAGGCACAAAAGTCGCGCAATTACTTTCATTCAATCTCCTTGGATTTTAGAGAGGAAGGCGAAAAGTCGTGGCGACGACGGATTGTATCGATGGGCAGACGACTCGTCGATGGACCCCCACATTGACGGTCTGATCCGTCGTCGTCTTTTCGATGTACGCCTACATCGACGTCCCGTTGAACGATCGGGACGTCGATGTGGGTAGGCATCGAAGGTCCGATCGGCGATCGGGCGTTCGATGTAGGGGTCATCGAAAAGCCGAGGGCGGATCGGGCCTTCGATGTGGGGCTACATCGAAGAGCTGACGACGGGTCGGGCGAAGTCAATCGCCCGTCAGGCGAAGCAGCTCGCGGATCCTGTCGACCGGATAGCCCTGGCGGATCAAGTAGGCGGCGAGACGGCTCTTCCCTTCGGCCGATCGGACGAACTCCTCGCCGTGACGGCGAATCATGAGACGGCGACGCTTGTCCGCGATGGAGGCAAGGTCGTTGCTCGTCCGCTCCTCGTCCAGATTCTCGGCGACGGCGCGATCGGCCGTCGAGCGATCGACTCCGGCCGCCGACAGCTCACGTTTGATCCGCGCCGGACCGAGCTTCTTCGCGGCGCGCGTGCGGACGAAGGCACCGGCGAATCGCTCGTCGTCGATCCACTTCTCGGTCCGCAGCCGTTCGATGGCCGCATCGATCTCCGCCCCGTCGAAGCGCTTCATGGCGAGCTTCCGCCGCAACTCGTGCTCCGAGTTGAAACGGTACTGAAGGATGCGCAGCGCGCTCGTGTACGCGTCGACCACTACACCGAGTTCGAGAAGTCGAAGGGCGACTCGTCGGCGAACGGATCGGAGTCGCTGCCGCCGCTGACCGAGAGCTTCGACTCCATCTCCTCGCGCGACATGTCGGAGGTCGACTGGATGCCCTGGAGCTTGAGACGGAACTCGTCGGGATTCGACGCGCGGCGGAGCGCTTCGTCGAGCGTGATGAGACCGTTCTTGTACAGCAGGTAGAGCGATTGATCGAACGTCTGCATCCCGTACTGCGAGGTGCCCTGCGAGATGGCGTCCTTGATCAGCTTTGTCTTTTCCTTGTTCTCGATGCAGTCGCGGATGTAAGCCGTGGAGATCAGGACCTCCGCAGCCGGGACGCGCCCGAGGCCGTCCGCGCGAGGGAGAAGACGCAGCGAGATGACCGCCTTGAGCACCGCCGCGAGCTGCAGGCGGATCTGCTTCTGCTGGTGCGGAGGGAAGACGGAAATGATGCGGTTGACCGTCTCCGTCGCGTCCATGGTGTGGAGCGTCGAGAGGACGAGGTGCCCCGTCTCGGCGGCGGTCAGCGCCGTCTCGATCGTCTCGTAGTCGCGCATTTCGCCGACCAGGATGACGTCGGGATCCTGGCGGAGGGCGCTGCGAAGCGCCTGCGAGAACGACTTGGTGTCGACCTCGACCTCGCGCTGGTTGACGATCGACTTCTTGTCGCGGTGGAGGAACTCGATCGGGTCCTCGACCGTCATGATGTGCTCGGTGCGGTGGGAGTTGATGTAGTCGAGCAACGCCGCGAGCGTGGTCGACTTGCCGGAGCCGGTGGTGCCGGTGCACAGGATCAGGCCGCGGCGTTCCTCGGCGATCTTCTCGAGGACGACCGGGAGCATGAGCTCCCGAATCGACAGGATTTTGACCGGGATGACGCGGAGGACCATGCCGACCGTACCGCGCTGCTGGAAGATGTTGCAGCGGAAGCGGCCGAGGCCGGGGACCGAGTAGGCGATGTCGATCTCGTAGTTGTTCTTGAACTTTTCCTTCTGGCGCGACGACATGATCGAGAACGCCATGGCGATGGTGTCTTCTTGCATGAGCCGCTTCAGCTCGACGAGCGGCACGAGCTCGCCGTCGACGCGGATGACGGGATGCGAGCCGACTTTGATGTGCAGGTCCGACGCGCGGCGCTCAGCGGCAATCTTCAGCAAGTCATTGATATGCAAGGGTCACCTCGGGGGGTTCGGTTGTAATAATACGTGAACCATGAAATATGTGAAAAACGTCCCGCGCGGTGCTGGCGACGATGCCGAGCTGCCGCTCGTGATCGTCATGCACGGTCGCGGCGCGGATGCGAACGATCTCGCCGACGTCGCACCGTACCTCGATCACGGCTACCGGTTTCTCTTCCCGAACGCGCCGAAGCCGTTCGAGATGTACCCGGGGATGTCGTTCGGATTCACCTGGTTCGACGGCTGGCCGGCGGAGCCGGAGTCGTTCCGGGAGTCGCGCACGTTCCTCCTCGACTTCCTCGACAAGGCGCTGGAGCAGTACCCGACGCCGCCAGGCAAGGTCATCACCTGCGGCTTCTCACAGGGCGGGATGATGGCGCTCGACATCGGCTTCCGGACCGAGCGACCGATCGCCGGGATCGTCTGCATGAGCGCCGGTCTCAACGAGGAGGATTTGCCGCCCTTCAAGCGCGACATCCCTGTCCTCGTCGTCCACGGTACGGATGACGACGTCGTCCGTGTCCTCGACGCCCGCCGGACGCGCGCCATTCTGGAAGAGCACGGTATCGACACGGCGTACCACGAGTTCCCGATGGGGCATCATGTGACCGAGGAATCGCTCCGGGTGGTGCGCGACTTCATGGCAGCCCGTTTGCTCTAAGTACGGTCAAACATGGCTCGGACCCCCCTCCTCCTCGGCGCTTTCACACTCGCGGTGTCGCTCGCGGCAACCAATGCGCACGCCACGCTCCAGCGCGCGGTCGATTTCGACGAAAAGGTCGATAAAGCCGCCGCGATCGTCCTCGGCAAAGTCGTTCATACGCACTCGCAGTGGGACCCGTCCCACCGCTGGATCCTCACCTACTCGACGTTCGCCGTCGAGCAGACGATGAAGGGGACGGCGCCGGCGGAAGTGACGGTCGTGACGCCCGGCGGTTCGGTTGGCGACGTGGTGCAGAGCACGATCGGCATCCGTCCATTCCGCGAAGGCGACGAGAACGTCGTCTTCATCAAGAACACGTCCGCCGGACCGACGGTCCTCTTCTTCGACCAGGGCGCGTACGACGTCGCAGACGACAACGGCGAGAAGATTGTGATTCCGGTCTCGACCGGCGCCATGCACGTCGACACGCAGCGCGGCGCGGTGGTCGAGTCCGAGCATCCGCGGAAGCTGATCGACTTCCAGCATGAAGTGCGCGACTCCGTTCAGCGGAGGCACGCTAACGAGATGGAGCTCCTCCGCGAGCACCAGCGCCAGAAGCAGGCATCGCTCACCGACACGCTTGGGAAGTACAAGCTGCTCGTCGGGCTGGCGTTGCTGGGTATCCTGCTCGCGACGTCGCACTTCTTCCGTCACCGCTG
Organism: Thermoanaerobaculia bacterium; assembly: GCA_036488085.1. Taxonomy (GTDB): domain Bacteria; phylum Acidobacteriota; class Thermoanaerobaculia; order Gp7-AA8; family Gp7-AA8; genus DASXHZ01. The sequence continues at coordinate 30,773 of DASXHZ010000009.1, forward strand.
ATTCGATGGCGAACGCGCACGCTGCCCTGGAAGGCGCCCTCGATCGCGAGAACGTCGTGGTGGTCTACCAGCCGATCCACGACGTGGCGACGCGCAAGATCATCGCAGCCGAGGCGCTGATGCGCCAGCGGCGGGAGTCGGGGGAGATTCGGGAGGCGGCGATCATCACGAAGGCCGCGGAACAGGCGCCGCGCGAAGAGATGATCGACCTCGACGAGCTCCTCCTCGAGCGCGCATTTGCAGGCGCATCGCGGTGGGGATTCGACTGGCGGCTGCATGTGAATCTCTCGCCCCGCGAGTACCAGCATCAGGACGTCGTGGCACGCGTCCGGAACGCGATCGAGACCGCGGGCATCGACGCTCGACACGTCACGCTCGAGATCACGGAGACCTCGCAGTTCAAGCGCCTCGACGACGCGGTGCGCGTCATGCGCGAGTTGAAAGCGCTCGGCCTCGAGCTCTGGCTCGACGATTTCGGCACCGGTCACTCGACGGTCGAGCAGCTCTTCCGATTTCCGGTCGACGGGCTGAAGATACCGGCGACGTTCATCCGCGACCTCGATCGCAACCGCCGCAGCCGCGCCATCACGAAGTCGCTCATCACGCTCGCTCACGACCTCGCGCTGCACGTCATCGCCGAGGGCGTGGAGCGCGAGACGCAGTTCGCGGCGCTCGCGGACCTCGACTGCGACGCGGTGCAGGGATTCCTCCTCAGCCGGCCGATGCCGCTGGAGGAGTTACCGGACAGTTCAGATCGCGGCGTCGCTCCAGGTCCTCGCGAACGTTCCTCTTGAACTGTTCCTCGCCGCCTTTCGCCATCTGGTCGGCGATGTAGCCGGCGATGTCGAGGTTCTCGAGCCGCATGCGCACCGGGACGAAAAGGCGCACCATCGCCCGCCCCGGGATCTGCACGTGATGCAGTCCGCCGCTGTACGCGAGGAGCATCCGTCCGTGGCGAACCGCGAGCATGATGTCGGCGATCCCGCCGCGCACCGTCATCGGGTTCCCGCTCAGATCGAGGCCGGTCTCGCGCTTCATCCTCCCCTCGGGAGCAATGACGACCATCGACTTCGGGTCGATGCGGTCGAGAACCTCGAACCAGGTGTTGTCGCGCTCCCGCGTGATCGGGATGACGTGATGCGCCACGAACTTGAAGATCAACCCGACCAACGGCCGTCCTGTCGTCTTGTCGGCGGCCGGAATGACGCCGTGCGCCGCGAGACGCCAGATGAATCGGTTCGGCACGCCGCCGAGGAAGACCGGCTCGAAGAGAGATGTGTGATTGAGAAATGCGACGAGCCGAATGTCCTTCCACGCGTCTTTCGGATGCGGCTCGATGAGCCTCATGTCGTGCCGGTAGAAGATCTTGCTCAGGTACTTGAGCGTTGCCAGCAGCGTGAACACCGCGACGGAACGAAGCAGGCCCATGAGCGCGCGGAAGTATAAGTGCTAGCTCGCGAGGAACTGCTTCGCGAACACGGGGCCCTTTCCTTCGTCTTCGTGCTTGAAGAAGACGTACGCGTCGCTCCAGGGCTGGCGCTCGACGCGCTGGCGCCAGTCGGCGATGGCGGTGCCGGGGTATTCGGTGCGGCGGAGGCGGAGGTAGCCCCACGTCGCGGTGAGGTGGACGATCGACTCGGGGTCGGGGACTTCGTCGGTGTCGGAAGCGCAGAGGGCGGCGTCGCGGTCGCGGAGGATGGAGCAGATCTCGTCGTCGAACCACGACTCGTGGCGGAATTCGAACGCCACGCGCTTGTCGCGCGGCAGGATGCTGATGAACTCGCGGAGCTTGAGCGCATCTTTCCGTGAGTACGGCGGGAGCTGAAAGAGAACGGGTCCGAGCTTGTTCTCGAGCGACTCGGCGGCTTCGAAGAGGAGACGCACGTCCTCGCCGGCACCGGCGAGCCGCTTCTGATGCGTGATCCGCTGCGGCGCCTTCAGGACGAACGTGAATCCCTCCGGCACCTCGGTTGCCCACTTCGCGAGCGTCTTCGCCTCCGGCATCCGGTAGAACGTGTTGTTGATCTCGACCGAACCGAAGTGCTGCGCGTAGAACGGCAGCATCTTCGCCGCCGGTAGGTCGTCCGGGTAGAACGTCCCCTTCCATTCCTTGTAGCTGTACCCGCTCGTCCCGACGATCAGTCGCATTGCGGGGAAGGATAAGCGGTCCCGGGTTCTTGGCGCGACTTGCGTAGCTTGCACGCCCTCACCCGCCGCTTGGCGGCACCCTCTCCCGGCGGGAGAGGGAGATGTCGTTTGTTGCTCTTGGCGCTCTCCCTCCGGGAGAGGGTGGCCGAAGGCCGGGTGAGGAGCGTGCGTCTCGTCTAACCCGCCTGCTTCGTGGCGGCGCGTACCTCGACTTTTCCGGCGCGGACGCGGACGTCGAAGCAGCGGGCGTCGTAGGTCGTCGGGCCGTTCACGACGTGGCCGTCGACGATCGAGAGCTCGGAGCCGTGCCATGGGCACTGGATGACGTCGCCGTTCAGCTTCCCCTCGGATAGCGGTCCGCCGAGGTGCGGGCAGGTGTCGGTGATCGCGTAGATCTTCTCGCCGCGCTTGACCAGGCAGACGGCTATTCCGTCGGCGAGGACACGCGCCGGCTTCCCTTCCTGCAGCGCCGAGTCGTCGACCACCGCCGTGAACTTCTCCGGCTTCGTCGAATCGGCGGTCGCAGTGTGGTCGACGCCGACCTGCTCGCCGAAGACGAGATGCCCGCCGAGCCACGCGGATGCGTTCGCGATTGCGAAACCGAGCATCGAGAGGGCGACCGCCGAGCGGCGGCGCTCGTCGTTGCCGCGCATGATCCACGACGCCGTGTACAACGCGGTTGCGATCACGTTCATCGACCCATGAACCGCGCCGATCTTCTTCGCCCGATAGTCGGTCTCAGACCAGTCGGTCAGGCCCGTGACCGCCGAGCCGAGAGCACCGAGGATGCCGATGCCGATGGCCGTGTCGGCGGCGCGTATGTCGAGCGCGTCGAGCACCGCGGCCACCGTCCATGCACCGACGGGGATGGCGATGAGCGCCGGATGCAGCGGATGTTGCAGCCAGACACCGTGGAGCGCGTTCTTGAGCTCTTTCGGAAGCTCGCGGAAGAGTTTCTGAATCGGGTCGAGGGTGTCGAGCCAATCCTGCTCGTCGATGAGGTTCGCGATCGATTGTTCCATGTGAACCGCGCGCGCAAGACGGATGCCTGACGAGTGGCCGGTTGCCGGTTGCCGGTCGTCACTCGAGGAAGCGCCGCGCTTTTCTGGCCTCCCGGCAACTGGCCACCGGCCACTATTTCTGGTGCTTCGCGCAGAAATACGTCGTGCGCGACATCACGACGGTCCGGCGGATGGTCCCGCCGCATTTCGGGCAGCGCTCCCCCTCTTCGCGGTGCATGGAGAGGTAGCGGCTGGGCCAGTCGCCGTCTTTCGAACGGACGCGGATGACCTCGCGCACGATCCGCCGCATCGCGCTGTAGACCGCCCGCACCTCGGCATCGCTGAGTCGATCGACGGTGCGCCGCGGGTCAATGTCCGTCTGAAACAGCGTCTCGTCCGCGTACAGATTGCCGATACCGGCGATCACATCCTGCGACAGCAGCAGCGCCTTGATCGCGCCCCGCCGCTTCGCGATCCGATCGCGGAATTGCGCGAGCGACATCTGTAGCGGATCAGGCCCGAGGTCATGCTCCTCGATGTACGCCGCGGGCGATGGCGTCAGGTCGACCACGCCGAATAGGCGCATATCCACGAAGGCCAGGTGCCTCCCCTTGTCGAAATCGAAAATCACCCGCGCGAAACGCGGATCGTCATCCGTCATCCGTGATCCGTCATCCGAACCGCTACCCGATGACGGATGACGGGTAACGGATGACGATCCGTAGTACTCGATGTCCCCTGTCATCCCGAAGTGGAGATGCAGCCACGTCGAGCCGGCGTCGGCGAAGAGGTGCTTGCCGTGCCGCTGGACGCGCGTGAACTCGCGCCCGCGCAGCGCGTGGGAAAGCGTCTCCTTCCGCACGCCGAGGATGCGCTCATCGCGTACGCGGACGCGGACGATCCGTTGCCGGAGAGCGTGGCGCGCGAAATAGCGCGCGAAACCCTCGACCTCCGGCAGCTCGGGCACGGGCTACTTCCGCAGCAGCATCTTGCGGACGAGCTGAACGAATGTCGCCCCGCCGCGATCGGCGAGGATGTCGACGTTCGAGCTGGCGGCCGCCTCGATGAGACCGCGGATCAGCTCCGCGCGCGACGCCGCCCATCGATGCTTCTGGCGGAGGTGAATCGCGAGATCGTCCAGGTACGCCACGTGGCGATCGAGGAGAACGACAGTGACCTTGGCCCAGGGCTCCGTGTGGACGATGGGACGACCAATCTTCGTGCTCATTGCTTTCACTTTTCCTGCCTTCCAATCCAGGTGTCGATGCGTTGCTCGAGCACGTCGAGCGGCAGCGCACCGGCGCCGAGTATTTCGTCGTGAAATGCGCGAATGTCGAATCGGTCGCCGAGCTTCTTGCGCGCGCGCTCGCGCAATTCGGTGATCTTCAGCGAACCGATCTTGTAGCCGAGTGCCTGGCCGGGCCAGACGATGTAACGGTCGGTCTCGTTCTGGACTTCGACCTCGTCTTGTGCCGAGTGTTCGTGGAAATAGTCGACGACCTGCTGGCGCGTCCACTTCTTCGCGTGGAGTCCGGTATCGACGACCAGCCGGATGGCGCGCAGCATCTCGTCCTGCAGCCGTCCGTAGTCGTTGTACGGGTTCTGATAGAAGCCGACTTCCTTGCCGAGCTTCTCCGAGTAGAGCGCCCACCCTTCGACGTATGCCGTGTAGCCGCCCTGCCGCCGGAACTGCGGCAGGTCCGTCAGCTCTTGGGCAATCGAAAGCTGCATGTGATGGCCCGGCACCCCTTCGTGGTACGCCGTCGACTCCATCGTGATCGTCTTGCGATTCGTGGCGTCGTAAGTATTGACGTTAATGCGTCCCGGCCGCGAGCCGTCGGCAGCGCCCGGATCGTAGTCGGCGCCGGCCGCTTCCTTCTCGCGATACGTGCCGATCGGCACGACCTCGAGCTTCGCCTTCGGCAGCCGTCCGAAGAGCTGCGGCAGTTTCGCGTACATCTGATCTTCGTAGTGCCGGTAGATGTCGAGGATCTGTTCGCGCGACTTGGCGCGGAGGTCGGGGTTCTTTTCGATCGAGGCGTTGAACGACTTCAGGTCGTTGAAGCCGAGCGACTTCGCGATCGTCAGCATCTCACCTTCGATCCGCGCCACTTCGTGCAGTCCGATCTGATGGATCTCCTCGGGGGTCAGCTTCGTCGTGGTCGACTGTCGCGCCCGGAACGCATATCTCTCGACGCCGTGCGGGAGCGACCACATGCCGACATCGGTACGTCCCGCCGGCGCGTAGTCGTCCTTCACGAACTTCGCGAATTTCCGGTACGCGGGATAGATCGCGTTCTGGATCGCGTCGTTGAACGCTGCTTTGATCCGCGTACGGTCGGGCTCGGACACCGAATCCGGGAAGGTCTTGAGCGGAGAGGCGAACGCCGACTGGTCGAGCGGCGTATCAGCGATCGCACTCGCCTGTCCTGCCACCTTCTCGAGCAGGAACTTCGGCGGCATCAGCTTGTCGTGCATCCCGAGGCGCATGACGGCGACGGTGTCGTCCATCTGCTTCGGGAAGTTGTGCATGCGGGTGATGTAGTCGTCGTAGTCCTTCGTCGTCTTGAACGACAGGTAGGACGGAAACTGCGCGGCGAAGAGGTGGATGCCGCCCATCTGGTTGACGGGCATCTCCCACTCTTTCCAGTCGAAGCCTTCGATGGAGTCGTGGAGGTTCTTCACCATCAACTCTTTGTTGAGGCGTTCCTGCTCCGAGAAGCCGCGCGCGTCGACCGCTTCGAAGCGGCGGAGGAACTTCTTGTTCTCCTCGTAGTCGCGATTGGCAGCGGCGGCCGAGTTGTCACCCGACTGGTCGTTGTAGCGCTTGTCACCGAGGATCGACGCATACTCCGGCGACGTCCGGAGGGTGTACTCCCACTGCTCAGTGATGAGATCGTTCAGCGCCTTGCGGTGCTTGTCGAGGTCGGCAGCGGAGATCTCTGCGGCAGTCAATGACGGTGGTAGCAGGCAGAGGACGAGCGAGAGCAGCAGGACTACTCGTTTCGGCACGCTGGAAGTGTAATCGTTTTCAGGGCTTTGTCACTTCACCGCAATCGCTCTCGCCTGTTTGACGTCCGAATGCCCCTTGAGCGCCTTCTCGATGGCGTCCTGCAGAAGGGTGCGCATGCCTTGGTCGAGGGCGAGTTTGCGGAGGTCGTCGATCGTGGCGCGGGTCTGGACGGCTTTCTTCAGCTCGTCGGTGCCGGCCAGCAGCTCGTGAACGCCCATCCGGCCTTTGTAGCCGCTGTTGTTGCAGGCGGTGCAGCCCTTCGGGCGATAGAGCGTCGTCTGCTCGGTGTATGGGAAGACGTCGTGGGGGAAGTACTGGGCGCCGTAGGCCTGAACGATCTCGTCCCACTCTTCCTTCGCCGGGTGATACGCCTCTTTGCACTTCGGGCAGAGCGTACGGATCAGGCGCTGCGCCATGATGCCGAGGAGCGCGTCGGCGAAGTTGAACGGATCGATGTTCATGTCGAGGAGACGCGTGATCGTCTCCGGCGCCGAGTTCGTGTGCAGCGTCGAGAACACGAGATGGCCCGTGAGCGACGCCTCGATACCGATCGCTGCTGTCTCGTGGTCGCGCATTTCACCGACCATGATGACGTCGGGGTCGGCGCGGAGAAACGCGCGCATCGCGGCGGCGAAGGTGAAGTCGATCTTCGGCTGCACCTGCACCTGGCGCAAACCCGGCTGCGTGATTTCGACCGGGTCTTCCGCGGTCCAGATCTTCATGTCCTCGGTGTTGATGAAGCCGAGGGCCGAGTGCAGTGTCGTCGTCTTCCCGGAGCCGGTGGGTCCGACCACGAGGCAGATGCCGTACGGCTTCGACAGGATCTCCTTGAACCGGCTGAGGTTCATCTCGCTGAACCCCATCTTGTCGATCGGATACGGCTTCGACGCCGCGAGGATACGCATGACGACGTCTTCGTTCTGGTTCGTGGTCGGGATCGTCGCGACGCGGAGCTCGATCGTTCCCTTCGAATAGCGGAAGCGGATCTTGCCGTCCTGCGGTTTGCGGCGCTCGGAGATGTCGAGACGCGCCATGATCTTGAGCCGTTGCGTCACCGCGTTGCGGTGCGGCCCGGGGATCTCCATGAACTTCTGGCAGTCGCCGTCGATGCGCAGACGGATCTGACACGGATTCTTCGGTCCGTCCGGCTCGACGTGAATGTCGGAGGCCCCCTTGTTGTACGCCTCGATGATGAGCTGGTTGACGAGACGCACGATCCCGGAGTCGGTCTCGTCGATCTCGGCCGGCCCTTCCTTCACTTCCTCTTCTTCGACCTGCGCGTCGCCCTCGCCGAGCATCTCGATGATCTTGGCGAGGTCGCTTTCGCTCCGGCTGACGTCGAGTTTCTCGCCGTACGAGGCCGCGATGTACGCGAGGATCTCGTGCTTCATCCCGACCATGAAGTCGTAGCGCGGCGCCAGGTTCATGGCGCGGATACCGTCGAGCCGCGTGAGGTCCTGCGGATCGTCGACCGCGATGACGAGCATCCCCGGCCGGCGCTCGACCGGCGCGCAGACGTACTTCTTCCACATGTCGCTCTGGACGCGTTCCATCAGGTCGGAGGGGATGACCTGCGTCCCGTCGTAGTTGAAGAAGTGCGCGCCGTAGAAACCGGCCAGCGATTTCCCGATCTCTTCCCGCGGTACGTTGAAGTCGTCGATCAGCACTTTCTCGATGGTGGTGTTGTTGACTCGCGCCGACGAGACGGCCTGCTCGACGTCCTTCTCCGAGACGATGCCTTTGTCGACCAGCGCGCCGAACTTCGACGGCTTCGACTGCCTCGCCGCGCGGTGCTGGTTGTAGAACGCGATGCCGAGGATGCGCGCAATCTCCTCGGCAGCATCTTCATCCTGCTGCGAGAAGCCGGCCGCATGCTTGCGGTTGATGAGCTGCACGACGCCGAGGAGGTACTTCTCGAACATCACGGGAACGGCGAGGACCGACTTCGTCCGGAAGCCGGTCTGCTTGTCCCACCGCTGGTCGAAACGAAGGTTCGGATGGAACTTCGCCAGCTCAGCGGCCTCGTAGGCGTCTTTGATGTTGATGGTCTTGCGCGCCAGCGCCGTGAATCCGGCGATGGAAGCGAACGACTTCGGAACCCGGATCTCCTTCGGGGCGTCGCCGACCTTCTGGAGCGAGTAGAGCTCCTGGTTCTTCGTGTCGATGGCGTAGATCGTGAGCCGTTCGGCGTCGAGGAGGTCGACGATGCGGTCCTTGAGCGTCATCAGGATCTGCGGGATGGACTCCGCCGCATTGATCTGATTCGTGATCGCCGTCAGCTTTTTCCGGTACTCGAGCTCCCGCTCGAGCGACGAGGGCGCCGCCTGTACGGTCATGTTTGAAGGATAGCACCGGGGGCGTTACTCGTTATTCGTTACTCGTTACTCGGGGACCGAGGTAGAGTTGCGGCCCCACACGCCGTCTTCTCTGAGCGCCTTCTCCGGCACCACACACGGAGAATGATTCATACGCAAAGTGATCTTTGGAACGCTGCGATGGATTTCGTCATCGACGTCTACGCCGCTACACGCACGTTGCCCGCTGACGAACGATACGGGCTGTCGATTCAGTTGAAGCGCGCGGCCAGCTCGATCCGAGCAACATCGCGGAAGGTGCGGGACGCGAGACGCGGAGGGAGCGACGGCGCTTCCTCCTCAATGCTCGCGGCTCATTGTGTGAAGTCGCGACCCGAATTGAAATCTGCACGCGGCTCGGCTACCTCGAAGGTGTTGAGGTTCAGCAACTCGAAGCGAAAAGCACGAGCGTCGGAAAGCTCCTTACCGGCACGATCCGTAGCCTCGCTCCCCGAGTAACGAATAACGAGTAACGAATAACGCTCACTTCAGATGCCGGTGACGCGCACCACTTCCTCAAACGTCGTCGCTCCCTCGGCGAGCTTGCGTAGGGCGGACTGGCGGAGGGTGCGCATACCGCGTTTCGTGGCGACGTCTTTGATCTTGAGGAAGTCTTCGCTGCGGTCGATGAGGTCGCGGATGGCGTTGTCGATGGGAAGCATCTCGAAGATGCCAGTGCGGCCGAAGTAGCCGGTATTGCGGCAGCGGTTACAGCCGGCGCCTTCCTTCACGATGATGCGTTTTCCCGGGGGGGCCTGGAGGTTGAGCATCGCCGCTTCCTCCTGGTTCAGCGGACGATTGCGCTTGCAGTCGTCGCAGATCTTTCGGAGGAGGCGCTGCGCCATCGCGCCGATGAGCGTCGACGAGATCAGGAACGGCTGGATGCCGAGGTCGATGAGGCGGGTGACCGAGGTAGCGGAATCGTTCGTGTGGAGCGTCGAGAAAACGAGATGGCCGGTGAGCGCGGCCTGAACGGCATTCTGCGCCGTCTCCGCGTCGCGGATCTCGCCGACCATGATGATGTCGGGATCCTGGCGGAGGATCGTCCGCAGCGCCGACGCAAAGCTGATCCCGATCTTCGACTGCACCGACGTCTGGTTGAAGTCGTCGTACACCATCTCGATCGGATCTTCGATCGTCGTGATGTTGATCTCCGGAGAGGCGAGCTGCTTCAGCGCGGAGTAGAGCGTCACGGTCTTACCCGAGCCGGTGGGGCCGGTCACGAGGATGATCCCGTGCGGGCGCTTGATCCACTCGCCGAACAGTTTCAGCTCGTCCTCGTAGAACCCGAGTCCGCCGAGGTCGCGGAGCATGACGTCGGGATCGAAGATACGCATGACTAGCTTCTCGCCGAACGCAGTCGGGAGCGTCGAGACGCGAAGCTCGATCTCCTTTCCTTCGCGCTCCGTCTTGATGCGGCCGTCCTGCGGGCGGCGCTTCTCGGCGATGTCCATGCGGCACATCGTCTTCACGCGCGACGTGACGGCGAGGTTGACGAGCTTTGGGACACGCTGGATCTCGTGCAGCACCCCGTCGATGCGGAAGCGGATCTGCGCGTGCTCGCGCTTCGGCTCGATGTGGATGTCCGACGCGCGCGAGTCGTAGGCGTGCTGCAGCAGGTAGTCGACCGCGTTGACGATGTGCGAGTCGCTTGTCTCGATCTCAGCGCCCGACTTCAGCTTCACGTACTGCTCGAGATTCGAGAGGTCGATCGCGCCCTTCGAGAGGTCGCGCTCCGCCTTCGTCACCGAGGCGCGGAAGCCGTACTGCTCGTTGATGACGCCCATCACGTCGCTCTCGGAGGAGACGACCAGCTCGAGTTCCTGCTGAGCGAGCGGCCGATAGCTGTCGATCGCGTCGTTGTGGAACGGATTCACCATCGCCACGACGAGCTTTCCGTCGCGAACGGCCACCGGCACCATCCGGTTGCGGCGCGCGAACGGCCGCGACATCTTCGACTCGATCATCGCGACGTCGAGCTTCAGCGGATCGATTTTGAAGAACGGCAGCCTCGCATCTTCGGCGATCAGGCGCGCGAGCAGGAAGTCGTCGATGCGCGTTCCGCTGCCGCTGGCATCCGTCAGGTTCATCGCGATGAGCAACTTGATCGTGCTCGTCTCGTCGGCATCGGCGCGGCTGGTGCCCGCCTTCGTCCGCGAGAAAGCACGTGCCTGCTGCCGATCCGCCGCGTCGATCTCGCTTTTCTGCCGGTCGTCGATGAAGCCGGCGCTCTGCAGGAGCTCCCCGAGGTAGGAGAGCGTCAGCTCACGCGACAGCCGCGGAACGGGGGCGGGGACGGTGGACATACAGGAATCATGAATCAGGATGCGCGGAGGAGCAATTCCGCGTCAGTGCTCATGAACATCCAGGCGCGACTCGATCCGGCGATCGGGGACGAGCCAGATCAGCGCGACGGCGACGTAGATGGCATCCGAAATCATGTAGTTCACGAACGCGAGCGGGATCGCGGAGGCGTACAGCGCGAGCGACACCTTTCCCTTCAGATCCGACCCGACTGCGCTCGCGAGGGCGGCGTGAGGGTCGTGCCGGATGATGACCACCTGCAAGACGGTGTAGGAGATCGCGCAGAAGAGCAACACCACTCCGTACGCGGCTGTGGGGATCGCGTCGCTCCCGTTCTCGCCGATCCAGATCGTCACCAGCGGCACGAGAGAAAGCCAGAAGAGAAGATGCAGATTCGCCCAGAGGACCGACCCGCTCACATGCCGGACGGCGTGGAACATGTGATGGTGATTGCTCCAGTAGATGCCGAGGAAGACGAAGCTGAGGAGATACGACAGGAAGTGCGGGAGGAGCGGCCGCAACGCACGCAGATCCGACCCGTGCGGCACGTGCAGGTCGAGGATCATGATGGTGATGAGGATGGCGATGACCCCATCGCTGAAGGCTTCGACGCGCCCTTTGGTCATGCTTTACTCCACCGCCTTTACTCCACCGCGAGTAGAAAACCCTTCAGGTACTCCCCTTCCGGGCAGTAGAGCGAGACCGGATGATCCGGCGCCGCGGTGAGGCGGCGAACGATCGACGCGCGACGCCCGGCGTCAGCGGCGGCAGAGAAGATGACCTTCTGGAAGAGGTCGAGCGACATGTGGCCGCTGCAGGAGAACGTCATCAGCATCGCGCGCGGCGCTACGTGGCGTAGCGACTGGAGGTTGATGTCCTTGTAGCCGCGCGCCGCGCGATCGATGTCGCCGCGCGACTTCGCGAACGCGGGGGGATCGCAGATCACGAGGTCGAAGCGATCGTTGCTCTGGCGGATCCAGTCGAATGCATCGGCGGCGACGAACTCCGCGCCAAAGCCGTTCAGCTCGTGATTCGTCCGCGCGAGCGCGATCGCTTTCTCGGAGACGTCGACGTTCATCACCGACGCCGCCCCACCCGCCGCTGCGTAGACGCCGAACGCTCCGCTGTAGGAGAAGAGGTTCAGCACGCGTTTGCCGCCGGCGAGCGAGCGAGCAATCCGCCGGTTCTCCCGTTGATCGAGAAAGAACCCGGTCTTCTGTCCCTCGGCCGGCTCGACGACGAAGCTCAATCCCGATTCGCGAATCTTCGCCGCGGGATGGCCCGCACCGCTCCACTCGTTTTCCTGTGACAGCCGCTCGAGCTTCCGCGCCGGAATGTCGTTCTTGAAGAAAATGCCCCGCGGCGAAAGAGCATGCTGGATCGTCTCGACGATCAGCGGCTTGATCTTCTCGACCCCTGCATTCGCGATCTCGACGACCACGATGTCGTCGTAGCGATCGACGACCAGCCCCGAGAGATCGTCCCCCTCGGCGTTCACGACTCGAAACGCATTCGTATCGTCAGAGAACGTACGGCGTGCGACCGCACGAACGATCCGTTCCCGAATGACGTCTGCCGTCAGCTCCTCGCCAAACGTCAGCGCGCGCAGACGAATCTGCGAATGCTTCGAATGGAAGCCCGACGCGAGCAACGCGCCGCGTTCATCGACGAGATCGGCGATGGCGGCGTCGTCCGGTCCGCTCTCGCCAGCGATCGCGCCCGTGAAGAGCCACGGATGACGATTTGCAACAGCTCGCTCGCGGCCGCGCTTCAACACGAGCCGCTTCCTGTTCTGCGGTGCGAAGAGTTCTATAATCATCATCAATGGCAGCAGCGACCAAGACGTTTCATACGGTATGTCAGGAGGAAGTCTACCGGCAGGTGAAGCAGTATCTCGACGAATTGGTGGATGAACACTTCGACGACGCCGAGCACTGCGACTTCTACCTCAAGTACGGCTCCACCGTCCTCGAGATTTCCATCGAGCCGTACGAGGAAGATGATGCGGTCATCGAGGTCCTCGCCTTCTGCGTCCAGGGCGTCGAGCCGACGTTCGACCTGATGCAGGAGCTCCTCCGCCTCAACGCCGAAGTCCTCCTCGGCGGCTTCAGCATGGACGGCCGCGACATTTTCTTCTCCCACTCCTTCCTCGGGCGCCGTTTGCGTCCCGAGCAACTGATCGCGTCGCTCGACACAGTAGCCAGCGTCTCCGACGAGTACGACGAACAACTCGTCGAGGCCTACGGCGGCGAGACGGCCCTCGAACGCCTCCGAAGCAACGCCAAGCGGTCGCGGTCGCTGCACCGCAGCATTTCGACGAATTGAAGTACTTGCGGCACATCGATTGCTCTCTACACCTCTGATGAACGTGCGCTGGAGGATCGGCATCGCAGCATCGATGCTCATCACGCTCGCCGCTTGTACCGGCGGGAAGGAGAGCAACGCCGCCGAGGAGCAGCTTCCCAAGAAGAACTCGATCTCGGGAGCCGCGACGACCACCACGCCGCAGCCTGCGGTTCCGACCGATCCGCAGAAGGACCTGAAGACGATCTCGAAGGCGATTCCGATCTACGCCGGCGCGCAGTTCCAGGAGGACCTGACACAGCGC
>DASXHZ010000020.1:0-21879 GCA_036488085.1 Thermoanaerobaculia bacterium
CCCGATCCGAAGTTCTTCCCGACGCTCGTTCCGAAACACATCATCCACCTCGGCGGCATCGTCACGACGAACTACCAGATGATCGTTCTCGGCGTGGCGCTCTTCTTCATGGCGCTGCTGCAATACATCATCTACGGCACCAAGTTCGGCCGCGCCATGCGCGCCGTCTCCTTCCATTTCGAGACCGCGTCGCTGATGGGCATCCCGACCGACCACATCATCTCGATGACGTTCGTGATCGGGTCGGTGCTCGCCGCCGTCGCCGGCATCCTCTACGGCCTCTCGTATCCGAAGATCGATCCGCTCATGGGCATCATGCCCGGACTGAAAGCGTTCGTCGCCGCGGTCCTCGGCGGCATCGGCAACGTCCCCGGCGCGGTCGTCGGCGGCTTGATCATCGGCATCGTCGAGGCGTTCGTCGGCGGCAGCTCCTTCTCAAATTACCGCGACGCCATCGCGTTCGTCATTCTCATCGCGATTCTCCTGTTCCGGCCGAGTGGACTGTTCGGGACGCACGAAGCGGAGAAGGTATGAACCGCTGGCCGTGGTGGCTTCGCGACGTCGCCGCCCTCGCGATCGCGATCGTCGTGCTGATCGGCGCGGGTTACGGCCTGGAACGGATTCCGATCGGCGGGATGGCGTACTACAGCCGCGTGATCGTGCTGATGGGGATCAACATCATCCTTGCGGTCTCGCTGAACATCATCAACGGACACGCCGGCCAGTTCTCCCTCGGACACGCCGGCTTCATGGCGGTTGGCGCGTACTTTTCCGCCTTTCTCACCGTCTTTTACTTCTCGCCGATCGTCGACAAGATCCCGGAGGGGACGCAGCAGCTCGCGGCGCAGAACGGCTTCCTGTTGTTGTCGGTGTTGCTCGGCGGCGCGCTCGCCGGCGTGGCGGGATTTCTCGTTGGCCAGCCGTCGCTACGGCTACGCGGTGACTATCTCGCGATCGTCACTCTCGGGTTCGGCGAGATCATCCGCGTCGTCATTCTGAACATCGACAAGATCGGCGCCGCGCGCGGGCTCTCGGGTATCCCGAAGTGGGCGAACTTCTTCTGGGTCTATTTCTTCGCGTTCGTCACGGTGCTGATCTCGTGGCGGCTCGTGAAGTCGTCGGTCGGGCGTGCGTTCCTCGCCGTGCGTGAGGACGAGATCGCCGCCGAGGCGATGGGCGTCGACACCACGAAGTACAAGGTGAAGGCGTTTGTCATCGGGTCATTCCTGGCGGGCGTCGCCGGCGGCCTCTTCGCGCATTTCATGATGTACCTGAACCCGACCATGTTCATGTTCATCAAGTCATTCGAAGTCGTGGCGATGGTCGTCCTCGGAGGCCTCGGCTCGATCAGCGGCTCGATCGTCGCCGCGATCATCCTGACGTTCCTCCCTGAGGGACTGCGCTCGGTGAAGTACCTCATGCCGGGCGGCAAAGACCCGCGGATGGTCATCTACTCGTTGATGTTGATCACGCTCATGCTCACCCGCCCGCAAGGCATCCTCGGCCGTCGCGAGCTGTGGGAAGTCCTCGCAAGGCGCAAAGACAGAGCGTCGAAGGATGAACGCTCGGACGCTCCACCAATCACATGAAAGGCACGAACCCTGATCGTTATCCGTTACCCGCCATCCGTTATGCGGAACGCGGCGCACGGATAACGACTAACGGATAACGGATGACGGACAACAACGCGCCGCTGCTCGACGCGAGCAACGTCACGATCCGCTTCGGCGGACTGACGGCCGTCGACACGTTCAACCTGCAGATCCGGCCGCATGAGCTGGTCGGGCTGATCGGCCCGAACGGTGCCGGAAAGACGACGATCTTCAACCTGCTCACCGGCGTCTACAAGCCGACCGAAGGCGCGATTCGCATCAATGGCACGGCGACCGCCGGCCTGAAGGCGAACGAGATCACCGCCCTCGGCATCGCCCGTACGTTCCAGAACATCCGTCTCTTCAAGGAGCTGACGGTCGTCTCGAACGTGAAGATCGGCGGGCATATCCACTACAAGTACTCCGCGAGCTCGGCCGTGCTGCACACGAACCGTTTCAGCGAGACGGAAGCGGCGGCTGAAGAAGAGGCGCTGCGGCTCCTCGAGATCTTCGGCCTGCGCGACCGTGCCGAGGAGTACGCGAAGAACCTTCCGTACGGCGATCAGCGGCGTCTCGAGATCGCGCGCGCGCTTGCGGCGCGTCCGCGGCTGCTCCTACTCGACGAGCCGGCCGCGGGACTCAACGATCGCGAGACGCTCGACCTGATGGAGACCATCCACAGCGTCCGCGATCGCTTCGACATCGCGATCCTTCTCATCGAGCACAACATGGAGCTGGTGATGGGGATCTGCGAGCGCATCCTGGTCCTGAACTTCGGCAAGATCATCGCGCAAGGGACGCCATCCGAGGTGCGGGCGAATCCGATCGTCGTGGAGGCGTACCTCGGCGAGCCGGCGGGGGCGGACGCATGACCGCCGTCCTCTCCGTCAACCAGCTCCGTGTCGGATACGGCGAGATCGAGGCGCTGCATGGCATCGATCTCGAGGTCAACGAAGGGGAGATCGTCACGCTCATTGGCGCCAACGGCGCCGGGAAGACCACCACGCTCCGGACGATCTCGGGCTTGCTGAAGCCGAAGCACGGAACCGTTCAGTTTCACGGCAAGGACATCACGGGCGTGAAGCCGCACGTGATCACGGCGAAAGGCATCTCGCACGTTCCGGAGGGGCGCGGCATCTTCGCGAACCTGACCGTCTCGGACAACCTGGAGCTCGGCGCGTATCTGCGCAAGGACAAGGTGACGCAGCAGGAGTACGACCGGATCTTCGCCCTCTTCCCGATCATCAAGGAGCGTTTGAAACAGAACGCCGGGACGCTCTCCGGCGGCGAACAGCAGATGCTCGCCATCTCCCGCGCCCTCATGTCGAAGCCCCAGGTCATGCTCCTCGACGAGCCGTCCCTCGGCCTCGCCCCGCAGCTGGTCCAAACGATCTTCCGCGTCATCCGCGAGATCAACGCCGAAGGAACGACCATCCTCCTCGTCGAACAGAACGCCCACATGGCCCTCGTCACCGCCCACCGCGGCTACGTCATGGAGACCGGTCGCATCGTTCTGCACGACGACACGAAAGCGCTCCTGGCGAGCGATCGGGTGAAGAAGGCGTACCTAGGAGGCTAGTTGCCAGTTGCCGGTTGCCAGTTCCCAGAAAACATCTGGCAACCGGCAACTGGCAACCGACAACTGCTCTGGTATCCTCCGCGCAAGGAGAAGACGATGGCCCTGTTTGCGCGAAAACCACTGGAGCTATTGCTTCAGGAGATGAAGGGCGAGCACCGGCTGCGGCGCGTGCTCGGTCCGGTCCAGCTCACGAGCCTCGGTATCGGCGCGATCATCGGCGCCGGCATTTTCGTCGCCACCGGCGCGGCAGCACACAACGTCGCCGGCCCCGCGCTCATGCTCTCGTATACCGTCGCCGGCATCACCTGCGTCTTCGCCGCGCTCTGCTATGCGGAGTTCGCGTCGATGGTGCCCGTCGCCGGCTCCGCTTACACGTACGCCTACGCCACACTAGGCGAGCTGTTCGCCTGGATCATCGGCTGGGATCTGGTGCTCGAGTACGCCGTCGGCAGTGCCACCGTCGCAACAGGGTGGTCCGGCTACTTCCAGAACGTCCTCACCAAATTGGGGCTGGCGTTCCCGAAATCGCTGCAGATGAGCCCCTGGAAGTACGACAACGGAAGCTTCGTCACGACCGGCTGCTACGTGAACCTGCCGGCCGTCCTCATCGTCGCGATCATCACGCTCATCCTGGTCAAAGGCATCCAGGAGAGTGCGACCTTCAACGCCACGATGGTCTTCATCAAGGTCGCCGCGGTCATCTTCGTAATCATCGTCGGCGCCATGTACATCGACAAAGCCAACTGGCACCCGTTCGCGCCGTACGGCTGGACGGGTCTCAACTTTTTCGGCAAGCACATCGCCGGGATGAAGAACGCCGGCGGGGAGCCGGTCGGCATGCTCGCTGGCGCGGCGATCATCTTCTTTGCGTACATCGGTTTCGACTCGGTGTCGACCCACACCGAAGAGGCGAAGAACCCGCAGCGCGACGTCCCGATTGGAATCGTCATCTCGCTGATCGTCTGTACGGTTCTATACATCGCGGTCGTCGCGGTGCTGACGGGCATGGTCAAGTACGACCAGCTCGACATCAACGCGCCGGTCTCGCTGGCCTTCAAAACCAAAGGGATTGGTTGGGCGGAAGGTCTCATCGCCTGCGCCGGCGTTGCCGGCATAACCTCGGTCATGCTGGTCATGATGCTCTCCGGGCCGCGAGTCTTTCTAGCCATGGCCCGTGACGGCCTGCTCTCGAAGTCGTTCTTCGGCGACATCCACCCGAGGTTCCGGACGCCGTGGAAGTCGACGATCCTGACCGGCTGCGGCGTCATCCTGATGGCCGGCTTCCTCCCGCTCGACGCCCTGCTGCTGCTGACGAACATCGGGACGCTGTTCGCATTCGTGATCGTCTGCGTGGCCGTCCTGATCATGCGCAAGCGCTATCCCAACGCCGACCGCCCGTTCCGTTGCCCGTGGGTGCCGTTCGTTCCGGTGATGGGCGTGCTCTGCTGCCTGCTGCTGATGTTCTCGCTCCCCGCCGCAAATTGGTTCCGGCTCCTGGTGTGGATGGCGATCGGCCTCTGCATCTACTTCTTCTACGGCCGGAAGCACAGCGTCATGACGACGCGACGCCTGGAGCAAGAGCTCGCGCAGCATGGCACCGCCGGCGCGTACGTATCGGGGACACACGAGCCGTAGAGCGAGCTGATCCCGGCTCACTGTTTGCACCCCTCAGTCCGGTTAAACCCGGAAGGAGGGTGTATGTCCCGAACCACGTGCGCCATCGCACTCGTTCTTCTCGCCGCGTTGCCCGCCGCGGCGCAGGAGAACACGCCGAGCACGGCGATCGCGCAGCAGGAGCTCGACAACCTCACGCAGGCGCAGACCACGCTTCATTCAGCGGAACAGGCGGGCGCTCCCCTTTACGCCAAGTCGCTCTACGACGAGGCGATGTACAACATCCAGTTCGCGCAGCAGAACTGGAGCGCGAGTAAGAGGTCGTCGCAAGACGAGGCTCGGCTCCGCGCCATCGAAGGCCTCTGGGCCGCACGCGCGGCGCTCGCGAAAGCGCGATGGATCGGCACGAACGCCGCCATCCATTCGCTGCAGACGGACATCACGCGCCTCGGCGGCACGACCAACATCGCGCTTCTCGATGAGCCGACCGACCTCGCGATGCGCCGCGGCGACTCCTCGCGCGAGCGGATCGCGTACGCGCAGACGATCTACGAGGCCGCGCGAGCGGCCGGCGGCGAGTCGATCGCGCCGGACGACATGCACACCGCCGCGATGGACCTCGACTCGGCTCGCAAGATCACGAGCAGCGGCTCGAACAGCGAGTCGGCCGACTACCTCGCCTACATCGCCGAGATGATGTCCCGCCGTGCGATGTACATCGCCCGCTCGAATGCCGCGAACTCGAATCTCGCGCCGCTGCAGCTCCAGCGCACGCAGCTCGCGCAGGCGGAGAGCGAGCGCACGGCGGCGGCCGAGCGCGCGCAGCGCGAGGCGGCGGAACAGCAACAGCAGCAACTCCAGCAGCAGCTCGCTCGGGAACAGGCGAACCGTGAGTCGCAGCAGGCGGAACTCGACCGGCTCCGTGCCCAGGTCGACGAGACCCGCCGCGCCGAACGGGCGCGCATCGAGTCCGACCGCGCCGCGCGTGCGACGGCCGAGCAGCAGCTCGACGCCGGGTACGCGCGCTACGAGTCGGCGCTCGCCACCGGCACGCCGGCCGAGATCGAGGCCGCGCGCCGCGTCATCGAAGACGAGCAGATCGCCGTCCGCACCGCGCAGCAGCGCGAGCAGATGGACGAGACGGCCCTCGGCAGCGAGATCGAGCGGCTCCGCACCGAGTTGCAAGCGGCGCAGACCGCGGGCTCGATGACCGCGCAGGTCCTCTCCGAGCGCCAGGCCGACATCATCGCGCGGCAGCAGCAGATCGACGCCCTCCGTGCCGCGCGCGAGCAAGACGTCGCGACGCGCACTCACATCGATGAGCAGCGCACCGCCGCGTTCAACGCCGCGCAGCAGCGTCGCGCCGAGGTCGAGAGGCAGCAGGCGGAGATGGAGCAGCGGATGAAGGCCGCCGAGCAGGCGGCCGAACAAGCTGCCGCCGCAGCGCAGGCCGCGCAGCAGCAGACGCAGCAAATGCAGCAACAACAGCAGCAGATGCAGCAGCAAATGCAGGCGCAGCAACAGCAGGCGGCGCAGCTTCAACAACAGAGCGCCCAACAGGCCGCGGAGCTCGAGAAGACGAAGGCGGAGCTCGCGGAGCGCGATGCCGAAGCGCGAACGCTCCGGATGCAGCAGGAGCTGGCGCGCCTCGCCGCGACGAAGAGCGAGCAGCGCGGTCTCGTCGTCACGCTCCCAGGCATCTTCTTCGACACCGGCAAGGCCACTCTGAAAGCGGGCGCGAAGAACACCCTCGGCAAGATCGCCGACCAGCTCAAAGGAAACGGCGACGTTCACATCGCGATCGAGGGACACACCGACAGCGTCGGCAGCGACGAGAAGAATATGGAGCTGTCCGAGAAGCGAGCCAACGCCGTCCGCGACTACCTCGTCAACACCGGCCTCCCCGCCGACCGCGTCAGCGCGAGCGGCAAAGGAGAAGCCGACCCCGTAGCCTCCAACAAGACAGCCGCCGGCCGCCTCCAAAACCGCCGCGTCGAGCTGGTAATCACCACCGCGTCGAAAACGTA
The DNA here is from genome assembly GCA_036488085.1 of Thermoanaerobaculia bacterium. Classification (GTDB taxonomy): domain Bacteria; phylum Acidobacteriota; class Thermoanaerobaculia; order Gp7-AA8; family Gp7-AA8; genus DASXHZ01. Next base: position 6,813 of record DASXHZ010000020.1, read on the forward strand.
GCCTCTGTGTGGCGCCGGCAATCCTGCCGGCGCCTAACTTCCCCTCCAACCCGTCGTCTAAGTTCCTAAATAGGAGGACACATGCGACGGTTTCTGGCTCTTCTCGCTTTCTCTTTCCTCGCTCTCCCGTTGTTTGCTTACAGACATCAGGGGTTGAACGTCAATATTTCGACAGATGACGACGAGCCGCTGACGCGGTGCGATCAGATTCGGGCTTCGTTCGATGGGGAACGGGTGCCGGTGAGCGAGGAGTCGCTCGACGCGCGTGGGCTGCACGCGCTGACGGTGCATACGTCGCGGAACGGTGGCGTCTATGTCATCGGTTCGGATGACGGCACGTACTCGATCAAGGCGTGCAAGGCGTCGGCGATGGGCGACTCGTCATCGATCCGCACGAGCCTGAACGGCCAGACGCTGTCGGCCGAAGGGCCGGATCGGAGCGACTGGGTGGTGTACTTCATCGTCCGCGCGCCGCGGAATGCGAACCTCGACCTCTCCTCGAACAACGGTCCGGTCGCGGTGCGCGACGTCAACGGCACGATTACGGCGCACACGCAGAACGGCCCGCTTTCGCTGAAGAACACAACCGGGACGATCGACGCGAGCGCGGTCAATGGACCGGTGAGCTTCGCGGGCGACTCGGGCAACGTGAAGTTGCGCGTGGAGAACGGGCCGCTTTCGGTCAAGCTGAAGTCGGACTTCTGGGGGAGCGGCTCGCTCGACGCCTCGACCGCCAACGGTCCTCTCTCGCTCAAGCTGCCGGGAAACTATCGGTCGGGCGTGGTCGTCGAGACCGACGGCAACGGTCCGGTGAACTGCAAGGCGGCCGCATGCCGCGGCGTGCGCGCGTTCAACGATGACGGCGAGCAGGATCGTCCTCGGCGTATCGAGCTCGGAAGCGGATCGACGGCCGTGCACCTTTCGACCACGAACGGTCCGCTCTCGATCAAGGAGCAGGAGTAAGGGCAAACCTCTCCCGGCGGGCTAAGAGCCCGCCCCGCACCCTTACAATGCCGCCGTGCAGCGAGCCGCGCGACGGTTGCCCGCCGTTCTTGGCGTCACCTTCGGCCTCGCCGTCACGATCGGGAACATCATCGGCGTCGGCATCCTTCGCGCGCCGGGTGAGATCGCGGCGCACCTTCCGAACTTCTGGCCGTACCTCGCCGTCTGGCTGATCGGCGGCGGCTACGCGCTCCTCGGCGCGAACTCGCTCGCGGAGCTCGGCGCGATGACGGCGCGATCGGGCGGCCAGTATGTTTTCGTCCGCCGCGCCCTCGGCGACTACGCCGGCTTCGTCGTCGGCTGGAGCGACTGGATCTCGACCTGCGGTACGACTGCCGCCGTCGCGATCGTCATCGGCGAATATTCGATCGTCCTCTTCCCCGCGCTCCGCGGCATCGAGATCGTGGCGCTGGGCGGGATCGCGGTCCTGACGGTGGTCCAGTGGTTCGGTACGCGTCCGGGCGCCGTCGTGCAGGACCTTACGAGCGTGCTGAAGACGGTCGTGCTGCTGCTCCTCATCGCGGCGTGCTTCATCGTCGGTGGCCGGAATCCGTCGCACAGCGCGCTGAGCACCGAGGTCGAAGGATCGCTGTTTGTAGCATTCATCATCGCGCTGCAGGCCGTGATCTACACGTACGACGGCTGGACGGCGGTGCTCTACTTCGGCGAAGAGGTGAAGAACCCGGGCCGCGACGTGCCGCGTTCGATGTTCGGCGGCCTGCTGATGGTCATTGCGATCTATCTGCTGATCAATCTCGCGTTCCTGCGGGTTCTGCCGCTCGGCTCGATCGCGGGGGAGAAGCTTGCGGCGGCGACGGTGTCGCGGCATCTGTTCGGTCCATACGGCGACACGGTTGTGCGGTCGATTCTCGTGATCGCGATGCTGAGCGCGCTGAATTCGAACGTGCTGATGGCGCCCCGTGTGATCTTCGCGATGGCGAAGGACCGGCTGTTCTGGCGCCATGCAGCCGAGGTGAATGCGGGAGGGGCGCCGGACGTGGCGCTGCTCATCAGCAGCGCGCTGGCGGTGGTCTTCATCGTGACGCAGAGCTTCGATCAGGTGATCGCCAAGCTCGCGTTTTTCTTCGTCGCGAACTACACCTTGTCGTTCGCCTCGGTCTTCGCGTTGCGGCGTCGAGAGCCTGCAGCCGAACGGCCGTTCCGAGCGTGGGGACATCCGATCACGACGGGAATCGCCCTTCTCGCCTCGCTCGTCTTCCTCGGCGGCGCGATCGCGAGCGACCCGCACAACTCACTCTGGGCTCTAGGCCTTCTCGTGGCGAGCCTTCCGATTTATCTTCTCATCCGCTCACGATGACCTGGCAATTCGATTCGCGACTGGAGAACGCGTCGACGATCCCGTCGCGGTTCTACGTCGAGGCGGCGGTGCTCGCGGACGAACAACGGGCGATTTTCGCGAAGACTTGGCAGCTTGCGGGACGCGCCGACCAGGTGCGCGACACGGGGCAGTTCTTCACGACGACGATCGCGAACGAGCCGGTGCTGGTGATCCGCGGGTCGGACGGCGTGCTGCGCGCGATGTCGAACGTCTGCCGCCATCGCGCCGGTCCGGTCGCGAAAGGGGAGGGGAAGCGGCCCGTCCTGCAGTGCGGCTATCACGGCTGGACGTACGCGCTCGACGGCCGGCTGCTGAAGACGCCGGAGTTCGAAGGGGTGCAGGAGTTCGAGGCGGCGTCCTGCGTCCTCCCGCAGTTTCGCGTCGAGACGTGGCTCGATCTCGTCTTCGTGAACCTCGATCCGAACGCGCCGACGCTGCGCGAAAGCCTCGGTGAGGTTGTGGACGCCGTCGGACACGCCGGCTTTCAGCTCGCGGCGTCGAAGAACTGGGAGCTCGACTGCAACTGGAAGGTCTACGTCGATAACTACCTCGAGGGGTACCACATCCCGATCGTTCATCCGTCGCTCTTTCGCGAGCTCGACTACCCCAAGTACTGGACGGAGACGAAGCGGATGTACTCGATCCAACACGCGCCGGTGAAGCGGTCGGAGCTCCTGCGCAGCGACGAGGACGTGAAGTACTACTGGATCTTTCCCAACCTGATGCTGAACGTCTACGCCGGCAACTTCTCGACCAACCTGATCCTGCCGCTCGGTCACGGACGGACGCTGACGGTGTTCGAGTGGTTCTTCCGCGATCCGGAGCAGGCGCGTAAAGAGATCGACTCCACGATCGCCTTCAGCGACGAGATCCAGATCGAGGACATCGAGATCTGCGAGACGGTGCAGCGCGGGCTCGCGTCGTCGACGTACGAAAGCGGCCGCTATTCACCGCAGCGCGAGAATGGCGTGCATCACTTCCACGGACTTTACGCGGAGATGATGAACCTCGGTTTCGCCCGCAGCACGCGCGCATAGACGGGGCAGGTCTCGTCGTGCGCGCCCGGCAGGTAGCCGATGCTCAGCAGAAACGAGCCGGTGATCTCGCCGCCGGTGAAGACGAACGTTTTCTTGAAAAGCTTCACCCACTCGTCTTTGCTCCCCGGATGGTGCGCTTCCAGCCATTCCCTGAACGATCCCAGCTTTCGGAGCCGCTTCGCGTTCTCGACGGCGGCATCGATCTTCTGCCGATTCCGGATGATGCCCGCGTTCGACATCAGCTTCGCCCTCCGCGCCTCGGTGAAGCACGCGACGCGTTCAATGTCGAAGCCCGCGAACGCTTCGCGGAAGGCGTCGCGTTTCTTCAGGATCGTGAGCCACGAGAGGCCGGCCTGGTTGATCTCGAGGACCAGCCGCTCGAACAGCGCGTTGTCGTCATCGACCGGGAACCCGTACTCGTTGTCGTGATACGGACCGTGGTACGGATGCCCGGGCGCGATGTCGCAGTAGCTCATGCGCGACCAACTTTATGCGTCGCTGCGTATCCGCGCATGTGCTCGCGCGAGGCGCGGCGTCCGCTCTCGATCGCGCCCGCAACGGTGCCTGTCTCGTCACCGGACGTCGCCTCTCCAGCGAAGAAGAGCGTTCGTGCGATCGGTTTCGCCAGCATCTTGTGCGCCTCGGCGCCGCCGACACCGGCATACGAATAGGCGCAACGGCTGAACGAGTCGGCCTGCCAATCGTGCGAATACGTCGCGATCAGCAGCGACTCGATCTTGCGCCGCTTCACGTTGAACGCCGCCGCCATCGAGTCGAGGGCACGGCTGACGCGCGCCTCTTCCGACTCCGCGAGCAAAGCGTCGGCGGCGTGACCGCCCGCCCATCCGGTGAGGAATGGCGTGCGGACTGGGGCGAAGGTCCACCACGTCGGCACGTAGCGATCGTTCGAGTGGACGAAGTTCACTTTCGGCTCCCAGAACGGCTCCCGGAAGCGGAACGCGATCTTCACCACGTGCCCGAGCTCGAGCTTCTCGATCGCGCGCTCTTTATCGGTCAGCGCCGGATCGAACGTGATGTAGCCATCGGCATCACGCGGCGCTTTCCAGACGCCGACCGGAATCGTGATGACGGCGGCACGGGCGCGGATCGTGTCGCGGTTCGTCTCGACCACGACGTCTCCGGCACCCCATTGCACGCGTTTGACAGTCGTCTTCAGCCGCAGTTCGCTCCGATCGGGTGCAACGCCGGCGAGCAGCCACTGCATCACGCGGTCGTATCCGTTGACGATCCGGAACTGCGCCGGCGCCTCGGTTTCCTCGTCAGAGGAACGGAGGGCGGCGGTGCTCATCCGGTCGGCGTGTGCGGCGTGATACCCCTCGACGAAGTTGCTCGCCAGCTCGCGGAGGTGCGGATCGATCTCGCGGTGGGAGCGGAGGAACTCCTCGAACGAGATGTCGCGCTTGCGCTTCGGAATCTTCGCGCGGACGCGGCTGATGCGCGTCCAGAAGTCGTCGAGCTTCGACCACTTGCCGTCGCGCGCCCAGAAGTGGCTGTCGGGGAGCTGCAGTGCGATCAGCGGAACCGCATTCACCGCCGCGAACGTCACTTCCGCTTCGCCGTGAATGAACTCCGCGCCGAGCTCGATGGGGAGGGCGACGCCGTCGAGGCGCCGCGTGTCGATACGGCCACCAATGCGGTCGCGCGCCTCGAGGATACAGACGCGTTTTCCCGCGCCCGACAGATCGCGGGCGGCGGCTAATCCTGCGGCGCCGGCGCCAATGACGACGACGTCAAACTTCACTCAGCGCAGATCTGCGACCACGGAAGCGTGCGGACGAGCATCACCTTCTCGTCGATCTCTCCCTGCGTCGCCTTGTCGCCGAGCACGCGGCGCAGGTACTCGACTTCCGTCGAGACCAGCTTGTTGTGCTTCGGCAGGAGGCGAATGGCAGCAGTCTGGAGATTGCGTTCCGAGACGGTGACGAGCTTCAGCTTCGGGGTCTTGGTGACGTTCTCGCGCATACATCAGGCAACGAGGAAGACAGCCAAAGTAATCCTATGGCTGAGCTGTTTACCGTTTCCGCGGGTTTGGCGTCTTACGGAGCGGGATCGTGGACCGGAAGGTGAGCGACTCCTGCACGAACTCCCGAGGCCTCGAAACGCAGGAACAGAGCGCGCACTTCGTCCCGTCGGCGTGGGCCGCTCGAGAATGGCCGCAATAGGGACAAGTCGCGCGCATCTGGAAGTTATTCATAGCGAGAAACATACCCGTGATCGGTGATCCGTGATCCGTTATCCGTGATCAGGATCCGAGTATGCGATCAGACGGTCGGAAATCGACGTTTCTCTTATCCGCGTAGAATTTCTTGCGCTTCGCCTGCAACCGATCACACTCGCAACGCGTCCAACACATGCCTCGCGGATAACGAATCACGGATAACGGATCACGAAAACCATGCGCCATCTCACGCTCACGTTCGCTCTCCTCCTCGTATCCCCGCTACTGCATGCCGCCATCAGCGGCTCGATCGTCGACGCGAACGGCAACCCGGTCGCCGGCGCGACGGTTCGCGTCTACCGCGTCGAGCCGCGGCCCGATCTGCTGCGGCGGATCGTCAGCGGGAAGATCGACGTCGAGCCGCTCGTGACGGCGAAGACGTCCGACACCGGCGACTTCCGTTTCGACAAGGTCGCGCAGCCGACCGTCGACCTCGTGGCCGAAGCGGCGGGGCGGGAGACGGTGACGCGCTTCACGGCGGACGGGGAAGACATCACGCTGATGATGCGCGAGGCGAAGCCGCGGCGTTTCAGCGTCACGGCGAACGGCAAGGCGGTCCCGAATGCGATCGTCATGTACGGCCGGGCGCTCTTCACGAAGACGGGCGAGGACGGGACGTTCGAGCTGACCACGTTGGCGCCGACGCCCATCGTCACGGTCTATCACCCCGATTACGCACCGCTCGAGGTCGCGATCCCGCGAAATGAGACCGCACTGAAGCTCCTGACCGGTACAAAGCTCACCGGCACCATCATCGGAACCGACGGCAAGCCGGCGGCGAACCTTGCTGTGGACGCCGATCAGTGGCCTCTCGCGAAGAGCGGCGACGACGGCGCATTCACGATCGCGCATGCGCCGGCGAAGTGGCGTGAGTTGCACGCCGACACCGAGAGCGACCTGGCGACAACCCCGCGTGCGGCCGGCTCGTCGTACACGCTTCACCTTCGCCGCGGCACCACCGTCACCGGCGTCGTCCGCGATGCGAAGACGCGCATGCCGGTGGTCGGAATGATCGTCGGCTTGCGGGCGAACGGCGCCATCACCGACGCCTCCGGCGCGTTCACGTTCTCGCCGGTTCTTCCCGGCCGCTATCCGTTCAGCGGCTCGCATCCGCTGTATCAGTTGGTGACGGCCGGCCCGCTATCGTCGATCGAAGTTTCGACGAACGGATCGAAGCAATCGATCGCGGCGACGCCGCTTCCGCTCATCAGCGGCACGGTCGTCGACGAGGATCGGAAGGCGGTTGCCGGCGCAGCGGTCGGCCATTTCATCAGTTTCGCCGAGCTCGCCAGCAGGGCGACCGTGACGCGGCGTAACGGGACGTTTGTCTTCCACGCCACGGGCACCGATCGCGACCGGCAGTTCGACGTCTCCAAGGATGGCTACGCCGACACGGCTTTCAGCGTCCCTCCCGGCGAGTCGAAGAGCGGCATCACCGTCACGTTGCCGCGCGGGGTGCCGCTGGCGCTGCGCGTCATTGACGGTGCGCGGATTCCGGTCGCTGGCGCTTCCCTCCACGTCTCTCGGTCGCGCGACGGGATGGGTGGAATGCTGCACGAGGTTCGCTGCAGCGGCGGAGACTGTGTCACCGCGAACGACGGCACGCTGACCGTGCGCGTCGCCCCCGCCAAGTACGACATCATGGTCGCCGGCGCCGGCATCATCATGAAGCGCGTCGCGGCACAAAATGTCGATGCCCGCTCCGGGCCGTTGACGATCACGGTCGAGCGCGGCGTCGACGTCTCCGGCCGCGTCACATACACCGACGGCAAGCCGATCACGGCGCCCGTCAGCGTGACGATGGACGCGCATGGGATGCCGGTCACCGAGCAGACCGACGATTCCGGCGCATTCATTTTCCACGGCGCGCCGAAGGGGAAGGTGTCGTTGCGCGCGCATGTCGCCCTTGCGACGCGCTTCGGCGGACCACCGAAAGAGATCACCGCGCCGGCCACCAACGTCGTCCTGACGATCCCGCGCGGAGGGCACATCAGCGGGCACGTCGTCGACGCGTCGTCCGGCGCGCCGATCACCGACTTTGACGTGGCCGCTCAACGCGCCATGATCGCGCCGTTCGCCGGATCGAATGCCGTTCACGCCGATGATGGGGCGTTCACGATCAACGACGTCATGCCGGGACGGGTCGAGGTCGTCGCGAGCGCCGACGGCTATGAGCGCGGCAGCGCCAGCGGCATCGACGTCGCGGAGGGCCAGTCGATCGACAACGTGGAGCTCCGGCTCGATCGTGCTGCGCGCGTCAAAGGGAGGGTCACGTCGACCGACGGAGGGCCGCTTGCCGGAGCGGTCGTGGCGCTCGCCGATCGCGGGTTACAGCGTGGCGGCATGTCCAGAGCGGACCGCGCCACGACGGACGGCGATGGCCTATACGAGCTGTCGAGCGTCCCGCCGGGCGACAGGAACTTCTCGTTCAGCAAGGATGGATTCGTCAGTGTGACGAAGAGTGTCGCGACGGCGGCGGGGAAGGAGTCGTCGCTCGACGCCACGCTCGACACCGGCCGCGAAGTGACCGGCCGCGTGATCGACGAGTCGGGTCAGCCGGTCGCTGGAGCGGACGTTCGCGCGGAAGGGGAGTCGGTCCGGGCCGTCGAGACTGACACCGACGGCTCGTTCAAGATGGCCGGGCTTCGCGACGGCAAGTTCCGCCTCGTCGCGCACAAGAGCGGCTATGTCGAAGGCCGCCAGGACATCGACACAGTGGCGCAGTCGATCGTGACGTTGACGCTCGGCCGCGGCGCGACGGTCAACGGCCGCATCACCGGCCTTTCCGCCGAAGAGTTGGGCAACGCGTTCGTCAGCTTCTTTGGCGGTGGCGCGTACGGCAACACGCGGCCCGACTCCGCCGGCAACTTCACGCTCAACGGCGTTCGCGATGGGAGTGTCAGCGTACAGGCGACTGTCGGTGGGCCGTCAGGCGGCCGCACCGCACGTAAGAGCATCGAGGTCATCAGTGGTACCGCGCCGGACGTCGAGATCGCGTTCACGACCGGTTTTACGGTTCGCGGGCGCGTGAACGGGCACGGCCAGCCGATGAACGACTTCCGCGTCACGTTCTCGGCCGCGGACGTCTCGATGCCGCCCGGCGGCAACGGTGTGGTCGACGGCGACGGCAACTACTCGGTCGCCGGTCTCGGTGCAGGCGACTACCGCGTCATGGTCTATGCGCCGGCGATGGCGGGACTGATCTACAACCAGAAATACAACGTCACCGGCGACGGCGTGTACGACATCGACCTGCAGTCGTCGGGGATCCGCGGCCGCGTTACGGATCGCGACGGCAAGCCGATCCCCGATGTTCGCGTCATCGCCGAAGTCGTGAAGCGGGCGGCGACGACTCTCCCTCCGCGCCCGTCGATCACCGACTCCGACGGGCGGTACGTGATCGACTTCGTGGGGGACGGCGACTGGCATCTCGTCGCGCAGAAGGAGCAGTACCAGCCGGCGAGTCGCGACATCACCGTGGCGGGGAGTGCGCCCGAGGTCGACTTCCAGCTCGATTCCGGCACGACAAGCACCGTACGCGTGCTCGACATCGCCGGCGCACCGCTTTACGCGAACGTCACGGCGATCGATCAGTCGGGACACACGATGTCGACGGTGCAGACACGCGCGGGCGACGGCGTCGCGGAGCTTTGGCTGTCTCCGGGCCACTACCAGCTCCTGGTCGGCGCGCAAGGGTACGCGCGCACCCGATCGACGATCGACGTGCCGGGCACCGAGGTGCGCGTGACGCTGGGACACGGCGGGACGATCATCGCCATCGTGAAGGATCCGACGAAGACGCAGGTCTCGATCATGCCGGTCGGGCAAGCAACCATCATCGGCGGCGGCATGGTGAGCGGAACGAATCGCTGGGACCACCTGCCGGCCGGTACGTACCAGGTACGCGAGTTCATCCCGGGGAACAGGACTCCGGTTCAGACGAAGACGGTCTCGGTCGTCGACGACCAGACAGCGACGGTCACGTTCGACTGAGCGCGAATCGCGGCAGCGGCGCCGGCTCGGGGAACGAGCCGCGCGCGAAAAAGATGTGGCTTGCGAGTGTGCGCAGCGGCGGCGTTCGCAGCAGCGCAGAGGCGAGCTCCATCGCCGCGGGACTCTCGACGAGCCGCATCGCGTGCCGCATCCACGTGCGCGTGAGAAAGCGCGCGCGGAACGCGTCGCCGCTGTAGTGCGCCAGCACCGTCGCATCTCCGGTCGTCAAATACGCCTCGGTCACCTCCGCTGCGAATCGCGATAGGCGCAGCGCGGCGTCGAGGCCGCCCGCCGTGAGCGGCGAGACGGCACCCGCGGCGTCGCCCACGAGCAATCCGCGCGTGCATGCGACGCGGCGCAGCGTGCCTCCCACCGGGATGAACCCTCCGCGGCGCTCCAGTGGCGTGGCGCCGGCAATCCTGCCGGCGATCTCTGCGCGAAACCGCGCCAGCGCGGCATTCGGATCGAACCGGTCCCGATAGCCGGCGACGCCGATGTGCGCTTCGACGCCGTCGTCGACGAGCCAGGCGATGTAGCCGGGCGCGAGGCGCGGGTCGAGGTAACAGTGCAACTCCGGTTCGCCGCGATTTGCGGACGGGAGAACGTCTTCAACGCCGAGAAGCATCTGGGTGTTCGCGTCGAGCGCGAGCGCGCGGGCGACGGCGGAGCGCGGACCGTCCGCTCCGATGATGAAGCGCGCCTCGATCGACTGGCGGTCCGTCACGATGGTCGTTCCGGCGATCGCGGTGACGCGCGACGACGGCATCCAGACCACGCCGGCCCGCGCGCACTGTTCGAGGAGGTAGACGTAGAGCCACGCCATCCGTCCGACGCGAAACTCGTCGTGATCCGCCTCGAGCTTCATCGCCCGACGCATCGGCGAATAAAGCGTCACACGGCGGATCGGTTGACCGAGCTGTTCATCGGGAAGGGCGAAGTCCTCCCACGTCTTCCGGACAAAGATCCCGGTCGTGTGAATCGCGTCGCCGACGGAGCGTTTCCGGTCGAGCAGCGCCACGCGCATCCCGCGGATCGCGAGCAGCCGCGCGCATTGCAACCCGGCAAGCCCGGCACCGACGACGGCAACATCGAAAGCCTTACGCATACACGCACTTTACGTTGCAAAGTACGCGCCGCGCAAGCGCATCGTTAATGCGCGGAAAAGATCAGCGTGGCGTTCGTGCCGCCGAAGCCGAACGAGTTCGACATGGCGTGCGTCAGCTTCTTCTGGCGGGCGACGTTCGGGACGTAGTCGAGGTCGCACTCGGGGTCGGGCGTCTGGTAGTTGATGGTCGGCGGAAGGATGCCGTGCTGGATCGCGAGCGCCGTGATTGCTGACTCCAGGCCGCCGGCGGCGCCGAGGAGGTGGCCGGTCATCGACTTCGTCGAGCTGATGGCGAGCTTCCGGGCGTGATCGCCGAAGACGCGCTTGATGGCGACCGTCTCTGTCTTGTCGCCGACCGGCGTCGAGGTGCCGTGCGCGTTGATGTATTCGATTTGTTCCGGCGCGAGGCCCGCGTCTTTCAGCGCGCGCTGCATGACACGCATCATCCCGCTCCCGTCTTCCGACGGCGAGGTGATGTGGTACGCGTCGCTCGACATCCCGTAGCCGGTGATCTCGCAGTAGATGCGTGCGCCGCGCGCGATGGCGTGCTCGCGCTCCTCGAGGATGACGATGCCGGCGCCTTCGCCCATGACGAAGCCGTCGCGCGTGAGGTCCCAAGGCCGGGACGCCGTCTGCGGCTCGTCGTTGCGCGTCGAGAGCGCCCGCATCGCCGAGAAACCGCCGACCGCGAGCGGCGTGATGACCGCCTCCGAGCCGCCGGCGAACATGACGTCCGCCTCGTCGTGCCGGATGACCTTCATCGCGTCGCCGATCGCATGCGCGCCGGTGGCGCACGCCGTCGCCGGCGCGGAGTTCGGGCCGCGTGCGTTGAAGCGGATCGAAACGTGTCCCGACGCCAGATTCACGATGAGCCCAGGGATGAAGAATGGCGAAATGCGCGACGGGCCGCGTTCGAGGAGCTTGCGGTGCATCTCCTCGATGAGCGGCAGGCCGCCGATGCCGGAGCCGATGATCACGCCGATGCGGTCGGAGTCTTCCTTGCTTGTGTCCAGCTTGGAGTCGTCGGCCGCCATCTGGGCCGCGGCGACGGCGTAGTGGATGAAGGTGTCGGACTTCTTGACTTCCTTCTTTTCGATCCACTGCTCCGGATCGAAGCCGCGCACCTCACCGGCGATCTGGCAGGCGTAGGCGCTCGCATCGAACTTCGTGATGCGGCCGACGCCCGACTTCCCTTCGATCAGCCCCTGCCACGTCGCATCGTTGCCGATGCCGAGCGGGGAGATCATGCCGATCCCGGTGAGGACTACTCGTCGCTTGCTCAAGTCAAGAAGGTACGGTGCGGCTACTAAGCCTTGGTGTGCTTGTCGATGTACTCGACGGCGTCCCTGACCTTGCGGATCTTCTCCGCCTCATCATCGGAAATCTCGACGCCGAACTCCTCTTCGAACGCCATGATCAACTCGACGGTATCGAGCGAGTCCGCGCCGAGGTCTTCCACGAACGAGGCCTCCGGAGTGACCTCATCCGCGTCGACGCCGAGCTGCTCGACGATGATTGATTTGACTCTATCCTCTACCGACATCGGTTTCTCCTCCATCAAACTGAGCGGGGCGAAGTGCAGGGTGGTTTTTAGCACAAGTCATAAACTGTTCGCATGCGCAAGCTGCTCGGTCTCCTGTTCCTGCTGGTCCTCGCCGCGGCGGTCTGGCTCGGCGCCCGCGCGTTCGTGCATCGCGGGGAAGTCAAGGCGACCATCGTCTTCGACGACGTGCATGGACTGCGCCGCGGCGATCCGGTGGTCGAGCGCAATGAAGTCGCCGGCCACGTCACCAGCGTCGACCCCCTCGGCGACCGCAGCGCGGTCACGATCCGCATCGACCGTGCCCACCGCCGCGCCGTCCTCACCGACTCGCTCTTCGCCATCGATCACGACCAGCTCGTCGTCACGAATACCTTCGCCGTCGGCCGTCCCATCGATGACGGCGCGCTCCTCGAAGCGAAGGAAGACCGCGTCAGCCGCTGGCTCGCGAAGCACGGCAGCGCCGTCGAGCCGTTCGTGAACAACGTCCGCGCCCGTGCCGATGCGCTGATCGACAAGAACTCCGACACGGCCACGAACACGGCCAAGAAATGGAAGGAACGGGTAGATCGTTCGTTGAAGCGGCAGTGAGTCGTTACTCGTTATTCGTTACTCGTTACTCGGGTGACGGAACACAGATCACGGCTCATTGAGGCCCCCGAGTAACGAATAACGACAATGATTCGCGCCATCGCCTTCGATCTCTGGGAAACGCTCATCACCAACACGCCCGAGCTCTCGCGCCTGCAGAAGGATGCGCGGCTCAGGCGGCTCGAGCAGATCCTCACGCGGCACGGCTTCGGGCGAGAGGCCGAACGGCTCGAGCATGCGCATTACCGGCAGTGGAATCGCTGCCAGGAGCTCTACTGGTCGGCGGACGTCGACATCCCATGCCGCCGCCAGGTCGAGCATTTGCTCGAGGAGCTCGAGCTCGATCCCGCGTCCTTCGATGAATCGACGCTCGCCGAGATCGAGGAGGCGTTCGCCTCCGCGCCGCTGCACGCGCTGCCGGAACCCGTCGCAGGGGCGCGCGATGTGCTACGCGAGATACGCGAGCGGAGCCTGCGCATCGGCTTGATCAGCAACACCGGCCGTACGCCCGGATCGATCCTTCGTGAAGTATTGGCTCGCCTCGATCTCAGCCCCTCGATCGACGCGATGGTCTTCTCGAACGAGATCGGCGAGTGCAAGCCGCGGGCGTCGATCTTCGAGGCGTTGCAGCGCCAGCTCGGCGTCGACTACGACGAGATGGTCTTCGTCGGCGACAACCTGTACGTCGACGTCTACGGCGCGCAGCGTTGCGGCATGCGTGCGATCCACTTCATCCCATCGCGCCGCGGCGATGCCGTCGCTCCCGACGTCGATCACGGCCTGTCGATCGAGCCCGATGCGACGATCCGCGACCTTCGCGATGTGGTCAAGGTGGTCGATCGCTTCAATGCTCAGTTCACTGCGAGTACCGCATCGCGCTGATGAACTGAGCGAGATTCTTGTCGTTCGCGCCGAGGCGGAGCGCGCTCGTGAAGAGATCGTTCGCCGCCTTCGGGTCGATCTTCTGCGCGGTGCCCGCTTCCTCCGCCGCTTCCGTGCGCCGCCCGAGGTTCGCGAGAACGATGGCCCGGAAGACGTGCGGCTCAAGGGATGACGGCGCGATCTTCGATGCGGCAGCGAGATCCGCGAGCGCCTCTTCGTTGCGGTTCGACGCTGTGAGCAACGCCACGTAATTCATCCGCGCGTCGTAGAGATTTGGATCCAGCCGGATCGCCTCGGCGAACGCTTTCTCGGCGTTTGCGGCGTCATTCTTCCGCTCGTACGCGAGCGCGAGGTTGTTGTAGACGGAGGCCGACTTCGGCGCCGCTTCGAGGTGAGGGATGGCGTCGGTTGGGCGGCCGCCGTTGAGCAGCGCGAGGCCGAGGCTCTCCTGTCCGCCTGCGATCGTCGGATCGAGCGCGACCGCCTGTTCGAGCGGCGAGATCGCATCCGAATATCGCTTCGCGCGGAGCAGCGCGCTTCCAGCCTCATACAACGGCACCGGTGCGCCGTGGCTCAAGCGCGCCGCCTCGCCGTAGTGCGGCATCGCCTCGTCGGCGCGCCCCTCGGCTTCGAGCGCCGCCGCCAGATGCATCTCGGCCGAGGGATTGTCCGTCGTGACGGCGACGGCGCGCGTCCAGACGGTGACGCTGTCCTTCCAGAACGTCGTCTGGTACACCGACAGAACCGCGAGGATTGCGACGGCAGCGATCGCGGCATACTTCGCCGTGGCCGGCGCCAGATGATCGGCGGCGAACCAGACGACGGCGAACGTAAGGCCGATCGACGGGATGTACATGAAGCGGTCGGCCATCGACTGCGCCCCCGCCTGCACGATCCCGATCACCGGCACGATCGTGATGAGGTACCAGAGCCATCCCACCCTGAGGTAGCGATGCTTGTTGCGGAACGTCAGGAACGTGATCGCCGCGAGGATCAGCAGACAGACGGCGATGACGAACGGCGCGATGTCGTACTCATAGGGATAGAGAATCGCGAGGCTGGTCGGAACGAAGAACTTCCGGAGATACGCCGCGTACGCCGTGATCGCGTTCGCGATCCGGACGCTGAGCGGGATCGACGCGAGCGCGTGCTCCTGGCCGACGAAAGTGATGCCGAGGATGATCGCGGAGATCGCGAAAAGGTGAAGCTTGTCGAGCCATGAAGGCTTGCGCTGCAACGGCCAGACGTCGAGGAGCAGCAGCGCCAACGGCAACGTGAGCGCCATCGGCTTCGCCATCACGGCGAGGACGAATAGGACGACGACCAGTGTAGCGGCGCC
>DASXHZ010000064.1:0-51494 GCA_036488085.1 Thermoanaerobaculia bacterium
GCAACGTCTTCACATCAGTCGTTTCCGCGTTACGATTCTTCGGGGCCATCGAGTTCTCTCCTGTTCGTTCTGTTTAGCGACTTGAACTTTACAGAAGACTCCTTGGCCCTTTCCTTTTGCAGAACTTTCCGGACACTACCCGTCATCGGTAGAATCGGTGGCTTCACGGGCAACCGGCCTTACGCCGAGGTTAGCCATCCGGAGCGCCGGCGAGGCCGCCGGCGCCCTACTGAGGCCACCGCCCTACCGCCGCGATGCGAATGGATTATCGCCGGCGCGCGAACTCCACCGCGCTGTCGTTCGTCTTGTTGTCCGTGATCGACTGGTAGATCACGACGTTGCCGCTCTGGACAAAAAAGAAGATCTGCTCGTTCGGGACGGGGGCGGTGTCACCGAAGCCGGCGAGGGAGAATTGCTGGAACTCGTTGGCGGGGAAGTCTTTGCTGCTCTGGCCGTGGAAACCGTACTGCACCGCGACCGTGGCGTCCGCGGAGAGGGTGCGGACGCCGATGTTGACGCGGTAGTTCGTCAGGTCGGACGGCGTCAGGAGAATGCCGATGTCGCCGGGATGGAGGACGTCCGCCGTTCGGATCATCTCCTCGGTGAAGCCGGACGTCCCGCTCGCGCCCTGGTCGTTGTAGACGCGCGCGGTCACGAGCGGCGGGAAGCCATTGTTCGAGATGACGTCGAGCGTGCCGAGGCCGGACTTGCCCATGTACTGGACGACGTCGGCGTACGACGCGCCGGCGGCGCTGCTCACCGTGTAGGGAAGCGCCTGGTCGCTCGGCGACGCTGGGACGCCGGCGGGATGAAACACGAGCTGCCCCGTGCATGTCCCGCCGCCGGGACACGCAATCTGGAGTGCGGTGCGAAAGAAGGAGCCGAAGTTGCCTTGAAGCGAGCCGGCCGCGGTGACGACGCCTTCCAGGACCTGCTGTGTGTCGGTCGCGCGCGCCGCGAGCGCGGTGTCGCGAAAGTAGAACGCACCGTTGAACGATCCGGACGAGACGTCGCCGGCGAGGTCCGACGACGCGGCGTTTGACTCAGACCACGAAGCGGGCGAGCCGCAGGCCGCGTGCCCTACTAGAGCCGTGACGGCGATCAGGTCTCCCTTGGCGACGGTGACCGGCGGCGTGAGCGCGACCTGATTGCGTCCGGGTTGGGCGGTGAACGGGCCTCGCTCGGCGACGAGCGTGAACGCGCCGATGGTCACCGTGCTGCTCGGATGAAGGAACTTCACCTTGAACGCCCCGGCGCAACCGGTCGCCGTCCCGGTCCACAGCACGGACGCAAAGTTGAGCGTTCCGTCAGCGGTCGCAGGATGCGAGAGATCGATCAAGGTGTATGGCGGGTTGAACGAGTACGCATTCGATCCGGCCATCGACTGCGATCCAACGGTGACGCTCTGCGCGCCGGCCGGAAGGGCGAGGAAGGAAAGGAGAAGTGCGAGTCGGATCCTTCGGCGATGTAAAAGACGTGCGGTTCTCATGAGTCTCCTTCCGCGGCTGGTGGGTTATCATCGGCCGCGTCCCGCACACGATCGTCCTCGCCATGGAAAAGGTCTTCAGGAACTGCTCAAGTTCTCCTCAGGAATCGATCACGTCTACTTAAACCACTGAGGGAGCACACCTTGCTCGTCTCCATCGTCACGCCGTCTTTTCAGCAGGGCCGCTTCATCGAGCGGACGCTGGAGAGCGTTCGGCGGCAAAAGGGACGTGCCGACGTCGAGCACATCGTCAAGGATGGCGGGAGCTCCGACGGGACGGTCGAGATCCTCGAGCGCTGGCGGGACCGCATCTCGTTTACCAGCGGACCGGACGGCGGGCAGACGGCTGCGATCAACGCCGGATTCATCGAAGCGAGCGGCGAGATCCTCGCCTACCTCAACTCCGATGACGTCTACTACGACGGCGCGGTCGACGCCGCGATCGAGGTGTTCGAACGCGATCCTTCACTCGACGTCGTCTACGGCGAGGCCGACTACATCGATGCCTGCGACCGTCCGCTCGGACCGTATCCGACCGAGGAGTGGTCGCTGGAGCGGCTGAAGCTCGTCTGCTTCCTCTGCCAGCCGGCAGTGTTCTTCCGCCGGCGCGTCATCGAGCGTTTCGGGCCATTCGATGGGACGCTGCGGCACTGCATGGATTACGAGTACTGGCTCCGCATCGCGCTGAATGGAGCGACATTTCGCCACATTCCTCTCCGGCTGGCGGCCTCGCGGCTTCATGCGGCGACGAAGACGGTGCGCTTTCCGAGAGAAGTTCACACGGAGATCAACGACATGCTCGCCCGACACCTCGGCAAGGTGCCGGACAACTGGCTCGAGAACTTCGGCTATGCGGTGCTCGACGACAACGGACGTGCGCGAACGAAGGACCGAGGGTATCTTCTTCACGTGGCGCTCCACGCGGTGGGAGCGGCGTTTCGGTGGAACGGAGTTCCGTCGATGACGTTGCTGCGATCGCTCGGATCGTCGGTCGTCCATCGCACAGCCGCTGTTTCGCCGGTCGAGAACCTCGCTTGAAAGAACTCGTCGCATTTCTCGCGCGCCACCGCTCCATCCGCGAGCTGGTGATCTCCACGCTCATCGCGGTCGGCATCTATCTCGCCTGCGTGGCGATCATTCTGCTGGCCGAACGCCGCGGGCGGCGCGACTTCGGGATCTATCGCTCGCGAAACGCGCTGAACGACCTCGCCTACGCCGTCTTCTACAAGTGCAGCGTCTACAACGTGCTGGTCTTCCCGCTCTTCGCGCTGGTCGTCCCGCACGTCCAGTTTCTGCGGCGCGCGCCGCTCCGACACCTGCCGAAGCCGGTCGCGGTCATCGCGTGCTGGATCATGTTCGACCTCCTGATCTACTGGGTCCACCGGCTCCAGCACGCGGTTCTGCCGCTCTGGGCGTTCCACAGCGTGCACCACACGCAGACGCAGCTCACGTTCCTCAGCGCGAACCGGATCCATTTCGTGGAGCAGATGTACACCGGCCTGTTGATGATGCTCCCCGCGATGATCCTCGGCGTTCCGCAACCGCTCTGGTTCCCGCTGCTCGCGGCGCAGACATTCAGCGAGGCGATGCAGCACGCGCGGCTGGACTGGACGTTCGGCCGTATCGGCCGCTTCATCGTGAGTCCGGCATTCCATGCCGTGCATCACTCGACGGACGAACGCGAGTACAACGGGAACTACGGTCTCATCTTCTCGGTCTGGGACGCCGCATTCGGAACGTTCGTCACCTCGGCGAATGGGGTGCGCCGCTTCGGCGTCGACGGCATGGACGTGCACGAATCGCTTGCGGCGCAATTCCTTCACCCGTTCCGGCTTCTGCTGTCGCGCCGCCACCGCATCTTTTCGGGACCGATCGCGTCCTCTTGAATGACTGAGGGATCGCGCTTTCTCGATTTCGGCCGCTTCCGGCTCGACCGCCGCGAACGGCTGCTCTATTCGGCCGGCGAGCCTGTTTCGCTGCCGCCGAAGGCCGCCGATCTGCTGGTGGCGCTCACCGAGGAGCCCGGGCGTCTCTATTCGAAAGAGGAGCTGATCGCGCGCGTCTGGCCGGACGTGGTCGTCGACGAGTCATCCGACCGGCGGCGACGCGCCGACTACGCGCTCGCCATGCTCTACGCCGCCCTCGGCGACCGCGACCACGCCTTCCAGTCGCTCGATGACGCGATCCGTATTCACTACAGCTTCGTCTGGGAGCTCAGAACAGATGCCGCATTCGACTCGCTCCGCGACGATCCGCGCTACCGCCAGCTACTCGCAAAGCTCAATCTCTAACCGAAGGGGAGCGGACGTCTCGTCCGCCCTCAGCCGCGCGACAGCGCGGCTAACGCCCGCGCATTAGCGGCGGCCCGTCCGCTCCCCTTATGCCAGGCCGAGGTCGGCGAAGCGCATCGAGACCAGCTCGCGCAACCGGAGGGCGGTCGTGTCGTAGCCGTCCTGGGGGCCGCCGATCGGATCGGCGATGTCTCCGTTCGGATCAAGCGCGTGGGTCCGCGGGGCGGCGTGCGGGAATGTGGCGATGAGGGCTTCGCGGTGGGCGCGGGTCATCGTGAAGATGACGTCGGCCGTCTCGACGAGCTGCGGCGTCAGTGGCCGCGCGACGTGGGGCTGATGCGAGACGCCTAGGGTTCGTAGCGAGGTCTGCGCCTCGGCGGTCATCGGCGTGCCGTCGCGCGCGGTGAGGCCGGCGCTGTGCGCGATCCCGTTCGAAAGCGAGTTCGCGATCGCGGCGGCCATCGGCGAGCGGCAGGTGTTTCCACTGCAGACGAAGAGGATGAGGCGCGGCCCCGCGGCGACTGCCGCACCGCGGAGCGGCTGTCCGCTGATCCATCCCCATGCATCTTCAAACCGATGATGGACCGGCGACAGGAGCACCAGCGCGAACGCGATCATGCTCGACGACACGAGCTGCGACATCGGCGGTGCGGCGAAGCCAAACGCGAGCGACAGCAGCACGATCGCTGAATATCCGGCGAGGAAGCTGGCGCCGCAGAAGAGCGGGATACAGAACGTGTTCTCGCGCCCGTCGAGGTAGATCAGCGTGCCGAAGATGTTGTGGAGCGCGTAGAAGACGCCGATCAGCATCACCGGGACGACTGCGGCCGGGTGCTCGATCCAGAAGGTCGTGAATCCGCGGCGCAGTGCATGCGAGGCGGAGCTCGTGCCGAAGAGCGCCATCGCTGCAGGAATCGCCGGCAGGAGAACGATGGTGACGAGGACCTCCTGCACGAAGTAGCGGAGCGTCACGCCGGCGTCCTTCACCTTCGCGAGCTTCGTCATGCACGGGGTCCGCAGGGCGTACCCGAGGAGATAGCAGGCGAGGCAGAGCGCCGCGAGGAGCGGGAGGGAGTAGTCGTTGGCGACGAACAGCGCGACGCCGAGGGCGCCGAGGCTCACGCCGAATGCGGCCCACGAGAACCAGCGCACGCGGCGTCCGAAGAAGAGGTCGACGATTGGCCCCATGATCAGGAGGCCGCCGCGCATGAGGATCAGCGCCAGGACGATCGAGATGCCGTGGAATGTATAGAGAACGGTCGTCGTGCCGATGATGAGCGCGAGGCCGAAGCCGGAGAGGGCGACGGCGGGCGACGGAACGCTCGCGTACTTCCACCACCCGAGGAGCGTGAGGTTCAGCGGAACCATCAGGACCGTGCCGAGGATGGCGGCGGGAAGGATCTCGAGCCCCACCAGCCCTTTCGGTACACCCGGAACCAACCCCTCGGTGACCGCTTTCGCGAGTCCGGCGTACGGCGTGTAGAAGAGCACCAAGCCGGCCGCGAAGGCCCACACCACCCGTTTCATCGAGTGAATCCGCGCGTAGAGATCCATCGTGTCTCCGAGGAAACGTGGGAGCCGCCCGGTCGGCGGCTCCCACCCAGAACAGAACGGCTAGTTAGTGGTGCGAATACGTTGCCTGGATCGGATCGACGCTGACGACGGTCATCATGCCGCGGTCCTCATGCGCGAGGATGTGGCAGTGCATGACGTACTGGCCGAAGTAGTCGACGAAACGACTGCGCATCTTGAAATAGCCGGGGATCGGGTACGACGTCGTGGTGTTGGCGAAGAAGATGTTGCCTGACGGGATCGGAAAGACGTCCCACCAGACCGCGTTCGTCTGCGGCACGTTGTTCGTGCAGGGATGCCAGGTGGTGTTGTCGTTCGGGTTGAGATAGCACTGGCCCGGATGCGGGAGCGGCTGGAAGATCGTGTAGAGCGGAATGGCGGATTGATAGGTGGCGGCTTTCGTCGAACTGGTCGAGAAGTTGATCGTCAGCGAGCTGGGGCCGCCGATGGCGATGACCTGCGCCGGCGCCTGGCCGTTGATGAAGATGAAGTCGCCGACGGCGAACGTGGTGTTGAACGTCGTGCCGGTGCCATTGACCGTCGCATTATTTATATTGTCATTGGGATTCGCCGTGATCGTCACGGTGCCCGGACCCGCGGCGGGGTTGCCCGCGGTGGGCAACAGGGCGTTCGGATCGAAGAACTCGAAGATCTGGAACGGGTTGATGTGGATGTGAAACGGATGCGAGATCTGGTTGCCGTTCGCCGGCGGGTACGTGGCGTTGACGATCTTCCACTCCTGAACCTTGTTCAGCGTGACCGACGCGCCGACGCTGCCGTCGAACTTCTTGCCGTTGATCGTCTGTGAGGAGGGAGTGCCGCGGTTCGGGTTCGGGCTGGAGGCGAAGACGAGGGTCTGGGTGCCGCTGACTTCGCTGGGCGCGATGTCGGCGAGGAAGGTCGGGAACGTCGGCGCCTGCGGCATGAATTTCATCGTCGGGCCGTTCGGCGTGACGACCACGCGCAGCAGGGTGACCGGCGTCGCGGCCCGCGCGGGCGGCCGGTCGCTCGGATCGACGGTGGGGTAGACGAGGACGTCGTAGGAGTTGTTGCCTCCGCTCACGTAGGACGGCGCCTTCACCAGAAGATCGACGCGATTCCCCGCCGCCATCTCGAACGAGGTGTTCTCGCTCGACCGATAGTTGGTGTTGTTGAACTGAACGCCATCCTGCGCCAACTGCATCCACTGGATGCCGGTCGGCGGGATGAAGAAGGCGCCGGAGCGCGAAGAGGTGTTGGCGATGCGCCACATCCCCACCGAGTTGCCCGGCATCGAGATGCTGGGACGCAGCAGGCCGTTGACCGCAAAGTCGGGGCCGGGGCCTGCGCCGCGCTGGCCGCTCACGAGCGGCGGGAGGGAGCCAAGCTGGTTGATGACGATCACCGGCTGGGTGCGCGTCCAGTTTGCGCCGTAGAAGGCGTTGATGTCGTCGTCGTACTGCCCTTCGATGATGAAGACGCCGGTCATGCCGTTGAGGACGTTGACGGTCGTCGAGCCATGCTTGTGGGCGTGATACCAGTGCGTCCCGGGGGCTTGGCCCATGATGAGCGGGCGCTGCGGGTCTTCGGCCTCTTCGACCGGCATTTCGGTGGCACCCATGCCCATCGTGTGCGCCCCGGTCATCGCCGCGTTGGTGGCCGGAGGCCAGCCGCTCGAGGTGTAGGCCGGCAGCTTGAAGCAGTAGGGATACGCGCTGGCGTAGTACTGCGGCCACTTGCCCTTTTTGATGGCGTCGAGATCCGACTGATACCAGGTAGGCTGGCCGTACGCCTTGACGTTGTTGAGGAGCAGCGTCTGGGTCGTCATCGGGATCTCGTCCCAGTAGAGCGGCCAGATCTTCGGACCGGTGGCGGGCTTGAGTTGCATCTCGCACTCATCAAAGAAGTCCTTGAACGCGTCCTTCACCGAGTCGGCGGTGATGAACGGGGTATTCGTCCCGTCCGTGGCGCGCGGCGACGGATTGATGATCAGAAAGACGTTGTCGCCGGTCGTGTTCGGGTTCGTGTGCGTGCCGTGGTAGTGGACGTTCGTGTAGACCGAGTCGGCGAAGCAGTCGGGATACACGTCGGCGCCCGGACCGGTGCCGGGATAGTTGGTGGTCTGGTCACAGCCGTGATCGGCGAGGGGGAACTTCGCCGCGTCGATGGCGTTGAGAAACGTCAACTCGACCAGGTCGCCGACGCGGGCGCGGAGCACCGGGCCCGGCATCGGGTTGGTGATCGTGCTCGACGATGGATTCCAAGTCGCCGGTGCGTCTTTCTGGTACGCACGCACCCACTGGGCGTAGCACACCGGGTTGTCGGCTCCCACGCCGGCTCCCGGAGCGCGAGCGGGCATGCGCACCTGCTGTGAGACGGTATATAGGGTTCCCTTGAGCGCGCCGCCGGTCGACCCGATGAGAGGAATCGTCGGCAGCGGCTGGTAGAACACGTAGGCCTTCTGCGTCGGGCCACAATAGATGGTGTTCGACTGCGCGGATGCCATTGACGGAAGCAGGAGTGCGGCAACCGTGGCGCAGAGCAGAAGGGACAGGTTGGGCGATTTTTTCTCGTTCATGGTCTCATCCGTTCGCATCTCACTCGACGACGTTGAGGATACCCTGCTGCGCCGGGTTGCTCTTGAGGACGTAGTAGATCTTCCCGGGGATGGCTTTGCCCTCGCTGTTCTCGAAATCCGGGATGTAGCCGGGCGTCGACGACTTTCCCGCGGCGATCTCGGCGCAGAGCGCACCTTGCTGGGTCCGGAAAGTGGAGTCGGTCTGAATGGGCGTCTGCGGCTGACCTGTCGTGTTGTTCCACGAGACGACGTCGCCGTTCTGGCAATTGAGGGTCGAGCCGGATTGGTCGTAGGCATCGACCTCGAAGCCGTTGGAAGTGATCTTGATCGACCAGGATTGGCCGGACATAGGTACTCCTTTCTCTGAAAACGGGCGGGTGTGGGCTGTGCTGACGCTTAGGAGAGTCAGGATAGAGGTATTTCCCTACCCTGTACAATTGGTACATGACATCCAACCCGCCCGTTGACATGCCTCGAGTGACCCCCCATCTCTTCTACGACGACGTCGGAGCAGCGATCGACTGGCTATCGAACGCGTTCGGTTTTCCGGTCCGCCTCCGGATGACGGATGACAGCGGCAAGGCCGTGCATGGCGAGCTCGAGATCGGCCCGGAATCGCTGGTGATGCTGGGGCTGACCGAGGAGAACCCGGCGTGGACGTCGCCGAAGTCGTCCGACGGGAAGATCCAGCAGCGGCTCTACATCTTCGTCGATGACGTCGACGCGCACTACGAGCGGGCCAAGGCGGGCGGCGCCGTCATTCACCGCGACATCGCCGATGCGTTCTGGGGCGACCGCTGCTACGAGTGCATCGACCCGGAAGGCCACCGCTGGAAGTTCGCGCAGCACATCTTCGACGTCGACAACAAGAACCTCAAGCGCCCGGAGGGAACGACGTAGCGTGTTGTGTGTGGGGCCGGCTCTCAGCCGGCCCTGGGTCGGCTGAGAGCCGACCCCACACATACCGCCTCTCTCGCCCATCGCGCGGCGAAGGGATCTCTCCCGATGGTCAGGTTGCCGACGAAGTTCCCCTCGGTTGGGATGCCGATGACGGCGATGTTCTCGTGGACGTCGCCGTCCGCTCCGATCACGTTCTGGGTTCCCTCGGTCATGTCGATCGCGCCGGGGAGGTAGTCGCCATTGCGGAAGGGACGGATGGTGCCGCGGCGGATGAGGTTGCGGTAGAGCGGCGAGGCGTCGCGCGTGATGTCGGTCTTCGGAAAGCGTGCGTCGATCAGGACGTCGACGCCGTCGACACGTGGCGCGCGCGAATAGCGGAAGTCGATAACGCCCGCCTTCGTCAGCGCCAGGATCTTCTCGGCGTTGATCACCGGCGGCCCGAAGACAACCCGCTTGAATCGCGGGAAGTAGTGCTCGACCAGCGCCCGGTGCGACTCCGGCGTGAAGCCGCCGAAGCGCAGCACGTTGTTGAGCGCCGTCCGGATCTCGTACCAGAGGCTGATCGGCGTCACTTCACTCTTGGCGCTCTCGATCGCCTCTTCCATGTAGCGCGTGACGTCATCGACTATCGGATTGATCGCGGCACGCCAGTCGAAGCCTTCGAGCTCGCGATCGATCAGCGGCACGACGTCGCGCTCGAAATCGACCTGACCGTTGCGACGCAACGCCGCGAGCGCTTCCTCGGTCACGAAGCGCAACTGCCGCCGCGTCGCAGGAAGGTCGTTCGGCTTCGGCGTCATCGGGAGCCCCGTCCGGCTGTACGGGAAGATCACCGCCGGCTCGTTCCCGCTCCGAATGTATGTTCCGTCGTCGAACCGCCCTCCCCTCCCCTCGGTCAGCTCCAGCACGGCGTCGATGAACGTGAGGCCGATGCCGAGCATCGCCACGCGTGCGCCTGCTGGAACGGCGCGCATCCGCTCCTTCACCGGGTAGACGAACGGGATGACCATCTCGCCCTCGGACGCCGGCGGTTCGGACGGCTGCTGGTGGCCGGTCGCGAGCAGGATTCTGTCGACGATGATTTCGCCGCCATCCCACCTCACGGAGAGGCGGACGCCTCTCCCTTCGATGTCGATGACCTCTTCGCGGTGGTATTCGATCGTCATCCCCGACGGGACGCGATCGAGCATCCGATGCAGGCAGTCGCGTAGATAGCGGCCGACGACGGATCGGGGGAGGTACTCGTTGCCGGTCAGCGGCTCGCCGTACCACTCCAGAAAGCTCGGCCCACGGCCGGCCGCGGGCGGCGGATCATCCGCGTCCCAGAGGTCGATCTCGCCGACGGCGACATTGACGAGGATGTGATCCGATTGCGTCGTGTCGTAGATAGGGCTGCATTCCGCACGATCGAAGACGTGCACGACGAGCCCCTCTTCGAGGGGCCGCGCGGCAAATTCGGCGCAGAGACGCTCGAGACAGTAGAGACCCTTCGGCCCGAGGCCGATGATCGCAACCGAGCGTGGAGTCAATCAGGCCACCAGGATGTCGTCGAGCGAGTAGCCGTAGCGCTGCGGCGCGCGGGTGAACGCGACGTCGCGGCCGCGCAGCTCCTTGCCGAGAAGGTATTCGCGCCCCATCGCATGCTGTGACCAGCAGAGTACGCGATCCATCTGCGGCGTTGGAACCCCCGCGAGCTCCGCGATTCCTCGTATCACCACGAGCCCGAACGGCACATCCTCGGTCAGGAAGCGGTGCGAGAAATCGGGGACGTACTCGTTGCCGCGCCGAATCATCGGATGCGTCATCCCCTCGTAGCCGGAGTTGGTCCGCAGCGCGGTCATGAGGTTCGTCTTGTCGGCGATGTCCGCGCCGTAGCACCCGATGTCCCACTCGTACATCGGGATGACCTGCGAGAGGTCGACGCCCGGATGCCCGCGCATGATCGACCGGCTGGTCGCCACGACCTCGTCGCTGATCTCCTCGAGCAGCGCCGCCGTCTCCTCGTCGACGCCGTGGTAGAAGAGCGGCGGCGCGTCGAGACCGACGCCGTCCCAGTCCTTCCAGCGGCCGAACATGATCGGCGGATGGCTGTACGCGTTCGGCGCGCGGAGCGTGATGCCGAGCGGATGGCCGTTGATCACGAGCTGCGGCGTGTCGCCGAGGAGCCGTTGGAGAACGGCGGCCGGATCGGCAACGCGAGCTCGTGACGGATCGCCGTGCATCGCGCCGACGAGCCGGCTCTTCGTACCGTGAATGCGCGCCGACCGGCCGAATTCGTCGGTACGACAGATCCACGGCAACGACTCGAAGTTGATGACGATCGTGGAGTCGAATCGGTCGCCGAGCGCCTTCCGGACGTCGAACTCGAAACCGTTCTGCCCCGGCAGGCCGACGATCACGCAGCCTTCGGGAAGGTATGGCGCGAGCACGGTGAGGTACTGCAGGTGCAGGAACGCCGGGACGGAGATGATGACGAAGTCGGCATCGCGGGCGGCAGCCTCGGGATCGCTCGTGATGGAGAGGCCGGTCGCCTCGATCGGCACCTCGTCGCGACCGGTGACCGTGAGCCGCGCGGCGCCCGCAATCTCGGCCCAGGCGTTGGCACGGACGACGTTGACGCTCATCACCGACACGTCCGCATCGCCCTGGGCGGAGATCACCGCGCCGAGAACGTGCGCAGCGCTGCCCGTTCCGCATACGAGTACCCGAATCCGATCCTGCATAGACCCATCTTAGGAGAGCCGCGAGCGCGGTGTTTCCCTACCCGGTGGTTCGTGACAACGCGGCACACTCCGCGGCGATCGACAGGAGGAGCTCCTGATGCTCCTTGTCGAACGCCTGCTCCTCATTGAATCTCCAGCCGATGGAGCCGGTCACCACGCCATGATCGACGATCGGCGCCGCGGCGGCGGCATGCGTGCGTCTGTGGATCGAGTTCTGGAGGGCGGGATATTGGTCGACGAGCTCGCCGCGCGAGCGGATCCAGACTGGGCGGGCCTCGAGGACGGCGACGCCGAGGGGCGACTTCACGCTGAGCGCCAGCGGATTGAATTGCGTCACGAACGCGTCCTCGTAGCCGTAACTCCAGACGAGGTGCAACGCCGCGGGGTCGCGTCGAACGACGCCGAGGACCGCGGCCTCCGCATTCGCCTGGCTCGACTTCATCCGGACGCCAAGGAACGGATCGGGGGCGCCGTCGTGATCGACACACGCGCGAATGACCTCGAGCAGCTCCTCGATGTCGAACGGCTTCTGCATCAGGCGGAAGACGCGGTGCGCGACCGTGTGCTTGCGGACCAGCATCGGACTGGTCGCGCTGAGAATGATGACCCGCGAGAGCAGCGCCGGGTTCGACTCCTGCATCCACTCCAGCACGTCGTAGCCGCTGCCGTGCGGGAGAAGGAGATCGAGAACGATGGTCGAGAAGCTCCGGGCCGCGAGGGTCGCGATCGCGTCGATGCCGTTCGCGACCGTGTCGGCTTCGAACCCGCCACGCCGCACCACCGCGAGCATCAACGAACGGATGCCGGGATCGTCTTCGACGACGAGAACCCGCGGACGCTGAAGGTCGAGGACGGACATGCGCAGATATTACGCGAGACGATAGCGCCCGTGTGCGCGTTTTGCGATGCGGCCTTCGCGAAGCAGACGCCCGAGGATTCCGCGGATGTTGGCACGATCGGCGTCGCGATACATGTTCAGATCGCGGGCGATGTCACCCGGCGAGACGTCGTGGCCCGTGTGATTGCGCAGCACCCAGATCATGTGGTCGCGTAGCGCCCCCGATTTCGGGCGGATGTGGATGGCGGTGAGCTCGCCGAGCTGCGACACCACGACCGCGATCTCGTTCTTGAGGGCCGTACGCTCGTTCTCGACCGATTGTTTCATGCTCGTCACCACGGACCTGAACGACGACACTATCTGTGTCACTTTCTACGTTCGAACTGTGTCTCGCGACGCGAACTCTCCAGACGATCAAGGCAGAAGGCTCGATCGATGTCTGATCCGCTCACGATTGCGTGCGCCGCCATCTCGCCGACGGCCGGCGCGAGCTTGAAACCGTGTCCCGATCCGCCGCCGAGGAGCCAGACGTTGTCCGCGTGCGGATGCCGGTCGACGATCAGGTTGCCGTCGGGGCTGTTCTCGTACTGACAAACCTCGGAGGCGACGAGCGGCGCGTCCGCCAGCTCCGGAAAGCGCTGCGCGAGAAGGTCGCGGGCTCGCTTGATCCCCTCGGGCGACGGTGTTCGATCTGCGGTCGTCGGATCGATGGTCCCGCCGCGCGTGTCATCGGCGACTTTGAAGCCGCGCCCTCCGATGTCAGGGATTCCGTAGACGATCCGTTCCGCGAAGTCCATCCAGATCGGGAAATGCGGCGCCGAGAATCGGTCGGAGCCGCGCGGCGTGCCGAAGTAGTAGACCTCCTGCCGCGTCGGGTGCACGCGATCGCCGATGACGTCGGGAAAGAGCTTGCCGAGCCACGGACCACACGCAAAGACGTAGGCGTCAGCCTCGCCGCTCTCGATCAGCTCCTCGGGAATGATCGCTTCTATACGAAACGCGCCGCCGTTCTTCACGAACAGATCGCGGACGATGCCGCACGCCCGCCGCGCCGACAACGCTCCCGCGCGTGGCTCGAACCAGACCGACTGCACACCGCGAAAGTTGATCTGCGGCCATCGATTCGCAGCCGTCTCGACGCCGATCTGATCGAGGACGAATCCGACGTCATGGAGGATCGGCGCCGAGGAGCGAACGTAGTCGTCATCGCCGTGCATCATCCAGAGCACGCCCGTCTCGACGTACACAGACTCCGGCAGCGCCTCCCAAAGCTCGTACGCGCGTTTCACCATCTCGACGTAGATCCGGTCCGGCCCATACACCGCCCGGATCACCCGCGTCTCGCCGCCGGAGCTGGAACGCCTGTTCCCCGCCCCAAACGCATCGACGAGCGTCACCCGCGCCCCCATCTGCTGCAGATGGAGCGCCGTCCACCCTCCAAACGCTCCCGCACCGACCACCACAACGTGCATTCGGAAAGCTTACGCCGCGTCTTCGCTGAAGCGGCGCATGAAGATCTGCTGGAGCTCCTCGACGCGGATCGGCTTGGTGAGGTGTTCGTCGAAGCCGGAGGCGGCGGCACGTTCGCGGTCGTCGGCTTGGCCGAAGCCGGTGAGGGCGATGAGGAGGATGCGGCCGTCGAGCTTCTCGCGGACGCGTTTCGCGAGCTCGTAGCCGTCCATCCCCGGCATGCCGATGTCGATGATGGCGATGTCGGGGCGTTTTTCGGCGATGCACCTCAGCCCCGCGTTACCGTCGGCCGCCGTGTCGACGGCGTGACCGAGCTTTTTCAGTTTGATCTGCAGCAGGTCGCGGATGTCGGGGTTGTCGTCGACGATGACGATGCTCCGGGTCGGGACGACGGACGTCTCGCCATCCGGGCTCGCCTTCGCGGCGCGAGGTGCCAGCGAGACCGTCGCTTCCGACGACAGCGGCAGAAAGGCCGTGAACGTGCTCCCCTGATCGATTCCGTCGCTCTTCACCTCGGCGCTTCCACCATGCATCGTGACGAGCGTTCGGACGAGATTGAGGCCGATTCCCATCCCGCCCTGCGAGCGGCCGATGGCGTTCTCCGCCTGGCTGAAGAGCTCGAAAATCGTCTCGAGGCGCTCGCGCGCGATGCCGACGCCCGAATCGGAGACGACCAGCGCCGCCTGGTTTCCGCGACGCTCGGTGCGCACCTCGACCTGGCCGTCCTGGCGCGTGTACTTGAGCGCGTTCGTCAGGAGGTTCGAGACAATCTGCTCCACGCGCAACTCGTCGGCATGAATGACGAGCGGCTCGCGCGCGCCCTCGAACGTGAGCCGGATCTTCCGGCGAGCCGCATCGGGCTGCATCGCCTTCACACATTCTTCGACCAGCGCCGTGAGGTCGAAGACCGTTCGCTTCAGGACGATCTTGCCGGTCGTGACTCGGGAGAGGTCGAGTAGGTCGTCGACGAGGCTCGAGAGATGTTGCGCCTGGCGATCGATCCGTTCGGCATATTCAGCCTCGAGGGTCCCGGCGGAAGGATCGACCATCTGCGCCGCGAGGACGATCGCCGCCAGCGGATTGCGCAGCTCGTGGCCGAGGATCGCGAGGAAGCGGTCGCGCTCCGCGATCCGGTCTTCGAGCTTGGCGAGGAGATCGCGGATCTCGAACTGGCGGGTGCGCGCGCGCGCCACCGATCGCATGATGCTGACGACGCTCTTCATCCGAACGGGACGGTCGACGAGCGTGACGTTCGCACGCCTTCCAAACTCGTCGAGTCGGCCGAGGTAGCGCGCGTCGGTGTCGGGACCGCCGAAGACGACGATCGGGAAGTCGGACCAGAACGGCTGATCGTCGATGAAGTGGCGCAACGTCCGAACCACCTCCGGCACGAGCGCCTCCTCGGTGATCAGCAACGCCAGCGCGTCGTTGCGGAGGCATTGGCTGAGTGTTTCCGGATCGGGACAGTCGTCCGAGCGGAGTCCCGCGGAGTCGAGCAGTTTCGAGAGGAGGTCGATGTCGCGGCGCACCGGCGCGCAAATCAGGACGCGGGCCGTCTTCAGCGCTTCTTTCATGAGCGCACTCGTCACGTCAGACCCTTTCGTCCTCGCGGTCGTCTACGTCCACCAGGACCGGAACCCCGGCGAGCACGCCGCGGAACTGTTTCAGCGGCGGACCGATGGCGACACCGTCGGAGGTGATCTGGAGCCGGCGGATTGCGGTCTCGTGGGCGCCGCTGCGCTTCTTGATGACGGAGATCGCCTTCCGCACTTCGCCGTGCGCCTCGAAATAGCGAACGAGGATCACGCAGTCGGCGAGATAGCTGATGTCGACGGTCGACGCCATGTTTGCGCCGAGCAGGCCGTGCTGCGCGTAGACCAGAATCGTCGAGATGCCGTGCTGGCCGAGGAACGCGAGCAGCTCATGCATGTGGAGCAGAAGGTACTTCTCTTCCGGCATCGCGTTGAGATAGCCGTTCAGGCTGTCGATGATGATGACGCGGGCGCCGTCCTTTTCGGCCGCGTCGCGCACGAGCTGGGCGAACTCGCCCGGCTGGAGCTCGGCTGGATCGACCTGCTGCACCGTGATCTTTCCCGCCTCGACGAGATCCGAGAGGCCGAAGCCGATGGCGTCGGAGCGGTTGAAGAGCGTGGTCAGGCTCTCATCGAACGTGAAGAATGCGGCCTTCTCGCCGCGCGCCGCCGCCGCGACCGCGTACTGCGTCGCGAGGACCGACTTGCCGCCGCCCGCCGGTCCCATGATCAGCGTGCTGGTGCCGCGATCGATGCCGCCTCCGACCAGTACGTCGAGATCGTGTATGCCGCTCGACGCGAATTCCTGAGGGATTCGCACGCGCGATTCGGCAGCCACGAGGCGCGGATAGACGACGATGCCGCCGGGGAGGATGTTGAAGTCGTGGTAGCCCGAACTGAACTGCAGTCCGCGGACTTTCACGATCTGCAGCCGCCGCCGGGACGTGCCGTAAATGGGTGTGTAGCGCTCCAACTCAACGACACCATGCGGCACGCTCTGGAGCAGCATGTCCTTGTCCTCGGACGTCCGGTCGTCGAGCAACAGCGCGGTGATGTTCCGGCCGTCGAAGAATTGTTTGAGCGCGAGGATCTGCTTGCGGTATCGCAGTGAGCTCTGCGCCAGCAGCCGGATCTCGGAGAGCGAGTCGAGGACGACGCGATCGGGCTTCAGCCGGTTGATCTCGTCGAGCATGGTGCGAACGGTCGGACCGAGCTCGATCTCCGCCGCCTGAAAGATGGTCGAGTCGTCGGTCAGCGCATCCTCGCCGACGAGTTGCTCGAAGATGGCAATGTCGCCCAGGTCCCACCCGTGCGACTTCGCGACGGCGCGCAGGTCGCGCTCGGACTCCGACATCGTGATGTACAGCGCCTTCTCGCCGGCGCGCGCACCCTCGAGCAGAAACTGCAGCGAAAGAGTCGTCTTTCCGACGCCCGGATCGCCTTGTATGAGATAGACGTGATTGCGAGGGAACCCGCCCTTGAGAATGTGGTCCAGTCCCTCGATCCCGGTCGCGGCGACGCTTTCTAGCGACGACATAACAGCTTGTCCAACCTCTGATTCAGACGGTAGAAGCTGAGCTGTACTTCTCCAAAATCCTTGCCAGTTGGGCACGCTGGGGGGGAACGGCGTTCAACACAAAGGCGGAGAAGCGTTCACCACAGAGACACAGGGAACGCAGAGGTTTTTCTCAAAAAAACCCCCTGTGTTCTCAGTGTCTCTGTGGTGAGTCCCAGTTCCCGCCGATGGAAAACGGGTTCACCACGGAGGCGCAGAGAACGCTGAGATTTTTCTCAAAATAATCCTCTGTATGCTCAGTGTCTCTGTGGTGAATCCCAGTTCCCGCCGAGGGCGCGATATAGGTCGACGAGGGCGACGAGGCGGTCGCGGCGCGTCTGGGCGGCGCTGGTTTCCGCGGTGAAGAGTTGCTCCTGCGCGTCGAGAACTTCGAAGTAGGCGGAGAAACCCGACTCGTAGCGAAGCGTCGCGAGCCGCACCGCCTCGCGGTCCGATTCGACAGCGCGCGTGCGCTGCGTCTCCGCCTCGCCGAGCTTCTGGCTCGCAACGAGATCGGTCGAGACCTCGCCGAGCGCCAGGGTGATCTCGCGTTCGTACGCGACGCGCGCTTCGTCGAACTGTGCGACCGCGAGCTGCCGCTGGCTGCGCAGACGTCCGCCGTTGAAGATCGGACCGAGCAGACCGGCGCTGATGCTCCAGTTGCGGCCAGTGCCGAGGAGCGACGCGAGCTCGGGACTCTGTCCGCCGAGGAGTCCCGTGAGACTGAGCGTCGGATAGAACGCCGCCTGCGCGACGCCGATGTTCGCATTCGCCGCGATCAGCTCCTGCTCGGCCTGAAGGATGTCGGGACGCCGCAGCAGCAGCGCTGAAGGAAGTCCCGCCGGGATCGACGGCGGCAACGGCTGCTGATCGAGCGCGAGTCCGCGTTGTACCGGTCCCGGCACGCGGCCGAGGAGGAACGTGATCTGGTTTTCCTTCGCGACGATCGCCCGCTCGAGCAGCGGAATCTGCGCCGACTCAGTCGCCAGTAACGCCTCGGCACGCGAGGTGTCGAGTCCCGAGGCCGTGCCGCCTTCGGCGCGCTTGCGGAACAGCTCCGCGGTGCTCTGCAGAGTGCCTGTGGTTCGTTTCGCGATCTCCAGCTCCGCGTCGAGCTCGCGCAGATCGAAGTATGCCGAGGCAACTTCGGAGACCAGCGACAGCAGAACGGCGCGCCGCGCCTCCTCGGTCGCGAGGTAGTCGGCGCGTGCCGCTTCGTTCAGCCGGCGGATGCGGCCCCAGAGGTCCGCCTCCCATCCGACGTTGACGTTCGCGACGAGGATCCCGCCGGTCGTGTCGCTCGGCGTCGCGAAGGTCGAGGTGTGGCCGTATTCGTAGACGCCCTGGTATCCGACGTTCGGATACCGCTGCGATCCGGCGATGCCGTATCGCGCACGCGCCTGTTCGACCCGCGCCGCGGCGATGCGCGCGTCGAAGCCGTTGTTCACCGCCTCGTCGACGAGCGCCTTCAGCACCGGATCGTGGAAGAGCTCCGTCCAGTCGACTTCCGCCGCCGCATTCGCCGGCGCACCGTAATAGTGGTCCGGAATGGTCACGTTCGGCCGCTGGTAGTTCGGCCCGACCGTGCACCCTGCGAAGATCACGAGCGAGAGAATCGCGATCCCGCGCAGACAAGAATGTCTGCGCTCCGCGTGGAGAGCAGACATTCTTGTCTGCTCGTTTTCCCCGTATCGCGCGATCATGCGTGCGCCTCCGCCGTTTCGCGTTCATGCGACAACCGCGAGTCGAGCTTGCGTTCGGATCGCGCCAGGCGCTCGACGATGACGTAGAGCGCTGGGATGAGGAAGACGCCGAGGACGGTCGCGGCGAGCATGCCGGCGACGACGACGGTGCCGAGGATCTGGCGGGAGGCGGCGCCGGCGCCGGTCGCGATCCAGAGCGGGACGCAGCCGAGGATGAACGCGAAGGAGGTCATCAGAATCGGCCGCAATCGCGTTCGAGCGCCGTGCAGCGCCGCCTCGACCAGGTCGCCGCTCTTCTCGAACTCCGCCTTCGCAAATTCCACGATGAGGATCGCGTTCTTCGCCGCGAGCCCGATCAGCACGATCAGACCGATCTGCCCGAAGACGTCGAAGTTGAACTTGCGAAGCATCAATCCGACGAATGCGCCGAACACCGCGACCGGAACGGAGAGGAGAACGCTGAACGGCAACGACCAGCTCTCATACAGCGCCGCGAGGATCAAGAACACGAAGACGATCGAGAGCGCGAACACGCGTCCCGTCGTCCCGGACGCCCGCTTCTCCTGGAACGACAGATCCGACCAGTCGTAGCCCATGTCGCGCGGCAGGGTCTGCGCCGCGACCTGCTCGAGCGCGTCCATCGCCTGGCCGGAGCTGTATCCGGGCGCTGACGAGCCGTTGATCTGCGCGGCGCGGAAGAGGTTGAAGCGCTGCGTGTACTCCGGCCCCGAGGTCGTGCGGACCGTCGTCAGCGCGGAGAGCGGCACCATGTTGCCGTCGTTGTTGCGCACGTAGAACCGGCCGATGTCGTCGGGCGTGATGCGGTCGACGGCGTCGGCCTGCATGAAGACGCGCCACTGCCGGCCGAAGCGATTGAACTGATTCACGAACGTGCCGCCGAGGTACGTCTGCAGCGCCTGATAGACGTCGCCGATCGGGACGCCCTGCTTGAGCGCCTTGTCGCGGTCGACGTCGACGTAGATCTGCGGCACCGCCGCGCGGAAGGTGCTCGTCACGTTCTGCAGCTCCGGACGCTTCTTCGCGGCCGCGAGGAACTTCTGCAGGTTTTCGTCGAGCATCGCGACCGTGCCGCCGCTTCGATCCTGCAGCCAGAACGAGAAGCCGCCGGCCGTGCCGAGGCCGGGAATCGGCGGCGGCAGGAACGCGAACACCCCCGCCTCGGGGATCTCCGCTCTGAAGCGCTGGTTGATCTTCGCGACGAGCGCCTTCGCGTCCATCCCCGGCCCCCGCCGCGCGTCCCACGGATCGAGACTCACGAAGAAGAAGCCGTTGTACGTCGCCGAGACATATGCCAGGAGGCTGAATCCGGCGATCGTGCTGTAGCTGTGGATGCCCTTCGTCTCGCTCAGAATCTTCTCGACCTTGCGGCAGACGGCGTCAGTGCGTTGCAACGACGCGGCGTCGGGCAACTGGACCTGAAGAAACACGTAGCCCTGGTCTTCATCGGGGACGAAGCTGCTCGGAATCTTCTTGCCGAGGAGGCCGGCGAAGACCGCGAACGCGGCGAGGATCACGAGCGTCACGATCGCCTTCCGGATCAGGAATCCCGAGGTCCCGATGAAGCGGCTCGTGACGCGTTCGAATCCGCGGTTGAACACCGCGAAGAAGCGGCCGAGCGGCCCGGTCGCCTCGCGCCGCGGCCGCAGCAGCATCGCCGAAAGCGCCGGCGAGAGGCTGAGCGCGTTGAACGCCGAGATCAGCACCGAGACCGCGATCGTCACCGCGAACTGACGATTGAGGCGCCCCTGAATGCCGCCCATGAACGCGACCGGCAAAAAGACGGAGGAGAGGATGAGCGCGATCGCGACGACCGGCCCCGACACCTCGCGCATCGCCTGCACGGTCGCCGCGCGCGGCGTCATCCCCTCGGCGATGTGGTGCTCGACCGCCTCGACAACGACGATCGCGTCGTCGACGACGAGTCCGATCGCGAGGACGAGCCCGAAGAGCGACAGTGTATTGATGGAGAAGCCGAGGAGCGGGAAGAGGGCGAACGTGCCGATGAGCGACACCGGGACGGCGATGATCGGAATCAGCGTCGCGCGCCAGTTCTGCAGGAAGAGGAAGACGACCAGGACCACGAGCGCGAGCGCCTCGAGCAGCGTAATGACGATCTCGTGAATGCCCTCGTCGACCGGAGCGGTCGTGTCGACGACCACGGCGTATTTCATGTCCTCGGGGAAGCTCTGGCTGATCTTCTCCATCTGCGCCCGAACGCCCTGCGCCACCGCGAGAGCGTTCGAGCCCGGCGCCTGGTAGATGCCGATGACCGACGCAGCCTGCCCGTTGTACCGGCCGATCTGTTTGTACGAGAGCGCGCCGAGCTCCACGCGCGCCACGTCGCCGACACGGACCGTCGAACCGTCGGGGTTGATCCGCACGACGATGTTCGCGAACTCCTCGGGTGTCGTGAGTCGCCCCTGCGCGCGAACGGTATAGGTGAACTCCTGCCCCGCCGGGGCCGGCTCGGCGCCGACCTGCCCCGCCGGATTGACGGTGCTCTGCGATTGCACGGCGCGCTGCACGTCGGCAACGGTGAGGCCGAGCTTCGCGAGCTGGTCCGACTTGAGCCAGATGCGCATCGCGTATTCGGACGCGCCGAAGTTGAGGACCTGGCCGACGCCGGGAACGCGGTAGATCGCGTCGTTGACGTTAATCGTCGCGTAGTTGCCGAGGAAGAGACCGGGGTACGTCCCCTTCGGCGAATAGATCGCGACGATCAGCAAAGGGACGCCCTGCGTCTTGCGGTACGTGAGGCCGAACTGCGTCACTTCTTGCGGGAGGCTCGGCGTCGCCTGCGAGACGCGGTTCTGCGCGTTGACCTGATCGGCGTTGCGGTCGGTGCCGACGTCGAAGATGACGCGCTCGGTGGCCGTGCCGTCGCTGGCGTTGACCGACTGGATGTAGAGCGAGTCCTCGACGCCGTTCATCTGCTGCTCGATCGGCGTCGCGACCGACTGCTCGACCGTGAGCGCGTCGGCGCCGGGGTACTGCCCCTGGATCTGGATCTGCGGTGGAACCATGTCGGGGAACTGCGCGATCGGGAGGCCGCTCATCGCCACGAGACCGCCGAGGACGATGAGAATCGAGATGACGATCGCGACGATGGGGCGGTTGATGAAGAAACTCGCCATTACTTCGCCGCCTCGGCCGCCGCTTCTTCAGGGACGACTTTCTCGCCGTTCTTCACTTTCGCGAAGCCTTCGATCACCACGCGGTCGCCCGGTTTGAGGCCGTTGTCGATGACCCAGTCGCTGCCGACGCGCGCGCCGGTCGTGACGGCGCGGACCGCGACGGTGTCGCTGGCGTCCACGACCGCGATCTGCTCGGTGCCCTGCAGCTCATTCACCGCACGCTGCGGAACGAGCAACGCGCCGCGAACGATCGACGTCGCGGCGCGCACTTTCGCGTACTGGCCGGGACGCAGCACGTTGCCGGGGTTCGGGAAGAGGCCGACGGTCGTGATCGTGCCGGTCTTCACGTCGACGTCGCGGCCGGAGAGTGCGATGTGGCCCTTCTGCGGGAACGTGGAGCCGTCGGCGAGGACGAGCTCCAGCTCCGCGTTGCGCATCGCCGGATCGCTCTGGAACTGCAGGTACTCCTGCTCGCTCACCTGATACTCGACGCGGATCGGATTCACGGTGGAGACGGTGGTGAGGACGGTCTGCGGACTCACGAGATCGCCGACCTGCCCTTTCGCGAGTCCAGCGATGCCGTCGATCGGCGAGGTCACCTTCGTCCACGAGAGGTTGAGCTTCGCCTGTTCGACGGCCGCTTCGAGCGCGCCGACGGTCGCCTGCGCCGCGGCACGCGCGGAGCGCGCGTTGTCGAGCTCCTGCTGGCTGAGCGCGCGCTGCGCCGCGAGCGGCTCGTAGCGGTCGACGTCGTGCTGCGACTTCGTGAGTCCCGCCTTCGCCTGCTCGACGTTGGCCTCCGCCTGCCGGAGCTGCGACTCCGCCTGCCGCGGATCGATCTCGAAGAGGAGCTGGCCGCGATGAACGAAGCTCCCCTCCTGATACGCGCGCCGCAACAGATAGCCATCCGTCTTCGGCCGGATGTCCGCGTTCACATCGCCCGCGGTCGTCCCGATCCATTCGCGCATGATCGGCTGGTCGCGCTGGACGACGGTCGTGACGACGACATGCGGCGGCGGAGCCGGCGCGTTGTCTTTCTGCTTCGCCGCGCCCTTGCCGCATCCGGCGAGAAGGGCGGCGGTCAGCGGAAGAAGAAGGATCGGTGCGGCGAGTCTCGATACTTTTAATGGCCTTTGCACATGAACTCCTAAACGATCGCGCGAATGGTCAGCGGCGTTATTAAGAGAGGTGGTTCGAGGTTCGAGGTTCGAGGTAAGAACGAGGAAGTCATCGGCTTCTCACCTCTTCCCTCGAACCTCAATCCCTTCACCACGCCCCTCACCCCTGCACCCTCTCCCAGCCTTCGGCGGCGAGCGGACCGAACGACCACCCACACTCTTGATACAAGCGCTTTCACTGTTTCTCCTCAACCGCTCGCATGACGAAGTCGACGACGAAGCGGACGTCGTCGTCGATCGGCGGCGGATCGCGATCGACGATCCGGTTCAGCATGATTTCGCGGACGACGGCAGCGATCGAGATGGCGAGGCGGCCGACGTCGGCGTCGCGGACGTCGCCGCGC
This sequence comes from Thermoanaerobaculia bacterium, assembly GCA_036488085.1. GTDB lineage: Bacteria > Acidobacteriota > Thermoanaerobaculia > Gp7-AA8 > Gp7-AA8 > DASXHZ01. The sequence continues at coordinate 23,305 of DASXHZ010000064.1, forward strand.
TCGATCCCTTCGCGGATGATCGTCTCGAGCTGCTTCAGGTAGGTCAGGTAAGTCGGATGCTGCTTCAGCCGCCGCTCGCCGAACGGCTCCGCCATGGCGAGGTAGAGGCGGAAGAAGTCGCGGTTCTCCTCGAAGTGCTGGAGCTGCGTCCGGACGCGACGCTCCATCATGTCACGGAAGCTGCGGCACTCGCGGCAGGCGTCGGCGAGCTTCTCGACGAGCTTCTCGGTCGCCCCCTCCATCGTGCGCGCGAGGATCTCGTCGCGCGACTGGAAGTAGATGTACACCGTCCCCTTCGCGACCCCCGCCTCGTCCGCGATGTCCTGGACGGTGACGTTCTTCATCCCCTTGCGGGCCACCACGCGCATCGCGGCGTCGCAAATCGACTCCTTGCGAAACTCCTCCACCACGGCGGCTTTGGTCTTCAAGGTGACTGCATGGTATGTCGTAATGACCGAGCAGTCATCTACGTTAACCGAATGGTCACCGGATACCGTGAGTCGGGAGTGGTGCGGCGGGAGTCGGGGTTGAGCAGCGCGTGGATCTGGGCTATCCTCGCCCTCCCGTTCCGAAGGAATAGCGGCGCGAGCCGTCCCGTTCGGAAACGGCGACCTGCCTCCCAGGCCCTTAGCTCAGCTGGTTAGAGCGCTACCTTGACACGGTAGAGGTCAGCGGTTCGAGTCCGCTAGGGCCTACCATGGTGATGCGATCCGTAGCCGACGATCTGAAACGCGAGCAGCGCGGAAAGATCCTCGCGATGACGCCGGCCGAGCGTGTCGCCCTCGCCGAATCGATGGTCGAAGAGGGTATCGCCCTACGCGGCCGGCCAGCACATACCCGAGACGAAGCGGTGCGCCGGATCCGCGCTTCGCGTCAGCAAGGCCGCCGATTCTCGCGCTGCATGCAGCAAAAATGAACGCGCTACAGCGCCTGTACGCGTACCTTGCCGATCGGCACGTGTCGCACGCACTGATCGGCGGACATGCCCTCGCCGCTCGCGGGTCCGCTCGCTCGTCGACTTGGAGCGCCGCGGGGATGGAGCGAATGATCCCAGTCGACCGGCTGGACCATGAGTTGGGGGTCGAGAAACTTCACCGCCGACCAGACCTTGCAGAGTTGGACGGAGTGCGTCGGTCGATGCTGAAAGCGGATGCGCAAGCGCGGCGGAAATCAGCAACGCGACAAGATGCTATCGCATCCCGACAGCGTACCAGCGCCTCTACGGTTCGGCCGTGTCGATGACCGCCGCTCCCTTGGAGCGGCGGTCGCCGTACATCTACGTCTAGAAGCCGAAGCGGAGGCCGGCGGAGAGGACGAAGGGGTTGAGGCCGAAGTGTTCGCTGTTGCCGACGTTGCCGATGGTGTTCACGCCGTTGAACGTCGTGGTGGCGCGGGCGCGGATCCACATGTACTTCGCGTCGAAGCGGATGCCGAAGTTGCGGCTCATGTTGAACGCGAGGCCCGCGTTGACGAGCGGGCCAAACTCGTCTTTGAAGTTGACGCTGGTGAGTCCCGAGAGGCCGGGGTTGAACGACTTGTCGGCCTTGAACATCACATAGGCGGCCCCGCCGCCGATGTTGAGGTCGACCGACGAGCGCGGGTTCCAGTGCAACTGGAGCGTGCCGGTGATCGGAGTCATCTGGATGTGAAGGCCGGTGATCGGATTAACCGCGGAGTTCGAGGGCGTCAGCGTGGCGCGCGGCTGAATGCGCGACGCGGTGAACTCGGTCGACCAGTGGCTGCCGAAATACTTGTTGAAGCCGAGGCCCCAGCCGTTTTCGTTGCGGATGTCCGTGCCGAGGGCGCCGGTGTTGACCGTGCCGTCGAGGCTGCGGTTGTTCGTGCTGAACGAGGCGCGGGTCGCGAAGGCCAGGAAGTCGAGGCCGGGATAACGGCGGCCGCGATAGAAGACCGGGTACGCCGGCTGGTAGATCGTCGTCGACGAGCTGGTCTGCGGCGGCGGCATGTAGGTCGTCGTATACGGCGCCGGCACGGTTGTCTGGACGACGGTGGTGGCTGGCGGCGTGGTCGTCTTGGTGGTGATTGTCGTGACGGTGTGCGTGGTCACCGTTCCCGGCGCGCCGGAAGCCGTTGCGGTGGTGGTCGTCGCCGCTGTCGCATCAGCGTTGTCGCCGTTGATCGTCTTCACCGTTCCGTCGGGGTAGGTGATGGTCGTGGTGCTCGAACGGGTCGTCGAAGTGTTCGTGACCGGCGGCGTCACCGGCTGCGACTGGGCCACGACGGTGTTGCTGGGGGTGGTCACGGTGGTTGTGGCCGTGCCGTTGTCGGCAACGGTGGTGGAGTTGGTGGTACTGCTGTACATCCCGTCGGTTGTCGTGGTCGTTGAGCTCGTTCTCGCGCTGCGGCATCCGCCGGCGATCACGAGCGCACCGGCCGCGACAGCGGTCAATACAACTCGTCGAAATCTCATGTCTTCTCTCCTGGTCAGGTCAATCACTACGCTTTGCGCGTGGTGCAAAAACGTGCCCAGGGGAGCGACGTCACGATTTCTTTCCGGATGGCCTCGCCTTGGTGCTCTCGATGAGCTTGTGACTGTGCGCCGCCGTGAGGTCGAGTCCGTACACCTTCCTTAGGTGGGCGATCCGTTTCAGCGAGTCCGAACCGAACGGAGCCTTCCCCTCGAAAGCATGGAGGACGATTCCCTCGATGAGGTCACCGAGGCTCATGTCGTGGTACTCGGCGAGCCCCTTGAGGACTTTGAGGATGCGTTTCTCGATGCGGACTCCAGTCTGCGTGCGCTCGACGACGGTGGACATGAATACCAGGCTACCACGGTAGCGTTACTCGTTATTCGTTACTCGGGGAAACGGCCGGAAGCGACTCGGAGTAACGAGTAACGAATAACGAGTAACGAGTAACGACGCCCATTCTGGTCATCTCCTTGCACTGAATCCGTACGGAGGAACGCCATGGCATCGAATGAAAATAGCCGCTCCCGCAAGAGCGGCGGAACGGTGAGCGCGATCCGGAAGACGGCCGCCGGCCTCGGGGGCGCGGTCTCCAGCGACACCATCATGGACCTGGTCCAGCGCCTCGGGCTGCTCGACATCGCCGTCGACAAGATCCGCACCCGCCTCGAGCAGACCGACGTCGAGGAGATGCTCGACGACGTCACCGACTACCTGCGCCGCAATCCTGAAATCGTCGTCGTGCTCCTCGGCACGGTGACTGTGGCGGCCGGGATGATCGTCTACCTCGAGCGTGCCGACCGCTGGCGCAACTGGACCATCGAAGCGGAAGAGGAAGAAGAACCCGCCCCGCAACGGCCGCGCGCGACCGTGAACAACGCGCGGCGCCGCGCTTCTTAACGCTTCAGGAAGTCTTCGATGGCGGCGACCGCGCGCGGATCGTTTTTCTGTCCGAGCCAGAACGCCGCCTTCTTTCTGACCGCAGAGTTGTGGTGATTGCGCATCAGATCGACGAGCAACGGGATCGACTGGTCGTTGGGAAGCTGCGAGATCCCGAAGACCGCCTTGTCTTTGACGCTGGCGTCGCGGTCGTTGTCGACCGCGTCGCGCAGCGCGCCGGCCGCCTTCTTCCCCGCCGCCTGCGCCAGCCAGAAGAGCGCCTGGCCGCGAACTTTCGAGCTCTCGTCATGCTTCGCGATGCTGAGCACGTCGTCGACCGCTTCCGGCTGATGACTCTGCATCATCGCGAAGACGCCCTTCTCCTTCACCGTCGGCACCTCGTTCGGATTGGTGGTGATGGAGCGAACGATCTCGTATCCGCGGTGTCCGCGGGCGATGCCGAGCCAGAAGAGGGCGTCCCCGCGGAAGCCGGCCGGCCGGTCGGAGTGTGCGAGACGATCGAGGACGTCGGTCGCGGACTCGTCGGCGTGGGAGGCGATCGCCGCGAGTGCTTCATGGTGGGTGTCGTCGATGAGGGTCTCGAGGAATCGGATGCTCGCACGCGGATTGACGTTCTCGATCCAGGTGACGTTCATGCCGTCGCCGTCGACCGAGCATCCGGTGGAGTAGACGCGGATCCGCTCGACCGTTCCGCCGGCCACGCGGTAGACGATCATCGAGTCGTGCCCCACGTCGGGCGTTCGCGACTCGTTCGACCAGCGTCCGTGATACTCGGCGAGCGAGCAGTAGCCGCAGTCGTTGCCGTGGAAGTTCGGCGCCGACGGAACGGTGTAGCCGATCCAGCCGGTGGCGGCGCGGACCTGCGCGCCGAGATCGCCCGCGGCCCGGACGGTGGTGACGTGGGCGTTCGAGAGGTTTTGGGCAGCGAGCGGAAGAGCGGCGGCGAGGACGAGCGCGAGAGCGGCGTTTCTCATGCTCGTTGGACGCGATCGGCGAAATCCGGTTAGCTCGTGGAATTCCCGCCGGTTTCGTTGACTTTGGTTGGGTTTATTCGTACATTCCCCGGACTTAACCAACAGGGAGGAAGTTCCGCATTTACCCGCCAAGACGAGGATCGAGATTCGACCGCAGACCCGTAGAACCCGAAAACCGTATCAACGAGTTGATTCGTGCTACCGAAGTTCGCCTCATCGATAGCGAAGGGCAACAGGTCGGGGTGGTCCCGATCGCACAGGCGCAACAGATGGCGCGCGAGAAAGAGCTCGACCTGGTCGAGATCTCCGCCGCGGCCAGCCCACCCGTCTGCAAGATCATGGACTACGGTAAGTTCATCTTCCAGCAGAAGAAGAAGGCGGGAGAGGCGAAGAAGAAGCAGAAGGTGATCGTCGTCAAGGAGGTGCAGTTCCGCCCCCGCATCGACGAGCACGACTTCGACTTCAAGAAGAACAACGTAATCCGGTTCCTGCAGCACGGCGACAAGGTCAAGGCGCTGATCCGCTTCCGCGGCCGCGAGATGACCCACATGGAACTCGGCCGGGCCGTGCTCGACCGCCTGCTGGCAGACGTCAAGGAGTATGGCGCCGCCGAGTCGGCATACCCCGACGTGCAGGGCAACCGAATGACGATGGTCATCGCCCCGGTCAAGAGTCACTGAACGAACGGCCGTGATCCGTTATCCGTGATCCGTCATGGGCGACGGTTTCCGGATGACGGCTGACGGATGACGCCCTGGGAATCACCCACAGCTGAAACAGGTTGGGAGCCTAGCTATGCCGAAAATGAAGACGCACCGCGGCGCCGCCAAGCGGTTCAAGAAGACCGGGACGGGCAAGCTTCAGCGGAATCACGCGTTCCATTCGCACATCCTCACCAAGAAGTCGCCCGGCCGGAAGGCCGCGCTCTCCGGTGAGACGGAAGTGTCGAAGGCGAACACGAAGACCGTGAAGCGGATGCTTCCGTACTAAAGCGCGGCAACAAACCCGCGAGCGCGGCGAGGTACTCACCACTCCTGACCCGCCCGCTCTGAACGAAAAGAAACGAGGAGACCATGCCGAGAGTCAAACGAGGACCCAAGAGGAAGAACCGCCGCTCCAAAGTGATGGAGCTGGCCAGCGGCTACTGGGGGATGAAGTCCCGCGGTTACCGCATCGCGAAGCAGCAGGTCGAGAAGGCGCTCAACTCCGCCTTCGCCGGCCGCAAGGATCGCAAGGGCGATTTCCGCAAGCTCTGGATCGCCCGCATCAACGCCGCCGCCCGCGCGAACGGCATCAGCTATTCGCAGCTCATCGCCGGCCTCAAGGCCGCCGGATCGACGCTCGACCGTAAGGTGCTCGCCGACATCGCCGTCCGCGATGCCGCCGCATTCACGCTCATCGCCGAAAGCGCGAAGACCGCGCTCGCGAGGCAAAAGACGACGTAGTCTCATATCGATCGGAATCTGAAGGACGCGGGCTAGAATGGCCCGCGTTTTTTATGCTCGACGAAATCGCACAAGCCGGACGTGACTTCGACGCCGACCTCGCCGCCGCCGGCGACGCGCGCGCGCTCGACGACCTCCGCGTCCGCTACTTCGGCCGCAAAGGCGGCCTCGTTCCGGCGCTCTTCTCGAAGCTGAAGTCCGTCGCGCCCGATCAGAAACGGGAGGCCGGTGACGCGCTCAACAAGCTCCGCGACCGGCTCGAGACGGAGCTGAAAGAGAAGGCCGAGGGTGTAACCGCGGCCGAAGAGTCGCGCCGCCAGGCGCGTGAAACAATAGACGTCACCCTCCCCTCCCGCCTCCCGCGCCTCGGCCACCTGCATCCGACGACCATCGCACGCCTCGAGATCGAGCAGCTCTTCCGCGAGATGGCGTACACCATCGATCCCGGCCCCGAGATCGAGAACGACTGGAACAACTTCGAGGCACTCAACTTCACGCCCGACCATCCCGCGCGCGACACGCAGGACACGTTCTTCGTCGACGTCGACAAGCTCCTGCTCCGCACCCACACGTCCAACGTCCAGATCCGGACGATGGAGCGGTTCAAGCCGCCGATCAAGGTGCTCTCGGCCGGCCGCGTCTACCGCCGCGACGAGATCACCATGCGCCGCTCGCCGATGTTCCACCAGGCCGAGGGGTTGCTGATCGACAAGGGCATCCACATCGGACACCTCCGCGCCACGCTGGAACACATGGTGGCGCGCCTCTTCGGTCCCGACTCGAAGATGCGGATGCGGCCGAGCTTTTTCCCGTTCACGGAGCCGAGCGCGGAAGTCGACATGTCTTGCATCTTCTGCAAAGGCGCCGGCTGCGGCACCTGCTCCCAGACCGGCTGGATGGAGATCCTCGGCTGCGGCATGGTGCACCCGCAGGTGCTGCGCAACGTCGGCATCGATCCCGAGGAGTGGAGCGGCTTCGCCTTCGGCCTCGGCATCGACCGCGTCGCGATGCTCAAGTTCGACGTCCCGAACATCCGGACGCTCTTCGAGAACGACCTCCGCGTGCTGCAGCAGTTCTGAGCGGCGCGTTAGAACACGTGTCGCACGGCGCCGGTGCGGAGATCGACGGCGTCCATCTCGCCGCCTTCACGGTTCAACAGCGCGAGATGTGTCACGGCAGGATCCGACATGCCGATCGACGTCGGCCAGTCGATGGCGGCGGAGACGTGGGCCATCGGGTGACCGAGGACGCCGGTCCGCGGGTCGAGAAGGTACGTCGTGTTGTCGGAGGGGTACTTCTTCGAGCGCCGATATGTCGTGACGACGAGCCTTCCGTCGCTGATCTCCCCCGCTACGCGGACGGACTCGACATCGGGACCGAAGTTCACGAGGCGCTCGCGGACGCCGCCGCGGCGGATCTCGAAGTAAGCGGGTGCGCCGGAGCGGCTGAGCGCCTGACGGCCGTCGCGCATGAACCAAATGTGGCTGTTCGCGTCGACCGGGACGGTCTGCACCGCGCTCGGGTTGCGAAGATCGCGGACTTCGGCCTGAGCCGGCGCGCGCGTCACGAGCAGAGGCCCCACGACGCGGTAGAGGTAGGGACTCATGAGCGCTAGAGGTCCTGCCACGTTGGTCCATTGACGCGTGCCGACGTTGAAGTCGCGCACGTTCAGCGTGCGCCTCCCTTGATCAGGGACGAACGCACGAACCGTGTCGGGCGCAACGAACGTCATCTGGATCGCCGCTGAAACTTGTCCCACTCTCGAAGACGCGAGTGCGTGCCGCGAAGTCGTGTCGTAGATGGTCAGGATTCCATCGACCACCACCGCGGCACGCGATCCGTCGCCACTGATACCGAGGGCCTGCACGTGCCCGGATAGAGGGAGAGTAGCGATCTGCTGCGGCGACTGCGCGAGGCGAGTGATCGTCAGAATCCAATCGGACGGAACGCCGCCACCGTTCCCGAATTGAGCGCGCCAGAAAGCAATCTTCGCGTTTTCAAACGATGGCGACGGAGCAACGACCGCCGATACGTCGCCGTCTTGCGCGCTCACGAACTTTCCGCCGGGTGCGAATGCGCCGGTCGCAGGGTTGACCATGAAATGGGGGAAGAACCCGCGGCCGGCACCGTGCACCTCAGCGAGGTTTCCGCGTTGTATCCCGGTCACCTCGGTCAAGTCTTTCGGCGTGACGGCGAGGACCCAGCGCGAATAGGCGAACATCCCGAGCGCCGCGAGGAACACGACGCACCAGACGAAGATCGACAGCTCGCGGTGGTTGCGCCGCACGTCGATGCGGCCGCGGCTCAGTTGCCACGCGCCTCCCCCGGCCGCGGCAACGATGACCGCGAGGAGGATCACCGCCACGATCTGTGAAGCCGGCCGAAGGGCAACCGCCAGCATCAGTGGAAACAACGCGCCGGAGACGATGCCGAGGGCTGCGATCAATGCGACGAAATCGAGCACGAGGATCGGCGAGTGCGAGCGCAGCCACGTGGAAAAGACGTGCGCTGCCAGCATGATGAGGACGGCGACGCCGAGGCAATACGCCACGGCGGACCCCCGCGAAACCGCCGACATCAGGCGAAACTCGGCCGCACCGAGGGCCAGCGGAAACGCGTTGACGATGAAGAACGACAGGACGAGAAGCGCGAAGGCTGCGGTCAGGTTGCCGAACCAGATCGACGACGGTGAGACGGGACGCGCCAGGTAGAACGACAGCCGCTTCTCGGAGAGGTCGCGGCCGATGAGCGTTGTCCCAAGCACCAGCGCCAATCCGAGACTGAATACGAGGCCGAGACAGAAGGAGACGATAACCGCCACGCTCCTCCGGTCGGTGAAAGAACCGTACGGCATCAGGAGCGCTGCCGGAGCGACCAGCGCGATCGCGATGGCGGCGACGAAGACGAACGCGCGCTCCTCGATCTCGCGGCGCGCGATGGTGAGGAGGTGCGTCATCGCGCCCCTCCCTCTTCGCCGGTCACGGCGATGAAGATCTCTTCGAGCGACATGGATGAGACCTCCGCGGCGTCGATGTGCGACGCGGGGTCGTAATTCGTCACGATCATTTCGGTTCCTGCTCCCCAGGTTCGCACCGCGGCGGTGGCGAGATTGCCGACGGCGGCAGGCCGCGCGGCGGCGAAACGGACGCGGCGGAAGCGCCCCTTGATCGACTCGAGCTCCTCGTCGACGACGATGCGGCCGTTCACCATCATCGCGACGCGGTCGGCGATCGTCTCGACGCCGGCGAGATCGTGCGTTGTGATGAAGATCGTCGTGCCGCAGTCGGCGAGCTCCGCGATCACCTCTTCGAAGAGCGACTTGCGCGCGACCACATCCAGGCCGAGGGTCGGGTCGTCGAGGACCAGAAGCTCGGGCTCGTGTGCCAGCGCCAACGCCACGGTTACCTGCTTTTTCTGTCCCTTCGAGAGATCGCCGAACCGCGCGCGCTCCGAGACCGAGAAGCGCGCCAGCCGTTCGTCGAAGGCCGCGCGGTTCCAGCGCGGGTACAACGATGCGGAGAAGCGCGCGAGGGCGTCGACACGCATCGACGGCGGTGCATCGGCCTCCTCCGACACGACACCGACGCGTTGCATCAGCGTCGTACGGCGCGTCCATGCGTCCTCGCCGAGGAGCGAGACGCTCCCGTTCTGCGGGCGCTGCTCGCCGAGCATGCAGCGGACGAGCGACGACTTGCCGGCGCCGTTGCGGCCGAGGAGCGCGTAGACGGCACCGCGCGCGACGTTGAGCGAGACTCGGTCGACCGCGGTCTTGCGGCCGTAGCGGACGGTGACGCCGTCGATGCGAATGGCTTCGCTCGCGTTCATGCTGGTGGTCATGCCTTCCTCCGGTGGTCGCGGACGACACGCTCGTAGCTGCTCTCGAGCTCCGCGGTGGCGTCGTCGAGGGACGCGCCGACCGCGATGGCGACTCCGGCGAGCCGCGTCGCCGCGTCGCGGAGCATCTCGTTGCGCTCGGAGCGTTTCGGCTGCGTCGGCGAGTCGGCGACGTACGTCCCCTCGCCGCGCTTGACGGTGAGGACGCCCGCGTCGATGAGATGCTGGTACGCCCGCGCCACGGTGTTGGGGTTTACGCGAACGCTCTTCGCGAGGTCGCGGACGGACGGAACCGCGCTCCCAGGCGAGAGGGTGCCGAGTGTGATCATGCGCCGGATGCCTTCTTCGATCTGCCGCCAGATGGGGGCGGCGTCCGATGGATTGATGTCGAACACTGTATTAGCAAGTTAATACAGCGTGACGGTGATGTCAAGAGCGTGAGTCGTGAACCGTTATCCGTTATCCGTTATCCGTGATCCGTGATCCGTCATCCGATCCCGGCTCCATCCCCGGACACGGATCGCGTATAACGGATCACGCCCTCCGGGTTACAATTCGCCGCACTTCACCCCATAAGAGGAATCCCATGGCCCACAGGCACTCCCTGCTCCGCGCGTCTGCGGTCGTGCTGTCGCTCTTCGTCGCGACCGTCCTGACCGCGGAACCTCGCCCCATCTCCCCGGCGGAGCGCGAGGCGGTGCGAATCGCGGCCGACTACCTGAGCCGCGGGCCTGCGGCGATCGTCGACAACCTGGCGAGCACCTCTCCCCTGCGGCAGCTCGCCCCGGCCGAGCAACTCGCGGAGATCGAAGCGCGCCTCGGCCCGATCACCGGCGCGACGTGGGAGCTGCAGACGGTGATGCCGTCGATGGCCGCCAGCAACGCCGTCTTCGGCATCGAGTTCCCGACCGGGGTCGACGACGCGGCGCAGTTCGAGCTGAAGCAGGAGAACGGCGCGTTCAAGGTCAACGACATCCACGTACTCGCGGAGCGGTCGCTGCGACCGCAATACTTCCCACCCGAAACCGAACAGCCGAAGCACGAAGATCCGGGGCCGAACCCGATGACGGCGCTCCTGATGACGACTGTCCTTGTTGTGCTGCTCGCCGTCACCGGGGCGCTCACCATCGGCAGGCAAGCGATGATCGGACGGATCGTGATCGGCGGCGCGGTGGTCCTGGGTGCGCTCGTCATCGGCCGCACGCTGATGATCGAGCCGAAGCCGGAACCGAAGCCGGTGCAGGCCGTGAAGAAGACCGCACCCTCGTACCTGCGCCTCGCTTCCCTCCTCCCGCTCCGCCGTGCCTCCGCCGGCCTCGGCGACGTCGATGCCGCCTTCGCACAAGCGCCGCCGGCAGGCGACGTCCGCGACGTCGCGGAGATCTGGAAGGCGCAGGTCGAGATCCAGCAGACGAAGCTCCCGGAGGCGAAGAAGCGGCTGAAACGCTTCCCGTCGCCGTCGACCATTCCTCTGGCGGAGTTGCTGCGCGCCCGCCTCGCTCAACTCGAAGGCGACGAGGCGTTGTCCGCGCTGTCGTACGAATACGCGGTGAACATCGGCCCGGGACGCGACGGGTTGTGGGTCGAGACGGCGCAGGCGCTCGGGCAGCTCGGCTTCGAGAACCGCGCCATCCGTTACCTGAAAAATCTCGTTCGTATCGGCTCGAGAAAGTCGGACGTCTACTACCTCCTCGCGCTGACGGAGGTCATGGACAATCGCGACGAGGCCTCGCGAAAAATCCTGCTCCGCGCCTGGGCCATGAAGCCCGAGCTCCGGAGCGAGCTGGTGAACGTGCGGCTTCTCTGGGCCGCGCTGCGCAGCCCCGACGTGATGCCGACGATCAGCCTCGCGGCGCCCGATGAGCCGGCATTCGCATCGCCCGACATCGGGAAGCAACCGATCGCCCTGCCAACGAATGCGGTGACCCGCGTCAGCGGGACGTTCCTCCACATCAAGGTCGACGGCCAGGAGCTGCTCGTCCCAGGCGGCGCCGCACTCGCGCCGCCGACGTCGCAGGTCGTCAGCGCCTCAGCGTGGGCGGCGGACGAGGATCAGAAGGCGCTGCGCGATCTCGACGAGCTGATGAAGAACGGCCGCGGAGAGAGCGCGTTCACGCAACCGGCGCTCCGCCGGCGCCTGCTCGCGACCGCGAACGCGCTCGCGTCGCACAACCGGTGGCAGGACCTCGTGAAGCTCACCGACGGCATCACGCCGCGCGCGCCGCAGGTGCCGCCCGACATCATCTTCATGCGCTCGAAGGCGCTGCAACGGTTGCACAGCTCGATCGCCGCGCGCGACGAGCTTTCGGAGCTGGCGACGAGCGGCATCCTGCAACAGAAACACGACGCGCGTGCCCTCGTGGAGCTCGGGGAGAGCCTCGCCGCGTTCGATCTCTTCGCCCCCGCGCTGAAGATGTTCGAGAAGGCGCAGTCGGTGCACAACGACCCGGGACTCGACGACCGGATGCGGCAGATCAGTCTCAACGAGACGCTCGCCACGAAGTCGCAACTGTACCAGTCGACGCATTTCGACATCCGCTATCCCGACGACTACCCGCCGCAAGCGGCGAAGCAGATCGCCGACATCGCGGAGGCGGAGCTGATCCGGCTGCAGGCGGTCGTACCGGCGCCGAATTTCCAGCACGTCACGATCAACATCGTGAAGTGGGAAGACTTCCGCTCGATCTACACCGGCAACGACTTCATCCTCGGTTTTTATCAAGGAAAGATCACGCTGCCGTTCGGCAACGTCGCCGACTTTCAGCCCGAGATCGTGGCGATCCTGACGCACGAGCTGTGTCATGCGATGATCGCGGACGCCACGAACGACCAGGCGCCGCGTTGGTTCCACGAGGGGCTCGCGCAACGCGTCGAGATGCGCGACTTCCATCCGAACGCGCTGAACATGTACGACGACAACCGGCTGCTCGCCATGAGCCTCCTCGACTCGGTGATGGACGGCTCGCCCGATCCCGACATGATCGGTGAGGCGTACATCGAGGCGCAGACGGTGATCCGCTATCTCGAGACGGCATACGGCCCAAAGGCGATCCCGACGATGCTGAACGCGTTCCGCGACGGGGCCACGACGGAGGAAGCGATCCAGAAGGTCGCGCACACGGACCTCGGCGGTCTCGACATCAAGCTTCGCGCGTGGGGCCGCGGCGGCGCGAAAGTCTTCGCCAACCCGCCGCCGATCCGCTACGACCAGATGCCGGATAACGACATTACGTGGGCCAAGCCGAGGTGATGACGATGATCGACCAAATGCATCTGACGTGGGTAATCGCAATCGTCGCCGCCGGCTTCGCGCAGTGGCTCGTCTTCGCGGCTCTCGTCGTCATCAAACCGAAGCGATCGAAGACGCCGATCCTGATCAGCAGCGGCGTCCTCTTCGCCGCCTGGATGGCCGCGTTCCTCCCGCCGCTGCTCGCGGAAGAGACTGCGCGGAAAGCGACCATGCAGGCCGGAACGATCGCCGCGAGAACCCACGGCTCCTGCGCCGGCGTTCAACCGAAAGACAGCGCCGCCTCGGTCGCAAAGAAGATCGGCCAGCCGGACGAGAAGCTCAACGACGAAGCCTTCCGTGGCCCCGGCGCCACGACCTGGATCTACCGCGACACCCGCTGCGCCGTCCACATCATCGACAACGAAGTCGATTTCGTGGAGTGATTTTTCGCCGGGGCACGCACGGCCTCACCGTGCTTTTCGCGGAGGCACGGCCCCTCACCCGGCGTCGCTTCGCTCCGCCGCCCTCTCCCAAGGAAGAGGGAGTTGTGGTCTCTTGTTGTCTTGGCCGTCTCCCGGAGAGAGAGGGAGATGGTGCCCCCCGTCCTTGGCCCTCTCCCTTGGGAGAGGGTGGCCGAAGGCCGGGTGCGGGGGCGTGCCTCCGCGCAAAACCTAGATCGTCGCCGGAGCCTCTTCCATCATCGCGTCGTCCTGCTTGGCGCGCTTGCGGGCGCGGGCGCGTTCTTGGATGTCGTCGAAGAGGGAGTAGGCGACCGGCGTGGCCAACAACGTTAGAAGCAGCGCGAGGGTCTGGCCGCCGATGATGACGGAGCCGATGGCGCGGTTGGTCGCGGCGCCGGTGCCGCTCGAGGCGACGAGCGGGATCATGCCGGCGACGAACGCGAGCGTCGTCATCAGGATTGGCCGTAGTCGGTCGCGATTCGCTTCGCGGATCGCCTCGGCGCGCGGCAGACCGTGTGCTCGGAGGCCGTTCGTGTGGTCGATCTGCAGGATGCCGTTCTTCTTCACGATGCCGAACAGCACGAGGATGCCGAGCATCGAGAAGATGTTCAGCGACTGATTCAGCACCAGAATCGAGAAGAGCGCGAACGGAATCGTCAGCGGCAACGCAAGCAGGATCGTGATCGGATGCACCCAGCTCTCGAATTGCGCAGCCAGGATCAGGTACATGAAGATGATCGACAGCAGGAACGCGAACAGGAAGTTGGCGAAGGCGCGCCCCTGCTCGCGCGAGCGGCCGGTGAACCCGGCGGAGTACTCCGGCGGCATGTTGAGCTTCGCCGTGTCCTTGACCAGCGCGTCCATGACCGTCTGCGTCGAGTAGCCCGGCGCCATGTTCGCGGTGAGCATGACCTGCCGCTGGCGTGAAATGCGGTTGACGGTCGACGGTCCCGAGCCTGCCGTCATGTTGACGACGTCGCGGAGCTGCACCGCCCCGCTCTTCGCCGACGGCACCTGCGCCTGCGAGATGCCTTGCGGATCTTTGCGGAACTCGTGCTCCGCGCGGACGTGCACCTCGTACTGCTCGCCGCCTTCGTAGTAGTCGGTCACCTTGAGACCGCCGACGAGAACGTTGAGCGTCGACGCGATGTCCTGCACGCGGACGCCAAGGTCGGCCGCTTTCTCGCGGTCGATGCGGACGCCGAGCTCCGGCTTCCCGGTGATGTAGTTCGTATCAGGATCGACGACGCCGATCTTCTTCATCTCATTCAGCCGCGCCAGGAGCACGTCGGAGTAGTGCTCGAGCTTGTTGAGATCGGGTCCGCCGACCCAATACATGATGTCCGCGTTCACACCGCCGCCGAAGGCGTTGACCGGCGAGACGTTGGTGCGTAGCTGCAGCCGCGCGTACTCCGGCAGGATGTTCTGGCGAACGTCGGCCATGATCGCGAACTGATCGCGCTTGCGCTTCTCGACCGGCACGAGCTGGACGTAGATCGTGCCGAGGTTCTGCGTGATCTGCGGATCGTCGCCGATCGTGACGACCGTCGTCTCGACCTCCGGCATGTGACGGACGCGGTTCGCGATCGACTCCATGATCGTCTGCGTCGTCTGCAGGCTCGAGCCCTCGGGCGCGCGCGCCTGTACCTGGAACTGCGACTCGTCGTCCTGCGGCAGGAAGTTCTTGTTGACCGCGATGCCGAGGGGACCGATCGAGACCAGCGCGAGGACCATCGAAACGACGATTACCCACCGGTGCGTCATCGACCAGTCGAGCATGCGTAGGTACGTCGACTCGATGGCGCCGTAGATGCCGTGCTCCCGTGTGGAGGTCCCGTGGTGCAGGTCTTCGGCACGCAGCCACCGCGACGACATCATCGGCGTCAGCGTGAACGACACGAGCAGCGAGATGGCGATCGCGATCGCCATCGTTACGCCGAACGAGTTCATGAACCTTCCGACGATTCCGGCCATGAATGCGACCGGGAGGAACACCGCGATCAGCGACAGCGACGTCGCCATCACCGCGAGGCCGACCTCCTTCGTCCCCTCCACCGCCGCCTCTTCCGGCTTCATCTTCTTCTCTTCCATGAAGCGGAAAATGTTCTCGAGCACGACCACGGCGTCGTCGATGACGATGCCGACCGCCAGCGTCAGCGCGAGGAGTGTGATGACGTTCAGCGTGAAGTTCTCGAAGCGCATTGCGGCGAACGTGGCGATGATCGAGCTCGGGATCGCGACGGCCGAGATGATCGTCGGCCGCGATCGCCGGAAGAAGTAGACCAGCATTCCTATCGCGACGAGCACGCCGGCGACGCGCAGCGGCACCAGCATCCCGGTCGAGACGTCGTGGAACTTGAAGAGCAGCACGTAGACGCCGAGCGTTGCGGCGACGAGCGACACCGCCGCTTTCAGTTTCGGCGACGAGAGGAAGAACCAGACGATGAGCGCGGCGAAGAGAGAGCCGAGGATCAGGTGCTCTTTCACCGCGTCCACCGCGGCGACGATGTAGTCCGACTGGTCGCGGACGATCTGCATCTTCCACCCGGTCGGGAGGCTCTTCTGGATCTCGGCAATCTGCTCTTTGAGGTGATTGACGACTTCGACCGTGTTCGTCCCCGACTGCTTGCGGACGTTGAGCACGACCGCGGAGTTGCCGTTGACCGTCGCGACCGACTCGGGCTCGGCGACGCTGTCCTCGATGTGCGCCACGTCGCCGATCTTCACGGTGTACCCGTTCTTCGACTGGATCGCGACGTTCGCAAATTCGGCCGGGTCGGTGACGCGGCCGTACGTCCGCAGCGTCATGTCGCGCAGTCCCTGCTCGACTTTGCCGCCGGGGATCTGCACGTTCTGCGTCTGTAGGGCGCTGACGACTTGCGAGGTCGTGAGGCCCATCGCCGTCAGCTTCTCGGTGTCGACGACGACGTTGATCTGGCGCGGACGGCCGCCGACGATCAGCACCTGGCCGACGCCGCTGAGCGACTCGAGGCGGCGGCGGAGCTTCTTGTCGGCGAACTCGGTGATGTCGCGGATCGGCGCGGGGCCGGAGAGCGCGATGCCGAGGACCGGGATCGAGTCGGGATCGAACTTCTGGATGATCGGAGGATCGGCGTCCTTCGGCAGGTCGCGCAGGATCGTGTTGACCCTGTCGCGCACTTCCTGTGCCGCGACGTCGGCATCCTTCTCCAGCACGAACTGTACGGTGACCTGCGACACGCCCTCGGATGAGATCGACTGCAACTGATCGATGCCGCTGATCGTGTTGACCGCCTCCTCGATCTTGTCGCTGATGTCGGTCTCGATCTCCTCCGGCGCCGCGCCAGTCAGCGTCGTCGAGATGACGATGGTCGGAAAGTCGACCTTCGGGAAACGGTCGACGCCGAGCTGGAGGTACGCGAAGAAGCCGACGACGACCAGCGAGAGGATGAGGACCGTCGCAAAGATCGGACGGCGGACGCAGATTTCGGATAACTTGTGCATAGCTTCTCAGTTGCCTGTCATCGGTTATCGGTTATCCGTTATCAGTTATCGGTTCGGCTTTGATAATCGATAACGGATAACGGCGCGCTCTAGCGCGCATTCATCTCCACTCGCGCGAACAGACCCGGCTTCAGCTTCCCATCACGATTCGCGAATTCAGTCTCGACCAGGAACGAGCGCGTGGCGGAGTCGACGACGCCGCCGACGGTCGTCACCTTTCCTTCGAAAAGCTGATTCGGATACGGATCGACGGTTGCCTTCACCGGATCGCCGGCGTGCACCGACGCGAGGTAGCGCTCCGGCACTTTGAAGCGGAGCTTGAGCGGCGAGAGCTGGACGATCACCGCGGCGACGCTGTTGTCGCCGAGGCGCTCGCCGACGTCGGCGCGCTTCTCGGCGACGACGCCGTCCACGGGTGAACGCAGCGTGGCGTCGTCGATCTGTTGCCGGAGGAGCGCCGCCTGTGCGACCGCGCTCTGCCGCATCGCAACCGCCTGGTCGTACGCGGACTGCGAGCGATCGAACGTCGCGCGCGGAATCGAGTCCTTGGCGATGAGCTCTTTCTTGCGCCCGAGATCGTTCCGCGCGTCGTCCTCCGCCGCCTTCGCGCGCGCGGTGTCGGCGTTGGCGCGGTCGAGGTTCAGCCTGAGGTAGTCGGTCTCGAGCTGCAGCACCGGCTGCCCTTTCGTGACGCGCGACCCTTCGTCGACAAACATCTTGGCGACGCGCCCCGGCGTCTTCACCGCGAGCTCGGATCGAACCGGCGACACGAACTCTCCCGTCGCCACGATCACCCCATTCGTCTCGGACGCGACGCCACCCGTGTTCGCAGCCGTGCTCTGTGTAGCGCCGCCGACCTCGGCGGCGGTCGTCGTGCCGGCGGTCGTCGTCGCCGCCGCAGCCACACTCTGCACATCCTTCGGTAACTCAGGCGCCGGCTTGTTCGTATCCGTCGCCGCGGACGTTGCCTTCTTGCACGCAACGCACGCGACGAGTGCAACGAGAGTGAGGACGAGAATCGATCGCTTCATTTCTGAACCGCTCCTGATGTCACGTTGGTGGCGTCCTTGATCCCTCCCGCGACGTACCAGACGCGGAGTTGAGCGAGGTCGCGGTTGAGGGTCTCTTCGTTGACGGCGCGCCGTGCGTCGGCGAGCGACGCCTCGCTGGTCGCGACGTCGAGCGACGTCGCCTCCTGCGCGCGATAGGTTTCGAAGACCTGGTTGTACTCCGCCTCGGCGGCGGTGAGCTGCTCCTTCGCGAGACCGAGCGCCGTCTCCGCCTCGTGTAGCGCGGTGAGGGCCGTGCGCACGTCCTCCCGCGCCGTGGTCTTCGCGGTGTCGAGGTCGAGCTTCGCCTGAATCTCGTGCGCGCGAGCCGCCGCGACGCGCGCCTCGACTTCGCCTGACTGCAGGATCGGCACGCTGAAGTTGAACGCGCCGAAGGCGTAGCGCGGCGCCGGGAAGGCTGACTTCTGGCTGATGTAGCCGCCGTTGAACGTCACGGTCGGGAGCCAGAATCCCTTCTGCTTCAACACCTCGAGATGAGCGATCTCCACATTGTTCTGTGCAACTGCGACGTCCGGCCGCGACGCCTCGGCGCGCGCGATGAGCGTTTGCTCGTCGGGCACAGCCGGCGCCGGATTGCTCTCATCGGTCACTTCGATCGGGCCGTTCAGATCGAGATCGGCGCGGAGGTGGCTGACCGCTTCCTCCCGCGTCTGCTGCGCCGCTGCGAGCTGGCGCTGGGCCGCTTTGATCGACGTTTCGGCGCGGAGAACGTCGACCTTCGTCGACTCGCCCGCCTCATAGAACGCGTTCGCCTGCGTCCGGCGCTTCTGCGCCACCTCGATGTTCCGCTGCTCGATGGCGATGCGGCTGTCTGCGTTCGCGACGCCGAGGTAGTTCGACGCGACGCGGAGGAGTACGGCGTCTTCCGTGCCTAGGACGCCTTCCTGCGCGATAAGGATCCCGATCTTGGCCTGGTTGTACGCGCGCGTCTCGCGGCGTCCGGCGTAGATCGGCTGCGAGAAGTTGAGGTGATAGTTCCAGTCGTTCCGCGGCAGCACTGTCACATCGTTGCCGCCGGCATTGAACGCCACCGTCTCGCTGTTGCGCTGCAGCGCGCCGTTGAGGGTGATGCGCGGCAGCACGTTCGAAAGCAACTGCTCTTTGTTCGCCTCGGCCACGCTGACGTCCGCGCGCGCCCTCTCGACGGAGTTGTTGACCACCTCGGCGCGCGCGAGCGCATCGTGAAAGGTCAGCTTCGTTACTTCGTGTGGCGCAGGCTTTCCAGCCTGCGCCCGGACGCGGGCTGGAAAGCCCGCGCCACACGCCAGCGCCAGTGTGATGGCGGCCCATCGTTTCAATTCGTGCTCCGTTTCTGTTTCCGAATGACGATGCCTTCGACCGCCAGCCCGACGATGAGATCGACGTCGCTCTCCTCGGACGGCGGCGCGCTCTCATTCAGCCGTTCGAACGTGATCGCGATCGCCCCTTCGATGAGGAAGAGCGCGAGACGGTAGGGATCGACCCTCCGTACTTCGCCGCGCTCCATCGCCTCCTCGAGGACACTCGCGAATGCCGTGATCCGCTGCTGGTACTGCGGCGCGCAGTGCCGTTTCTGCCACCGTTTCTGGTGCGACGTCCCGCTCGGGATGCGCAGCGAGAGGTAGAGACGGAAGAACTCCGCGTTCTCGCGAAAGAACGCCATCTGCGCCCGAAACAGCTCGCGCAGCTTCTCCTCGATCGGGAGGCCGAGGGCGAGGACGGTGTCGACGCGCTCGTGCAACTGCGCGATCGCCCTCTCGAACGTCTTCTCGACCAGCTCGTCGCGGTCGCGGAAGTAGAGGTAGATCGTTCCCTTCGCGATGCCCGCTTCCTTCGCGATCTCCGCCATCGTGGCAGCGTTCATCCCCTTTCGGGCGATGACGCGCATGGCCGCTTCCTGGATGGACTGGACGCGAAATTCCTGGACGACTTCTTCTTTCGACTTGACCATGGGAACTTACCGTTCAGGTCACTGAACGGCTGGTCAGTCAATCAGAATTTCAGGTCAGCGGCAAGAGCCGTGACCGGTTTGTTGCAGGTGCCGGTGTTCCGAGCGTAGCGAGGAACCTGGGCGGGTTGAGCGACGGGAGCTTGAGGTTTCGAGGTTTCGGGGTTTCGGGGTTTCGAGGTTTCGAGGTTTCGAGGTTTCGAGGTTTCGAGGTTCGAGGTTCGAGGTTCGAGGTTTCGAGGTTTTGAGGTTTCGGGGTTTCGGGGTTTCGGGGTTTCGGGGTTCGAGGGAAGAGGTAAGAAACGATGGCGCGAACATCTCTACCTCTTCATTCGAACCCTCGAACCTCGAACTTCGAAACCTCGAAACCTCGAAACTTCGAAACCTCGAAACCTCGAACTTACGCTCGGAACGACAACGACAAGCGCGCTACTTGATGTTCGCGGTCACCTGGAACGCTGCGGTGACGCTCGGATCCTTCTTGGCGGCGATCGTCAGCGTCTCTGCCAGCGAGCCCGCTTTCGCCTTTCCGCCGTCGACGGTGATCGACAGCGTCTCCTTCTTCTTCGGCGCGAGCTTCCCGCTGTACTCGTAATAGAGGCAGCGGCACTGCGACCGCGACACTGTGTAGTCGAGCTGCTTGTCGGTCGTGTTGGTGACCTCGACCTGGCGGACGGCGCGCGTTCCTTTGCGGATCGTGCCGTAGTCGGCGATGGCAGGAGCAACGCTGAGCGCGGCGGCTCCGGGCGGCGGCGCGACCGGCTGAGGCGCGGCGGTCGCCGGCGTCGCCGTGTCGTTGACGACGGCGGTCGTCTCGGTCGTCACCGGCTTCGCCTTGCCGCGATCACGGCTGGCGTACCAGATCAGCGCGGCGATGAGGCCGAGGACGACGACACCGGCGATGACGATCATCCCCATGCGGGAGTTGTGAGTCGGGAGTGGGGAATCGGGCTGAATCGACTCCAACTCCCTACTTCCGACTCGCGAGTCACGCGGGTTCTCGATCACCGGCTGCGTGTCTTCCGACACCGCGCCGCCGCGTTCGAGCTCATTCAGCTTCGCGAGCGAAGCCTCGATGCTCCGGATCAGCCGCTGATACTCCGCGGCGAGCTGCTCGCTTGGCGCTTCCCGCGCCATCTGCACGAGAGCATCGCGGTGCGCCCGGTAGTTCTGCCGCAGGATCTCGATCTCACGCGCGCGGTCGCCGCGTTTGACGTTTACGGTGCCGAAGTCGTCGGATGACATCAGGCGTTACGATAGTGCAAGAACAGCGCGCGGAGCGCGGATCGTTATCCGTTATCAGTTATCCGTTATCCGTAAGTTCACTCACGCGGCCTTGATAGCGGATAACGAATAACGGGTAACGGTGATCACATGAAGATCTACATCGGGCAGATCAATCCCACCGTCGGTGCCCTTCACTCGAACGCCGAGCTGATCCGGAAGACGTACCGCGACGGCGTGAAGGCGGGGGCCGACGTCGTCATGGTCCCGGAGCTTGCGGTCACCGGCTACCCGCCGCGCGATCTCATCGGCCGCGAGGTCTTCATCACCGCGGCGCTCGAGATCCGCGACGCGCTCGCCAGGATGACCGGCAACACCGCGCTCATCTTCGGCTGCATCACCCGCAGCGAGCAGTGGTGCGGCAAGCCGCTGCACAACACCGCCGTCGTCGCGCAGGACGGACGCATCGTCCACGAGCAGCACAAGTCGCTGCTGCCGACCTACGACGTCTTCGACGAGCTCCGTTACTTCGAGCCGGCGAAGGGCGGCAAGGCGATCCAGCTCGCCGGCGCCCGCGTCGGCATCTCGATCTGCGAGGACTTCTGGTTCGACGACGAGATCCTCGGCACGAAGCTGTACTGCGAGAACCCGGTCGACGATCTCGCGCGGCAAAATGTGGACGTCATCCTGAACATCTCCGCCTCGCCGTTCAACGCCGGCAAGCGCAAATCGCGCTACGACATCTTCTCGGAGATCGCGAAGCGCTACCGCGTGCCGCTCGTGTACGTGAACCAGGTCGGCGGCAACGACGAGCTGCTCTTCGACGGCTCGTCCATCGTCATCAATGCCGACGGCGAGACGACCTTCTGCGCCCCGGCGTTCGAGGAGCACAGCTCGCTCATCGAGCTGCGCGGCGAACGCTGCGACTCGGTCCTCGCCCTCGCCAAAGACGAGGAGATCGGCCTCGCGCTCACCCTCGGGCTCCGCGACTACATCCGCAAGTGCGGGTTCAAGGACGTGGTCGTGGGCCTCTCCGGCGGCATCGACTCCGCCGTGACCGCGGCGATCGCGGTGGAAGCGCTCGGCGCCGCACACGTGACCGGCATCGCCATGCCATCGCAGTTCTCCTCGCAGGGCTCGATCGACGACGCGCGATCTCTCGCCGAAAACCTCGGCATCGCGTTTCATGTCGTCCCGATCCAGCCGCTGTACGAGCCGTACCACACCGCCTTCTCGGATCTATTCGGTGTGGACGAATTTGACACCACCAACGAGAACGCCCAGGCGCGTATCCGCGGCAACATCCTGATGGCGTGGTCGAACCGGACCGGCGCGATGGTGGTGTCGACCGGCAACAAGTCGGAGCTCGCGGTCGGCTACTGCACGCTCTACGGCGACATGGCGGGCGGCGTCGCACTCCTCGGCGACGTCTACAAGACGATGGTCTACCGCGTCGCCCACTGGCTGAACCGCAACGGCGACGTCATCCCGGAGTCGTCGATCACGAAGCCGCCGAGCGCCGAACTGCGCCCCGATCAGAAGGATCAGGACTCGTTGCCGCCGTACGACACGCTCGACGCAATCCTGAAGCTGTACATCGAGGAGTGGAAAGAGATCGACGAGATAGTCGCCGCCGGCTTCGACCGCGACCTCGTCGCGCGCATCCTCAAGCTCGTCGACACGAACGAGTTCAAGCGCCGTCAGGCTCCGCCTACGATCCGCGTGTCGCAGAAAGCCTTCGGCAGCGGCCGGCAGATGCCGATTGCGCAACGCTGGCGGAGGGAGTGAACCCTAATCCCGCTCGCCCGCGGCCCGCTGCTTCTCTTCGAGCGCCTTCATCTGCATCTCCAGGAACTCCTTGAAGAGATCCTGCTGCTCGGGCGGGATCGGAGAGAACTGGATGGCGGAGCGGAACACGTACTCCGACACCGTCTCGGTCCGCCGCACCTGCACGACCGACCGGATCACGTTGCACGGAATGTAGAAGCCGCCGTGCGACGGAAAGACGAGCGTCGCCGCGGCACCGCTGCGGACCGGCGAACGATGCACGACCGCGGCGCCGGTGAGACTGAGGTCGATCAACTCGCCATTGACGTCCGACAACTGCACGGGAATCGATGCGGTCGGAAATCGCTCCGATTGGCGGCGTTCTTTCCCAGCCATGAATCCGGCCCGAATTATAGCGGCGCGCGTGTGATCTCGACCTGATCGCCGCGTTTGAGACGCAACATCTCGGCGGCATTCGCACTGCCGACCGAGATCTCCACCATCCCGGTCGAGCCGACGATCAGAAACGGCTCGTGCCCGCCGCCGTAATCTGTCCGGACATCCGTGATCATCGCGTAATGCACGCGCAGCGCGAAGCGGTCGAACGCGATCTTCGCCCGTTCCACGTCGGTGATCACGTTTCCGAAGTGGTCGATGTGCACGACCGACCCGGTGACGACATCCTCACGATAAACGGGCGGCGTGTAGTCGAGCCGCTTGGCATCGCCGACAACCGGCCCGATCTCCTCGAGCTTCGTGCCGTTCGCGATTGCGGCCGCCACCGGCGCGAACCGATCGCGCCCGTGGAATGTGGTGGCGCCGGTGTCGAGAAAAAACGACCCATTCTCCACGCTCACGACGCGCGACGGCGCGATGAACGTCAGCAGCCCGTTGTCCGGCGCGAGGAAGAACTTCCCGTCCTGCTCCGCCGCGAGGATCCGCCGCGGCGTCCCGACGCCGGGATCGATCACGCACAGGAAGATCGTCTCCGCCGGCCACCACTTCGCCGCGATGTTGAGAAACCACGCAGCCTCGAAGACGTCGAAGGGCTCGATCTCGTGCGTCAGATCGTCGACGCGCGCGTCGCAACGCGACGCCAGAACGCCGCGCACTGCGGCCACGTACGGGTCGCGCGTACCGAAGTCGGTCAGGAGCGCGATGCGGCTCATGGCGCGCAATATACTCGCCGCGTGGTTCGAGCCACCTTCGAAACAATGCCCCCGCCGCCGAAAAGGCTCCTCGTCTTCGCGCGCTTGCCGGAGCGCGGCGCCGTGAAGACGCGCCTCGCCTCCGAAATCGGCGACGAGCGCGCACTCGCCGTCTACTCGGCGATGTTGCGCGATGCCCTCGCCTCCATCGGCGAGTCGAAGGACGATATCGAGGTCGAAGTGACGTGGGCTCCGACCGCGGCTGCGGATGGTGAGTCGCTCACTTCCGCCTTCGGCAATCGCTCTCTCGCCATGCAGACCGGCGAATCCCTCGGCGACCGCCTCTCGATGGCGTTCTCGGAGCGCTTCTTCTTCCATCGTACGGACAGCATCGTGGCGGTTGGCGTCGACGATCCGACCATCCCTCGCCCGCTGATCGACGCCGCGTTCGAGCTTCTCGAATCGTGCGACTGGGTCGTCGGCCCCGCCCGCGACGGCGGCTACTACCTCATCGGCTGCCGCGGCCCCGCGTACGACAACGAGGCGTTTCAGGACATCGCCTGGGGCACCTCGAGCGTCTTCTCGTCCACCATCGCAAAGATTCGCGCGTGGGAGCGCAACCTCGCCATCCTCCCGATGCGCAACGACATCGACACCGCGGAAGATTTGGAAGCCAGTGACTGGAGGCCTTGACGCCCGAGTCGCGCAATCGGCTGGTTGCGGTCCGTGATCAGGATCGATTCGCCGTGTCGCACGCGATCGAGGAGCGCGCTCAATCCGTTTTTCGTCTCGGATATCGTCGCCGTCTTCATGAGGCTATTCTAGTTTTCTTCGCACCGCCAAGTGGCCGAGCGGGATTGACGACAAAAAAACGCAGAGAATAGTCGTAATGGTTTCCGACCTCGCATGAAGATCCTCACCTCCGAGCAGATGCGGAACATCGACCGGCGGACGACGGAGCGCTTCGGCATTCCGTCCATCGTCCTGATGGAGAACGCGGCGATCGCGGTGGTCGAGGCCATTCACGAGCACTACCCGACCGCCGACCGTGTTGCGATCTTCTGCGGGACCGGCGCGAATGGCGGCGACGGTTTCGCGGTGGCGCGGCACATCGAGAACCGAGGCGTCGTCCCGATGGTGATCCTTGTCGGCGATCGTGCAAAGCTTGCCGGCGACGCGCTCACGAACTTCAACACCTGCACGCTTCTCGGCATCCCGATTTACGACGTTCGAGACGACGGGCACGTTGACGATGCGATCGCGCACGCGTCCGACTCCGACGTCATCATCGACGCCATCTTCGGGACCGGCCTCGATCGCGCGCCCGGCGGCGTACATGCCGAGGTGATCCGGGCGATTGCGGAGTTGCGGATCCCGGTGATCGCGATCGACCTGCCGAGCGGCGCGAATGCATCGAGCAACGAGACTTTCGATCCATGCGTGCGCGCCGAGGTGACCGTGACCTTCGCGGCGCCGAAGATGTGTCACGTATTCGAGCCGGCGGCGACGGCGTGCGGCGAGATCATCGTTGCCGATATCTCGATCCCCGAGATCGCGATCGACGAAGAGAACGTCACGCTGGCGCTCACTACGCCGCGCGAGATCGCGCCGCTCTTCGCACCGCGGCTCGCCGACACGCACAAGGGGACATACGGCCACGTCGGCATCGTCGCCGGCTCGCCCGACCGCAGCGGTGCCGCGGTCCTCGCCGCCCGTGGTGCGATTCGCACCGGCGCGGGGCTCGTCACCGTGATCACGGATGACGAGACGGCAGCGCAGATCCACGCGCACTCGATCGAGTCGATGACGACCAGCGACGTCTACGCCCTGAAGACGAAGGACGCGGTGCTCATCGGCCCCGGCCTAGCCGACAACGAAGAGTCATACGCCGATATCCGCGCTCTCGTGGCCGCGCTCGAGCACCCGCTGGTCATAGACGCCTCCGGCCTCAACGCCTTCGCCGGCCACCTCGACGAGCTGAACCCGAACGGAGCAGCACACGTCCTCACGCCGCATCCCGGCGAGCTGGCGCGTCTGATCGGCGGCGACGCAAAGTCGATCAACGCCAACCGTCTCGAGTCAGCCCGCGAAGCCGCACGACGGACGAAGTGCATCGTCGTCCTCAAAGGCCATCAGACGCTGATCGCCGACCCCGAGGGCCACGTGAACGTGAATCCGACCGGCAATCCCGGCATGGCGACCGGCGGTATGGGCGACGTCCTCGGCGGCATCATCGCCGCGCTTCTCGCCCGTGGCGTCGACGCATTCGATGCCGCCTGCGCCGCCGTCTACCTCCACGGCTTCGCGGCCGACATACTGCGCGACGAGATTGGCGACACCGGCCTCGCCGCCAACGACCTCGCCGAGAAACTGCCGTTCGCGATCCAGCGACTGCAGCGAATGCAATGGTAACCGTCGATCCGGCGAAGCGGCTCTACGTCCCGACGCGAGCGGCGTGGCGGAAGTGGCTCGCGAAGAACTACGACTGCGCGACGGAGATCTGGCTCGTTTATCCGAAAAAGAGCAGCGGCGAGCCGCGCGTCGAGTACAGCGACGCGGTCGAAGAGGCGCTCTGCTTCGGCTGGATCGACGGGATGGATAAGTCGCTCGACGAGCATCACTACATGCAGCGCTTCTCGCCGCGGCGTCCGGACAGCAACTGGTCGGAGAGCAATCGCAAGCGCTACGCACGGCTGCTCGCCGAAGGAAGCATTGCGCCGCCGGGGCTCGCGAAGCCGCCGAACGAGAACCGGCCGGTGGCGGAGCGCTATCCGAAGGACGGTGTCGTCCCCGCATACATCGAGCGCGTGCTGAAGAAGGAAAAGGCGGCGTACGCGAAGTGGGTGAAACTCCCGCCGTCGCACCGGATGAGATACACCGCCTGGATCGACAGCGCCAAGAAAGAAGAGACGCGCGCGCGCCGGATCGCCGAGGCGATCTCGATGCTGAAGAACGACGTGAGCATCAACTCCAAATGAAACGCTGGATCTGCTTTTCGGAAGATGAGACCGCCGCCGCGGGCCTCGAGATCGCCCGCTCGCTCGCTCCTGACGCGATCGTCCACCTCACCGGCGACCTCGGTGCCGGCAAGACCTTCCTGGCCCGCGCCATCGCCACCGAGCTCGGCGCCGATCCGCGTGAAGTTGCCTCGCCGTCGTTCGCCATCGTCCACGAATACCCCCGCCCCAACGCCGCCCCGATCATCCACATCGACGGCTACCGCTTGTCCGAGAACCGCCGCGAGTGGCTGGAGATCGGAATCGACGACCTCCTCTCCGGCCCCGGCGTGAAGCTCATCGAATGGCCGAAACGCGCATTCGAGGAGTTCGAGCCGGGGCACGTGGAGGTGACGATCGAGGTGCGGGACGATGGGGGGCGGGAGATTACGGCAGAGTAGCTCGGAGCGCCTGATCGAGTTGCTGTTGGAGTTGTAGCTCAGCAACCCATTTTTCGATGTATGGCCAGTCCAGTCGATGAATCGAGCTCGCAACCGACCCAGTGACCATGTATGGGATCTTGTTGAGATCCAGCGCGGGGCTGATGCGGCGAAGAAACTCCTCAATCTTCAGGGCCATCGATTGGCAGCCGATAGAGGTATCTCGTGAGCTCCCGCGAGACCTGTTCAGGAGTGAAGCCCGGGTGCCGTCTTTGAATACCGGCCCGTGCCAACTCGCGGGTGACATTCGTCAGTTCGGCGGCGATGTTGAACCGCCCCACCGGTCCAATGCGGCGATAAGCCTCCTCCTGGACGGCCGCCGCTTCATCGGATGTATCTCGCGCGTGCATCTCGTGATGATATCTCGGTGGCTGACGCTCACTCTCGGCGCAGGGTTCGCACGCATGCCATCGACCTGGAAGGCGCCCGATCCGCCTGTCATCCCGAGCCGCCGGAGTCGCGAAGCGACGCTGGACGGTCGAGGGATCCGGTGCCATAGATCGGAAGCGCGCCGTATGATTCAAAAGGTCCGAGGTCTCACCTCGATCGAGCTCGTCCAACGCCTCGGCGGCGATCTTGTCGAGTTTCCCTGCCGCCACGTCGGCCTCGAATTGCCGGTCCCACGTGGCGTGCTCGTAATAATTGCCGCGAACGCCACCGGAGAGATCGGCCCGGAATGTCGACTCCTCCGAATTTCGGGCCGCGATGCAGTGTGTCGGGCGGCGACGCACGTGCGGCGGACGGCGACGCAGTGTGTCGGACGGCGACGCACGTGTGTCGGACGGCGACGCAGTGTGTCGGACGGCGACGCACGTGCGGCGGACGGCGACGCACGTGTGTCGGGCGGCGACGCACGTGTGTCG
>DASXHZ010000068.1:0-14550 GCA_036488085.1 Thermoanaerobaculia bacterium
GCAACGTCTTCACATCAGTCGTTTCCGCGTTACGATTCTTCGGGGCCATCGAGTTCTCTCCTGTTCGTTCTGTTTAGCGACTTGAACTTTACAGAAGACTCCTTGGCCCTTTCCTTTTGCAGAACTTTCCGGACACTACCCCAAGGCGCAGCACTTGTCGGCTCATATGCTATTCGCGCCGACGTCCGCGTTGCGGTAGAGCTGCTAGGACTAGCGGCGGCGCTAACGCTGTTCACTTTGATGCTCGCGCGAAACGACCTGCTGGATCGAAACGCGAATTTGCGCCTCATGGATGAAATGGCAAGGCACTTATTCCTCACGACATTGTCTCTAGAGCGGGACTGCCCGATAGTCAAGGTCTCGTCGTCCGTATTGGAGAACCAGATAAGCCTTGGCCCTTCCGCGGTCGCATCATACTTCGAGGATCGCTCTGGCTATTCTTCTGGCTTGATCTCGCGCTCGCTTGACAGTAGTGGTAAAGGTAAGCCTCTTGGTCGCAGTGTAGATTCGGAGAACCCGATCGAGCGCAGATGCGCATTGCCGCGCGGCCTTCGCAGCAGGCGACCGCGCGCCGTTCGCCGGCCCGTCGCTTCCGCGCCTCGTGCTTGATCAGGTGACACGCGAATCTGCATACAAACGAGAGGCGAACCCTACCTTGGAATTACGGTGGGCTGGGGAAGGGTGCGTGGATCATTTGCGACGGTATTGGAGGTCCTATCGAACTGCATTCGCTCTCGCCAGATGCAGACAAGGCGCAGACAGACGCTTCGTTTACGAGCCATAACCAGCGCTGAACGTTTGCGAATGTTACGGTGCCAAGGTGCCGCCCGTCATATCTTGAATAGACATCGGCCACTCGTGCGCGTTGAGCGATGACGCCCTTCGGTGTTCTCACATCTTCCCAGTTTCGAAGAACCGCTACGGTGCGGCGAGTGCAGAGCACGTCCCTTACGGGCGCCGAGTAATAGAATGGCGACAGATATGGGGCTACGTATTTTCGTCGTTCGTCGCGTTCGACGGTACGAGAGTATTGAAGTGCAAATTGTCGGGCGCCCCCGTCACGATCAATCATTTCCAGCTGCGGGCTCCCGATCACGTGTGCGAAAGCCAGAGTACCGTCATCACAAGCCGACATCACTGCGGACGCCGCGAAGAGCGCATCGCGGCTAGTCAAGCCCTCGTCTACAAGTTTGATCTTTGCCGGCGTAAATTGCCGCAAATCGTGAGACCACCAAATTCGCCACGTGGGCATGGAAGCGCCCAGGGCGTTATAGAACCAGATTGTGTCACGGCGCGCATCTACGAAATATGCCAGGTTCGGGAGGCGGATGCTCTTGAGGAATTCGCCATTAGCTGCAAAGACGTAAACCGTGTCGAGGCCGTCAACGACTATCCATTGACTCCGCCAACGTGCGAACGACGTAACTTCTGACGGTAGCTTTATGCCGCGTAAGACGGCCTGAAGTTCTGTCGGCTTGGCGCCCGTGCGTACGTAGATTTTTTGGCCAGAGTCGAGGAGGAATATCCGTGGCGGATCGTGAAACGCGGCGGTAAACGGTTGTGAGAGCCCGCGAGAACCTATAAAGCAAAGGGCCGCGCATATGGCGGCCCTGAGGACTCGTAGTGACACCGTTTCGCGCTCTCGGCTATGCTAGTTGAGCAGACACGCGGCGAGTCGGAGTTCCGCTTTCGCGCTGCAAATCGTGCCACCATCACAGGCTAGCGCGTCATTAAGGAAATTCAGCCAACAGCCGCTGAACGCTGGAGCCGCGACTGCCGAGAGAACTAGGAGAAGGGTGAGGGTACGTAAACGATTCTTCATGAAGACAATTCAGTCCTTTCGTGATTTTACTTGTCGCCGGGTGATTGGGACTTATAACCTGCGTGCCGCCGGATTGTCAATCGTGGTGAACTGCACCGCTACGCCGGGGTGCTGAGCAGGGCGCTGGGTTCCGGCCTGACTGCTGTTCCCACGTTGTCGATCCGCAAAATCATGACGGTGCGATCGTCGTCAGCGGGGCGTTCGGCGGAGTGGCTTGCAACGGCCTCCAAGATCGCGTCGCGGAGACTCGACGGGGCACAATTCGGCTGATCGGCTAGCAGCGACTCGAGCTGTTCGAACCCGAACGGATCACCCTGCGGATTCTGCGCTTCGACGATGCCATCGGAGAGGTAGACGACCGTGTCGCCTTCCTCGAGTTTTATCTCCACGGTGCGCGTGCTCAGATCCGGACGAACTCCTAGCGGCAGCGACGGGCACTCGATCGAGATCGGAAGCGTCTCGCCGAGACGCAGTAGATACGGGTAGAGGTGACCGGCATTCGTGTGCCGTATCGTTCCTTTCGAGAGGTCGAAGATGGTGAAGGCTAGGGTCATGAACGCGCGGCGCTCGGTCGAGCGGTAGACGAGATCGTTGAGGCGGTGGAAGAGCGAGGTCTCGTCGGCGCCCTCTTCGACGAGCGTCGTGATCGCCGCCTTGACCATCGCCATCACGAGACCGGTGGAGAGGCCGTGGCCGGAGACGTCGCCGATGGCGACGGCGAGGCGCGATTTGTCGAGGTTGAAGACGTCGTAGTAGTCGCCGCCGATCGACGCGGTCGGCTCGAAGTGCGCCGAGAACGAGACGCCGCGGAACTGGGGCCCTTCCTTCGGCAGAAGGTTGCGCTGGATCGACGCCGCGATCTCGATCTCGCTCTGCAGCCGCTCTTTTTCCGCCACGCTGGTGAGCAGCGACGAGATCGACTCGGTCATCCGGTCGAACGACTGCGCCATCTCGCCGAGCTGGTTGTTCGGCTTCATCTTGATGCGGTAGCTGAAGTCGCCTCGCTCGACGGCCTTCGTTCCCTTCTCGATGCGGTTCACGGCGCGCGAGATCGAGAAGATCAGTACCGCCGCGAACGCCGAGGCGAAGAGATACATGACCATCAACAGCGTCGTGAGGCCGGTGATGATCCAGAAGATCGCCTTCATGATGTTCGATGAGGTCGCGCCGCCGAAGTAAAAGTGCAGCAGGTTCGAGGTTGGGTTCGAGATCAGAGTGAAGATCCGGCGCTGATGCTTCGGCTGGCCCGTCATCCAGTCCACCATCCCGCCTTCCTCGGTGATGTCGAAGAAGCCGATCGACTGCAGCGTCGCAATCTTGCTGATGGACCAGCCGCGGTTCTTGAAGTCGTCGAATGTCGACCCGTCGCCAGTGCTGATCTCGTCGCCGCGTCCACTCCGGTACTCCGTCGCCAGGCTTTGCGCGACGATCATCCCGGTGCGGTCTTCGAGTGCGCGTGCCCAGCGGGCGTCGAGCGGCTCGACGAAGACGATGGAGCGGTCGCCCGGGTAGGTGCGCGAGGCTAGGAGGAGCGGCTGATCGCCGCGGACGGACATGCCGGAGAAGTTCGACCCGCGCAGCCACTGCGGGATCGCTTTCCCGCTGTCGTCGTCGGTGTCGTAGACCTCGATCGACTCGCCGGACGGGCGCGGCTTCTTCCCCTGCACGGCGTAGTCGATGATCTGCGACTCGAGCTGGCCGATGCTCGCCTGCCGCTCGGCCTTGAAGTTGGCGTCGCTCGCCACGCCGGCGATCACGTAGAGGATCGCGCCGAGGAGGATCGCGAAGAGGAAGAACGGCAGGACGCCGATCATCATGTAGCTGAGGAAGAGCCTGCGTCCGACCGTCCAGAAAATTTTCCCGAGGATCCAGCGCACGGCCACTGCGAGCCCGTAGAGCGTCAGCGCGATGACGAGGAGCCAGGAGAGAAACGAGAGGAAGCCGACGGGGGAGGAACTGACGTGGAATCGATGGAGGAGCTTCGAGAGCTGATCGAGGACGACGATCGCCACGACTCCGGCGAGCCAAAGCACGAGCGCCGGCGGCACACCGCGGCGCTTCGGCGGGTCGGGAGGTCGCACGGGGAGCATCGCAGCCATCATAAGGCTCCCTGTAATTACGTCGCGTGAGGGACGAAGTTTCCGCGAATCAGTGACGCGCGGAACGCCGTCGCGACGCTTGCGGGGCGGTGTTGCTCGTCGACCAGATTTCCAGCGAGTCGTCGGTGAGGAGGTACAGCTTGCCGGCGCTCTGCGCGACCGACCGGACGACCGCCGGCGTTGCGGCGTTGGTTGCCGTGAGTGAGGGCAGCGAGAGCCATTGCGGCTGGACGCTGCGGCTCGCGAACAGACAATTTCCGGAAGACGCGACGCGCTGGTCGCGGAACGTGAAGCCGGCGATCGGGTCCGCCTGGAACGCCGGCGGGATGTCGCTGCGCGTCGTGAGCTGCGCGTCGTACGAGTAGAGGGTGTCTCCCGCGACGTACACGGTGTTGTTCGCGAACGCGATCGATACCGGCGTCGTCGATCCGGCGGAGACCACGCTCTTCGACAGCACGGGCGACGCCGCGTTGCTCACGTCGTACAGCCGCACTTCTGACGGAAGGTCGAAGATGGCGTACGCCGAGGTGCCGGTCGTCGTGACGTCGACCACGCCGCCGTCGAGTGTCCCGGTCGTTGCGAGCGTTCGCGGGTCGAGCACGAGCGTCTTCTTCTCGCAGCCGCCGCTGGTGCAGCCGCGCGACACCGCGAGCCACACCGCGTTTCCGGCGGTGGCGATCGCAAGCGGCTGCGACGCGGCGTCGATCGTCGTCCGCGCGAGGACGCCTCCCTCGCGCGAGTAGGCGGTGACGACGTTGGAGCTGGAGACGGTGTAGAGCGCCGTGTCGTTTGCGGCGACGTCGAGGACGCCCGCTGCGCTGAACGAGGTGAGGTAGTGCGGCGTGAAGCCGTAACGCGTCTCGAACGCGTCGATGCCGTCGGCGCCGAAGAGGTAGACGCGATCCGTTCCCGCCACGACCTTCGTGTAGTACGTGTTCCCATTCCGAGTCGCGAGCAGCGCCGGCGGCCCCTCGGCGGAATCGAATGCGGCGGTCTCGACGCCGCCCGCCGTTGCCATCGCGGCAATGGAGTCGATGCTCAGCGAGGTGGCGTCGGCCGGGAGCGCCATCGTCCGCGTCAGTTTCTTCGTCGCGAGGTCCCACACGAGAAGCGAGTTGGTCGTCAGCTCGAAGACGCGGCTGCCGCTGAGCACGAGGCGCCGCGCCAGCGTCGAGGACGAGCCGGGAAGGGTGACAATCGTGCGGGTGGTGGCGTCGATGAGGCTGATGCCGGTGAAGGTGAAGACGGCCGCCGTGTTTCCCGACATCGTGAGCGGCGTGGTCGACGATCCCGGAACAGTGAGCGTGCCCGGATCGCTCAAGTCGCCCTTGGTGTAGAACGTGACGACGGTCGTTCCGTCGGCTGGATCGTAGGTTGTACCGATCAGCGGCCCGGCGTGTGCGATCGTGGTCGCCTTCACGTTCGGGATCTGCTGCGGCACGGGGGTGAGCGCGCCGAGGTCGACGGTCCAGATGCTGTTGTCGGAGAGGACGGCGTACGCCGTGCCGTTGACGACGATCGCGGAGATGACGTTTGCGCGCAGCGTCGCCGAGGTGACGAGGAGGGGGGTCGTGGAGGCGAGCGTCCAGTAGAAGAGGCTCGTGCCGGACGACGTGAGGAGGAGGCCAGCCGCGCCGTCGTAGATCGTGTGGATCCGCGAGTCCCACTGTCGCGCGGCGGTGAGGTAGCCGGAACCGTTCTTCGTGTACTCGGTGAGGCCGCCGGCGCTTCGTGACGCGTAGAGCTTTCCGTCGACCCAAAGTGTGGAGGTCGTCGACGTGTCGGGGTAGCTGCGGATTGGATACGGCGCCGACATCGACGAGACGTCGAACGTCAGGAGGCCGGTATCGCCCGCCGCGACGTAGAGGCGGCCGCCGGCGATCTTCATGGCGCGGACACGGTTGATCGTGCCGCCGGTCGGGATGATGTCGGTGCCGAAGAGCTCGACCGGCGTCGCGAGATTGGCCCAGTCGGCGGCACGGAGGTGCCGGTCGTTGCCGGCGGCAAAGACGACGTCGCCGGAGAGCGTCGCGAGCGTCACCGTTCCCTTGCTGACGGTGGCCGCTTTCGAGTTGTTGATGAAGATGTCGGTCGAGACGCCGTCGCTGGCGTAGAGCCGCGTCGGAGTCGTCTGGAGCGACGTGACGCGCGGCAGTGAGCTGAGCGTTCCGGTGTGTTGCGGCGAGCCGGCGACGGTGATGTTGAAGATCTCGATGGTGTTGTCGCTGTCGGCGGCGTACAGCGTGGCGACGTTGGTGTCGGTGGCGAGCGAGGTGACGTTTGCTCCCGACGTCGGCATCGGGATGAATGGATTGGCGGGATTGAGGAGATCGACGGCGCGGAGGCCGTTTGCCGTCGCGATGAATGCGTACTGCGCGGGCGTCACGACGAGGTCGTTGACGGTCGCGCCGGCGTCGTAGCTGGCGGTGATAGAGAGCGCCTTGCCGTTCTTGTGGATGACGTAGACCGATGAGCCGCTGCCGGCGTACGCCACGCCGTTCACCATCCGGATGACGCGGGTGACGCCTGGGACGCTGATCGACGCCACGAGCGCCGGCGGATCGACGCTCCGATCGAAGAGCTGGACGCCGTATGACGTCGCTGCCCAGAGGTCGTTTCCATTGCTTCCATCGATCGCGAGGTCGAGGTACGACGCCCGGAACGCGCCGGAGTAGACGAGCGAGG
The DNA here is from genome assembly GCA_036488085.1 of Thermoanaerobaculia bacterium. Lineage (GTDB taxonomy): Bacteria > Acidobacteriota > Thermoanaerobaculia > Gp7-AA8 > Gp7-AA8 > DASXHZ01. The sequence goes on from DASXHZ010000068.1 coordinate 6,607, forward strand.
AGTTGCACTGCGCGGCGAGGGGAGAGGAGAGGAAAAGGATCGTGAGGAACACCGCCACACACCCGCGCATGACGGAATTGTAGTTACTTTGCAGTCGCGAAGAGGTCGAATTTGACGTCCACTTCGTTCGCTACCGACAACACGAGCTTCTCCGGGACCGTCACGTTGTAGTCCGTCATCCGGATCGTGAACTTGGATGTGAGGTGCGCCTTTTTCGGCGACTCGAGGGTCACGTGCACCGGGACGACGATGCGCCGCGTGACGCCGTGCAGCGTCAGATCGCCGGCGACTTTCAGATCGGCGGATTGGCCCGGTGCGACCGCCGCCGCTCCGCTGACGCTCGTCGACTTGAACGTGGCGGTAGGGTACTTCTTCGTCTCGAGATACGTATCGCGCATGTCGTCGTCGCGCATCTTCATCCCGCTGTCGAGCGACGCGGTGTCGAGGGTCAGCGTGACCGAGGAAGCCGCGAGGTTCGCGGGGTCGACGTCGACGGTTCCCGACACTTTCTTCGTGTCGGCGTCGATCTCCTCCAGCGTGTCTTCGAGGTGAAATCCAACCCAACTGTGGCCGTCATTACCGAGCGAGAAGAGGGTGGAAGCGAGGACGATGGCGGGGACAATCATGATCTCTTGGATGCGATCTTCAGCGCTTTCGTTACATACGAAGGGTGAGGGAAGTCACGTATTTCCTCCGGGTTGACCCATTCGTAACCGGCGCGGAGGCGGGCGCGGGCGGCGAAGACTTCGAATGTGATCCGCCGCGTCGTGATGGTGTGCTGGAACGAGCCGATGCTCCGCGGCGCCGCCACGCTGAGCGGTACAGCGTCGAACAGCGCCGTGTTGCCGTGCGGCAGATGCAGCATCGCGGTCATGAGCGGTCCGCGCTCGCGACGCATGAGAACCCGCCCGCGAGCATCCGTCACGAGGTAGAGCGGGATGTGCAGCCGCCTCGCCGCCTTCCGTTCCCTCGGCGCCGGCAACTCATGGATGCGATCGGTCGTAAACGCGATGCAGTCGCGCCGGAGCGGGCACTCCATGCAGCGTGTATTGCGCGGTGTACAGATCGTGGCGCCCAGCTCCATCAGCGCCTGATTCATCATTCTCGGCGATCGGCACGCGTGGACCAACGCCTCGGCATGTGTCCACGGATCCTCGGTCCCTTGCACCCGAGCAAGCACGCGCGCGACATTGCCGTCGACGATCGGCGCCCGCCGGTCGAATGCAATCGAGGCGATCGCGCCGGCCGTGTACCGTCCGATCCCGCGGATCGACATCAGAGCCGAAGCGTCCGAGGGCAGTTCGCCATCGAATCGCGCGACGACGTCGATCGCTCCCTCGCGCAGCATCCGTGCGCGCCGGTAGTAGCCGAGGCCTGACCAAATCGCGGTCACTTCATCCTCGGAAGCCGCCGCGAGCGCCGCCACATCAGGGAAGCGTTTCACGAACCGATCGAAGTACCCGAGGACGACTTCCATCCTCGTCTGCTGGGCCATCACCTCGGAAACCCAGACGTGGTACGGCCGGTACGTCGTGCGCCAGGGGAGGGGACGTTGGTGTTTGCCGAACCACCGTTCGAGCGACCGCGCGATGCGGCTGGGGCGGGCGTCTGGCAACTCGCTTGTATTGTAGACTCTCGCTTCCAACGCCGAGGTGGGTTTCATGGAAGACCAGATGCAGTCGGTGCAGTCGGATACCGAACAGGGCAAATACGTTTACTGCATCATCAAGACCGATCAGCCGCGTGAGTTCGGTACGATCGGCATCGGCGGCCGCGGCGACCGCGTCTATAGCGTTCAGTACGACGCCTTCGCGGCGGTCGTCTCCAACTGCCCCCTGATCGTGTTCGATCCGACCCGCGAGAACGCGCTCGCGCACGAGCACGTCAACGAGGTCGTCATGAAGGACTTCACGGTTCTTCCGATGAGCTTCGGCACCGTCTTCCGCACCGAGAACGACATCAAGGAGTTCCTCAAAGGGACGTACGAGGCACTCAGCGACGTGCTCCAGAAGATGGAGGGGAAGATCGAGTTTGGTCTCAAGGTGAACTGGGACAAGGACCAGGTCATCAAGGAGATCGAGTCGGAGAACGAGGAGATCCGGCGGCTGAAGGAAGAGATCCAGTCGAATACCTCGACCTCGACCTACTTCTCGCGCATGCAGCTCGGGCGCGTCGTGGAGTCGGCGCTGCAGGCGAAGGCGGATGCATACGTCGCCGAGATCTACGAGACCCTGCGCGACGCCGCGATCGCTTCACGGTCGAACAAGCCGATCGGCGACAAGATGATCATGAACGCAGCGTTCCTGGTCGAGCGCGACAAGACGCGGACGTTCGACGACCAGATCACCGACATCGCGAAAAAGTACGAGAACAAGCTCTCGTTCCTCTACACGGGACCGTGGCCGCCGTATAACTTCGTGAACATCCGGCTCAAGCTCGAACGCGCGGAGCGGTAGTGTTCCTGCTCGACGACATCCTGATGCTGCCGCTGAAGCTTCCGGTGGCGGGGTTCAACTGGATCATGAAGCAGATCCAGACGATGGCGAACGAGGAGCTGCTCAACGATCAGCCATGGAAGGAGCGGCTGATCGAGCTGCAGATGATGCTGGAGCTCGGCGAGATCTCCGAAGCGGATTACGGCCGTGAAGAGGCGCAGGTCTTCACCGCGCTTCGCGAGATCCGCGCGCGCCGCGAAGAGATCGCACGGCAGATGGCGGCGGAACGCGGCGACGAGGACGAGGGCGGGATCGGCATTTACACCGGATACGGCCGGTGAGCGCGTTACGCGACGCGCTCGATACCCTTCGCACGCGCCGCATCGTTCTCTTCGGAGGAAAAGGGGGCGTCGGCAAGACGACGATGGCCGCCCTCGCGGCGCTGCAGCTCGCGAATAGCCGGAAGGTCATCCTCTTCACGACCGATCCCGCCAGCAACCTCGGCGACCTCTTCGCAACCTCGCAACCCCGTAACCTCATCACCGAATCGCTCGATGCGCCGTCACTCTACGCGCACTTCCTACAAACCAACCTCCCCAGCTTCCTCGAGCTCGGCGACCGCGGAACGTATCTCGACCGCGACGAGCTACGACGTTTCTTCGAGCTGTCGCTGCCGGGTGTCGACGAGCTGATGGCGTGGTCGCGAATCGGCGAGCTGGCGGAGGAGCACCCCGACGCGACGATCGTGGTCGACACCGCACCGACCGGCCACACGCTGCGGATGCTCTCCGCGGGCGAGCACTTCGCGCAGCTCGGCCGCGCACTCGACGCGATGGAGGAGAAGCACCGCAACATCGTCCGGCAACTCATGCGCCGCGACCCTCGCGACGCGATGGACGCCTTTATCGAGCGCTTCGAAGCCGACGCCCAGCGCCGCCGCGACCTTCTCGGTTCCGGCGCATTCGTCCCCGTCGCGCTGTCGGAGCCGCTGGTCGTCGAACAGACGAAGCGTTTGATCGAGGAAGTCGGGATCGAGGTTCCCTTCGTGATCCTCAACCGCACCGCGCCCGACTGCGACTGCGCGCGGTGTCGGGAGCAGATGCTCCGCGACAGTTCCGCACGCGGCGAGTTTGCTCACGTCGTGGATGCGGCGCGGTCGTGCGTGCCGCTCGATTCGATCGAGGCTTTGGACACGTTTCTCGCGGATGCACGCTCCTCACCCGGCGCTTCGCGCCACCCTCTCCCGGAGGGAGAGGGAGATGTCAGACATGTAGGGCATGTAAGGCAAGTAAGCCATGTAAGACATCCCCCTCTCCCTCCGGGAGAGGGTGGCCGAAGGCCGGGTGAGGGGCGTGTACCCACGAAGATCGTGTTCTTCGCCGGCAAAGGGGGCGTCGGGAAGACGACCATGTCGACCGCGCATGCGTTAGGGCGAGCGCACGAGCATCCGGAACGCCAGTACGTGATCATCTCCGTCGACCCGGCGCATTCCCTGCGAGACGTCTTTGCGCGCGAGTCGCCGCCACCGAACTTGCGCGTCGAGATGGTCGACACGCGGGCGCGATGGCGGGCGTTCCGCGACCAGCTCGGCGATGAGATCGAACGCGCCGTGAACGCGATGACGCCGAGCGGCCTCACGGTCGCGTACGACACCGACGCGATGAAGCACCTGATCGAGGTCGCACCGCCGGGCGCCGACGAGCTGTTCGCGATCAGCCGGCTCTCCGACCTGATCGCCGACGACTCGATCGCCGAGACGATCGTCGACACGGCGCCGACGGGGCACTTCCTGCGCCTGTTAGACCTCCCGACAACCGCCGGCGAGTGGGTGCGCGAATTCATGCGCATCCTCCTCCGCTATCGCGAGCTCGTCCCGGCCGGCACCCTCGGCGAGGAGCTGCTCCGCGCCTCGCGCGCGCTGCATTTGCTCGATGACACGCTGCACTCCGATCGTGCCTCGGTCGTCGTCGTCACGCGCCCCGAGCGCATCGTCGTCGCGGAGACGCGCCGGCTGATCGATGACCTGCAACATCGCGGCATCGGCGTCTCCCGCGTCATCGCGAACTACGTCACGCCGAACAGCGACTGCAAGTGCGACCAATCGATGCGCGCCTTCGAAGACGAATCGCTCCGCGCCCTCGGCGAAGACGTCACGCGCGTCGAGCGCCGCGACACCCCGCCGGCGACGCTCTCGGACCTATCCACCCTGCTGTCATAATCCCCGCCGTGGCCGTCCTCTACGTCTACGCGATCACGCGCGATGCGGCGACGCCCCAGGGTGAAGCGACGTGCGAGGCAATCGATCAGTCGCAGCACTTCGCGGCGCTTCCGGCGGACGGGGTGTGCGCCGTCTACACGCCGGTGAACGAAGAGGAGTTCTCGCAGGAGGTTATCGACCGCCGCGCGGGAGATCTCGAGTGGCTCGGCGCGGTCGGCTACCGGCACCAGAACGTGATCGTGGAGCTGATGAAGTCGACGGCGGTCGTTCCGCTGCGCGCCTTCACGATGTTCAGCAGCGAGACGACGCTCCGCGAATACCTCCTCCAGAACCGCGAGATCCTCTCGAAGCTCCTGGCGCGTCTCGACGGAAAGCATGAGTGGACGCTGCAGGTCGAGTTCGATCCGCAACGCTGGAGCGAGGCGCTGGCCGGCCGCGTCGAGTCGCTGCGCGCCCTGACCGCGGAGATCGAGTCGGCGAGCTCCGGCAAGGCTTTCCTCCTGCGCAAGAAGCTCGACGACGAGCGGAAGCGCGCGTCGCGCGAGGCGGAGCAGCAGGTCGTCGCCGACATCGAGCGCGAAGTGATCGAGAAGCTCTCCTGCGACACGCTGGCCGAGTCGCGCCTCGAACGCGACGGTGCGTTTCCGCAGATCAACGTCCTGATCGATCGCGATGAGGAGTCGCGGTTACAGGAGCTCCACAACGCGCTCAACGACCGCTACGCCGGCGACGGCGTCACTCTTGCGATGACCGGCCCCTGGCCGCCGTACACCTTCGCGCATGTCTGAAGAAGAAGATCTCTCGCTGCTCGAAACGCTCGATCACCTCCTCGATCGCGGCGTCGTCATTTCCGGCGAGGCGGTGATCTCGATCGGCGACGTCGATCTCCTCTACCTTGGCCTCAACATCGTCCTCGCGAACGTCGACGCCATCATCCGCACTTCGAACAAGCGATGAAGTCGCTCGTCGTCGGCATCCATCTCCATCGCGAGGACATTCACGTCGACGCCATCGCCGCGGGCGACCTCTGGCTCAGCGTCGTGCCGCTGGCGGACGACCGGCCGCTCGCCGATCGCGATCTTCTCCTCCACGTCGCGAAAATCCGCGGGGAGCTCCTCGACCGCGCAACCTTCATCGCGGTGCGCTACGGAACGGTTGTCCCGCCGCTCCAGCCGTTACGGCCCGAATGGCGCAACCTTCTCGGCGCCAATCGCGCGAACGTAGAGATGACGCTGAAGGTTGCTGCTCCATCGCCGAAACCGCGTCCGCGGCGCGAGGACTTCGAGAACGGAGCGGCGTACCTGCACGCGCTGCACGACTCGACCGCAATCGTCGACGACCCATTCCGTCAAGCCGCCGAACGCGCATTCGATGCGATCGAGACGCGATGGCAGGCTCGCGACAACGCCTCGCTCGAGATGGCGGCGCTCATCCCGCGCGCTCGCATCGAAGAAATCTTCACCGCCGGCGAACAGCTCAAGCGCGACTTTCCGCGCATACCATTCTTGTTGTCCGGCCCATGGCCCCTGGAAGTGTTTGCCAATGCTGATCAGCAATGAAGAAGAGTCGCTGCGCAACGCGCTGACGTTCACTGAGTCGATGATCCCGCGGCATATCTCCGCCGACCCCGAGATCGTCGAGAACGGGCTCGCGAAGCTCGTCCTCTCGATCATTGAACTGGTGCGGCGGCTGCTGGAAAAGCAGGCGCTCCGGCGGATGGACAACGGCACCGTCACGGACGAAGAGATCGAGCGTCTCGGCAGCGCGCTGATGAAACTCGAGGAGAAGATGGACGAGTTGAAGCGCGTCTTCGGCCTCTCCGATGACGATCTCAACCTTAAGCTCGGCTCCGTCAAATCACTCGACTAACGTGTGATATTTTCCGCGGATGCCTGTTGACGATCGGGGACTGCAGCGACAGCCGCAAGGGCTGGTCGATATCCTCGACAAGATTCTGGACAAGGGGCTCGTGGTCGCGGGGGACGTGAAGGTCTCGCTCGCGAACGTCGAGTTGCTCACCATCCAGCTCCGCCTGGTGATCTGTTCGATCGACAAGGCGGAGGCGATCGGCATCAACTGGTGGCGGTCGGACCGGTTCTACTCGGGCGATCGAGCATTGCAGGAGAACCAGCAGTACGACGCGCTGAAGGCGCGTATCGACGAACTCGAAGAGCAACTCAAATCGAAAGAGCTCCCCTCCGGGGCCAAGTCCGCAGAGAGGAAAGGCAGGTAAGCGATGGCTGTTGAACGCGCACCAGGCGGGACTTCACTGATCGATGTCCTCGATCGAATTCTCGACAAAGGCATCGTCGTCGACGCATGGGTCAGGATCTCGCTGGTCGGCATCGACCTGATCACGGTTGAAGCCCGCGTCGTCATTGCTTCGATCGACACGTATCTCAAGTACGCGGAAGCGGTCGGTATCACGTCGACCGTCGCGCGCCCAGCCCTTGGCGAGCCCGGGGCCGGCGGCGTCGGCTCCCCGACGGGAACCGGCAGCGCAGTTCCGCGGACGTAGAGAAGCCGTCATCCGTTATCCGTTATCCGTCATCGGTCGGATGACGGATGACGATTCACTTCTTCACCCACTGATCAAACCAGTCGAGCGCGGTGTTGTACCAGAGCCGCGAGTTTTGCGGCTTCAACACCCAGTGCCCCTCGTCCGGGAAGATGAGCATCTTCGACGGGACGCCGCGCCGCTGCAGCGCCGTGAAGAGCTGTAGCCCCTGATCGATCGGGACGCGGAAATCGAGCTCGCTGTGCACTACGAGCGTCGGCGTCTTGAAGTTCTTCACGTAATTGCTCGGCGACCACTTCTCGTACAGCTCCGGGTTGTCGTACGGGTTCCCCTTGAATTCGAACTCGGGGAACCACAGCTCCTCGGTCGCGCCGTACATTGAAATGGTGTTGAACACGCCGTCGTGGGAGAAGAGCGCCTTGAAGCGGTCGGTGTGGCCGAGGATCCAGTCGATCATGTAGCCGCCGTAGGAAGCGCCGGCGGCGCCGATGCGCGTACCGTCGACGTACGGCAGCGCCGCGAGGGCGTCGACGCCGTTCATGATGTCGACGTACGGCCGGCCGCCCCAGTCGCCGGAGATTTCCTCCGTGAACTGCTGGCCGAAACCGGTCGAGCCGCGCGGATTCGGCGTCAGGATCACGTAGCCGCGCGACGCAAAGATCTCCGGGTTCCAGCGATACGACCACGCGTCGCTCCACGCCCCTTGCGGTCCGCCGTGGATCAGCACCAGCGCCGGGTACTTCTTTGCCGGGTCGAAATCTGGGGGTGTGACA
>DASXHZ010000070.1:0-3402 GCA_036488085.1 Thermoanaerobaculia bacterium
GCGCCAGATGAACGGCTTCGGCGCCCTCATCTCCTTCGACCTCGGCTCGTACGCCGACGCCAAGAAGTTCCTCGACCGCGTCCGCCTCTGCTCCCTCGGCGAGTCCCTCGGCGGCGTCGAAACCCTCATCTCCCACCCCGAATCGATGACCCACGCCTCCGTCCCCATCGAAACCCGCAAGCGCCTCGGCATCACGTCGGGCCTGGTCCGGATCAGCGTCGGCATCGAAGACATCGAAGATCTGATCGGCGATCTGGAGAACGCGTTCGAGGGGATCTAGCGACGTGGGAGAATGATCCGATGAACGAGATCATCTTCCTGGTCGAAGAGGCGCCTGAAGGTGGTTACACCGCCCGCGCCCTCGGTGAGGCGATCTTCACGGAAGCCGACGACGTCGCCGGCATCGAAGAGAACGTCCGCGATGCGGTCCGCTGCCATTTCGATGAAGGCAGTCTGCCGCAGGTGATTCGTCTCCACTTCACGCGCGAGCAGGTAATCGCCGTTTGAGGTTGCCTCGCGACGTCTCAGGCGCTGACCTCGCCCGTCGCCTCAGCCGCATCGGCTATCGCGTCACGAGGCAAACCGGAAGCCATATACGCCTCACCATCGATGCCCCGGTGCAACATCACGTCACCGTCCCGAAGCACGACGCACTGCGACTCGGCACACTGTCCAGCATCCTCGAAGACGTCGCCGCACATCTGGAGATCACGCGCGACGACATCATCGCGCGACTCTTCAATTGATCCGCGGCGCTATTGTGTGGCCGCCGGTAACCTTGCGGCGACTATGTGTAGGGTGCAGCTCTTCGTTAGCGGCACCACGGGGAGCGTCGGCCAGCGAGTGTCGCTACTTCGGCTCCCGCAATGAGTTGGGCGGCACGGCTGCTAGTATGTTTGCGGCACCACGCGGACACGAACTCGGAGCGGCGATTCACGAGCGAGGTCGTTCTCAAATCCGCGAGGATTCGTCACACGATGATCGGGATCATAAACGATGCAAAACAGGTAACCACAATCCGGATGCTTCTCGTAGCGCGCGATGTCATCGTTGAGCTGTGTTCCTATTTCCTTACCGGTAAGCCCTGGGCGAGTCTTTTTCAGTTCGACGACCGTTCGCTCGTTCTTCAGTAGAAAGTCGACGCGCGAGGATTTTCCAGCATAACTCGGGGTCCATTCTTCTGGTCTGATGTCGTCGAAGAAGAGATGTAGCAAAGCGTGAAGCAAGTCTTGCGCATCGTATTCATCACTGACGTCGAGGGTGCCGCGCCCATCGTAGCGAGAGCGAAGCTGACAGACGACGGCATGTAGGCGAGTTGCAAGCCTATCCAGATTCTGGAACACATCTAGCTCCTTGTGCCGGACACCCGCCGCAACTTGAGGCATGACTATAATTCCCGACTGCAGATCTTCGCGGACAGCTCGCAAAATCGCTTGCCCTTCCTCAACAACCGACGGAAAACCCCGCTGGACCTGTTCCTCGAACTCCTTGATATAAACGTGTTTAGAACCGAGTATTTGCTGAAGAAGCGTGAGCACCTGGCTGCGCCAGCCCGTGAACGCGCCGCTGTCAAGCGTCGCAAATCCGATCACGTTCGGCGGATTGGGCTTGTGTGTAGCGATCACCTGATCCCCACGTGCGATGAGAGCGTCAAGCCGTTCGATGTAAATGTCGGGCATCTGTCGATACTACTGTACCGCGATGAGTCGTTGCAGGAGCGTCGACTTGCGTCGGCTAAACGATCCTTCGCTCAACGGCCGCGCGTCCCGGCAAGATGGCGCGCGGCTTGCCGGCGAGAATCCCGAAACCCGCGAGACGCGACCCGCATGCAGCCGGACGCCGTGAGAGCTTGTGATGCGCAAGGCCTTGGTCGGCTTCTGCGAAGAATTGGCCGCCCGATTGAAAGCGGCAGAGCTCGCGCTGTAATGGCGCCTACTACAGGGAAATCCGCTCTGCTATCTTCGCTCTGAAACGTGACCCGCGCACTCAGGAATTACCGGTCGAGACTTGAACATCAAGACCACGGGGGCTGCGCGTCCGCTATATTCGGCCAGCGAATCGCGACGGCAAAGCCGGTCACCGAGCACGAGAGCTCTTCCGCGTTCGTGTTCGCCGTGTTCTCGAGCTCGCGGGTAACGATGTCGGTCACGCTCGTCCGTTCGCGTTCAGCCATGTGCTTGAGCATCGCGATCTGGTAACGCGGAAGGCGCAGGTGAAGGTCGGCGAGACGCAGCGAAGGAGGCATAACGCGGTCGGCATCCGGCCCCAAGGCCTCCTCGATCGCGTCGAGGGCCCACAATTCCAGCGCCTTTGCCCACAACTCTTCGCGGGGAATCCGCTTGCCGGCCGGCGTCTTCACCACCTCGATCTCGCCGGTGCGGATCGCCTCGGACATCTCGCGAGCCGACCATCCGAGAAGCGCTCTGGCGCGGGCGAGGGTGACCCGAGAGCGGCGATGGAGGAAAATGGTGCGGATGCGTTCGATGACTTCGGGTTCGAGCATGTTGAACTGCCTCGCGCCAGTATTCAATAGAGTAACGCCTGATACTCCAAACAGCAACGGGCCGGTGATGATTTGACGCAGAAATCACAACCCGAAGGTGTGCTGTTCGGACAGCGGCTGCGGGAGATTCGGCAGAAACGCGGAGTGTCGCAAGATCAGCTCGCGCTCGAAGCTCATATGTCGAAGGCCTACATCAGCAACATGGAGCACGGACTGAAGGTGCCGAGCCTCACGACGATCCTTCGTCTTGCCGTCGCGCTCAACTGCAAGGTGATGGACCTGGTCGGTGCGTATGACAAGACCGACATTCGCTCCTTGATCGGGCGGTGACCTCATCTCCGATTCCGAAGACCACCGTACCCTGAGGGATCAGGGTGGTATCGTTTCACCGGCATGAGACCCGCCGATACCTCTAGGTGTTCGCTCACCAGATGGATCGGTACCGCGAACTAGGGCTCGGTGGGCGATCAAGGATGGCCGCGGAGCTCAGTGATACCGTCCGTCAAACGTCTCTTGCCGCGATCCGGCGGCGTCACCCCGAGTACTCGGAAGACGAGGTCCGCCGTACGTTTGTGAGAGTGGTCTACCAGATCAATCTTCCACGATGAGCGTTTCGCGTCTTTTCGAGAAGCTGCGAGCAGCCCTCGACGCGACGGAGATTCCTTACTTTGTCACCGGTTCTTTTGCGAGCTCCGCTCGTGGTGTTCCGCGCCCACTCCGACTCCGTCGGCGGCGTCGTCGTCTCGAACTCCGATGAAATCGCCGAAAAGATCGGATTCCTCCAGAACGCCGTCGGCGCGATCCTCTCCCCGTTCGATTCCTGGCTCGTCCTCCGCGGCGTCAAGACGCTCGCGGTCCGGATGAAGCGGCACGAGGAGAACGGCGGCGCGATGGCGAAC
>DASXHZ010000023.1:0-53889 GCA_036488085.1 Thermoanaerobaculia bacterium
CCGCACTCAGGCGGGGCTTTCCAAACTAGAAACGTGACTCTCAGATCGCGTTGACGATCTCTTCCGAAAGCGACGGCCACTTCCGGAGGTACGCGCGGCGGTCGGCGTTGTACTTTGCGACCAGGGCGTTGTACTCGTCCATCCTCCCCTGCCGCTCGTACATCGTCTTCGGCTGCAGGTAGTCGTGATCGTCGATCCCCGGCAGCTCCGTCGGCACGAGGTAGCCGAAGTCGGGGTCCTTCTCCCACTTGATGGTCCCCTCGGCGATCGCTTTGACGACCGCCGACGACTGCTGGATCCGCACTTTCTTCGAGCGCTCGTCCTTCTCGTCGCCGCCGATACGGCCGGTGTTCAGGAGGTAGACCTCCATCGGGCTGTTCTTCATGAGCTCGAGCATCCGGTTCCCCTGATACGCATGCAGCAGCGGGAAGAACGGGTTCGTTCCCGGAACGCGGAGCGACTTGCCCGCCTCCGCGGCGCCGCCGGCGCTCGTTCCCTTCGTCTCGCCCAGCATGAAGTACGCAGCGGCGAGCGGCCCTTCCAGTTTCGCGACGGCCGGGATGATGTTCTCGTTGCGGTTGAGGATCAGGAGGAAGTCGACCTTCGTCAGCTCGCGCGCATCGAACGCGCCGGCGATGTCTTCCATCCGGATGACGGCGCGGCCGTTCGGCGTGTACGACGTGTCGAAGTAATCGATCTTCCCGTTCTCGACCTGCGAGACGTTCTCGAGGTACGCGTGCGGCGAGGCGCAGGCGTGGTAAATCGTCGGCTCGTCTTCCGGATTGAGGCCGAACGTCTTGGCGAAGCAGCCGTTCTCGGTCGCGTAGACCTTCCCGCCCGGCATCAGCGCGCAGAAGTCGTCCTGCACCGGCGAGGAATTGTTCTGCTTCGTGAACGTCGTCGTGGTCTTGCCGGTGCCGGACAGACCGACGATCAGTCCGACCCGATTGCCATGCGCGGTCGGGATGACCTTGCAGCCGGCGTGGAGCGCCAGTCCCCCGCGCTCGTAGACCAGCTTGTTCCACATCCGCAGCCCGCCCTTCTTCGACTCACCGAAGTAGTCGGAGTTGAAGACGCGCGTGATGTAGTTCTCGAGGTCGACCGTGATGAGCCGGTCGTCCGGGTATCCCTCGGCCTTCAGGTTGGGCGTGTAGATCACCGTCAGCGTCGGCTCGAAATGTTCGAGCTCGGTTGCCGTCGCCGGGTAGTAGAGGATGTGCTGCATCGCCGCGATGTTGGCGTTCGACTTCTCGATGATGAGACGCGTCGCTACGCGGAACTCAGGATCGTTTCCGATGAAACCTTCGATCACCAGCATGTCGCGCGTGCGGATGTAGTCGTTCTGCATCTTCGCGACGCGCTCGTAGTCGGCGCGGGAGATCGTCTGATCGGAGTGCTCTTCTTTCCGATCGGTGACGACGTAGGTCGACAGCTTCGACCGCGAGACGACGCGGGTGCCGACGTTGACGTTGTTGAACTCACTGACGCGCGCGTTCGGCATCTCCTCGGCGAAATGCCGCAGTTCCTCGGGTGCCGGATTCCAGGTGACGGATTTGGGTTCGACCGGAAGCGATTTCGTGGTTCGTTTCGCTGCGGAGCGCGCCGCGTGCGAAGGGGCAGCGTTCGGCGTGGGCAGGATCTCGGTCATGCAGTCGTCCTCGTCGATCGTGGATTTGTTCTGTAGAAGTAAGGATGGCACGCAAGGAACGCGCCGGGAACCCGAATTCTACCAGCTAATGGCGACGAACAGATCTTGTCCGAGTGACCGGAATCGTTGCATTCCCGGCCGCGAGCACAAGCCTCGTGCCGTCAACGTAAGTGACGGCAATCGTTCCGTTTGCGCCGGCGATCGCGAACTGCCGCGGCCACACGCCCTGATGCAGGACGGGCGTGCCGATGACGTCCGCCACCTGGTCGCCGGCATCGAGGCGAACCGCCCGGAGCGCCTGCGAGTCGGTCGCGTCGACGTACGCGAGGTCGTATGCCGCACCATCCCAAGAGACGCGCGGTCCGTACCCATCCGACGCCACGAGGTGCTTCACGCTCCCAATCGACGCCATCCCCTTCGAGATGTGAACGCCGCTGACCTTGCCCGCCACATTGGTCCAGACGACGAAGTAGTCGTCGACGCCGTTCGACGTAACGTCCGGCTCCCCCGCTCCGTGCGCCAGAACGGTCTCGGTATTCGGGACCGGAGTGCCGTTCTGGTCGACGATCACCGCGTGAACCTCGCGATCGTCGCTCGGGCACGCCAGCGTGCACGGTGTGCTCCACGGCTCTCCTCCGGTCGTTTCCCAGACGACTAGGAACTCGTCACCGACCGCCGCGACCTTCACCGCCTCGACGTTCCGGCCAAACGTTCCCGAGGTCACCTCGGCGTCACCGTAGAAGAGGATGTTTCCGTCCGTGTCGATAACGGATGCAGTCACGCGGGAGAGCACCGCCCACGCAACGAGATAGCGCGTCGCGGACGCCGCGACGCCGAGCCGCATCGTGTGGCGGGAGTCGACCATCGCAATGTACGTCGGCGAGCCGGTCATGTGTCCCGCTGCATCGAAGCGCTGGCCGTACATCCAGTCGCCTTGTAGCCAGACGCCGAAGCTCTGATCGCCGATCGAAGCGGCGCCGCCGTCGCGCAGAACCGTGGCATCGAGCGCTACCGGATGTGCCAACGGTTGGCCGTTCACCATGAGCCCCGCTCGCGTCGTGTCGTCGTTGAAGACGAGGAACGGCGAGCGATGCGTCATCGAAAGGAACGGAAGCTGTTGCACGGCCGCCGGCGGATCGGCAGTGACGTTCACAGGCGCGCTGAGGGGCGCTGCGGAGGCAACGAACGGAACCATTGCGAAGGCGAGGGCAGGGGCGATGGGGATTAGAGAGCGGGTCCGCATAGACGTGAGTCGTTCTCAGGCATGAACCGCGCCATCGCGCGATGCCGCGAATAGGTCGACCACGATCTCCGGCCGGCGGTGTCCGAGTTGTGCCCCGGTGACGCGCCCTTCGTACTGCATCCCGAGCCGCTCGACGACGCGCTTGGAGGCCTCGTTCTCCGGATCGATGATCGCCAGCACCCGCGGCCGCATGCTCAAGACGTGTTCCATCGCCGCGCGTCCTGCCTCCGTCGCGTATCCAAGCCCCCACCGGTCGCGCGCCAGCCACCACCCGATCTCGTAGTCGCCCGTTGTGCCGAGGAGCTGGATGCCGCAGACGCCGACGACGCGCGAGGTCGCCTTCTCGACGAGCGCACCCATACAGACGCCGAATTCAGCGAGATGCCGCGCCTGTCGCGCCTGGAACTCCTCGATCTCCTCCTCGGAGTATGGCGTCCTTCCATGCACGTAACGCATGACCTCCGGATCGCGGGTGAACCCGATGAAGGCGTCGCGGTCGGCAGCTTCCCACGGACGGACGACCAGTCGTTCTGTTTCGAGCCGGAACACAACGCGATCATAATCCGCGCGACGCGAATCGCTGTCGTCGGCGCGCGGCGCTCCTGCCGCAAGAACGAAAAGCACGAGGTGAGATTTGAACGATCAAGTGATGACGACCGCGCTCGATGCCCTCCGCATTCGCATCGCCAAAGTGCTCCCCGCCGAGGTGCGCGACTGCCTGGCGTTGCTCGACGAGGAGCAGATCTGGTGGCGGCCGAACGAGCAGTCGAACTCGGTCGGCAACATCATTCTCCACGTAAGCGGCTCGCTCAATTACTTCCTGAACCGCAACCTCGGCGGGATCGAGTACAACCGCGACCGCGATGCCGAGTTCGGGGAACGCCGCTCCATTCCGAAGGCGGAGTTGCTCGCCATCTTCGACGACATGGTTGCGAAGGCCGAGCAGACGCTCGATCGCATGACCGTGGACCGCCTCGGCGACGTCTCCCCTGAACCGAAGATGCACAAGACGGTCATGGACGACATCATCAACATCGCCGTCCACCTCGCGAACCACGTCGGGCAGATCCTCTGGATCACCAAGATGTTGCGCGGCGACGCCGTCCATGAGGTTTGGATGTCGGCACACAAGGCGTACGTGTGGCGACGCTGATACCATCATCCAGTGCCGAAGCCTGAACGCGTTCCCGACCACCCGAGCCTCGCCGAGGCGCGGCGGGTGCTGGAGGTCGAGGCGGCCGCAATCGTCGGTCTCATCGACCACCTTGACGCCACATTCGTCGACGTTGTCGAGCTGATCAGCACGTCGACCGGCCGCGTCGTGACGATGGGCGTCGGGAAGTCGGGGATCATCTGTAAGAAGGTCAGCGCGACACTGGCATCGACCGGGACGCCGTCCTTCTTCCTCCATCCGACCGAGGCGATTCATGGCGACCTCGGCATGCTCGTGCGCGGCGACGTTGTCTTGGCTATCTCCAACTCGGGCGAGACCGAAGAGCTGGTGCGGCTCATCCCGCACATCAAACGCATCGGCGCCGAGGTCGTGGCGATCAGCGGAAATCCGGCGTCGACGATCGCGAAGAACGCCGACTACCACCTCTCCGCCGCCATCTCACGGGAGGCGTGCCCCCTCGGCCTCGCCCCCACCGCCTCGACCACCGCGACCCTCGCCCTCGGCGACGCGCTGGCGATGGCGCTCCTGGTGCGAAAGGGGTTCAAGGAGGAGGACTTCGCCTTCCTCCACCCCGGCGGCAAGCTCGGGAAACGCTTCCTGCGTGTGGCCGATCTCATGCATCGCGCCAAGGACGTGCCGGTCGTCGGCGAAAAGACATTGATGCACGACGCGATCTACGAGATGTCGAACAAAGGCTTTGGGATCACCGCCGTAACCGACTCGGACGGCGTTCTCGCTGGCGCAATCTCGGACGGCGACCTGCGGCGGCTTCTGCAGAACGACGACCAGATCGTACGAAAAACGGCGGGCGAGTCGATGAAACGGAATCCGCTGACCATCGAGGCCAACGAGCTTGCGTCGGCGGCGCTTGAGGCAATGGAGACGAAGAAGATCACGTCGCTCTTCATCGTCGATGACCAACGCCGCGTCGAAGGTATCATTCACCTCCACGATCTCTGGGGCATCGAGCTCTTCTGATGGAAAACGTCGTTTTGCGATATCGCGATGGGCGCACCGAGCGCGCATCGCTCGAACCGATCGACCCTACACACGAGCTGCTGCGCGTACGCCGTGAGGACGGCATTGAGGACGAGGTGCCGTTCTCGCTCCTGAAAGCGGTGTTTTTCCCGTTACAAGACGCCGCGGATCCGAAGCCGGTGACCGCGAACGGCAGCACGATTGCTGTGGAGTTCAGCGATGGCGAGAGCATCCGCGGAGTCGCGAACTACAACCCGGAACGGAATGGGTTTTTCCTCTACCCGCACGACCGGAGCAAGAACGATCGGATCTTTGTCGTGAACTCCGCGATCGTCTCGATCGAAGTGGAGAAACTCTGATGGTCAGCGCGCAGTGCGTAGTGCGCAGTGTGCAGAAAAAGAACGCGATCCTCTGCGCTCTGCTCTCTGCGCTCTGCTCTCTCAGCCTATTCGCCGCCGAGATCGACCGTTCGGCGACCGCCATCACCGGCAAGGAGGCGTCGTTCACGCAGCGCTTCACGCCGAAAGGCTTCAAGTCGTCGCAGGTCGAAAGCGGCACCGTCACGTTCGGCACGCTGCCGATGATGCGCTGGAGCTACTCAGCCCCCGAGTCGAAGCTGTTCGTCTTCGACGGAACGAAATCGTGGTTCTACGTCCCGGCCGACAAGCAGGTCACCGTCGGCGTGATCGACGACGCGCGGAAGCGCGAGCTGCCGTTCCTGCTGATCGGCGATCCGTCGGCTCGCGACCGGTACTTCGTCGTCAAGGAGACGCAGCGCGGCGGATCGACCGTCACGACCCTCCAGCCGCGCGACCGAGCGGCGATGGTTCGCGACGTCACCGTCACCTCGGATGCCTCCACCCATACGATCACGCGCATCGACTACAGCGATCGCGAAGGAAACCGCACCTCGTTCGAGCTCTCCGGCTATCATCCGGCAGCCGCCGGCGCCGAGACGTTCCGCTTCACGCCGCCGGCGGGCACGCAAGTCGTCAACGCCCAATAGGGCGCAGTAGGAGCCGCCAGCAATGCCGCAGGATTTCTCATTCGACGTCGTGTCGAAAACGGAGATGCAGGAAGTCGCCAACGCCGTGCAGCAGGCGCAGAAGGAGCTCGCGCAGCGCTTCGACTTCAAGGGGAGCAAGAGCTCCATCGAGCTCGCCAACGACGAGCTGACACTCGTCAGCGACGACGAAGGGAAGCTCCGCCAGGTCAAGGACGTCCTCGAGACCAAGCTCGTGAAGCGTCACGTCGCCCTCAAGGCGCTCGACTACGGGAAGCTGGAAGACGCTTCCATGGGGACGGTCCGCCAGAAAGCGAAGATCGTCCAGGGCATCGAAACCGAGAAGGCGAAGGCGATCGTGAAGTCGATCAAGGACGCCAAACTGAAGGTCCAGGCGTCCATCCAGGCCGACCAGGTCCGCGTCACCGGCCGGAACAAAGACGACCTCCAGAAGGCCATCGCGGTCATCAAAGAGAACGACTACGGAATCCCGCTCCAGTTCACGAATTATCGCGGTTGATTTATCCTTCGACCGTGAGCGCTCCCCAATCCACCAGCCCGGTCAACGAGCAGCTCGGCCGGGCGGAGCGCCTTCTGGAACTGGTCGCGCCCAAGCTCGCCCTCGTCGAAGAGGAGCTCCGGCGCAATTTCGAGTCGCCCATCCGCACGATCAGCGACGTCGGAGTGCACATCCTCGGTGGCGGCGGCAAGCGGCTGCGCCCGGCGCTGCTGCTCCTCGCCTCGCGTCTCCTCCGGTATGAGGGAAAACGCGATGTCGTGTACGGCGCCGTGGTGGAGTTCATCCACAACGCGACACTGGTCCACGACGACATCATCGATGAGGCGGAAGTCCGCCGCGGGCGCAGCTCGATCAATTATCGGTGGGGCAACAACCTGACGGTTCTCGTCGGCGACTACATCTTCATGCATTCGATGTCGATGGCGCTCACCGACGGGAACCTCGAGATCCTCCGCCTCCTCTCCTCTGTCACGATCCGGATGATCGAAGGCGAGATCCTCGGCCTGGAGCACAACGGCCGCGCCGACCTGACCATCGACGACTACTTCGAGATCGTTCACCGCAAGACGGCCGCGCTCTTCGGCGCCTGCTGCCGGATTCCGACGCACCTCGTCGACGTCCCCGACTCCGCCGCCCGAGCGCTGCAGGAGTACGGCACGAACCTCGGCATCTGTTTCCAGCTCATCGACGACCTCCTCGACTTCACGTCGAGCACCGAGATCCTCGGCAAGCCGGCTCTCTCGGACCTCAAGGAAGGGAAGGTCACCCTCCCGCTGATCCTCGCCATGCCCCGCGCTACCGACCGAGAGCGCGAGATCATCACCCGCGTCGCCGCCCTCAAATCGTTCGACGGCATCGACCCCGCCGAGATCGGTGCGATCGTCCGCCGCTACGAGGCCCTCGACGAGACCCGCGCTATCGCCCGCGACTACGCCTCCCGCGCCCGCACCGCCCTCGAAGCCTTCCCCCGCTCCGACGCCCGGGACGCGATGGAACAAACCCTCGACTTCGTCCTCGAACGCGATCGCTAGGACAGCATCTCCATGATTTCCGCCATGCGAGCGCGGGCCTTGAGGTGGACGGCGTCTTCCTGGCGGTCGGAGGTGAGGCGGATCACTTTGGAGTACTGCTCGATGGCGCGTTCGTAGTCGCCGAGGCAGCGGTGGTAGATCTCACCTTTGCAGAGTTTCGCCTCGACGTTCATCGGATCGAGTTCCAGGATCTTGTTGAGGAAGATCATCGCGGTGTCGAAGCGGTTCTCTTCGAGCGCGATCCGGTAGCGGAGGCGATAGAGCGAGACCAGCTCGTCTTTCTTCGGGTCGATCCACGCGCCAGGCAGGTACGTGAGGACGGTGGATAGGAGCCGGTTTTTCGCCGGCGCATTCGAGCGTTTCACTTCCAGTCTCGGCCGCATCGCACACCCTCCCATTCCGACGCTCGGTGATCTGAACTCCATATTAGGTTCGCCGCGGTTGATAGTCAATAGGTTGACCATCAGAAGTTCGGCGCCTTCGGCTAAACTGACGCCATGCGCGCCGCCGTTTACCCCGGCTCGTTCGATCCGCTGACCAACGGACACCTCGACATCATCCGTCGTGGCACGCGGCTCTTCGACCGCGTCCTCGTCGCTGTTCTCGAGAACGAAGGGAAGGCTCCCCTGTTCTCGGTTGCCGAGCGGATGGAACTGATCGCCGACTGCACTCGCGACATACCGGGCGTCGAGGTGCACTCGTTCAACGGCCTTCTGGTCGATTTCATGAGCCGTGTCGGCGCCAACGTCGTCGTGCGCGGCATCCGCGCCGTCTCCGACTACGAGTACGAGCTCCAGATGGCGCTCATGAACCGCGAGCTGAACGCAGGCGTCGAAACGATCTTCATGCTTCCCGCCGTCGAGTACACATACGTCTCCTCACGCCTCGTGAAAGAGGTCTTCCGCCTCGGCGGCGACGTCGCGCGTCTCGTCCCCCCGCAGGTCCTCGAGTCGTTGCGCGCGCGGCTTCAGGTCGTTTAGTCGCTGCGCGGATCGAGAGCATCGCGGAAGCGGTCGCCGATGATGTTGAACGCCGCCACCGTGGTGAAGATCGCGAGTCCCGGGAAGATGACGAGCCACCACGCGTAGTCGATGAACTCCTCGGCGATCGAGAGGATGCCTCCCCACGACGCAGTCGGCACCGCGACGCCGAGGCCGAGGAACGAGAGGGCGGATTCAATCAGGATCGCCTGCGCGACGCCGAAGCTGGCCGATACGAGCACCGGTGCAAGCGCATTCGGCAGCAGGTGACGGAAGATGATGCGGCCATCCCGCGCGCCGCTGGCGCGCGCCGCCTGCGCGAAGTCCATCTCGCGCACCTTCAGGAACTCTCCGCGGATGAACCTCGCCTCGGTCGTCCACGACGTCAGGCCGAGCGCCACGAGGATCGTCGTCATCGACGGGCCGAAGAGCGCCACGATCCCGAGAAGGAGGAAGAGGAAGGGAAAGCAGAGAACGATTTCGATCACTCGCGAGACGAGCCAGTCGACCACTCCGCCGTAGTAGCCCGCGATAGCGCCGAGCAGTGAGCCGACGATCAGCGAGAGCGCCGTCGCGGCGAACCCGATCGTGAGCGACACCCGCGCACCGAACATCATCCGCGCGAGAACATCACGTCCGAGGTCGTCGGTACCGAACCAGTGACCGGCGTTGGGCGAGGCGAGCCGCTGTACGAGATTGACGCCGTTCGGGTCGTACTTTGAGAGCAGCGGCGCGGCGATCGCGATCAGCGTGATCAGAGCGACGTAGACGAGCGCTCCGACGGCCAGCTTGCTACGTTTGAAGCGCTCCCATGTGATCCGCCACATCAGCGCACCTTCGCTCCGACGCGGATGCGCGGGTCGGCGATCGCGTAGAGGATGTCGGCGGCGAGACTGGCGAGCAGCGTGACGACCGCCGTGGCGACGGTGAGCGCCAGCACGGTCGGATAATCGCGCGCGTAGATCGAGTCGTAGTAGAGGCGTCCCACGCCGTCCCACTGGAACATCGTCTCGACGATGACGCTGCCCGAGATCAGCGACGGCACGACCAGCCCGAGGAGCGTCACCAGCGGGATGAGCGCGTTTCGGAACGCGTGGACGAGGAGCACCGCCCCCTCCCCCGCCCCTTTCGCCCGAGCCGTCGTGATGAAGTCCTGGCTGATCACTTCGGTCAGCGCCGACTTCGTGAAGCGGCTGAGAATCGCAATCTGGCCGTAGCAGAGAGTGATGACGGGCAGGACGAAGTGACGCGCACGGTCCGCAACCTGCTGCGCCGTCGTCATCGAGGCTAAGTCGTCGGAGGTCATTCCGATGAGCGGCAGGAGGTTCAGTCGAACGGAGAGCCATTCCATCAACAGGAGCGCCACCCAGAACGTCGGCAGCGAATAGAGGAGGAAGAAGAAGACCGACCACCCGCGCTCGAGCAATCGGCCATGTCTGGTCGCGCTCCAGAGGCCGACGGGCAATCCGATCAACGCGGCAAGAAGAAACGCGATGGCGTTCAGGGCGAACGTTCGCGGCAGCTTTTCGACGATGCGGGTGCTCACCAGTCGCCGGTCGACCGAGGAGCGGCCGAAGTCGAGCGTCACGATGCCGCGGAACCAGTAGAGGTACTGCACCGTGAGCGGCTCATCGAGGTGATACTCGTGGCGGAGCGCCGCGACCTGTTGCGGAGACCGGACGTTGTTCATCCCCTTCGACGCCAGGAAGTCGATCGGATCGCCGGGGACGGCGTGGATCAGCGTGAAGGTGACGACCGTGATCCCGAGGAACGTGAGGACGGCGTAGAAGAGCCGGCGCGCGACGTAGCTGGTCATTTCCCTGCGGAGCGATCGTGCACCCGCTCATCGCGCGGGATCCACCAGTCGAACTCCCCGGGGTACCACAAGAAGAGCCCGTAGCCGCGGCTCTCCTTCACGCCGTGGAGATGGCGGCTGATCGTCCACTTCTCGGAAACCTGAATGGTCCAGGTGTACGGCTGATCCGCCGTCAGGACGGCGTGGAGCTGCTGCAGCAGCGCCTTGCGCTTGTCGAAATCGAGCTCCGTTCGCGCCTGTGTGATCAATTGATCCGCCACCGGGTTGTTGTAGTAGACGAAGTTCTGCCCCTTCGGCGGGATCTGGCTCGAGTGGAATGCGCCGTAGAGATCGGGTTCAGGATCGAGCGACCACCCCATGTACACCGCCTGATAGTCGCCGGCGAGGACATGCTTGAGAAGCTGGGCCGGATCGAGGGGGATGACGTTGACGTCCACGCCGACCTTCTTCAGCTCCTGCTGGAAGACCTGTCCGAACTGCGAGCCCGAGACACTGCCGGCGAAGACGTACATGTCGAACTTGAACGGCTTGCCGCCTTTGTCGAGCAGCCCGTCATTGTTCGTGTCGAACCATCCGGCGTTGTTCAGGAGCTCTCTCGCCGCCAGCGGGTTGTACGGGAGGACCGGCACGGCTGGGTTGTACGCGTACTCGTCGGGAGTGAAGGGGCCGCTCATCGCCCGTGCGGTGCCGTGATAGAGGTTGTTGATGATGGACGGGACGTCGACACACATCCCGAGGGCGCGGCGGACGCGCTTGTCCTGGAAGAGCGGATTCCTCTCGTTCCAGGCGACGTAGTTGTAATTGAGGGTATAGAAGCGGCGGAACTCGAAGCGCCGCTTCATCTCGGGGCGGCGGCTCTCCATCAGCCAGACGTCGGAGGTGACGTTCGTCTCGTCGATGTCGCCGTGTTTCATGGCGTTCCACGCCGTGACGAAATCGGGAATCACCTTCATGACGACCGTCTGCAGGTACGGCTTCTGTCCCCAGTAGTCGTTGCGGCGCTGAAGGACAATCTCTTTCTGCGGATCCGCCTTCACGAGGCGATACGGTCCGCTGCCGACCGCTTTGACGTTGTAGTCGTTCTTGAAGTCGCCCTTCGAGTAGACGTGCTCTGGAAGGATGTTCAAGTCGTTGAAGCGGACGAGCTGCGCGGCGAGCGACTCCTTGAAGGCGACAACTACCGTGTGCGGGTCGAGCGCCTTCGTCTGCGAGAGGTCGAGGTTCTCGAAGTCGCCGGCGAGCTGCGCTGCGCCGCTGTTTGGGTCCTCGATCTTGGCGAGGGTCCAGACGACGTCGCTGGCCAGTACCGGGGTCCCGTCGGAGAACGTCGCCTTCTCGTTGAGGTGGAACGTGTAGCGGTGTCCGTCCGGCGAGATGTCCCATGACTTCGCGAGTCCCGCGATCGGGCGCAGGTTCGAATCGAGGTAGAGGAGTGGAGTGAAGATGTAGTTGTCGACCAAGCGGTCGTACTTCGAGGTCGCGAGGATCGGATTGACGCTCGCGATTTCGGACTCCAGCCGCCGGATGACCGTGCCGCCGTCCTGCGGCTTGTTCTCGTCGACGACCGACTCGGACAGAGGCGCACGCTCGTCGCGCGCGCAGGCAAACAGCGTCAGAGCGAACAGCAGCGCGAGCTTGGACCGCACGCGGCAATTATAGTGGCCGGTGGCCGGTAGCTGGTGGCCAGAAGTTTTTCATCCGGCAACCGGCCACTGGCGACCGGCAACTCGTCAAGGCAACGTCATCGCCTCTGTCGCCACGTTGTAGAAGCCGTCCACCGCACGGACGATCACGAACTTGCCCGCGACCGACGACCGCGGCAGCTTGTACGTCTCGTCCGGCGAGTCTGAGATGCCGTCCTCCGGCTGAATGCGAATCCACTTCTGCGCGTCGACCGAGTACTCGACCCGGCCGATCGGCGACATCTTGTCTGTGACGTGCACGACGACGTCACTGCCGGCCGTCGTGAACGCAATCTGCGGCGGCGTGTTGTCGACCTGGAACTCGACCCCTTCCTTCGAGTCGCTGAGTGCGTTGTCGGGGTTGTCCCGCGCGTCGCTCGCCGTGAGGCGCAGCTCGTACGTGCCGTCCGGCATCTGCGAGGTGTCGAAGTTGAACTGGTTCTCGTCGAGATCGTCGCGCAGCCGGAGCCACTTGTCGGTGCCATGGCTACGGAACGAGAGCGCGTAGCGGATCGAGTCGCCGTTGTCGTCGTGCGCGCGCCAGGTGATGGTGCGGAATCCCTTGCGGTAGACCTTCTTTCCCGGCTCGTTCTTCTCGCGCGGCGAGTCGAGGCTCGTGAAGATCCCATTCTCGTCGGGATTCGTCGCCTCGACGACCTGCGGAGACGCCGGATACGCGGAAGTGATGTAGACGACCGCCGGATCGGCGACCGCGATCGAGTCGATCACCGGCGCGACGTTGCGGTTCATGTAGCCGGCCGTCACGCCGTGGACCGCCATGTCCATCGACGGCTTCGGCATCGACATCTTCCATTGGATGTAACGCCCGGGCGGCGTGTCGATGTTTCCCTCCACGCTGCCGGACGGCATCGACCAACTGCTCCACGTCGAATCGGGCGTGCGCGTGTTGCCGCTGCGGAAAGAGATGGCGACGTGGTTGTCGCCGATCGACTCGCCGTCGATCCGGTAGTGGCCGAAGCGCGAGAACCGCTCGAGGTCTTTCGGCGCGGAGCGGAACTCCGCCTTCTGTGACGGCTGTGGGTCCATCCGATAGACCGCTCCGCTGTTCGTGGTCGTGACCAGAGTCGCGCCCCCCTCGTTCGAGATGGAGACGATCTGCTTCTCCGGCACGGTGGCGATCAGCGCCACCTCGCCGTCTTTCATCGAATAGATGCGCCCTTGCGGTCCGCTCGACAGGAGGATCGAGCCGTTGCTGCCGCCGTTGATCGCGTACACCAGCTCGTGCTCGAATTTGCGTACAGTCTCGACGAATCCGTCCGGATTGATCTTGTAGATCTCTCCGTTGCCACCCTGACTCTCCGTCGAGGACGTATCGAACGACACGGTCACCTCGGCGGTCGGAGTCGTGCTCGCGCTGCTCTCGTCTTTCTTCTGCTCCGAGGATGATGAGGTGCTGCTCGAAGCGGTCTTTGCTTTGGCCGTCGTCGCGGGCGCGGTGGCCGGAAGTGCGCTGCTCGCTCCCGCCGCCCAGCCGACGCCGTTCGCATCGACGTAGATCGTGGAGATCTCGCTCAGCGGCGAGTCGAAGAGCGCATGCGAGGAGCCGTCGGGACGGACCTCGTAGATGCGCCCCTTTCCGGAGCCGCCCGCCAGAATGGTTCCGTTCTTCTCGAGGGCGATGCAGCGGACGTGCGTTTCCGGCGCGGTGAAGAGGACCTTCCCCTCCCCTTTCGGCGAGACGCGAAAGAGCTTCCCCTCCACGCCGGTGGCGACGAGCAGATCGCCGCTCGGCGCGAAGTCGAGCGCCCAGACGTAGGCCTGTTTCGGATCGAAGAAGATCGTTGCCTTCCCGTCATTGGGATCGATGCGGTAGACCTTCCCGTTGGGCGAGCTGGCGGCGTAGACGGCGCCGTCGTGAAACGCCAGCGCGTAGATCTCCGGCTCGGCCGCCGTGTAGATCAGCTTCAGGTCGGTGCCGCGGAGGCGGTAGACCTTGCCGTCGTTTCCGGTGCCGAAGAAGCGGTCGCCGTTCGATCCGTTGGCCTGCGAGAGGACGAAAGGATCGGTGAACGACGCGAGCTTCCGCATGGTCGGGCCGGCGCGCAGATCGCCGCGCGACGTGACGGCAAAGCCGTCGATGTCTCCGGCGAGAAAGTCTTCGACGTTGCGCACCCGCCAGAATTGCGGGGCGACGGCGAAGGCGGACGTGGCAATGAACGTGAGGAGTATGGCAAAGCGAATGCGCATGAATCCTTTAAATTGCTGGCTTGATTTCGAGGTCGATCTTGAGAGCGCCGTCGACGATATAGCCGATCGGGTGCGCCTGATGATCGAATGACTGGTACTTCACCGCCGCCTGCGCCGCATTCGAGGTGTCGTTGGTGACCACCGCGTGCATCGTCGGCGGCAGGTTCGGCATATAGACGCCCGACGTGACCGCCCCATCGTCGTTCGAGTAGACGCCGACCGTGAGGTCGGTCGACGGACGAAGGCGCTCCAGCGTGGCGAGCACCTGCCCGAGGGTTCGGGGGTCGGGAGGGACGAGCGAGAAGTCGATCTGGTTCATCATCGTGCCGCTGCCGACGAGCAGGTAGGCATTGCCGACCGGCTGATTGTCAGGGATCTTCACCTCGAACGTATCGGTGAACGCCTCGCCGCGATACGGCTTGAGCAGCGCGCGGACTTTCACCGTGTCACCCGGGGAGATGCGTCCCCTCTCGGGAGTCTCGATCGACGCCTCCATCAGCTTCGCGGTGCGAAGCGAGTCGTCGTGGTGCAGCTTGATCGAGATGCCCTCGATCGTGGCATCGCGGAATTCGTTTGACATCAGGTAGCCGGAGACGACCGCGAGGTACGCGGGGATCGCGCTGCGCGCCTGTGCGCCCGCCCAACCCTCGCGGAGGTGGATCGGCTCGAAGCCTTTCACGCGGATGTCCGTGTCGAGCATGACCGTCCGCTCGCCGGCCCCCTTCTGCGCATTGGCGACGACCGTGTCGGCCGCCATGGCGAGGATGAGCGGCGAGAGCTGGGTGTGGCGGACGATGCCGACGTGATACGTCTTCTCGGCGCCGCTCCCCTCGACCGTCAGCGTCACCGGGATCATCGCCGCGTTGTCGCCGACGCTCCCCATGATGCCGGTGGCGCGGTCCTGGTGGAACGCGCCGACGATCGCGCCGGAGTTCGCCATCTTGAACGAGTTGGCGAGGCTCGGCATCACCGTGACGATCTCCGACTTCGCCATCGGGAAGTCGACTTCGCCGATGTCGAGGAATGGATGTCCGAAGGCGTAGACGCGGTTGCCGTCGACGTGCGTCACCGTGCCAGTGGCGGCCACGTTGAAGTCTCCATTGAGGAGCACCGCGCCGATCGGGTCGCCGGGTGCGAAGTTCGCCTGTGTTTCCGTGGCGGTGGCCGTCTTCGAGCCCGAGCTTGAACCCGCGGGAACGGCCATGAATCCCATTTCATCGAGGTACGGTCCAAAGCGCTGCACCGTCTCCGGCGCAAAGCTCGACATCGAGAGCGGCACGGCGATCGGCTTCGCACCCGACCACGCGCTCATCGCCTTCGCGTTGAACGACGATGCGATCTTGTCGAAGACCGCTTCCGGCTTGTTGTCGCCGAGCGCCTTGAGGAACTCCCCGCCGCTGATCCGCGGCGTTGCCGCCGCGATCTCGCCCGACGCCGGCTTGCCGCCGCGCGTCGCGATCTTGAGCATCTCGTCGATCGGCGTGATGCCGCAGACCGACTCCTTCGCGAACTGCCATCCGTACGCGAGCGCGCCGATCACCTTGCCGTCGATGTAGACCGGCGACCCCGACATGCCGGCGATGATGCCGGCGCGGTCGGTGACGGGGTTCATGACGCGCGCGATGATCATGTCCTGGTCCGGGGCGATGTTCGTCATCACACCGACGATCTCGACGTCGAACTTTTCGAGTTTCGTCCCTTCGAATACGGTGACGCCATACCCCTTCATCCCCTTGTGCACCTGGGAGAGCGGCATGATGGCGTCGGAGGCAAACGCGGCCGCGGCGCCCAGGATCAACGACGCGGAGAGGAGGAACCTGGAGAGGGTGCGCACGTGGGAAGCAACAGGGCGCCGACTAGGCAGCATTCCTCTAGGACGTGCACGGCGGCTGCCGGGTTGCGGACTAGCCGTGTGTCGACAGCAAGCGCACGCGGTTCTCCCAGTGAACTTTCCGCACCAGGCGCTGGTCCGCCGTGATGAGAGTGCAATCCAGCTCTTCCGCCAAGGCAACATAGGATGCGTTGTAGAAGGACAGGTCGTATGTCGATGCGAGCGATAGGGCAAGATCGGCGGATTCGAGGGTCAAAGGGATGACGACCAGCGGTATCGAGAACAGCTCGTTCAACGCCAGCGCGACAGCATCTCTGTGCGGACGCGAGCGTCCAAAGATCAAAACGTTCGAGACCTCGTAGTACAGCAATGCTGGGACAGAAATCCGGACCCGTCCCTCCATGCTGTCGTCAAGGATTGCCTTCGCGGCCGGTACGTCTCCTTCTGCAGCCTCGGGGATCAACCACTTGAACGCGACCGAAGCATCAACGACGATGTCGGTCAGCGACGTCCCCGATCGCGCGCGGCGAGTGCCTCGGCAGTGGTCATCGGTGCCCGTCGCTCCGCATTCCTCAACAGCCGCGCATACGCTCTGCGGGTCTTCGGGTCATCGAGCGGACGGACCATACGCTTGGCTTCAGCGAGCGCCGCGCGGCGCAGGAACGAGCTACGAGTTTCGCCCGCCTTCCGCGCGGCGGCGTCGATCACCTGAAGGTCCGGTTCGGGGAGGGAAACGAGTACCTTGGGCACGGACGCTAGTATATCCGATAGATATACCCGCTGTTTACGCCGGCGGGTCGGCCATCGCCGCGTGCCCCGATGCGTGCGGCGCTTGCGGTGGCTCCGCATTTCGCCGACCCAGTTCTACAGGTCGATGCCGTCGCGCGCGATCTCCTTCGCGATCGTGTAGATCTGGAGGGCGCCGCGGTTGAGGCGCGAGAGCTTCAGCGATGAGTCACTCACGCCTACCTGCTAACGAACTGGACGCTCGGGTCGTTCGTGGTGTTGTCGGTCGTGGAACCGTAGATGAGCGCCGAGCCTGAGGTGACGTCGATGGTGATGGTCTCCCCTCCCGCGAGGGTGTAGCCGTCGAGGAAGGAGGAGGCGCTCGGCTGGGTGAAGAAGGTCGGGTCGTAGGTGTGGGTGGTGCTCTTCACGACGATGCCGTCTTTGTCGCGGACGGTGACGTTCATGGCGGCGCCGGCGGAGAGGGTGCGGATGCCGATGTTGAGGCGGAAAGCATGGACGTCGGCGGGAGCGAAGAGGACGCCGGAGTTACCGGTTTGCAGGGCGGCGTCCGGGCTCAGGAGCTCTTCGGTCAGACCGCTGGTGCCGAGGACGCCGCCGTCGTTGTAGACGCGCACGAGCAGCGTCGGGAGTGAAGTGCCGGCGTCGGCGAGAACGTCCGCGCTGCCGAGGCCGGACGCGACCCCCATGGCCGGCAGGAGGTCGGCGTAGGAGCGGGTGGCGTGCGGGGGGATGGCGTACGCGAGCGTCGGATCGGCGTCGGTGCCGGTCGATCCCTGCGGGTGGTAGACGATCTTGCCCGCGAGGGCGCCCGAGGTGGGGTTGTACATCTGCACCGCCGTCTTGAAGTACGACCCGTTATTGCCCGGCGTCGAGCCGACGACGGTGAGGATTCCGACGCCGTTCGTGATTAGTACCGACACGACATTCGAGTTGCCGGAGGTGTTGTCGCAGGTCGACGACTTTGCGTGGGCGCGGACGCGGTAGTAGTAACGGACGTTCGCCGTCGGATGGGAGAACGAGGCGGTGGTGGTGGTCACGGGGGTCGTCGACGGTGCGGCAAACGCGGCGTCGGCCGATTCGTCGACGAAGTACTCAGTGGCGCCGTTCACCGCGGGCCACGTGACGCTGTACGTGCTGCCGGTAGCCGCGGTCGAAGGAGCGCTGACCTGCGGCGCGACGGGAGCGATACACCCGGCACTCACGGTCACACTCGCCTGCGCCGAGGCGCCGGACGCGGTCGCGCTGATGGTCGCAGTGCCAGGCGAGACGCCGGTAACGTCGAAGGCGACCGACCGCGAGCCGGCGCCGATCGCCGCCGACGCAGGCACACTCGCGATCGAGGGTGCCGAGGAGAGGAGCGAGACCGTCGTCTCGGAGGGCGCGTTCGCGCTGAGCGTGGCGGTGAAGGACGTCGTCGAACCGACCGAGACGCTGCGCGATCCGGGCGTCAGCGACAGCGAGAGCGCAGGGATGTCGATCGTCCCGCCGTTGAGGGACAGGTTGCCGTTGCCGGTCGTCTCCTTCGTTGCCGCCGTGCCGCCTTCGTCGGTGAGCTGCGTCAGCGAGGAATCGAGCGTGAGCGTGACCGCCGTTCCCGGCTGCGCGCTTCCCGACAACGTGAAGACGAGATGCGCGACCTGGTTGCCGGGCAGCCCAGCGTTGGACGTGAACGGGATCAGGTTCGTCGATTCCTGAAAGGTGTCGATGAGCGAGATGGCGCCGGAGCTGGCCGGCTTCGCTTCGAATGCCGGGTTGAGGCCTGCCGTGATGCCGGCGCGGCTGATGGCCAGACTGCTCACCGCCGACGCGGGCGCGTAATTGACCGTGATGCTGTAAGACTGGATGCGCGACCCGGCCGGCTTGTCGACGCCGAGCGGAGTTGCTGCCGTGTCGCGGATGTAGATCGGGACGTCGGCAGTCGAGCCGTTCGCCGTGACGGTACCGACCGTCACGACGTCCTGTGCCGCGGCGCCGAGGGCGAATACGAGAGCAACAAAGAACGCGGGGGACCGGGGAACGGACATTTAGGGGCGTAAGCGAATGGCAACGAGCGCCAGGACGATGCCGAGGAGGATCAATACGCGTGGGTCGAGCAGCGGGATGTCCTGCGTCTGAATGACGGAGCCGTTGACGAGGAGAAGCGTACTGCTGTTCACGGTCTCTGACGTCGTCCCCGCCTGATTCGAGAGCTGGGTCAACGTTGGATCGAGGGTCAGCGTGACGACGGTTCCCTGCAACGTGCCAGGGTTGAACGTGAAATGGAGCTTGGCGACCTGGTTGCCCGGCAGCGCGGCGTTGGACGTGAACGGGACGAGGTTGGTCGTCTCATCGAATGTGTCGAGAAGCGAGATGGAGCCGGCAGACGACGGTGACGATTCGAACGCCGGGGTCAGCGACTGCGTGATCCCGGCGCGCGTGAAGGTCACCGACTGGATCGCCGACGCCGGCGAGTAGTCGACTTTGATGCTGTACGACTGGATGCGCGAACCGAACGGCTGGTCGATACCGAGAGGTGTGCCCGAGGTGTCGCGGATGAACACCGGGACGTCGACCGTCAGGCCGGAGCTGACGCCGGAGCCGAGCGTGACGACGTCTTGCGGTGGGAGGGCTGCGAAGAGGGGGATGGCGATTAACACGATTAGCGCGAGAGATGCGCCCCTCACCCGGCCCCTCACTTCGTTCGGGACCACCCTCTCCCGTAGGGAGAGGGCCTTGGTGGTCGAACTGTTGGTTAGGTATTTCATTGTTCACTCCTCGGCTTTTCGATACGTGGGCGCTCTCCGTCGATTGAGGTACCGCTGACGGTGAGGTTGCCTCCCGCGACGGTTGCTTTGCGGATTCCGTCAGGATCGCAAAGCAGTGTCAGGTCGGGATCGACGTCGATCTGGAGACCGCGCGAGGCGGCCGCGGACGGGACCTCGATCTCGGCGACGACGCCGTGGAAAGTCTCAGCGTAGGCGACGAGGTACGAGAGGGTGTGCTCGTCGTGGCGGCTCACTTCGAAGGCGGGCTGGAGGCCGGCCGCACGCTGAATCGTGGCACCGACGCCTCCCGCCCCGGCGAACCGGAGGCGAAGCGACATCGCGGACGCGCCACCGTTGACGACCACCGGGATGATGTAGCGATCGCCGCGGAGCACCGGCTCGCCGAGGGAGATGCTCCCCTTCATCGGTGCGGAGGCGGAGGCGATACGCACTACCGGCTCGCTATACGGTTGCGGACCGTGCAGGAAAAGGTAGTTGACGAGATAGAAGACGTCGGACGGATCGACGACGCCGTCGCCGTTTGCGTCGCCGGCCGCGAGGCCACCCTGCGGCGCGGGACCATGCAGGAAGAGGTAGTTGATCAGATAGAAGATGTCCGACGGATCGATCGTGTGATCGCCGTTCGGGTCAAAGAGCTGCGCATAGGTGTACCCGTTCGTCAGCGTGCCGGTCGAGGTGTCGGTATTCGTGACGGTGACGTTGACGGTTCCCGCGGCGTGAGCGGGCGTGAGGGCGGTGATCTTCGTCGCGTTCACGACGACGACGCTCGTCGCAGCGGTGGTGCCGAACTGGACCGTCGCGCCGCTTTGGAAGCCGGTGCCGTTCACGGTGACCGAGGTGTGGCCGTTGATCGAGCCACTCGTCGGGGAGACTGACGTGACGGTGACGGCGGGGATGCCGACCGTGACGTTCGCGCTCTTCGTGTCGGAGCACGATGTACTAGTGGTCACCGTGACCTGCAAGGTCAGCGTGCCGATGGCACCGGCAGTAAAGGTGACGCTGTTGGTACCGGTGCCCCCTGTAATCGTGCCGTCGGTGACCGACCAGTTGTAGGTTGCGCCGGCTCCCCCATTGGCGACGGAGGCGATGTTTCCGGTGGAACCGCTGGCCACGGAGGCGGGAGCGGTGATCGTCGCGTCCGGGTTCGGATTAACGGTGACGGTGGTCGCAGCCGACGCTGCACTGCTACAGCCGGATGAGGTGACGGTGAGTGTGTAATCGCCGGTCGCGGTGGCGACGTACGTCTGCGACGTTGCGCCCCCGATCGGGCTGCCGTTGAGGGACCACTGGTTGCCGGTGGCGCTGCTGGAGGTCAGCGTGACGCTGCCGCCGGCGCAGAAGGTGGTCGGGCCGCCCGGAGTGATGGTCGGAGTCGCCGGAATCGGGTTGACGGTCACACTCGCAGCAGCGGAGGCGGCGCTGCTGCAGCCGCTGGTCGTGACGACGACGGTGTAGTTGCCGTTCGCGGTGGCAACGTACGTATTGGCGGTCCCGCCACCAATCGGGCTGCCGTTGAGGGACCACTCGTTGCCGCTGGCGCTGCTCGAGGTGAGGGTCACGCTGCCGCCGGCGCAGAAGGTGGTCGGGCCGGCCGGAGTGATGGTCGGAGTCGCCGGAATCGGGTTGACGGTCACGCTTGTCGCAGCTGAGGCGGCGCTACTGCAGCCGCTGGTCGTGACGACGACGGTGTAGTTGCCGTTCGCGGTGGCAACGTACGTATTGGCGGTCCCGCCACCAATCGGGCTGCCGTTGAGCGACCACTGGTTGCCGGTGGCGCTGCTGGAGGTCAGCGTGACGCTGCCGCCGGCGCAGAAGGTAGTCGGGCCGTCCGGAGTGATGGTCGGAGTCGCCGGAATCGAGTTGACGGTCACACTCGTCGCAGCTGAGGCGGCGCTGCTGCAGCCGCTGCTCGTGACGACGACGGTGTAGTTGCCGTTCAAGGTAGCAACGTACGTATTGGCGGTCGCGCCACCGATCGGGCTGCCGTTGAGCGACCACTGGTTGCCGGTGGCGCTGCTGGAGGTCAGCGTAACGCTGCCGCCGGCGCAGAAGGTAGTTGGGCCGCCCGGAGTGATGGTCGGAGTCGCCGGAATCGGGTTGACGGTCACGCTCGTCGCAGCGGAGGCGGCGCTGCTGCAGGCATTAACGTCAGTGACGACGACGGTGTAGTTGCCGCTCGCGGTCGCGACGTACGTCTGCGACGTGGCGCCCCCGATCGGGCTGCCGTTGAGGGACCACTGGTTGCCGGTGGCGCTGCTGGAGGTCAGCGTCACGCTGCCTCCGGCGCAGAAGGTGGTCGGGCCGCCCGGAGTGATGGTCGGAGTCGGCGGGAGGGGGTTGACCGTCACAACGACGGCATTCGACGCGGCGCTGGTGCAGCCGCTCGTCGTTACGCTGACCGAGTAGCTGCCGTTGGCCGTAGCCTGGAACGTCTGGTTGGTAGCGCCGCCGATCGGGCTGCCGTTGAGAAGCCACTGGTTGCCGCTGGCACTGTCCGACGTCAGCGTGACGCTGCCGCCGGCGCAGAACGTCGTCGGTCCGCCGGGCGTCGCGGTTGGCGTAGTCGGGATTGGGTTGACCGTGACGACGACGCCGTTGGATGGGTTGTTGACACAGCCGGCATAGTTATTCGTGACGGTGTAAGTGCCGCTCACCGTCACGACGCGATTCGGATTTTGTGGGTCCGGCAGTGGACTGCCGTCGAGGAACCACTGAATGCCGGTCGCCGAGCTGGAGCTCAACGTCACGCTTCCACCCGCGCAGAAGGTGGTCGGGCCGGACGGCGTCACCACTGCTGTGTGTTGCGTGGGATTGGTCACGGAGTAGTTCGCCGATACGGCAGAAGAACACCCACTTGCGACTGCGGAGGCGGTGTACGTGGCGGCGCTCGTTACGCTGAGGGTCGAGCTCGTTTGGCCCACGACAGGGGTTCCGTCCTGATACCAAATGAAGGATGTTGCACCTGCCGAGGTAGCAGTCAGAATCAACGGTTCGGCCGGGCAGGCCTCGTGATCGCTCAGGCTGCTGTTGGCCGGCGTTCCGGCGATGGTCGGCACCGGCGCCGAGGCGATGAGCGGCACGTCGGCGGGAGCGCTTGCCGCGCTGCAGCCGTTGCCGTCGGTGACGGTGAGGTAGAGGAGCACGTCGCCCGAGGCACCGGTCGTGTAGGTGATGGTCTGGACGTCGGTGTTGCTCGTAATCGTGCCGTTGGAGATGCTCCACGAGTACGACAGGCCGCCGGGACCGCTCGCCTGATTGTTCGGCGAGTTCGGGCAGACCGGCGCGGCCACAACGGCCGCGGTGACGCCAGCCGAGGCGGACGAGGACATTTCCGGCTGCGGGCCGGTGAGCGTTCCACCGAACGTGACGGTGTAGACGAGTCCGTTGAGAGTGACGGCGACCGATCCGCCGGCGTCGCCGATCGTCGACAGGGCGTTGAGCGAGGCCTGGACTGCGGAGGCGGTCGCGCCGGTCGCCAGCGGAGCAGTAGTCGCGCCGTTGAAGGTCAGCGTGAACGTCCCTGATCCGCTGACATTGACGCTCTGCGCGTTGCTGATGGTAATGGTTGCGAGCGGTGGCGGGTTGACTGTGACGACGGTCGGACTGGACATCGGACTGAGGCATCCGTTGGCGTCGACGTACTGCACGGTGTAGGAGCCGCTCGCCGTTGCCAGGTACGTCTGACTCGTCGCCAGGTTTATCGGCACCGTGTTGAGGAACCACTGGTTGCCGATGCTCGAGCTCGAGGACAGCGTCACGCTTCCGCCGTTGCAGAAGGTGGTCGGTCCGTCCGGCGTGATGGTCGGCATGGCGGGGACATCGATCGGGATGCTGAGAGTGCTGAGCTTCACGCAGCCGGTGGCATCGGTGAAGGTCACCTGTAGAGCGACCGAGCCGCTGCCGCCGGAGGTGAACGTCACCGTTCCGGACGTTGCGCCGGCTGTGATCGTGCCGTTCGTGATCGCCCACGCGTAGTTGGAACCGCCTCCTGGCGCGGTCGCGGTCAGCGACGGTTTCAGCGGACACACCGGCGTCTGACTAGGCGTGATCGTGCCTCCGCCGGTGGGACACGTGACGTCGGCGAAGCAGACGGTCGCGTCATTCAGCGTCGGGGTCACCGAAGTGTCGCTGGCGGCGAAGAGCGCTTTGTACTGGAGGTAGCGGAGCCCGTTGAACTGGGCGATCGACGCGCCCGAGGTGGTGAAGAACGTCGCGGAAGTGCCGTCAGGTCCGACGAAGGCGTACGGGCCGTTGACGGAGTTGGAGCCGGCGACCTGGAACTGCAGGGTGGTGTTGGCAGGAGTGCTCGCCGTCCAGGACAACGTCGACCAGTTCGGCGCATTGCCGACGCCGGGATTGCCGTCCTTGGTTGACGAGACGATCGAGCCGGTCGTCGAGTAGCCGGCGTTGATGTAGATGCGGAAATTGAGATCCCGGCCGCCGACGGTCGTGTCGGCGGTCCACGTGGCGCCGCTGTTCGTCGAAGTGACCCGCTGGCCCGTCGTGTATGGATTCGTGTTGCTGAACCCGGTCGTGGCGCAACTGCAGGTATAAGCGACCGTGCCGGTGCCGAATGCCGCGGTATTGCGGAAGATCACCGCATAGCGCGTTCCGGCGGTGACTGTGAACGGCGTAGCGAACGTCACGGTCTTCAGCCCGCCGGCGCCGCCGTCGTTGAAGCCGGCGAGCGTGGCGGTGGCGAGATCGGCGCCGGTCGGAACAGGCGTGGCGCCTGTTGTTGCCCGAATGGAGACGGTGAGGTTCGGGCTGTTCGTGGTGCAACTCGCGCAGAACAGTTCAACGTCAGCGCGGGTGATCTTGCCGCTGATGGTCGGGGTGAACGTCTGTCCGGCCCAGCTGGTGTTGGAGATCGCGAAGCCGGTCGGGCTCACGGAGGCGTTCGATTGATTGAGCAGGTCCGGCTTGGTCAGCAGGGCGTCGCCGGGGCTGGTCGTGAGATCGATGTTGGTCGGGACCCCGCCCAGGAAGTCAGCCTGCGTTGTGTCGGTGTAGCAGCTGCCGGCGCTGGCGCTGGTGAGCGTGAAGTTCTGAGTACTCGTCCCGCCGTCGGTGACGGTGACGCTGCCGCTCGTCGAGGTGACGTATCCCGGATAGCTGGCGGTGACCGACGGATAGAGCCCTGCCGGAATGCCGGTGAAGGCGTAATTGCCGCCACCACCGGTCGTGGTGGTCCTGGCGCCAAGGCTGACGGTCGCGCCGTCGAGCGGTCCGCCGCCCGAGGCGGTGACGGTGCCTTGCACCGTCCCTCCGGCGCCGACCGGCGTACAGGAGGGGAACGCGAAGGAGCCGATCCGCGTATTGAACGACAGCCCGTTGCTGACGTAGTACTCGTTCGTATACCAGAACGTGCAGCCGTCCGGGTCGAGCGTCATCGCGCTGTAGTCGCCCCAGCGGGTACACGTCGTGCCACAGGTACCGCTCTGCGAGCCTGTGCCCTGAAACAGGAGCTGCTCGGTCTGCGTAATGCTGTTGACCGGGTCGCCGGCGAGACGTCCGGCATAAACGATCGCCGGGTTCGTCGTGGCGTTCGCCGTGGTGTAGCCGATCGCCATGTCGCCGCCGCGGTTGACCGCGACGCTCGGCATGAAGCGGTACATCGTGGCGTCAGGACTGAAGGTGAAGCTCTGCACGGTGTTCGGCGCCACGGTGCCGCCGGTGACGTTCACTTGGTAGTAGCGGACGGCCGACTGGGTCGACGTCAGATTGCTGGTGGGATTGCCGGCGCCGACGGTATGACTCGTCCAGAGCGACTCCGTGCCGCCGAGGTTCGAGTACTGGTTCTGGACCATCAGACGCGGATAGAGCGAGTCGAGAGCGTTGGCGGGCGTGGGCGCGGTGGTCACGCCGCCGCGGCTGAACTGCTCCCACCAGAAGCCCATGGTCGTGTCGAAGGGGCCGGTGACGCTGGACAACGAGATGTTGTTCCAGTCGACGTGGAACTTCCAGATCTCCTCGACGTTCAGGAACTTCCAGACCGAGGCGAAGTAGTTGGGGCTTCCCGGGGGCGGCGTGCCGGTCTGCAGGCGCGCATTGGCGGGAAGCACGGTGAACTGGTCCGACGGGAGGTCGAACGAGACGACCGTCACGCTCGGCGCGCCGGCGTACATCTGGTACTTGTTGAAGGCGAAGAGGCGGGTATTCTGGAACGCGGCGCCCGCCGGGTAGCCGAACATATTGGCGGACATGTAGAGGCCGTCCGGCCAGATGCCGAGCTTCGGATAGTCGCCGAGACCGCCGGTGGTGTTGATGGAGTAGTAGTTCCAGCCGCCGCTCACCGGATCGCCGGTCATGGAGACGGCGACGCACTGGAAGTTGCCGGGCGGGTTGACGACGTTATTCGAGCCGTCGAGTTGGAAGGCGAAGTCGGAGATGATCCAGCGGTCTTCGAAGCTGTCGTAGAGGACCACCGGATCGCCGAAGTTGTTCGTGTCGCAGAGGTTCCCGAAGTTCCCCTGGCTCATGAAGGTGTTGAAGGTGAACGCCGCGACCCTCGCTCCGTCCGTTTTCCGGAAGACGCCGATCGAGGTGTTGATGGTCTGGATGTAGTACTGCGGCCCGACGTCGCCGTTGGTGTCGGGAGGATGTCCGGCACCCCAGTTCGCGAAGTCGAGGCCGTCGAAGTTCGCGAGCGGAGCTGGCGCCGCCGCCGCCCGGAACGGAGGCGTTGGCGCGGATGTCTGAGGCGTGGTGCTCAGCGAGGTCTGCAGCGGCTGCGGGTTCGCGCTCGGATCCTCGCGCTCGGGCCGCTCGCGCTTGACCGGCGGAATGAAGGGCAGCGTCCGAAGGTCGAACTTCTTTCCGTGCGCCTTCGAGATGTGGATCTCGACCGGCGGACCGACATTGATCGGGCCATGTCCCTTGTCGACCGGCGTGTCCGGTGCGTCAAACGGCGATGCGAGCTGCTTTTTCGACTTGTCGATCCTCTGCGTGACCGGTGCGAGGGTGGTCTTCTTGTCGATCGGCTTCTCGGAGGTTTGCGTCGGCGCCGCGAGCACTGGCATGGTCACCAGGGCGGCCAGAAAGCACAGGTGTTGCGCTCTGGACATGGAGATCCTCAGATTCGTTTTCCTGAATTAGAAATGGACGCAGAATTGGAGGCGCAATGGTACTCCCGAACCGCTTGCGCGAGCGCAAAAAAAGAACAACGGTTCTGTGATTTCTGCGGGAGTGACTAGCGCGAAACCTTGCCGTCGCGGATATGGATGATCCGCTTCGCTTCCTGCGCGACGTCGTCCTCGTGGGTGACCATGATGATCGAGTTGCCGCGGCTGTGGAGCTCGTGGAAGAGGTCGAGGATCTCGCGGCCCGTCTGGGAGTCGAGGTTGCCGGTCGGCTCGTCGGCGAGGAGAAGCGACGGCTTGTTCACGAGGGCGCGGGCGATCGCCACACGCTGGCGCTGACCGCCGGAGAGCTCGTTCGGCTGGTGATTCATCCGCTCTTTGAGGCCGACGTTGGTGAGCGCCTCCTCCGCCATCTCGCGGCGCTCTGCGCGAGGAATCTTCGCGTAGACGAGCGGGAGCTCGACGTTCTGCAGCGCGGTGGTACGTGCGAGGAGGTTGAAGGTCTGGAAGACGAACCCGATCTTCTTGTTGCGGATGGCCGCCAGCTCGTCGTCGTCCATCGACTCGACCGGGATCCCGTCGAGGAAGTAACGCCCCGCGCTCGGCCGGTCGAGGCAGCCGATGATGTTCATGAGGGTCGACTTGCCCGAGCCGGAAGGTCCCATGATCGCGACGTACTCGCCGTTCTCGATCACGAGGTCGACGCCGCGCAACGCGTAGATCTCCTGGGGGCCGAGCTGATAGACGCGGGTCAGCTCGCGCATCTCGATGAGGTGTGCCGTGTTCGATTCAGGGAGTGCGCTCATGGGATCCTTTTTATGAAGTCTGCCGCTTGGCCTGCATCGCCGGCCCGATGAGGGAGAAGAGGTTCACGATCACCCAGAGCACGATCACGATCGTGGCGGAGCGGGCCTTCGACAGTTTCGACATCGCCGCCATGCCGATGATCAGCAGCACGAGGCTCCAGATGTTGAAGATGTCGAGTGCCGATCCGAGGGCGTACTGCACCGGCTGTGTCTTCGGGTCGAAGAGAAACGCGAGGTTCGACATCACCGGATTCTGGAGATCGTAGAGCGACATCGAGCCCTTCGTGAGCACGACGATCGCGCCGAGGATGCCGCGTATCAGACGCGGAAACCAGGCGTAGATCGTGACCGAGAGTGCGATGTTGAAGTTGCCCTCCCCTCCGAACATCCGGAAGGCCAGGAGGCAGACTCCCGCGGTGATGACGAGCATCAGCACGATGAGGAGCGGGCTCGCATACATCGAGACCTTCATGATGCCCTTCGTCATGTTGACGGAGCTCTCCACCCTGTCGGGCGGAATGTTCGGATTGGCCTCGATCGCCTCGCGCGCCAGCGAGTTGAAGTCGGCCTTCACCCCGACCGCCACCGCGGAGAGGATGCCGATCACGATGAAAACCAGCAGCGGCCCAAGGATGTTGGGCCGCTGAGCGATCGATTCGAAAGTAGGTCCGGGGTTGAACAGCACCCCGGTGATTCGCTGGAGCGTATTCGCCTTTTCCGGCTCCGCTGGCGACGGCGGGACTACATCGGTTGCAGTCATTTCTGCGGCTGGTCTCCTTTGTCGTGAGCTGCGAAGTTCAGCCAATTGTACCGGTCCCAACGGCTGAAGAAGTGCGGTTCATCGACAGCGGGGATGTCCACGGCGATATTGCGGATGTCGAGGAGGTCGCCGACGGAGTGGTGGAAGGCGGCAACGGCCTTGGCGTAGCCGACGAGCGCCTGCAGCTCGCTGGCGCGCGCGTCAGAGAGCTGTTGCTGGATCTGGAGGACTTCGAAGTTCGTCGCCATGCCGTTCTCGTAGCGTTTCCGCTCGGCGTCGAGGTTCTGCTCGGCCGCTTCGCGCGCGGTCTTCGAGGCGACGATTTCCTTGGCGGCTGTGTCGATCGCGCGCGCGGTGCTGCGGACGTCGACTTCGATGTTCTGCCGCGTCTGCGCCTCGATGACCTGCGACTGCTGCAGATCGAGCTCCGCGCGCTTCGCCTCGGCGCGCGCGCTGGTGTTGAAGATCGGGACTCCGATGGTCAGGCCGACGTTCCAGCCCGGGAACTTGTTCTCCAACACTTGTCGCGTGGCATCGAAGAATTTGGTGTCCTGTTCCACCACACCGTTGTCAGTGAACCGGCCGGCGCCGCCGCTGACGTTGTATCCGGCGTTCGCGTCGACGCGTGGCAGCACCTGGTTGCGTGCGTACCGGTAGGTGACGCGCCGCGTTGCGGTGTTGAGCTGGTTCTCCTTGACCTCGGGGCGAAGGCGGTACGCCTCAGCCACCGAAGCATCGAGGTCGATGTTCACGGCCGCGTAATTGACGGTGTCGGTCGGCAGGATCGGACGATCCCAATCCGCCGGCGGGAGATTCATGAGCTGCCGGAGCCGATCTTCCGCGCTGCGGACGTTCGCGACCGCGGCGATGAGCTGCTGCTCGGCGGTCGCGATCTGGACGCGCGGCTGGAGGATGTCGAGCGGCGCGGAGGCGCCCACGTCGATGCGGATCTGGGTGATGCGCGCCTGGTCGCGCGCGAGGAAGAGCGCCTCTTTCAGCACGTCGACGTACTGGCGCGAATAAATGAGGTCGTCGTACGCCTGCTCGACGTTGTTGGTGGTGTCGAGGAGCGTGCCGCGGAAGAGCTCCTGGTTGATGCCGAGGGTGTTGCGCGCGATGTAGATGTTGCGGCGATTGATGTCGATGCCGAAGTTGCGAGCCAGCGGCTGCGTGACGTTCAGACCGAGGCCGCTGTTGTATGCGGGGCTGAAAGTGGTCAGGCCGCCGGCTGAGGTGCCCTTTGAATTCGTCGACTGAAGGCTGTAGCTGCCACCGGTCGGAGCCAAACCAGAAATGCCGAAGTCGGCGGTCGTACCCGTCGACGAGCTGGTTTGGTTCCCGCTCGTCGGCGCGTTCCGGTCGCTGCTGTGAGTCAGCGTCGCGTTGGCAACCGGGTCGAAGATGCCCCACGCGCCGATCAGGTTCTGGCCGGACATGAGGTAGTCGTACTTCTGGATGTCGATGCCGAGGTTCTGGCGCATCGAGGTATGAATGGCGTCATCGAGGCTGAGGCGCAGGGCTCGAGGATCGGTCAGGTCTTTGTCGGTATCGGCGGTGACCGGTTGCGTCGTCTTACGCGCCTCGGCCTCGGTCGCAGTCGTGGTCTGCATCGACTGGGTCTGCTGGCCGAGCGCAAATGGCGCGAGGGAAAGGCATCCGATCGTGATCAACCGTCGAAAGGCGGTCATGAAGTTCCTCCTAGACAAGGCTCTACTACGTACAGCGAGGGCGAGAGTTTCGTTGAATCGAAGCACGAAGCAGGACGATTCGCCGCGCGATTGTAGTGTAGGTACGACGTCAGGCCGTGGGGATTGGTTGGCCTGCGAAGTGACAAGCCGCAAACTGTCCCGGTTTGTGCTCGACCAGCGGCGGGACTTCGGCCGCGCAGATCGGGAACTGGGCGATCGGACACCGCGTGTGGAAGACGCAGCCGCTCGGAGGATTGAGCGGCGTCGGGATGTCGCCCTTCAGGAGAATCCGCTTCTTCTTCAGCGCCGGATCGGGAATCGGGACGGCCGAGAGGAGCGCCTTCGTATACGGATGCAGCGGGTCTTCGTAGAGCGCTCGGCGATCGGCGAGCTCCATGATCTTCCCGAGGTACATGACGGCGACCCGCGTCGAGATGTGCTCGACGACCGACAGGTCGTGGGCGATGAAGAGGTACGTGAGGCCGAGGTCGTCCTGAAGGTCCTGCAGGAGGTTGACGACCTGTGCCTGCACGCTGACGTCGAGCGCGGAGACCGGCTCGTCAAGGACAAGGAACTCCGGATTCGTGGCGAGCGCGCGGGCGACTCCGACACGCTGCCGTTGGCCGCCGGAGAACTCGTGCGGATAACGCTTCCGGTAGTCGGGCTGCATGCCGACCTTGGTGAGGAGTTGCGCGACCTTCTCGTCGCGCTCCGACCCGCTCATGCCGCCATGGATGATCAGCGGCTCCGCGACGATCGCCCCGACGGTCATGCGGGGGTTGAGCGACGCGTACGGATCCTGAAAGACGATCTGCATGTTCCGGCGCATCCGCCGCATGCCGCCGGCGTCGAGGCCGAGGATGTTCGTGCCGTCGAAGACGACCTCGCCCGAGGTCGGCTCGATCAGGCGGAGGATGCAGCGGCCGACCGTTGTCTTGCCCGATCCCGACTCGCCGACCAGGCCGAGCGTCTCCCCTTTGCCGATATTGAAGGTGACGCCGTCGACGGCTTTGACGTTTGCCACGGTTCGCGCGAGCACGCCTCGCTTCACG
Organism: Thermoanaerobaculia bacterium; assembly: GCA_036488085.1. Taxonomy (GTDB): domain Bacteria; phylum Acidobacteriota; class Thermoanaerobaculia; order Gp7-AA8; family Gp7-AA8; genus DASXHZ01. Next base: position 31,018 of record DASXHZ010000023.1, read on the forward strand.
GGGAAGTACTTGGTCAGATCGCGGACTAGGAGAAGCTGCTTGCCGGTGCCGGCGGGAACGATGGGCGTGGTTTGCGGTTCGGCGGCGGTCACGGGGTGGCTCCGTTTGACAACCGAGGATTGAGGTTCGAGGTTCGAGGTTCGAAGTAAGAGGTAAGAGACAGACGCGATAGCGGCATAACTCGAACCTCTTTCCTCGAACCTCGAACCTCGAACCTCAATTTTCTAACCTCTCCGGATCCGCTTGATCTCCGTGCAGATAACACCGCGCGCTCTGCCCCTCGCCCACCGGCATCAGCGCCGGCTCTTTGCCATAGCAGATCTCCATCACGTCGGGGCAGCGCGGATTGAATTTGCAGCCGGGCGGCAGTTTCGTGATCGGCGGGACCATTCCTTTGATGGTCGGGAGGCGCGCCCCTTTCTCGTTCGAGGTCACGCTCGGGAGCGATTTCAGAAGGCCGCGGGTGTACGGATGCGCGGGACGCTCGAAGAGGTCGCGGACGCTCGCCTCTTCGACGACGCGGCCCGTGTACATGACGACCACGCGCTCGCAAAACTCGGCGACGACGCCGAGGTCGTGGGTGATGAGCAGGATCGCGAGCCCGAGCTTTTCCTGGAGGCGCGCGAGCAGCTCCATGATCTGGGCCTGGATCGTGACGTCGAGCGCGGTGGTCGGCTCGTCGGCGATCAATAGCTCGGGATCGCACGACAGCGCCATGGCGATCATCACGCGTTGCCGCATACCGCCGGAGAGCTGGTGCGGGTAGTCCTCGAGACGCTTGATCGGATCGGGGATCGAGACGAGCTCCAACATCTCCCCCGCCATCCGCCACGCCTCTTTCTTCGAGACATCCTTGTGGATGCGAATCGCCTCGGCGACCTGAGATCCGACTTTGAAGACCGGGTTGAGCGACGTCATCGGCTCTTGGAACACCATGGCGATGTCATTGCCGCGGACGGTCCGCATCTCTTTTTCGGAGAGGTCGGCGAGGTCGCGGCCGCGGAACTTGATCGCTCCGCCGGTGATCTTTCCGGGAGGGGCGACGAGCCGCATGATCGACATCGCCGTCACGCTCTTTCCACATCCCGACTCCCCCACCAACGCCACCGCCTCTCCGCGCCGGACGTTGAAAGAGACGTTATCGACCGCGTGAACCACGCCGTCGCCGGTGAAGAAGGAGGTGCGAAGGTTCTCTACCTCCAGTATCGCGTCGGCCGGATTCGCGTCGATGTCGGCAACCGCTTCCCCTCGCAAACCGACGCCCTGCTGGACCTCACTCACGCTGCGCATCGTAGCAAGAGGGAGGCCGAGGTACATTGTTGTCGTTGAAGACGGACACACATTTCGAGGAAAGGATCGTGGAACGGGACATACGTCGTGAATGGTGCGAACGCGTAGTCGCGAATCCGATCGAAGAGCGGAGGCAATACAACGGGAGATACCGGATGTGGAGCTTCATCGTGGAGCGAGGAAAGTTTCTTCGTGTGGTGCCGTTGGAAGACAAGGAGACGTATTACACGGCGACCTGGGATCGCCGATACAAGGTGCGGTCATGAAGGTTCAATATTTCGAGGACAGTGATTCGGTCATGATGACCTTCCGCGAAGGCACGAAGTACGACGAGTCGGAGGGAATCTTCGAAGGATTTGTCGTCGACTTCGACGATGCCGGCCGCCCGATGGGCTTGGACTTGGAGGACGCGAGCAAGGTCTTTAGCGTCGACTGGCTACGGCAACATGTCTACGAGAAGCAAAATCTGAAGACAGGTTCTGTCATCCGAGACGCTCCCGTGAAAGACAAGTAACTGGCTGAAGCCCGATCAACCGGCTACCGCTTCGTGAACCGCGACAGCGTCGCTCTCGCCTCGGGGACACCGAGGGCGATCGTGGCGGCAAAGTAGAGGGCGCCGAAGGTGCCGCAGACGGCGACGCCGTTTACGATCGGCGGCAGGTGGTGGCGCAGGTAGAAATTCACGACTGCGCCCGCGGCTCCGCCGATGAACGCCGAGCACCAGAGACGAACGAGGTAGCTCGCCGGGATCCGGATGGCGCCGATGCGTTTGCCGAGGCCGCGGCGCAGGAGGAGAAACTCGAGCCAGCCGGCGATGCCGGCGGTGGCGGTGAGCGCGATGCCGCCGATCGCGCGCGTGTTGCCGCCGACGAGCGGGATACGGACGTGCGCGAGCTCGAGGAGCTGGATGAGCAGCGGCCGAAGCGGGAGCGCGAAGATCCATCCGAGAGCGGCGGTGAGCGCGACGCGGATCATGGCGTAGCGAAGCGGCGTCTTGGTGTCGCGCAACGCGTAGAACGCGTTCGAGTAGAGACGGCCGAGGGTGATCGCGAGGAGGCCGAGCGTCGAGCCGATGAGGATGTACCAGACGATCAGCGTGTCGCCGCGATGGAAACGCCCGCCCTGATAGAGCGCCGAGACGATCGCATCGCCGATCGTGATGAACCCCATCACCGAGGGGACGACGAAAAACGCAATCTGCCGGAGGCCGCGCTCGAGGCGCTTGCGCATCGCGGCGGCAATCTCCTCGTGTGTGCCGGTCATGCGCGAGAGCTGCGGCAGCTCGGCGGCGGCGACCGACATTCCGAAGAGGCTGATCGGGAGGAAGCTGATGATCTGGGCGTAGGAGAGCGCCGAGACCGCGGCGGTGCCGAGGAGTGTCGCGAGGAGGTTGTCGATGTAGCCGCTCAGTTGCACGACACCCTTGCCGACGATGACCGGCGCAAAGTTGCGGATCACTTCGCGCACCGGTTCGAGCGACATATCGATGGCGAAGCGGAGCTGCTTCGCGTATTTGAAAACGGCGGGCAACTGGATCGTGAACTGCGCGAATGCGCCGACCACCATCCCCCACGCCACGAAGACGACCAGCGACTGATCGCTCTTCCGTCCCCCGAAAATGAGCAGCGTCGTAATCAGGACGATGTTCATGCACATCGGCGCGACGTAGGAGAGGAAGAATTTGTGGTGGCTGTTGAGGATGCCGAGGCACCAGGCGGAGAGGACGAGGAGCCCGATGCCCGGCCACATGATGCGAACGACCGTGATCGTGAGATCGCGGATCGCTCCATGGTAGCCGGGCGCGATCACGACGAGGAGCCACGGCGTCAGCAGGACGCCGAGTAGGACGAGGATGGAGATCGTGAGCGCAAGGAGAGACGCGACGATGCCGGCGACGCGTCCCGCCGTCTCTTCGTCGTTCTCCGCGAGCAGGCGAGCATAAACCGGGATGAACGACGCCGACAGGACGCCTTCGCCGAACAGGTTCTGCAACACGTTGGGTATGCGGATCGCCGCGCGGTAGATGCCGGCCGCATCGGAGTTTCCGAGAAAGTGCGCGAACACCTTCTCGCGCACGAATCCGGAGATACGTGTGAGGAAGATGCCGGCGGCAACGAGGACCGCAAAGCCACCTCGCGGTTTAGCGGAATTCACGTCGGACACGGAGCGTAAGATACCTGCACTGATGCAGGAGCCGATCCGAATTGCAGGAGCTGGGCCGTCCGGTCTCGCCGCGGCGATCGTCCTGGCCCGTGCAGGGCGGAAGGTCGAGGTGCACGAGGCGAAGCGCGACGTCGGAATGCGTTTCATCGGCGACCTGCAGGTCATCGAAGGCGCCTCGGAACACGAGACGGTTCCCGATTTTCTCGACCGGATTGGGATCGAGCGCAACTTCTACTTCCGTCCCGCGACGTGGGCGACGTTCTACGACTACCGCGGCAAGGGACGCACGATCCGGAGCGATGCACCGTACGGGTACTTCATCCGCCGCGGCGCGGAGGAGAACACGCTCGACCGCGGCCTCCTGGCGCAAGCGATCGCCCTCGGCGTAGACATTCGCTTCAACTCGCGCCTCGCGACCGCCGACGTCGCCGATGGCACCGACATCGTGGCAACCGGCCCCGCCGCGCCGGACGGCCTCGCACGCGAGATGACGTGGCGGACGAACGATCCGGAGCGGATCGACGTCTGCTTCAACCATCACCTGTCGCCGGGCGGCTACTCGTACCTCTTCATCCTCGACGGCATCGCGACGTTCGGCTGTGCGATCGTCGCCGACTTCAAGAAGATCGACGACTACTTCGCGCACTCGCTCGCCGAGGCGCGGAGGATTGCCGGCGTGGAAATCCCGGATGATGCCCGCACCGGCTACTCGTACATGAACTTCCACCTGAAGAGCCGCGCGACGTCGAACGGCTCGCGATTCGTCGGCGAGGCCGCCGGTTTTCAGGACTACCTCTTCGGCCTCGGCATCCGTTACGCGCTGACGAGCGGATGGCTCGCGGCGCGCAGCATCCTCGAGGCGCGCGATTTCGACGAGCTGTGGCAGAGCGAGCTTCGCGCGAAGCAGGAGACGAGTCTCGTGAATCGTTTTCTGTACGAGGCGGGAGGGAATGCCGGACTGTCGATGTTCGTGAGGCAGGCGGCGCGCGCGAAGGACTTTCATCGCTACCTCAGCGGATGGCATAAGCGGAGATGGTGGAAGTCGCTGCTCGCGCCGGTGGTGCGTCGCGTCTGGCGCCATCGGGGACGATGCCTTCACAAGCCGGGCGATCATTGGTGTCGGTCGCGTGATACGGAAATGAAAGTGCCGCCGCTGGGACCGGTGTCTTGAAGATTGACGACGCGTACGACTTCTGCCGCGGCGTAGCGCACAAGCACGGCGCGAACTTCTCGGTCGGATTTCGTTTTCTGCCGAAGGCGAAGCGCCGCGCGGTATACGCTGCGTATGCGTACTGCCGGTTTGCCGACGACATTGCGGATGATCCGGGCAGCGGCATTGCGCAGCGTCTCGACGCGTGGCAGCACGAGCTCGACGCATGCTACGCCGGCTCCCCCACCCATCCGATCACGATCGCGCTCGCCGATGCGTTGAAAGAGTTCGCGATCCCGAAGAGCGCGTTCGTGGCGCTGATCGACGGCTGCCGGCAGGACCTCGTGAAGACGCGTTACGAGACGTTCGACGAGTTGCTGCACTACTGCGAGCTCGTGGCGGCGTCGATCTCGGACATCTCGCTCGCGATCTTCGGCTACCGGAAAGAGAGCGCGATCGCACACGGCCGCGACCTCTCGACGGCGCTGCAGCTCACGAACGTGACGCGGGACATCGCCGACGACCTGGCGCGCGACCGCGTATACGTCCCGCAGGAAGAGCTTCGCCGTTTCGGGGTCAGCGAGTCCGATCTCTTCGCGCGCCGCGAAACGGCCGAGATGCGAAAACTGATCGAGTTTCAGATCGCGCGCGCCGAGGGCTACTTTCATGCCGCGGAGCCGCTGCTCCAGGAGCTGGAGTTCGATGCCCGCTTTCCGGTGTTGTTGATGGGTGGTATCTACGCGACCGTTCTCTCGAAGCTGCGGAAGGATCCGGTGGTGGTCATCCGGCGCCGGCTGTCGCTGTCGAAATGGCAGAAGATCGCCGTGGTCGGCACGCGCATGCTGCGTCCGCACTTCGTGTAACGCAGAGCCACGGCCGTCCGTCTATCGAAACGTGAAGAGTCTTCTCGGATTCGTCTTCGTCCTCGGCGCGCTCGCCGCACAGGCGCAGGAGATGGAGACGACTACGATCGTCGTACCGGTCGTCGGAAACATCCCCGGCATCGGCGCCCGCTGGGTCACGTCGGTCGAGCTGCGCAACGACACGAGCGTTCCGGTCGAGGTGTGGATGCTGCTCCCGACGACCGCGGAGGCACAGGCGTTCAACCGTACTCTCGCGCCGAACGAGACGGTCGTGATGTCGGACGTCATCGCGCAGGCGTTCGGTACGACGACGGCCCTCTCGCCGCTCAAAGTGATCACGACCGGACGGCGATCCGTCACCGTGCGCGCGAACGTCTATCCCATTCGCGACGGCCAAGTCCTATCGGCGGAGCCGATCACGGTCGACTACGGGAACAACTTCTACCCCATCCGCTCCCTCCCCGGCCTCGCGTTCAGCGACGACTTCCGGACGAACATCGGCCTCGCAAATCTGAGCGACGACCAGCCGGCAACGTTCGTCCTCGCGCTGCAACGCCTCCCCGGCCGCAACCTCGCGGTCACCCGGATTACCTTGCCGCCCGACAGCCTCTCTCACACGTCGATTCAGTCGCTCTTCCCGCTGATCAGCAGTGGGTCTGACTTCACGGTCGTCGTCGAGAGCGGGAGCCCCGAGACGTTCGTCTACGCCTCGGTAATCGACAACAACACCACCGCCGCGAAGTTCATCCACGCCAACGTTGGCCTCCCGGTTGACGTGACGCAGTAACCGGCTATTCTCTTGCCGCGATGGACGAGCCCGAATACCTCATCTGTCTTCAGTGCGAGACGCCGACGTACCAGTTCGAGTTCATGAACGGGAAGCTCTCGGCGATCGCGTGCAACGTCTGCGGCGCGGACGACCCGTCGGACTTCGTCACCGAGGCAGAGTTCGAAGAGCAGACCGGCGGATGAACCATCCTGCTGTCCATACCGTTGTCATTGGCATTGCCGGCGGAACAGGCTCCGGAAAAACCACGGTCGCTCGCGCGATCTACGACCGCGTTGGCAAAGACCGCATCGACTGGATCTCGCACGACTCGTACTACCGCAACTTCGACGGGTACACGCCGGAGCAGCGGCATCACATCAACTTCGATCATCCCGACTCGCTCGAGACGGAGCTGATGGTGCGGCACCTCGACGTGCTGGCAAAGGGCTCCTCGGTCGAGGTGCCGGTCTACGACTTCACGACCCACTCGCGCAAGTCGGACGAGTCGCAGCACGTGTCACCAAAACGCGTGTTGATCGTCGAAGGGATATTGATCCTCGCCGAGCCAGAGCTGCGGAAGCGCGTCGACATCAAGCTGTTCGTCGATACGCCGGCCGACATCCGCTTCGTGCGTCGCCTGATGCGCGACACGAAAACGCGCGGGCGGACGCTGGAGTCGGTCGTAGAGCAGTACGTGACGACCGTGCGGCCGATGCATGAGGAATTCGTCGAGCCGTCGAAACGCTATGCGGACCTGATCATCCCCGAAGGCGGCGAGAACAAGGTCGCCCTCGACGCCATCATCTCCAGAGTGGAGCACCTTCTTTCATGATCTTCGCAGCCCTTCTCCTTGCAGCAACGACCACAGTTCCTTCCGCCGCCTGGAAGGCGACGCTCGACGACTACAAGACCGACCTCGGGGAGCACCGCGTCGAGAAGACATTCCTCGACGCCGCGAAGCTCGAGCAGGAGCTGCTGCCGATCCTCGACACGCTCTCGCCCGACGACTACGCGCTCCTGCAGGACACGACGGCCGGCGGGTTGCAGCTCAACCGCAAAGGGATGATCTACGCGCATCCCGACGCCGACTTTTTTCTGAAGATGGCGCAACAGCACGGCGGCCGCGCGGACGTGAACTTCTTCGAAGAGTTCCAGAAGTCATTTCCGAGCGGCCCGATGCCGACGTGGGTGAAGCTGACGGAAAACGGCGGCGCGTGCGTCGATGCCAAGGGCAACGAGCTCCCGGCGCGCATCCGCGGCTGGCAGCTCTACCAGGGCCGCTTCCCGGAGAACTACAAGGCCTACGTGCAGACGCTGCTGCGAGGGATGCAAGGCGACAGCTCCGATCCCTCGCGGCAGTGCCGCTAAATCACTTCGTCTGCCACCACAAGAAGCCGAGAATCTCCGACTCGTTTCTGACCTGTTCGGAGACTGGCTCGCCGCCGGAGTGGCCACCGGAGACGTGGTAGCGGATCAGCACCGGATTCGCGGAGCCGGTTTCATCCTGGAGCATCGCCGCCATCTTTCGCGCGTGCAGCGGCGCGACGCGCGTGTCGGCGTCGCCCGTGACGAACATCACCGAGGGGTACTTCGTGCCGGGGACGACATGCTCGTAGGGTGAATACGGATAGATCCACGCGAAGTCCTGCGGCTTGTCGGGATCGCCGTACTCGGCGACCCAGAAGTTGCCGACGAGGAACTTGTGAAAGCGGAGCATGTCGACGAGCGGATAGCTGCAGAGCACCGCGTGCATCAGGTCGGGGCGCTGCACCATCGTCGCCATCACGAGCAGGCCGCCGTTGCTGCCGCCGGAGATCGCGAGGTGCCGCGGCGAGGTGTACTTGTTCGCGACCAGCGCTTCCGCCGCGCCGATGAAGTCGTCGAACACGTGCTGCTTCTGTTCGAGCATTCCGGAGCGGTGCCACGACTCGCCGAACTCGCCGCCGCCGCGCAGGTTCGCGAGCGCGTAGACGCCCCCCTGCTCCGCCCAGATTACCGCGCGCGCCGAGAAGGTCGGCAGCTCGCTCAGATTGAACCCGCCGTAGCCGGTCAGGTACGCCGGAGCGCTGCCGTCGCGCGGCGTCCCCTTCCTGTACATGACGAACATCGGCACCTTCGTGCCGTCCTTCGACGTGTACCAGACCTGCTCGGTGACGAAGTCGTCGGAGTTGACCGGAAGGTTGCGGCGATGGAAGACGATCTTTTCTTTGGTGCGGACGTCGTACGCGTAGATCGTCGGCGGCACCGCGAAGGAGCTGAACGTGTAGAAGGTCAACGGCGACGTCCACGAGCCGGTCAGTCCGCTCGCCGTCCCGAGCGTGTCGAACGCGATCTCGTCGACCTTGTTGCCCTCGATGTCGTAGCCGACGATGCGCGGCTTGACGTTTTCGAGGTAGCGGACGTAGACGCGTCCGCCGGCGATGCTCATCCCCTCGATCGCCGCGTTCTTGTTCTCGGGAACAATCTCCCGCCAGTGCGCGCGGCTGGGATCGGAGGCGTCGACCGTCATTAGCCGCTCGTTCGGCGCATTCCAGTTCGTTTCGAGGACGAGGTTGTTGCCGGCAAAGTCGAAGTTCGTTCTCGCGTCGAGATCGTTGACCACCGTCTTGAACGGCGATCCCGGTTCGGCGAGATCCTTGAGGAAAATGTCGGTCTTGGTGCCCGCCGAGCCGTAGTACACGACCACTCCAAGCCACCGGCCGTCCTCGGACGTTCCAATCGACACGATCTTGTCCGGCGTGTAACCGTCGCCGAAGAGCTTTTCCTCCGGCCCGCCATCAACGTTGCGTCGAAAGAGCCGTGAGCCCTCCGGCAGTTGCTTCGAGTAATAAACGGTGCGGTGATCCGGCGTCACCGAGACGCCGAAGTAGCGCGCCAGCGGGAGCGGAGTGCCGACCTCCCGTCCGCTTTCGACGTCGAGGAAGCGGACGGTGACCTCGTCGGCGCCGCCCTCCCGCACGTTGAACGCTACGAAACGACCGTCGGGCGTGATGTCTTCAAAGGCGACGTTGGTGGTGTGCTTCGGATTCCACGGAGCCGGATCGATCAGGAGGCGGTCGGTGCCATGGAGTCCTTCGCGCATGTAGAGCGAGAAGACTTCGGCGTCGGCGGCGCGGCGGACGAAGAAGATTCGCCCGTTGCGATAGAGCGAGAGCGCGACCTGATCGCTCTTCAGCAGTTGTTCGATGCGCGGTGCGAAGATCTGTTTCTCGGGACGGTTGCCGAGAACCGTGTCGGTGTACGCGTTCTCGCGGTCGATCCACGCGCGCGTGTCGGGGCTGTTCTGGTCCTCGAGCCAGCGGTACGGATCGGTGATCGTGACGCCGTTCAGCGTCTCCGTGACCGGCTTTTTATCCGAGAGAGGGGGTGCCGGCGAGAAGCGAGCGGCTACAGGCGGTGGAGTTGCAGTATTGGAGGCACAAGCGCAACAGAAAACGAGCAAGAGAGTTATTGCAATTCGACGCATCGGCTCAAAGCTCCTCGATTCAGCAATTTGTGGCATCTCGTGAAATAACGGAATGCAAGCCGCGTAGTGACGGGTTGAACTGTCGAAACGGAAACGGTTCGCGAACGGGTAATTGACGGTCGCAGCCGCCCGCGTAGAATAGTCGGGCCGCGGTAGTCAGCGATAGAGGCCCAGAGCAGAAGGGGGGGATGTCGGGTTGCCTCTCGTTCACGTCAAAGAAGATGAGAGCTTCGAGAATGCCTTGCGCCGCTTCAAGCGGAAGTGCGAGAAGTCGGGGATTCTCTCGGAGCTGAAGAAGCGCCAGCACTACGAGAAGCCGAGCACGAAGCGAAAGCGGAAAGCGATCGCCGCTCGGAAGAAGGTTCTCCGCAAACTTGCAGAAGAGCGGAGAACGGGGTACTAGTTCTCGCCCCTGAAAACGAATCGGATTCTTGAAAAGGACTCGCGACATCGCGAGTCCTTTTCTTTTGGAGCATGCATCTCGATACCACCACCCTCGAGCTCGACCGCGTTCTCACGCTGATCGCACTCGAAGCCAAGACTGCGCCCGGCAAGTCCGCGCTCCTCGGCAGGCGTCCGCTCACGACGCTGCGCGAATGCGACGACGCGCACGCCGACCTCGCGGAAATGGTCCGCTTCTATCTCACCGAAGGGCTTCTTCCGCTCGCGGGAGTCATCGACGTCGCGCCGCTGCTCGCGCGCGAGACCGTGCTCGAGCTCGAAGAGTCGTGGATGGTCGTGCGCGCCGCTCGCGCAACGCAGGCGATCCGCGAATCGCTTCTCCGCATCGACGGCTACTCCCGCCTCGCCCGCTACGCGCAAGCCATCTCCGACCTCGGCGAGCTGATCTCCAAGACGAACAAGTACTTCACGCGCGACGGCAAATTGCGCGAGGAGGCGTCGGCGGAGCTGCGCGCGATCCGCAACCGCGTGCACCAGAAGCGCAGCGCGATTCAGAAGCTCCTCACCGACGTCATGAATCGCAGCGCCGACGCGATCCAGGAGCCGCTGATCGTTCTCCGCGGCGACCGGTACTGCATCCCCGTCCGCAGCGATCACCGCAATGCGGTCACCGGAATCCTCCACGAGCGCTCCGGCTCCGGCGCGTCGTTCTTCATCGAGCCGATGCAGGCGGTGGAGCTCAACAACGACCTCGCCGATCTCCTCATCCAGGAGCGCGAGGAGATCGCGCGCATCACCCGCTTCATCGCGGGACTGCTGATCGACGCAGCCGCCGACATCAAGCTCTCCGTCGACGTCGCCGCCGATCTCGATGCACTGCAGGCGTGCGCGATCTTCTACCCGACCGTCGGAGCGTCACGGCCGCTCTTCAGTGCCGACCGCGAACTGCACATCATCGACGGCCGCCATCCCCTCCTCGACGAGCGCCTCGCCTCGGCGCGCGCAGACGCATTCGGCGAGGAGCCTGGGGATCAGAAGATCGTCCCGATGACGATCGATTTGTCCGACAACGCGTGCGCGCTCGTCATCAGCGGCCCGAACGCCGGCGGCAAGACGATCGCGTTGAAGACGGCAGGCCTCCTCGTCGCCATGGCGATGACCGGCCTTCCCGTCCCCGCCGCCGACGGTACGACGATCCCGATCGTTGACGCGCTGCACGTCTTGATCGGCGACGAACAGAACGTGATGGAGCATCTGTCGACGTTCTCCGCGTATCTCATGCGCCTGAAGCGGATGCTGCAACGAGTGACGAACCGGTCTCTCGTCCTGCTCGACGAGCTCGGGTCGGGCACCGATCCGGAGGAGGGCGCCGCGCTCGCCGCCTCGGTCATCGAGCACCTCCTCGAGAAGGGCGCGCTGCTCATCGCGACGACGCACCTGTCGGCATTGAAATCGTTCGCGGTCAACGACTCGCGGATCGTGAATGCGTCGATGGAGTTCGACGCGGCCACCGGGAAGCCGACGTATCACCTGATCACCGGTATCCCCGGCCGCAGCCGCGCGATCGACGTCGCGCGGATGATCGGCCTCCCCTCCTCGATCATCGACGCCGCCCGTGCACGTCTCGGCGACATGTACGGCGAGACCGACACGCTGCTCGCGCAACTCCAGAAACGGATGAGCGAGGTGCTGCGTCAGCAGGACGAAGCGACGCGCGTAGTCCGCGAGATGGAAAGCGAGCGCACTCAGCTCGCCGACACACGCGCGCAGCTCGAGAAGGAGAAGTCACGCCTCGGCGTGACGTACCGCGAAGAGCTGGAACGTCTGCGCGACGATGTGACGCGTCAGGTGTCGAACGAGATCAAGCAGCTCCGCGATCTCGATCGCAGCCAGCGAGCGAACGTCAAGGCCGCCGAGGTGTTGAAGAACGTGGCGACTCCGCTGGAACGCGCGATCGACTTTCTGCCGGCGGAACAGCGCGAGGTGCATGTCGGCGAGAAGGTCGAGCATCGCAAGTTCAAGGTGCGCGGCGAGGTGGTGTCGATCGATGGTGCGAGGGCTGTACTGAACGTCAACGGGCGGAAGATGACGGTGGAAGTGCGGGATCTTGCACCGGTTGGCGGGGCTCCGGCTGCCTCGCCGGCTGACCGCCGCCGGGTCGGCGGCGCCACACAGCGCAGCGACGCGGTTGAGATCTCCGCGGAGCTGAACCTCATCGGCCAACGCGTCGACGATGCGCTCGACGAATCCGATAAGTTCCTCGACCGCGCCCTCCTCGAAGGGAAGCAAGCCGTCCGGATCATTCACGGCTTCGGAACCGGGCGCTTGCGCCAAGCGATCCGCGAACACCTCCGCAAACACCCCGCGGTCAAGTCGTGGCGTCCCGGAAAAGAGAATGAGGGAGGCGACGGCGCGACCGTTGCCGTGCTGGACGAGTAATGGCCCTCGTCGACCTGAACGACCAGATCATTTCGCAGGTGCGGCAGGCGGCGGACATTGTTGAATTCGTCAATCAAGTCACGCCGCTAAAGCTTGCGGGAAAGAGCTACAAAGGTCTCTGTCCGTTCCATCGCGAGAAGACGCCGTCGTTTCACGTCGACCGCGGCAAGGGGCTCTTCTACTGCTTCGGCTGCGGCATGGGGGGCGACGTCTTCAAGTTCCTGGCGCTGACGGAACGGTTCACCTTCCCCGAGGCCGTGGAACATGTGGCGGCGCGGGTGGGGATCGAGTTGCCGAGGCGGCGGAAGGCTTCGCAGCGGGAGAGCGACAAAGACGACCTGCTCGAGCTGCTCGACGAAGCGTCCGAAGCGTTCCATCAGGCGCTGCTCCACTTCGGCGATAACCCTGCGCAGCGGTACCTGCAGAACCGCGGCGTCCCGGATGACATCGTCAAGAAGTACGGCTTCGGCTACGCGCCTGACTCTTGGGACTACCTGCTCCGCCGCCTCGGGCAGAAGCACGGCGAGCAGAAGCTGGAGAAGGCGGGACTGATCACCCCGCGGAAAGAGAAGAGCGGCTTCTACGACCGCTTCCGCAACCGGCTGATCATCCCGATCCACTCCGAGACGGGAGCGCTGGTCGGCTTCGGGGGACGCTCGCTCGACAACAGCGAGCCGAAATACCTCAACTCGCCTGAGTCGGAGGTCTTCAACAAGTCGCGGCTCCTCTACAACCTGCATCGCTCGAAAGACGCGATGCGGCGCGTCGATCGCGCGATCCTGGTGGAGGGCTACTTCGACGCAATCGCCATCGACCACGCCGGAGTGCCGGGGGTCGTGGCCTCGATGGGAACGTCGCTCACGAGCGGACAGGCAGCGCTCCTCCGCCGATTCACGCGCCGCGTCGTGATCGCGTACGACGGCGATGACGCGGGGCGCAATGCGACCCTTCGCGCCGCCCCGATCCTCCTCTCCGCCGGCCTCGACATCTTCGCGCTCGACCTCGGCGGCGAGAAGGATCCCGACTCGCTCATCCAGAAGCAGGGAACGGACACGTTCCTCGAGGTTCTCAGTAATGCGAGCGACATCTTCACTTTCGCGCTGACGCAGTGGGGAGCGGACATCGCGGGCCTCAGCGGACGGGAGAAGGCCGACCGGATCGAGCTCTTCGTGCCGCTGCTCTCGTCGGTCAACGACCCGGTGGTTCGAAACGACGCCGCCCAGCGAATCGCCGACGCCTTCCGGCTCGAATTCGAGACCGTCTGGTCGCGCGTGCGGGGCAAGGCGCAGACGGGGCTGGTGGACCGGCAGGTCAGCGGGCGGGAGTCTTCAGCCGACAAAACGGTGCTGATCGCGGCCATGCAGGGGAAGTTGCCGCCGGGGCGGATGGCGTGGCTCCGGGAGGACTTCTTCAACGACCCGGCCTGCAAAACGCTCTTTTCTATCATGAAAAATGATCTTGTTTCGGGCTCGCCTATTGATTTCACGGAAATTGCGACCGAGATTAGAGGCGAAGCCGAGCTGACGCTCCTCTCGGAGCTGACCCTCAGCGAGGACATCGACGAGGAGAGCCTGCGACGGATCGACGAGAACCTACAGCGGTTGGAAGCCAGGTACGTCAAGCGGCGGAAGCTGGAAATCCAAAAAGAGATAGTCGAGGCCGAAAAAGCGGGCGATTCCCGGCGCGTGGACGAGCTCGACGCGGAGAAGCAGGAACTGTCCCGTATGTCAAGTGCGCTGAAATAATTATCGTCCACGGCCGATTACGTGGATGTCCTGGCAGACGGACAGTTTCCATATCCGAATGCCGGCGTTCGAAACGTCGTGTTGCCGTGGGGCCAGCGAGCTGCCCGTGAAGAGGAGCGAATAAGAGATGACATCCCGCCTGCGCACTTCGAACCTCGAACAGGAATCCAATTTTGACGAGGGGGTCCCCGACTTGGCGGTTGAAGAGAAGTACGCGGAAGTGAAAACGCTCATCGCGATCGGCAAGGAAAAAGGATTTCTGCTTTACGACGAGATTTACGAAGTGCTCCCGGAGGAGATCACCAGCCTCCCGGAGGAACTGGACGAGATTTACATCCGGTTCGCTGACCTCGGCATCGACGTCGTCGAAGACGCCGAGAAGCCTCTCCAGCCCACCACCAAGGGCATCGTCACCATCGACGGGACGATCGAAGAGAAGGAGATGGATCAGCGCGAGGAGGTCCAGCAGGACATCATCGCGGCGTCCAGCGGCATCGTCGACAAGACCAACGACCCGGTCCGCATGTACCTGCGCGAGATGGGAACGGTCAAGCTCCTCGACCGCCAGGGCGAAGTCGACATCGCCAAGCGCATCGAGAAGGGCGAGCGCCGCGTCTTCAAGGCGCTCTCCGCGAACCGCATCATCCGCGAAGAGATCCTGAAGATCTACGAGGCGGCCAAGAAGGACCAGCGCGTCATCAAAGAGACCATCGATCTCGCGATGCCGGAAGACGACACCACGATCATGGTCGCGGACGAGAACGGCGAAGTGAAGCTGCCGGCCGCCGCGGTCAACAAGATCAACGAGATCCTCCAGATCTTCGAGAAGATCGTGAAGCTCGACAAGCGGATCAAGGACAACGTCGCCAAGCTTGCCGACGCGAAGAAGCTGACGCAGAAGCAGGTCCAGACGACGCAGCGCACCATCGAGAAGCTCGAGCTCGACCTGGCCAATGAGTTGCGCCAGATCGACTTCACTCCGGCCACGCGCAACCGGATGATCAATAAGCTGAAAGACATCGACAACGAGCTCTCGCAGGCGGCGTCGATGATCAAGAAGGACGAGAACGCCCTCAAGCGCGAGAAGGACAAGCAGCGCAAGGAGTTCTACCGCCGCCGCCTCCAGAAGTACGTGGACAAACTGGCGGAACTGGAGACGTTCTACGGGACGGCGCACGGCGACTTGCGGACCACCATCCGCGAGATCCGCGCTGGCGAAGAGGAAGCGGATCAGGCGAAGCAGGAGTTGATCGTCGCGAACCTCCGCCTGGTCGTCTCGATCGCAAAGAAGTACACGAACCGCGGGCTGCAGTTCCTCGACCTGATTCAGGAAGGGAACATCGGCCTCATGAAGGCGGTCGAGAAGTTTGAGTACCGCCGCGGCTACAAGTTCTCGACGTACGCGACGTGGTGGATTCGTCAGGCCATCACCCGCGCCATCGCCGACCAGGCGCGCACCATCCGCATCCCGGTGCACATGATCGAGACGATCAACAAGCTGACGCGCACGTCGCGCTCGCTGGTGCAGGAGCTCGGCCGCGAACCGCAGGCCGAGGAGATCGCACAGCGGATGGACATGCCGGTAGCGAAGGTCCGCAAGATCATGAAGATCGCGCAGGAGCCAATCTCCCTCGAGACTCCGATCGGAGAAGAGGAAGATTCGCATTTGGGCGACTTCATCGAGGACCGCGCCGCGGTCTCTCCGATCGATCACGTCATCGTCGCGAATCTGAAGGACCAGACCAACAAGGTCCTCCGTACCCTCACCCCGCGCGAAGAGCAGGTGCTCAAGATGCGCTTCGGTGTCGGCGACGGCGCGGAGCACACGCTCGAGGAAGTCGGCCGTTCGTTCAACGTCACACGCGAGCGGATCCGGCAGATCGAGTCGAAGGCGCTGCGGAAGTTGCGGCATCCGTCCCGATCGAAAAAGCTGCGTCCTTTCCTCGACGCAACGTTCTAGAACTCGGTTACGAGGTTGCGGAGTTACGCGGTCACACGCGACTCCGCAACCTCGGAACTTCGTAACCTCATGCGCTGCGGCCTGATACTCGCGCTCCTCTGTCTTCCTGCCCTCGCCGCTCCGGCGCCGCAACCGCGTCCTTACCACCTAACGCTCGAAGCCGATCCCGCGGCGCCGTTTCCGTTCCTCAGCCGGTTCGGGCGGGCCACGCTCCATGTTTACGCGAGCGGCGTTCGAGCGGAGACGCTCTGGCTGAACGGCTTCTCCCGTACCGGCTCGACCGCGATCACGGTGGAGAACCCCCTCGGGCGGATGTATACCGAGGTACCGGTAACGAACGTCGGCTCGATCGTCGAAAAGCTGGCGGGGAGTGAGTTGCGGAACGCGACGCCGACGCTCGCCACGCCGATGGCGGGACGCGTCGGCGAACTGGCTGCGACACGGTATCGCCTCATCTACGGCCCCGAGGCGTATATCGACATCTGGTCGACGCACGCGATTCCGGAGAACAGACAGTTCCGGACGCTCGTCACGCAATTCGTCGGCGGCATCTCAGCCGGCACCGCGACCCTCGCGAAGACCATCCCGGGAACGCCGATCTACGTCGAGCTGAACTTCCGCCGTTTCAAGAAGCTCCCCCTCCTCCGCCTGCGCTCGCTGAGCTACGACAACAGCAGCGAAACCGACGCGCTGAAGGTCAGCTCGTTCATGCTGCATGCGTCGCTGCTCGACAATCTCTGGAAGTAACTGTTACGCAGCAACCTGCTGCAGCGAGACGGCGTCGAGATCGTGGAGCAGTTCGCCGGCGTTGGCGTAGCGGACCTTCGGGTCCTTCTCGAGGCAGCGCAGGACGATGGTGTTGATCTCGCGTCCCATCTCCGGACGGAGCTCGATCGGCGGCCGCGGCTTCTCGGTGATGTGAGCCGTGAGGACGCCAGTGAGTGATGACGACTCGAAGGGGCGCTTACCGGCAACGAGCTCGTAGAGCATGATGCCCATCGAGTAGACGTCGCTGCGCGGGTCGAGCTGTTTTCCCTGAACCTGCTCGGGGCTCATGTAGTGCGGCGTCCCGACGATGAGTCCCGCTTGGGTCATCCCCTCGTGCGTCTCGGCCATGCGCGCGATGCCGAAGTCCATCAGCTTCACTTCGCCCTTGTGGTCCACGAGCACGTTCTGCGGCTTGATGTCGCGGTGGATGATCCCCTGCTCGTGCGCTACTTCTAGGCCGCGCGACACTTGCCGCATGATTCCGACCGCCACGCGCGGCGACATCTGCTTCGCCTCCGCTTCGGCCAGGAGTTCGGCGAGCGTGTAGCCGCGCACCAGCTCCATGCTGATGAAGTAGACCCCCTCCGCTTCGCCGTAGTCGTACGTGCGGAGGACGTTGCGGTGCGTGATCTTGCGGGCGAGACGAATCTCGCGCTTGAAGCGTTCCAAGTCTTCCGGCGAACGGGACATCACGTCGCCCGGCAGCGTCTTGATCGCGACCGGCTCGTCGAGCTGCGTGTCGATCGCCCGGTAGACGATCCCCATCCCGCCGCGGCCGACGATCGATTCGATGCGGTACCGGTTGGCGAAGAGCTGTCCGCCCTGGAGCTCGATCGGCGCGCCGCTGGAGGGTGCCGTCGCCCCAGGCGTCGTCGCGTCGATGCGCATCGTCGATTCGGAGGTCACAGAACCGATCGAGCGCATCATTCCGGTCGTCATCGAGGCGAGCGGCAACGACGCGACCGGCATCGGCTGCGCCAGCCACTTGAGGCGCACTTCCTCGCGCTGCGACGACGAAAGGATCTCGCCGCCCGCCGTCTGCGCCGTTTCATACGAGACGTACGCGTAGCCGCTCGGGGCGTGCCACGCGAAGACCTGTGCCAGGAGCGGCGCGTTGCCGATGACCGCGAGACCGCTCTCCTGCTCGAGCATCACGGAGCCGGAGACGAACTCGCCGGTCGCGACACCGACACCAATCGAGATCGGGCTGCCGGCGCCGAGCTGGGTTGCCAGCTCTTCGTTGATCGCACGTGCGGCGCGGATGGCGTGGATGACGCCGCGGTCGCCGCGGAAGAGGCTCACGAGACGGTGCCCGACGATCTCGCGCACCTCGCCGTCCTGGCGCGACACTTCCGCTTCCTGGATCTTCATCGCCCGCGACACCTCGGCGATGACGCTCGCCGGGTCGCCGTCACCAACGCCGACACCGCGCAGGTCGGAGACGAGCACCGTCCCCTCTTCGAGCTTCGGCTCGGAGACGCGCTGCACGCTCACCGCCTCGCGCTCGGCAGACTTCGCAGCCATCTTTTCGTACAGTTCTTCGAGGTCCGACTTCTCGCGCAGCGCGGTGATCATCTTCGCGAACGAGCGGCCGAGGATTCCGACCTCGTCGGAGGACTCGATGTTCGGCTTCACGTTGTAGTCGCCGCCGGTCACCGCTTGGGCGACGCCGGCAAGTTCCTCGATCGGACGCGTGACGCGCTTGGCGATCAGGAACGAGAAGAGAAACGCGAGCAGCAGCGCGCCGCCGCCACCGATCAGGAGCGTGTTTTCGATCTCTTTGAACGGCGCCAGTTCGCGGTCGAGTGAGCGGATGAAGATGGCCGCGCCGATGGTGTGCGGTCCCGCCACGAGCGGCTCGCCGGTCATGACGTAGTCGCTCGACTCGATCCGGACGTTCGACGGCGCGACCGGTTTCCCGCTCTTGAAGATCTGATCGGTGCCGTGCATCTGTTGCATGCCGACGCTCGGAGCATTGGATGAGCGGGTGATCTGCGGCGAATTCGCGGCAGCGAACATGACGCCGGCGTTCGTCGAGTCGGCGATGCGGTTCGCGAAGGCGTCGTCGATGGCGTATGCGTTGAGGAGATAGCCGACCGGAACGGCGTTGGCGCCGACGGCGATCGGACGCGCGGCGGCGTGGTAAAGCTTGTCGCCGATGAGGACTACACCGCTCGTACCTTCGAGCGAGCCCTCGAGCAGATCGCGAACCAACGGAAGCTGCTTCGCAAGTTCATCGGTGTGTGTCTCGATCGCCGTCGCCTGATCGGTTCGAACCGCAAGCTTCCCTTGCGGATCGAAGAGGATCATCAGGTCGCTGTGCAGCGCGTCCTTCTTGTCGTGCAGTTGATCGAGCAGACTGACGTAATCGGGCGACGGAGGAAGCTGAGTCGCGCCCGGCGCCGCTGTCTCCGGAGCGGGATTGAGACTCGTCTGGACGTACGCTGCAAAGGTGGGGTCGTTGGCGAGGATCTTCGCGGCATCCTTGAGGCGCGCGATCCGGTCAACCTCGAAGTCGTGGTACAGCTTCGCGGCGCTGACGATCGACTTGTCGACCGTCGTGTGCGCGATGCTGTTCGCGCGCTGGATCGTGACACCGATCGCGATCCCGACCACGATCACGATCAGGAGGGCCATGAGCGCGAAGAGCCGGAGCGCGAGGGGAAAGCGCGGGCGCTCGGCCGTGAGGGGCTTCTTCTTCTGAACGATCGGACCGGTGGTAGGCGCCGCGGTGCTGACCGTCTCCGCCGTCAATCAATACTCCTTCGCGTGAGGGGTGTCGTACGTCTTGCCGAACTTGTTCGCGTGCTGCACGCTCTTGTAGCCGCGCGCGTCGAGCACAAGTGCGAGTGCCGGCGATCCGCCGGCGCCGAAATCCAGCGACGTCCGCGACGTTCCGCCCATCTCGTTCCACGCCAGGACCTCGTAGTGCCCGGGGGGGACGTCGGTGAAGCTGAAGTTTCCGTTCGCGTCGGCGAACGTGTAGTACGGCGTGTTGATGACGTGGATCACCGAGGACATGTTCGGGTGGACGTTGCAGTAGACGTTGACGATGCCGACGGCGGTGAAGGTGTGCGACTTCCCGGCTCCGGCGCGGTAGAGGCCGAGATCGAACTGGTTGGGGCTCGAGAGCGAGAAGAGATTGTGAGAGATCGGGTCTTCGTTCGGAAAATTGACAGTCGAGCCGACCGGGATCGCGAGCACGTGCGGGAGGAGGGTCTTTCCGCGCGTCGTCATCGTGACCGTGACCGGGGCCGCTCTCCTGATGTTCCGGATGCCGCCTGCCGGCTCGAGCCAGACCAGCGTCTCGTTCGTAACCGGTTTCTGACCGCGGCTGAGATTGAAGCTGACACGGCCGTTCAGCGGAGCGGCCGCGGCGGATACAGCGGCGAGCGCGCAGAGTAGCAGCGCACCGCCCGACTGCACCAGAAGTCGTTTCATATCAATGGTCTCCGGAGGTTCCGCAGTTTAGCACAGCGCCTTCGTCCGGCGGCATGCGGGTTGAAGTGGGTGTGGCTGTGAGATTTTTCAGTTGTAATTTCGAGCAAAAAACGTATCCTATTTACCATGCTTCAAAACGAATGGGAGGGATGGGCTGGAATGAGCCGCCCCGCCACGCGTTTCTGAATCATACGATTCGGTGCGGCAACTGGCCGCATGCTCATTGATCTGAAAACGAGATGACAAGTTCCCGCTCCTCCCCTTCACCACGGGGCAGGTAGGAGCGGTCGATCCGGTCCGCGGCGTCGGCGGGGTGAGCCACGACACGTGACGTGACGCTTGCTGCGGGTCCGCCGGAAATTCTTGGGGGAGGAGGTACACGTTTTCAATGGATTGTTCTAATACACCTGAGGGGGCTACTTCGTAGCTTCCACCCCGAAAGGGCGCCCGTCAAAAGGCGCCCTTTTTCATTTCCCTCCCCTGTAGAACTACCGCGCGCTCCGTTTCATCCCGCCTATCGCGCGGCGGCTTCCCGAGTGTCACCAGAATTGGACATCGGCACGCGTACGTCGTACGCCGGCTCGCTTACGTTGTACGCCGGCCCACGTACGTTGTACGCCGGCCCACGTACGTCGTACGCCGGCTCGCGTAGGTTGTGCGCCGGCTCGCGCAGGTTGTACGCCGGCCCGCGTACGTCGTGCGCCGGACCGCGTACGTCGTACGCCGATCCGCATACGTGGTACGCCGGCCCGCGTACATCGAGCGCCATTACGCGTGCGTCGGTCGCCAAGTTGGTGCCTCGGGCCGGACTCGAACCGGCACGCCGCTCTCGCGGCAGCGGATTTTAAGTCCGCAGCGTCTACCGATTCCGCCACCGAGGCATGCGCGGATCATAACGGCATCCTTCGGCGATATCATTCGCCGAGCAATGGCCACCGACACGATGGAAACGACATTGGGAGCGCCTCTGACGGTGCTCTCCGAAGAAGAACAGATGTTCCAGCAGAGCGTCCGGGAGTTCGCGGTCGAGCGTATCCGCCCGCTGGTCCACGATATGGACCGCGAGGCGAAAATGTCCCCCGACCTGATCCGCGAGTTCTTCGACCTCGGCGTCATGGGGATCGAAGTGCCCGACCAGTGGGGCGGCGCCGGCTCGTCGTTCTTCACGGCCGTCATCGTCGTCGAGGAGCTGTCGCACGTCGACGCCTCGTGCGGGGTGCTGGTCGACGTCCAGAACACGCTCGTGAACAACATCCTCCTCCGCTGGGGGAACGAGGACCAGAAGTCGAAGTACCTGTCGATGCTCGCCCGCGACACGGTCGGCGCGTATGCGTTGTCCGAGGCGGGATCGGGATCGGATGCCTTCGCACTGGCGCTGAGGGCGGAAGAGAAGGGCGATCACTGGGTGCTCAACGGCCAGAAGCTGTGGATCACCAACGCGGCCGAGGCAGGCGTGTTCGTAGTTTTCGCGAATGCGAACCCGGATGCCGGATACAAAGGGATCACGTCGTTCATGATCGAGCGCGACTTCCCCGGCTTCACGGTCGGCAAGAAGGAAGACAAGCTCGGGATCCGGGCTTCGTCGACCTGCGAGTTGATCTTCGAGGACTGCCACGTTCCGAAAGAGAACGTCGTCGGCGAGGTGGGGAAAGGCTACAAGATCGCCATCGAGACGCTGAACGAGGGGCGCATCGGCATCGGCGCGCAGATGATCGGCGTCGCGCGCGGTGCGCTGGAGCACGCGATCGCGTATGTGAAGGAACGGAAGCAGTTCGGAAGCAGGATCGCCGACTTCCAGGCGGTCCAGTTCCAGATTGCGGACGCGGCGACGCAGCTCGAAGCGGCGCGCCTGATGGTCTACAACGCGGCGCGGCTGAAGGACGCGAAGAAGCCGTTCGTCCGCGAGGCGGCGATGGCGAAGCTCTTCTCGTCAGCCGTCTGCGAGAAGGTGACGTCGCTCGCGGTGCAGCTCTTCGGCGGCAACGGCTACACGAAGGAGTACCCGGTCGAGAAGTTCTGGCGCGACTCGAAGGTCGGACAGATCTACGAGGGGACGTCGAACATGCAGCTCCAGACGATCGCGAAGACGATCCTCACCGAACGGCTGTAGCGGCGATTTTGGTGGCTTGCACGCAGACCATCCTCACCTAGCGGCGGCTGCCGCGATTCTTCATAGCTTGCGCGGCCCTCATCCGGCGCTTCGCGCCACCTTCTCCCGTAGGGAGAAGGAGATGATGATCGGACGACGTGGCAGTTAGCCTTGGCCCTCTCCCACCGGAGTTGTGTCCGTCAAGTTCAGCAGATAGGGTTATTCGCCCCCGGTCGGTTCTCCTCGTCGTTTTGCTCTCTTTTTCTAGCGGCAGGGGCTGTGGGAGCTGTGGCAAACGCCGGCGGCTTCTTGCCGGCGTTTCCCAAG
>DASXHZ010000074.1:0-69210 GCA_036488085.1 Thermoanaerobaculia bacterium
GTTCGCCATCGCGCCGCCGTTCTCCTCGTGCCGCTTCATCCGGACCGCGAGCGTCTTGACGCCGCGGAGGACGAGCCAGGAATCGAACGGGGAGAGGATCGCGCCGACGGCGTTCTGGAGGAATCCGATCTTTTCGGCGATCTCGTCGGAGTTCGAGACGACGACGCCGCCGACGGAGTCGGAGTGGCCGTTGAGGAATTTGGTCGTCGAGTGGACGACGATGTCGGCGCCGAGCTCGATCGGCCGCTGCAGGTACGGCGAGCAGAAGGTGTTGTCGACCACGACCAGCGCGCCGCGCTGGTGCGCGACCTCGGCGCACGCGCCGATGTCGGTGATCGTCATCATCGGATTGGTCGGTGTCTCGAGGAAGACGATCTTGGTGCTGTCGCGCAGCGCCGCCTTCACGTTCGCGACGTTCGAGGTGTCGACGTAGGTGAACTCGATGCCGAACTTCTCGCAGACGCGGGAGAAGAGGCGGTACGAGCCGCCGTACATGTTCTCGCCGGCGACGACATGATCGCCCTTTTCGAGCATGCGGAAGACGGTGTCGGTGGCCGACATGCCGGAGGCGAAGCAGTGCGCGTGTTTGCCGCGTTCGAGCGCCGCGAGGTTCGCTTCGAGCGCGGAGCGCGTCGGGTTCTGCGTCCGCGCGTACTCGTACCCCTTGTGGCGGCCGAGCTCGGGCTGAACGTAAGTCGAGGTCTGGAAGATCGGAACCGTTACGGCGCCGGTGGTTTCCTCGGGCTCTTGCCCGGCGTGAATGCAGTCAGTCGAGAATCCCATGTGTGAACCTCAGTCGGCGTGATCGGGTGCGAAAGGCTTCGCCCACTTCGTATAGATGCCCTTCGACATGTAGCGCTCGCTCCCGTCGGGGATGAGCGTGACGACGCGGTGGCTGGGGCCGAGGCGCTTTGCCACCTCGACCGCCGCGTGAACGTTCGCGCCGGCCGAGGAGCCGCCGAGGATCCCTTCCTCCGTCGCGAGGCGGCGCACCATCCGGAATGCGGGGTCGTCGTAGACCTGAATGACTTCGTCGGCGAGCGACATGTCGAGCACCGGCGGGATGAATGACGACGCGCCGATGCCTTCGACCTCGTGCGGCCCAGCTTCGCCGCCCTTCAGGATCGAGCCCTGCGGCTCGACGACGACGCACCAGCACTTCGGGTTCCGCTCTTTCAGGTACTTGGCGACGCCGCTGAACGTGCCGCCGGTCCCCGCGCCCGCGACCCACGCATCGACCCGTCCATCCATCTGCTCCCACACCTCGGGGCCGGTGGTCTCGTAATGCGAGTCGGTGTTGTACGGGTTCGCGAACTGCTGCGGGACGTAGGAGTTGGGGATCGTCTTCGCCAGCTCCTGCGCTTTCGCGATCGCCGCCTTCATCCCTTCGGCCGCCGGCGTGAGGATCACCTCGCCGCCGAGGGCCTTCATCACTTCGCGCTTCTCGATCGAGAAGTTTTCGGGGACGCAGAGGATGACGCGGTAGCCGAGGCGGACGCCGGCGAGCGCGAGGCCGATGCCGGTGTTGCCGGCGGTCGGCTCGATGATCGTGCCGCCCGCCTGCAGCTCGCCGTTTTTCGCGGCGCGCTCGATCATCCCGATCCCGATGCGGTCCTTCACCGAGAAGCCTGGGCTGAGCAGCTCCATCTTCACGAAGATGCCGGCGTCATCTGCCGCGGTGATGTGACCGAGGCGCACGATCGGGGTGTTGCCGATGAGATCGAGGACGCTGTCGACCGGCTTGCTGAGGAGGCGGGACAAAGCGCGCGGATCATAAACGATCCGGAACGAAAAACGGCGGCCAGCGGCCGCCGTTTTCCAGGTTGTGATGGGTCTTGTTTTACGCCCAGCT
Organism: Thermoanaerobaculia bacterium; assembly: GCA_036488085.1. Taxonomy (GTDB): domain Bacteria; phylum Acidobacteriota; class Thermoanaerobaculia; order Gp7-AA8; family Gp7-AA8; genus DASXHZ01. The sequence goes on from DASXHZ010000074.1 coordinate 1,853, forward strand.
CGAGTGGCGCGAGGTGCCGCCACGGCGCGAGTTGTAGCAGTCGCGGCAATAGACCGGCTTGCCGCTCACCGGAGTGAACGGAACCTCGGTTGCCACGCCGCACGAGTCGCAGGTGACGCTCACCATCTGGCGCTCGCGAGAACCGCCGTTGCCGTCGCGGGAAGTCTTCCGCTTGTCACGGCAATTCTTGCAGCGCTTCGGCTCGTTCGTGAATCCACGTTCCGCGTAGAAGGCCTGCTCATTCTTCGAGAAAAGAAACTCCCCGCCGCAGTCGATGCAGTTCAGGGTTTTGTCATTGAAGGTATCCATGAAACTCTGGTCTCCTAAGTATCCGTTTGAAAAATGTGCCGCAGCCTACGCGTAGCGGGGTGCCGCGACTTCATGCCCCGCGATATTCTGGGATTCGATACGAACCGAAATGATCGCCCCCCTTCAGCCAACGAATACAAGTTGCCCCGCGACGCAATCTGCTGTCCGTGGAGTGTCGTTCGCTTGGATTCGTTGGCTCAAGTTTTAGCATAGGTACGCGGCAAGCGGAAGCGCGAAGTCATTCGTCAAAATAATTCGTCAACCAGTTGACCACCCAAAATCGTACGGTTCGTGTCGGTCCCGCCGGCTGGAGTTACAAGGACTGGGAGGGGATCGTCTACCCGCCGCACGGATCGCGATTCGATCCGCTCGCGTTCCTGGCGCAGTACTTCGACACGGTGGAGATCAACTCGCCGTTCTACCGGATCCCGCCGCCGACTCACGCGAAGAGCTGGACGCGGCGCGTGACCGGGAATCGCAACTTCAAGTTCACGACGAAGATCTATCGCGGCTTCACGCACGAGACCGCGAGCCTCGCGCCCGGCGACGTCAAGGCGTTTCGCGCCTACCTCGAGCCGCTGGCGAGCGCGAACATGCTCGGCGCGGTGCTGCTGCAGTTCCCATGGAGCTTCCGCAACACGCCGGAAGGGCGCGTCAAGCTGGTCGATCTCTTCGACGCGTTTCGCGACTATCCGAAAGCGCTCGAGGTGCGACACGCCTCGTTCCAGAACGACGACTTCTTGGCGTTTCTCGACGAGCAGGACGTGTCGTGGGTCAACGTCGATCAGCCGCTGTTCGCTGATTCGGTAAAGCCTGCCGAGACGGTCACCGGCCCGGTCGCGTATGTTCGTCTCCACGGCCGGAACTACGAGAAATGGTTCGCGCATGCCGAGTCGTGGGAACGCTACAACTACCACTACTCGCGCCAGGAGCTCGAGCCGTGGGCCGGCCGGATCGAGAACATGGCGAAGAGCAAAGATACGTACGTGATCACGAACAATCACTTCCGCGGCCAGGCAATCGCCAACGCCGGCGATCTGAAGGAGGCACTCGGAATGAGTGGCGAAGTGCCTCCAGGTGTGAAAGAACTCTATCCATGAGAAGGAAACGCGTGGTCGGGACTGCCGGCCACATCGATCATGGCAAGACGTCGCTCGTGCGCGCGCTCACCGGCGTCGACACGGACCGGCTGCCGGAGGAGAAGCGGCGCGGGATTACGATCGACCTCGGGTTCGCCTCGCTGTTCACGGACGAATACCAGATCGGGTTCATCGACGTTCCGGGACACGAACGGTTCGTGAAGAACATGCTGGCGGGCGTCGGCGGGATCGATTCCGCGCTGCTGGTCGTCGCCGCCGACGAGTCGATCAAGCCGCAGACGCGCGAGCATTTCGCTATCTGCCGCCTGCTCGAGATTCCGACCGGCGTCATCGCGATCACGAAGAGCGATCTCGTCGATCGGGACATCGTCGATCTCGTCAGGCTGGAGATCGAGGACCTCGTCGCCGGCTCGTTCCTCGAAGGAAAGCCGGTCGTCCCATGCAGCAGCACGACCGGCGACGGGATCGAGGACGTGAAGCGCGCGATCGTCTCCTCGGTTGCGGCCGTGTCGGACCGCGACGCGACGACGCGCGTCTTCCGCCTCCCGATCGATCGCGTCTTCACGATGAAAGGCTTCGGCTCGGTCATCACCGGAACGACGTACTCCGGCCGCGTCGACAGTGAACGCGAAGTGGAAGTCCTCCCTGGCGGCGACCGCAGCCGCGCGCGCGCGATCCAGGTCCACGGCGAGCCGCGCGAGTTCGCGTCGGCTGGCGAGCGGACGTCGGTCAATCTCGCCGACATCCCGCTCGAACAGCTCCACCGCGGGCAGCAGCTCGTGCCGCCCGATACGCTGCGTCCGTCGCAGATCATCACCGCGCGTCTCGACCTTCTCGGCGATTCGAAGGCGCTGAAAGAACAGACCCGCATCCGTTTCCACCATCTCGCCTCGGAGCTCCTCGGCAACATCCGCTTCGTCGACGACACGGCAGGCGAGCTCGCGCCGGGCGCGAGCGGATACGTGCAGATCCGCCTCGAGTCGCCGGTCGTCGCGGTCGCCGGCGACCGCTTCGTGATCCGCCGCTACTCGCCGGCGTTTACGATCGGCGGGGGCGTCATTCTCGACGCGCACCTTCCGAAGCTGAGCCGCGGGACGCGCGCGGAGATCCTGCAGACGCTGGGACGCGGCACGCTGGTGGAGCGTGTGGAGCTGATGGCGAAGCTCGCCGGAATGCGCGGCATCACGATCGAAGAGGTGCAGGCGCGCACGGGGATCGTGAAGACGACGCTGGCGAAGGAGCTGAAGTCGTTGCCGCGCCTTTCGAAATTCGCCGACGGCGAGTGGATCCACGGCGACGTCGTCGCGGAGTTTCGTCGCCGCGCGATCGAGTTCCTCGACCGCTACTTCAAGACGAACAAGGTGGCGGTGAGCGTTCCGAAGGGGGAGTTCGTGCAGAAGCTCTTTCCGCATGACTCCGGCGCGGCGCTGATCAACTTCCTGCTGCAGGACTTAGCGCGGGAAAAGATCGTCGCGGTCCAGGGGGACGCGCTCGAGATTCCGGGAAGGTCGAAGACGCTCGGCGGCGCCGAGGGGGAGCTGGCGAGGGCGATCGAGACGCGGTTCGCGGGCGCGGGGCTTGCGCCGCCCGCCGTCTCCGAGATCATCAACGAGAAGATGTACAAGCCGAAGATGATCGAAGGCGTGATCAGCTTCCTCGTCAAACAGGGGACGCTGGTGCGGCTGGCGGAAGGCGTCTACCTGCACAAGGACGTGCTGGTGAAGGCGCGCGCGACGATGAGCGCGAAGCGCGGCGAGTCGATCGACGTCGCGCACTTCAAGGAGTTGTTCGGGCTCTCACGCAAGATCGCGATCCCGCTGCTGGAGTGGTTCGACCGCGAAGGCGTTACGAAGAGGGTCGGCGACTCGCGTCAGGTTTTGTGAACGCCGGGATGGCGAAGAGCGACGCCGGGACGTTCTTCGATTCGATGCGCGTCACCGTCTTGTCGACGACCAGCTTCTTGTTCAGGTACGGGAGCTCGGCGTGCTCCGCGAGCGGGAAGCCCTGCGCCTCGATGCCGGTCATCATCGAGAAGAGCTGCGGCGGGATGGCGGGATGGTTCCCGATCCAAAGCTGGTGCGTGTAGCCGCCGGCGTGCGCGGTCCAAAGCGCCGCGTTCACACCTTGCAGCGGTTTGGTTTCATGCGTTGCCTCGACCGAGTGCGCGGGCCGGGAAGCCGGTTCGGTGCGATACGAGCGCGCAATCTCATCGACGAACGTGACCGTGTTCGCCTTCAGGTCGAAGAGGCGCCAGTGATCGAGCTCGTCGAGCGACCGCGCCTTGTCGCCCGCCACGACGATCGCATGCGTGAACGTCCTGTTCGCCGGCTGGACCGTCGTTTCGATGGTGATGACGGTGGCGCGGATCTGAGGGCCTGCGGGTGGCGGCGTCGCTTTCTTGACTTCGGAGCGGCAGGCGAAAAGGAGCGCGAGGATGAGAGCGCAGAGGGCAGAGCGCAGAGCGCAGAACTTCGGTTGTCGCTCTGCGCTCTGCGCTCTCCCCTCTGCTCTCAGTCCTTTGCGTCGTACCAGCTTCGTCCCCATCGCGTGTCGACCGCCAGCGGCACCGCGAGCGGAAAGATGTTCTCCATCGCATCTTTCACGATCTCCGCCACCTCCGTCGCCTCGCTCTGGGTCGCCTCGATCACGATCTCGTCGTGCACCGTCAGCAGCATCCGGGCGACGCGCTGGTCGAGCCTTGCGTCGAGCGCAATCATCGCGAGCTTCAGGATGTCGGCGGCCGTCCCCTGAATCGGCGCGTTCGTCGCCATCCGCTCCGCGTTGCCGCGCACCGTGAACGACTTGTTGTGGATCTCGGGGATGTAGCGAACCCGCCCGAAGAGCGTCGTCACCTTTCCGGTGCCGCGTGCCTCTTCGAGCGTCCGGTCGAGATACTCCTGGATCTTCGGATAGCGCGCAAAGTACGCGTCGATGAAGTCCTTCGCCTGGCCGGTCGGAATGTCCAACTCGTTCGAGAGCCGGAACGCGGACATCCCGTACAGCACCCCGAAGTTGATCGTCTTCGCCGCCCGCCGCTGATCGTGCGTCAACTGCTCCGGCGGGATGTTGAACATCTTCGACGCCGTCGCGCGGTGGATGTCGTCGCCGCGCCGGAACGTCTCGATCAGGTCGGGGTCACCCGAGATGTGCGCCAGGATGCGCAGCTCCACCTGCGAGTAGTCGGCTGACAGCAGCACCTGCCCTTCGTCCGCCACGAACGCTTTCCGAATCGAGCGGCCGAGCTCCGTCCGGATCGGGATGTTCTGCAGGTTCGGATCGGACGACGACAGCCGGCCGGTCGCGGCGACCGCCTGGTTGAACGACGTGTGCACGCGGCCGTGCACGTCGACGAGCTGCGGCAGCGCGTCGATGTAGGTCGACTTGAGCTTGTGCAGCTCGCGATGCTGGAGGATGAGCTGCGGCACGACGAAGCCGTGCGACGCCAGCTCCTGGAGGACGTCGACCGACGTCGAGAATGCCTTCGTTCCCTTCGTCTTCTTGATGACCGGATAGTTCAGCTTCTCGAACAGGATGTGTCCGAGCTGCTGCGGCGAGTTGATGTTGAACTCCGTCCCCGCCTCGGTGTAGATGCGCGTCTCGAGGTCGGCGAGCTGCACGCCCATGTCGTTCGACATCCGGTGCAGCAACGCGACATCGACGCGGATCCCGCGCTCCTCCATCCGCGCCAGGACCGGAATGAGCGGGAGCTCGATCTCCTCGTAGATCTTTACGAGCGCCGCTTCGCGGCGGAGCTCGGGCTCGAGCGCGTCGCGCAGGTCGAGCGTGATCGCCGGCTTCTCGCCGAGGTATGGGACGTAGGCGCTGATCGCAGTGGGGCCGAGGCCGTGCTCGGCGGCGAAAAGCGGCGCGGTCTTCGCGACGTCCTTCCGCGTGACGACGTCCTGCTTCAGCCGGTCGCGCGCGATGTTGCCGAAGGCGTGCGACGGAAGGCCGGGATTGATGACGTACGACATGATCATCGTGTCGGCCCACTTGGCCGGTACCGGCCAGCCGTTGGCCGCGAGACGCCGCGTCTGTTCCTTTGAATCGTGCGCGACGAACGCGCGATCGGTCTGCAGCGCCTGGCGCAGGACGGCCGCGAGCTCCGCGTTTCCTCCGACGCTCGGCGAGAGAGGAACGATCAGCGCCTCGGTCGCGCTTCTCGCGATTGCCGCCGCGATGATTTCGTCGAACGCGTCGGCCGTGTTCGACTCGAACCAGATCGCCAGCGGGTCGTTGCCGTTCGTGAATTCGCGAACGTCGTCCGCGGCGGCGGCGACACGGAAGTCGCGCACCGTCGGCGGTGCTTCCGGCAGGTACTCCTGCATCAGCGACGCGAACTCGAGCTTCGAGAAGATCTCGTGCAGCCGCGGCCGGTCGGGCTCCGCGCGCTTGAGCGCCTCGAAGTCGATGTTCGTGACGTCGAGGTCGCACTTGATGCGGGCCAGGTCGCGCGAGAGGAACGCTTTGTCGCGGTTCTCTTCGAGCTTCTTCCGCTGCGCCGGCTTCAGCTTGTCGAGGTTCTCGTAGACGCCTTCGAGCGAGCCGAAGTCGGTGATCAGCGCCTTCGCCCCCTTCTCGCCGATGCCGGGGACGCCGGGGATGTTGTCGATAGCGTCGCCCCAGATCGCCATGACGTCGACGACCTTCTCCGGCGCCAGCCCGAACGCCTCGGCCACCCCTTTCGCGTCGTACAGCACCTCGCGGCCCGTATGGTAGAACGAGATACCGTCGCCGACGAGCTGAAAGAAGTCCTTGTCGGACGTCGCGATCACGACGTCGTAACGGCGGTCGCGCGCGGCGCAGGCGAGCGATCCGATGAGGTCATCCGCCTCCCAATCCTCGACACCGATGACCGGGATCCGGAAGCCTTCCAGCACGTCGTTGACGAGCGGCATCTGGATGACAAGGTCGTCCGGCATCGGCCGCCGGTCCTTCTTGTAGTCCTCGTACGCCTCATGGCGCGTCTTCGCATGGCCGATGTCGAACGCCACCGCGATACAGTCGGGGTTGTGGTCCTTCAGCAGCTTCCGGAGCATCTGCGTGAAGCCGTAGACGGCGTTCGTGGCGAGGCCGGCGGAGTTGGTGAGCCCGCGGATCGCGAAGTAGGAGCGGTAGACGTTGTTCGAGCCGTCGATGATGAAGAGCTTGGGACGCTTGGTCGTCGCCTTGGGCATGGGAGCGCCGGGATTATAGGGTGGCCGGGAGCCAGTGGCCGGTGGCCGGGTACTTAGAGCTTGGAGCTAGAGCTCAGTCCTTCGTGCCAAGAGGGGCGGCCCGCGCTGCCCGGACCACGCAGGTGAACCGTCGAATCTCGCCCACAAACACTTGCGGAGCCTTTCGGCTCCGCTCGTGATACTTCGTGTCTTGGGCTGGACCGCTGCGGCCAGTCGGTGGGTTCAAGGAAGCTTAGGTGATTAATCGTCCAAAATCGGTCCAATAGTCGAGGAGGGAGCCCGCAGCGGCCACTAGACGTGAGCAAGTAAGGTTGGACTCACGCGCCGGTCTCGAATGTGTCGAGCCCTGTTTCATATTGCTCGCTCTCATTGCTAGATCGAGGCCAAGTTCGCCTCGGGCGTCTCCAGTTACCGCTTTTCGCCCCTCTGTTTCGACCGCAACCGCTGTAACTACAGTCAGGAAGCGCATTTGCGGCGGTCCGCTCGTGAAAAATGTCACATGGCGAGCGCGGCTAAACCACTGGAAACTTTTTCCTTCTCTGGCGCCGCCGTTGCAATTCTGACCGACGCCATGAAGAAATCTTTGCGTTTCACGCTCCTGCTCCTCGTTGCATTTGCGCTGCCGGCCGCGGCCGATGAGTGGAGCATCGGGGGTGGAACGGGCGCCTTCGTCTTCGGCGACTTCGTACGCCGGACGCTCCTGCCGACCACCGGAAATGGCAACGGCTCGCCGACGCAGCTCAAACTGACCGGCAAGACCCGGCCCGGCATCCTGGCCGACGTCGAGCGCGACTTCAGCCCGCGCTTCGCGGTCCGCCTCGAGGGTTCGTTCACCAATGCCCGCGTCGCGGTGCGCGATTCAGGCGGCAGCGAGGTCGGCCTCAACGCCGGCAAGCTCGACGTTTCGACGTTCATGCTGCCGCTGATCGTCCGCATCAACCCGCACGGTGCGATCCGCTTCCACCTCCTCGGCGGTCCCGCCTACGCGATCTATCACGTGAAGCAGACGATCGGCGCAACGCAGGTCCCGCTTTTCGCCGGGACGCGGAACCGCTTTGGCTTCGCCGGCGGCGCGGGCGTCGACTGGTGGTTCGGGCCAAAGCTCGCCGCCGAAGGGCAGGTGACCGACATCGACACCGCCTCGCCGTTCGAGAAGTCGGACTTTGCGGCTGCGGCGTTCGTGAAAATCCCGCGGACGCACAATGTCCACACGACGGTCGGCCTGCGCTGGCGCTTTTGACATACTCAGCGCGTGAAATCACGCGATGAAGCGCTCGCCCTCCTCCACGAATTCACGAAGACCGACTCGCTCCGCAAGCACGCTCTCGCCGTCGAGCACGCGATGAAGGCGTGCGCGAAGAAGTTCGCGCCCGACGAGGATCCGGTGCGCTGGGGCATCTGCGGCATGTTGCACGACTTCGACTACGAGGCGTATCCGAACGCCGATCAGCACCCGTTCGTCGGCTCGAAGATCCTCGAGGAGCGCGGCTTCGACGACGAGCTCCGCACCGCGATCCTCGGCCATGCCCCATACACGAACGTACCGCGGACGACGAAGATGGCGAAGGCGCTCTTCGCCTGCGACGAGCTGTGCGGCTTCCTCGTGGCGTGCGCCCTCGTGCAGCCGTCGAAGGCGCTCGCGGACGTGAAGCCCTCCTCGGTCAAGAAGAAGCTGAAGGACAAGGCGTTCGCGCGCAGCGTCAACCGTGACGACATCTATCACGGCGCGGAGGAGCTCGGCGTGGAGCTCGAGGAGCACATCGTCTTCGTGAAAGAGGCGCTGACGGAGATCGCGGATCAGATCGGCGTCGCGGGGACTACTCGAACAGCGTCGACGGATGCACCTCCGGCACAATGACTACGCTGTCGAACGCCCAGATGATCCGTGCGACGCCGGGATCGACCGGCATCTTCTTGCCGAGCAGCGGTCGGATGGCGCGAAGGTCGATCACGGTCCACTGAGGTCCGGCGGCAGCGTCGAAGAACGGAGTGACGTCGAGGTTGACGTTGCGCGACTTCAACGCGTCGTACTCGGTGGCGCGGGCGGAATCGTCCTTCGAGAATGGCGTGTACTCGTTGACGTGACCCTGTCGATAGAGGACCGCGGTGCTGAACGCCTTTGTGCCGTTCATCGCGGCGAGCTCCGGCAGCATCGTTCCGATGTCGTAGACCTCGACCAGACTGCGGCCGCGCATCATGTGTGACATCCCGAACTTCATCATGACGTGCGGCTTCGTCTCGCCGCCGCGGACCGCCTCGTCGTAGTACGTGCGGAAGTGGCGTTTCATCAGGAGCGAGCGGTTCAGGTTGTTCTCGTAGTTCCGGCCCGCCGTCCACGCCTGATAGATCGCGGCGCTCTCGCGAAGCTCACCGATGACGTACGCGGCTTCGCCGGTCTGCGGAAATGCGGCCGCGAGCTGATCGAAGTCGGCGGGCGTCGCGGTCATCATCAGCACCGCGGTTGGGTTCTTTTCGGCGCGCATCTTCGCGTCGCCCGCCGTGTTTCGCTCCGCCATTCGCCGGACGGCCTCTTTGGCAGCGGGCGTCGTCGCGAGCTGCGCCAGGCGGTCGAGGTGCATCGAAAGCGAGAGAACGAACTCCTGATCCAGCCCCCACACCGCATGCGCCACTTTCTTCGAGCCGGTGACGCCGGTCAGATACTCCGCTTCTTCACGCCAGTTGAAAAACGGGAGAGCGAACGGGTACTGGACGCTGAGTTTTCCGATCGCGTCGACGGAGCCGAGCGCTTCGAGGCGCGCCGCGGTGATCGGCCCCGCTTCGACGGCGATGTGTCGATATCCGGCTGGTTGCAGCGCGGCCCACATTGCGGCCGCGAACTGCGGCGACTCCCGTCCGCCGTGGTCTTCTCCAATGAGGAAGAACTGGCTCGCCGTTCCCTCCCGGATGAGCAGCTCGGCGCCCGGACCGGAAAGCTTCCCGTGATCGAGCGTCATTGGCGCGCTGTTGGCCTTGAGCGCGGCGATGAACGGCGTGTCATCCGCAACGGCGGCGCCGGCAGACAGACAGAGTGCGACTACAACCGAAACAGGAAGATGACGACGATTCACGGTCGCGATGAAATCACGACAGACGCGAGTATCCCTAATCGACAACTTTCGACCTGACTCCCATTAGCGATCGGAGGGTCGCGGAGCCATCGCGGCTGGCGCGTAAACGGGTTCCGTCCCGCATCACCAATATGAACCGTGACCCGGCTGCGGGCTCCAGGGTCTTCACGAAGTTCACATTCACGATGTGAGAGCGATGAATGCGGAGGAATCTCTCCCGATCGAGCCGCGCGTGAAGTTCGCGCAACCCGACATGCATCAAGTGGCGCCGTCCTTCTACGTAGAGCGCGACGTAGTCGTCACACGCCTCGAGTCGCTCGAGGTGCTCGACGGCAATGCGGACGATGCGGCCGTTCTCTTTCACGAAAAGGCTCGAAATCGGTTTCGCGGCCCATAGCGCCCCTGCGGCACGGACCGCAACCGACGGCAGGCCGGCGGAGAGCGCCACGCGGGCACGGTCGAGCGCATCAGTGACGCGTTCCCGGCCGAACGGCTTGAGCAGATAGTCGAGCGCGCCGATCTCGAACGCCGTGACGGCGAACCGGTCGAACGCGGTCGTGAAGATGATGTGCGGCCGATGTTCGATCTGTTCGACCACCGCCATCCCTGATGCACCCGGCATCATGACGTCGAGGAAGAGCAGATGGGGCCGCAGCGTGTTGACGGCGCGAATGGCGGCGAGCCCGTCCGACGCCTCGAAGATCTCACCGACCCATTTCACGGTGGCGAGGTGGCCGCGGAGCGCGCGCCGGGCGAGCGGCTCGTCGTCGGCGATCAATGCCGTCACTTCACTCATCATGCGACTCCGCCAGCTCATGCCAGGGAAGAGACAGCGTGACGACGTAGCCATGCGGCGAGGGACGGCTCGCTTCGAGCTCCGCCGCGTCGCCGTACGTCACCGCGAGGCGCTCGCGCAGCGTTCGCAATCCGTATCGAAGGCCGGGCTCTGAGATCGTCGCGTTGCCGTCGTCGGCAACCTCGATTCGCAGTCTTTTCCGATCCCCGGTCGCGGCGATGGCGATGCAGCCGCCCTCGGCACGCGGCGCGATCGAGTGACGGACGGCGTTCTCGACCAGCGTCTGCAGTGCGAACGAAGGTGTGGAGCACTCCAACGCAGCGGGGTCGATGTCCGCGGTGAAGCGGAGGCGCTCCTCGTACCGTAACTTCTCGAATTCCAGATAGCGGAGGGTGAACTTCCATTCGTCCGCCAGCCGTACCTCCTTGCGATCTTCGTCGTTCAGCGTGTATCGGAGCATCTCGGCGAGCTTCTCGACGGCATTCTCGGCGGCGGCCGCATCCTGCCGGCTCAATGCTCCGATCGTATGGAGTGCATTGAAGAGAAAGTGCGGCTGAAGTCGATTCTGGAGCGCCTGCAACCGTGCGCCGGCGAGCGCTGACTCCGCTTGGAGCGCGCGGATCTCGCTCGCGTGCGCGTCGTGCTGCATCGCCATCGCATAAGAGATTCCGGCGATCACCCCATACAGCCACAAGCCCATGACGAACTGCCACGCCACTACCGGCGATGCGAGGAAATGGACGAGGGAAGCGCTGCTGAGAAACGTGTCCGCACATGCCACCACGAGCGTCCATGCGACCGCATAGAACGCGGCGGCCAAGAGGTGTCGCAGCAGAAATGAAATGTGCAACTGGCGCGGCCAGCTCACAGCGCCGCAATAGCGGCTGACGGCGATGCCCAAGACAGCAGCGCTGCCGATCGTGAGAAAAGCGCGGACCGCGGCCACGCCGGCAGTCTCATGACCGAAGACGATGGCGGCGACCATCCAGAAAAGAAAGAAGGGCAGCCATGCCGTGATGATTAGCGCCGCATTCCGGACGTGGCCGCTCATGCGCATCGATGAAGCGTAGCGTAACGCAGTAGCGATGTCGTTCTACCGACGCGGGAGGTCGATTCGCCGCCTACCGAAGGCGACCTTCGTCCGTTTACCGATCCCTGTTGGCAATTGGCCGAAAACCTCTTTCCTCCCGCGACGACTGCTCAATAGGATTCCTGGGTCCAAGGAGGAATCGCAAATGGGAAGACCGGTTGTGCACTTTGAGCTGTGGTCCAAAAATCCGGAGCAGCTCGGCACCTTTTACAGCGAAGTATTCGAATGGAATGTGAAGGCGGACCCACAGCTCGGGTACCGCTTCGTCGACACGGACGCGAGCCGCGGCATCAACGGCGGCATCACGACGCCGAAAGAGGGGCCCTGGCCGGGCAACATGGCCCTCTACATCGAAGTCGATGATCTCGCCGCATATACCGCGAAGGTCGAAGGCTCAGGCGGAAAGACTCTCGTGGAGCGGATGGAAATCCCGAACCTCGGCGCGCTCGGACTGTTTGAAGATCCCGATCAGCGCGTCTTCGGTATCTGGGAGATTCGGCGATGAACGGCGATCCCTTGCGCGGGCCGGCGGCACTGATGTTTCTGATCCTGGCATGCGCATCGTCACCGGCGCCGCAGCCGCAGGCTAAGGCGTGCGACTCGGCATTGCCCGGTGGCGCGACAACGACTCGCGCACGGCTCGTGGCCGTCAAGGGGAAGATCATGTCGGCCGACTATCGCGCCGATCTGGAGGCGCTCGCGCGCGGACGCGACGAAGCGCTGGCCTGCGCGAACGATACGGAGCTCGGCTATCTCGCACATTACTGGGCCGGGTATGCCAGTTGGCGCGCGGCGATGAACGGAGCGAACCGGCATATGAAGCGGGACGATCTCGTCGCCAATCTGCAGCGCGCGCGGGCTGACTTTGAGACATCGCTGTCGCAACGGTCCGACTCCGCCGACGCGTATGCGGCAGCGGCGTCCGTGAACGGATGGCTCGGCGGATTCTTCCTCGGCGATCGCAATGTGGCGCGCGAGCATTTCGACCGATCGTCTCGATTTCTAAGCCGCGCGCTCGAGCTGGAGCCGGCCAATCCGCGAGTGATGTGGGTCGAGGCGGGCGACTTCCTGTTTCGTCCTCTGAAGATGGGCGGCGATCCCCCGAAGGCCATCGAAATCTATCGTCACGCGATCGCTACCGCGCCGGAGCCCGACGGCGCATCGCCGCTTCCCGATTGGGGAAAGCCCGAGTGCCTGATGGCGCTCGCGTTCGCGCATCTGAACTCGCCGTCCACTGACGCTGCGGCCGCAGCGAAGGAAGCGCGTGAAGCACTGCGGATGCAGCCGGACTGGTCCTACGTACGCGACATCCTCTTGCCTCAAATCGAAAAGGCGCGGCGATTCGCCCAGCCTACGATTAAGGCCCAAGCAGCGAGTTCAAGTCGGTGAGGAACTTCTCCAACGGCAGCTCGTAACCGCTCGCGACCTCGAGGAGTGTTTCGTCGTCGACGCGCGAACAGCCGTTGCAACCTCCGATGTGGTACGCGGCGAAGACCCATCGTGCATCGGGGTGAAGCGCGAGCGCTTCGCTGACCGTCATGTTCGCTTCGAAGTTCTTCGATTTCATAGAATGCGATCGATGCGAGTGCGGATGTTGTACTTCGCCGTCCTGCGCGACATTATCGGAAAGAGCGAGGCGGACGTCACGATTCCCGAGGGGACGCGAGCGGCCGAGGTGTGGCAGATGCTGCGGCGCGACCACCGGGAGCTCGCCGATTACCTGCAGCCGCCGCTGACCGCGATCAACGAGAGCTACGCCGCGCCCGACAGCGTCTTGCGCGACGGCGACGAGCTGGCCTTCATCCCTCCTGTTGCCGGCGGATGAGCGTGACCTATCTAACGGATGCGCCGATCGACACGGCAGCCCTGATTCAACGCGTGTTGCGGCCCTCGGACGGTGCGTACGTCCTCTTCGACGGCGTCGTTCGCGATCATCACGAGGGGCACGCCGTCGAGTCGATCCTGTACGAGGCGTATCGCCCGATGGCGGATAAAGAGATTGATAAAATAGTCACGAATACGAATACGCAATATCCGGACGTCGCGATCGCGGTAGTGCACCGGCTCGGCCATCTGCGGGTCGGGGAGTCGTCCATCGCCATCGTCTGCGCGTCGCCGCACCGCGCCGAGGCCTTCGCGGCATGCCGCATGCTGATCGATCGGATCAAGGAGACGGTGCCGATCTGGAAGAAAGAGCGCGGACCGGATGGGGAGGAGTGGGTCGGTTGGCAGAAGTGACCGCTCTTCCGGCTGCGAGCGTGATCGTGCTGCGCGATGCGAAGCCGTCGTACGAGGTGCTGATGATCCGCCGTCACGAAGGCGCCTCGTTCGTCCCGAACGTCTGGGTGTTCCCCGGCGGCATGGTCGATCAACTCGACCGCGAGATCGCCCGCCAACGCGGCGACGGCTCGCTCCTCGGACGCATGCGCGTCGCCGCCGCGCGGGAGCTGTTCGAGGAGACGGGAGTCTGGCTCGGCGCGCAGCTCGAGAACGCCGATTCGAAGCGCCGCCGTCTCCTCGCCGGTAATCTCGGTTTTCGCTCGCTGCTCGATGAATCGCCAATCGATTTCGAGCAGCTCGTCTGGACCTCGCACTGGATCACGCCAGCCGGCATCCCGAAGCGCTTTGACACGTACTTTTTCCTGGCGAAGGTCGATTCGAGTGCAATCGCGACGGTCGAGAATGTCGAGGCGGTCGAAGTCCGCTGGCTCACGCCCGATGCCGCGCTCGACGAGCTGAAGATGGTGTTTCCGACGATCAAGAACCTGGAGACGTTGCGCGGATTCGACTCGGTCGACGCGCTGATCGACTCGCGGCGCGGCGCGAAGATCGAACCGATCGAGCCGGTGCTGGTCAACGGCAAGCCGGCGCTGCGATGAGCATCCGCTCGATTACAGCGCCCAACCCCGGCCCGTTCACGCTCGACGGGACGAAGACGTACCTTGTCGGCGAACACGTCGTCATCGATCCGGGTCCGAACATCGAGTCGCATGTCGAGGCGATCCGCGCTGTGATGCCGCGCCTTACGACGATCCTGATCACGCACCGGCACGGCGACCATGCACCGGCCGCTGTTCCGCTAAGCCACGCGACGCGAGCGCGGATCGTGGCGCCCCGCAACGTGCTCGAGGAGACCGACGAAATCGTCAGCGGCGGCGAGGTGGTCGAGGGCTTCGAGGTGATCGCCACTCCCGGGCATACCAACGAGCACGTCTGCTTCCTCACATCGGACGGCGATCTCTTCACCGGCGACACGATCCTCGGATTCGGTTCGACGGCGATCTTCCCGCCCGACGGCAACATGGCCGATTACATCGCGTCGCTCCGCAAGCTTCGCGCGCGCGAGCCGCGCCGGATCTTCCCCGCGCACGGGCCGGTGCGCGACGACGCGGTCGAGCTCATCGACGAGTACATCGCGCACCGCCTCGACCGCGAACGGCAGGTGATCGCCGCGCTGCGCGGTGGCGGCCGCACGATCCCGGAGCTGCGCCAGGCGATCTATCCGGACCTCGATCCGCGGTTACATGGCGGCGCCGAGGTGCAGATGCGTGCGCACCTCATCAAGCTGCAGGACGAAGGCAGCGTCGTGCAGCGCGGCGAGACGTACACACTAGAATGACGCGCGACATGCGACTGAAGGATTTCATCGAGATTCACGACTGGACCGCCGCCGAGGTCATGGAGATCTTCGAGCTGGCGAAAGACATCAAGGCCAAGCCGAAGAAGTTCCGCGACGCGCTGGAAGGGCAGACGCTCGCGATGATCTTCGAGAAGTCGTCGACCCGTACGCGCGTCTCATTCGAGACCGGGATGTTCCAGCTCGGCGGACAGGCGCTCTTCCTGTCGACGCGCGACATCCAGCTCGGCCGCGGCGAGCCGATCGCCGACACGGCGCGGGTCCTCTCGCGCTATGTCGACGGGATCATGGCGCGGACGTTCGCCCACAAGACGGTTACCGACCTCGCCGAGAACGCGAGCGTGCCGGTGATCAACGGCCTGACCGATCTGTCGCATCCGTGTCAGGCAATGACCGACTATTTCACCGCATGGGAGAAGTTCGGCTACGACCTGAAGGGCCGCAAGATGGCGTACGTCGGCGACGGCAACAACATGGCGCACTCGCTGATGTTCTGTGCGCCGAAGGTCGGGATGGACATCGCGATCGCGACGCCGCCCTCCTACGCGCCCGATGCGACCGTGATCGGGCAGGCGAAGGCCGACGCCGACGCGGCCGGAACGAAGATGATCCTGACGCACTCCATCGCCGAGGCGGTGAAGGATGCCGACATCGTCGAGACCGACGTCTGGGCGTCGATGGGGCAGGAAGCGGAGGCGGAGCAGCGCAAACGCGACTTCGCCGGCTGGATCGTCGACGGCGAACTCATGGCACAAGCGAAGTCGAGCGCGATCTTCATGCACTGCCTCCCCGCCCATCGCGGCGAGGAAGTCTCCGCGGAAGTGATCGACTCCTCGCAGTCGGTCATCTTCGACGAAGCCGAGAACCGGCTGCACGTGCAGAAGGCGATCATGGTCGCTCTCATGAAAAAGTGAAACGCCCCCTCAGCGGTCTCGTCGTCGTCGTTTTTCTCGGCATCGTCTTCTTCATCCTGCTGGGGCTTCTCGTTTTCTCCGGCTCGAAGAAGGATCACGAGCCGCAGCAGAGCGGCACCGAGACGCTGACGGTTCTTGCGCCGCGTATCCGGCTGCGCACGGAGCCGAACCCGAAGGCGCCGGTGGTCGCGACGGCGGTTGCCGGCGAGAAGCTCTTGCTCGTCGAGGAGCACGGCGCGTGGGTGCGCGTCCAGGATCCGGACAACCTCGTCGGGTGGACCGAGCGCTCCTCGCTCGAGCGCACGGTGGAGCGCGAGCGGCGGTTGGCGCGTTTCGTTGCGATCCGCAAGCTGCCGGCGCTCGGCGGCGTCGCGACGGAGCGGACGTCGCTCTACGCCGGCCCCGGGATCTTCTATCCGATCGTCGGCGAGCTGTCAGAAGGGTCCGACGTGAAGGTCTACACGCGCGACCACGACTTCTACGGGATCGAAGTCGGCGACTCCGTCGCATACGCCGACGTCGATGCGATCAACGTAACCGCGACCGGCGCGCCGCAACTCGATGTCCGCACCAGCACGAGTTCTACCGCGACAGAGACGACCGAAACGACGGAGACGACGGGGACCGAAGAGGGGACCGCGACGGAGGCCCCCCCGCTGATGCCTGTGCCGGCGCCACAACCGGTTCCGGCACGCGCCGATCGCAGCGGCGTCTATGCCGCGGTCCCTCCCGGCGGCACGCAGCCCGAGGAGATCGATCGCGTCGTTCCGCGCTACCCGTCCTCGGCGCGCGGGGCAGGCGTCGAAGGCCCGGTCGTCATTCGCGGCATCGTCCGCCGCGACGGAACGATCGACAACGTCGAGATCATCAAGGACCTCCCTTACGGCCTCGGCGAAGCCGCGCGTGAGGCCGTCTCGCAGTGGCGCTTCCGTCCCGCGACCGTCGGCGGCGATCCGATCGACGTCTATTACACGGTCACCGTCAATTTCCGACTTCGATAAATGTCGCGCTTCTTTTTTCCCGACGCGCCGGGCGATCTGATCGGCGCACACATCTCGACCAAAGGCGGTCTGCACACCGTCTTCGAACGTGCCGCCGCGATCAACGCGTCCGCGATCGCGTTGTTCGCGAAGAACTCGAATCAGTGGAAGGGAAAGGTGCTGACCGACGAGGACGTCCAGACGTTCGCATCGCTGCGCAACGTTCAGCCGATCGTGTCGCACGCCTCGTATCTGATCAATCTCGCGACGACCAATCCGGAGTTCCACGCCAAGTCGATCGCCGCGATGATCGACGAGCTCGATCGCGCCGAACGTCTCGGCATCCACGGCGTCGTCCTCCATCCTGGCGCCCACCTCGAAGCCGGCGTCGCCGCCGGAGTCGATCAGATCGCGCGCTCGCTCGACCAGGTCCACGCCGCGATTCCCAACCATCGCGCCGTCACGTTCCTCGAGACGGCGGCCGGACAAGGCTCATGCCTCGGCTGCACGTTCGAGGAGCTCGGCCGGATCATCGATGCGGTCGACGACAAGAAGCGCGTCGGAATCTGCATCGACACCTGCCACATCTTCGCGGCCGGCTACGAGATCCGTACGGTCGACGGCTACGAAAAGATGGTGGAGGAGGTGGACCGCTTCGTCGGCATCGACAAGGTCGGCGTCTTCCACCTCAACGACTCGAAGAAAGGGCTCGGCAGCCGCGTCGACCGCCACCAGCACATCGGCGAGGGGGAGCTCGGCCTCGAGCCGTTCCGGCTCCTGCTCAACGACGCGCGGTTCGCGAAGATCCCGAAGCTGCTGGAGACGCCGAAGACCATCGAAACGGAATCCGACCAGCGGAACATCGCAATGCTCCGTGGGTTGCTCCGGTAGTTGCGTTTCGCTACAGTCGCGCGGCTATGAACCGCATCGACTATCGCGACGGCAAGATCGTCGTTCCCGACGACCCGATCATCCCGTATATCGAAGGCGACGGAACGGGTCCCGACATCTGGCGCGCCACGCAGTACGTCATCGACGGCGCCGTCAAAAAGCTGTACGGCGGAAAGCGCCAGATTCACTGGCGCGAGGTCTACGCCGGCGACAAGGCGAAGGAGAAGTTCGACAACTACCTCCCCGACGAGACGCTGGAGGAGATCAAGACCTACCGAGTCTCGATCAAGGGACCGCTCTCAACGCCGGTCGGCGGCGGCATCCGCTCGCTGAACGTGACGCTGCGGCAGGTCCTCGACCTCTACGCGTGCGTGCGGCCGGTGCGTTATTTCGAGGGCGTTCCCTCGCCGGTGAGGGAGCCGCAGAAGGTCGACATGACCATCTTCCGCGAGAACACGGAAGACGTTTACGCCGGCATCGAGTGGCCGGCCGGCACGGACGGCGCGAACAAGATCATCGAGTGCATCAACGAGATCGAACGCCGCGCCGGCGCGAAGATTCGTCCCGGCTCGGCGATCGGCATCAAGCCGATGTCGGAGTTCGGCTCGAAGCGGCTGGTGCGGAAGGCGATCGAATACGCGATCGCCGCGAAGCGCGACTCCGTCACGCTGGTGCACAAGGGCAACATCCAGAAGTTCACGGAAGGGGCGTTCAAGGATTGGGGCTATGAGCTCGCGAAAGAGGAGTTCGGCGACGTCACGATCGCCGAGTCGGAAGCCGGCGCCGAGGGTGCCGGCGGCAAGATCGTGATCAAGGACCGCATCGCCGACTCGATGTTCCAGCAGGTGCTGCTGCGGCCGAGCGAGTACTCCGTCATCGCGACCACGAACCTGAACGGCGACTACATCTCCGACGCGCTCGCGGCGCAGGTCGGCGGCCTCGGCATGGCGCCAGGCTCCAACGAGTCGGACGAAGTCGCGATCTTCGAGGCGACGCACGGCACCGCGCCGAAGTACGCCAACAAGGACATGATCAATCCCGGCTCGCTGATCCTCTCCGGCGTCATGATGCTGCGGCACATGAAGTGGTGGGAAGCGGCCGACGCGATCGAGCGCGGCATCGCGAAGACGATCCAGCAGAAGCGCGTGACGTATGACCTGGAGCGGCAGATGCAGGGAGCGACCAAGGTGTCGACGTCGGAGTTCGGCAAGGCGATCGTCGACAATATCTGATGGACCTGGGACTGCGCGGTCGTGTCGCCATGGTCGCGGCGGCGAGCAAAGGGCTCGGTGCCGCGATCGCGGAATCGCTCGCGTCGGAAGGCGTGAAGCTGTCGCTCTGCGCTCGGTCGTTCGAGCGAAACGCGGATGAGTCGATGCTTAAGGTTCCGTGCGATGTCTCGAAAGCCGAGGACTTGCAGCGATGGGTCGATGAGACGATCGCGCACTTCGGGCAGGTCGACATCCTCGTCACCAATACCGGCGGGCCGCCCGCCGCGCCCTTTTTGAGTCTCGCCGAGGAGCAGTGGCGGACCGGGATCGACGGGACGCTGATGAACGTCGTCCGCCTCTGCAAAGCCGTCATCCCCGACATGCAGAAGCGGAAGTGGGGACGGATCGTTCACCTGACGTCGCTCGTCGCGAAGCAGCCGAATCCGTTGCTGACGATCAGCAGCACGCTACGCGCGGGACTTTCCGCGTTGACCAAGACCCTCGGCGATCAGGTGGCAAAGGACGGCATCACCGTCAACGCCATACTCACCGGCCACTTCCTCACCGACCGGCAGCACCACCTCGCCGACATCCGCGCGAAGGAGCAGGGAATCACGCCGCAGCAGTACCTTGACAAATCCGTCCAGGACATCCCGATGGGCCGCTTCGGCGCCCCCCGCGAGCTCGCCGACGTCGTCACCTTCCTCTGCAGCGACCGCGCAAGCTACCTCACCGGTACGTCGATCCAGATCGACGGCGGGTATATCCGGTCGACTTTTTAGTTTTCGTTACTCCCAGCTCGCCCCATTCATCCGCGCGATCACCTTCGCCACTTCGATGTAGTCCGCCTGGTCGCCGAGCTCGTGCAAGGACGCGGTGAAGAGTTGCTGGGTCAGCGCGAGCATGGGGGTGGAGGCGTGGAGCTGGTGCGAGAGCTGGTTGGCGATGCGGATGTCTTTGTCGTGGTGCGCGAGTTTGAAGACGAGCGGCCACTTGTGGTCGGCGAGGCGCATCGGGAGAAGGTTCTCGGATGCGTTCGAGCGTCCGCTTCCCGCGTTCGTGACGGCGAGCGCGGTCTTGAGATCGATGCCGAGCCGCTTGGCGAGGAGTAGGCACTCGCTCGTGATCCAGACGGTGGCGCCCATGATCGAGTTGGTGAGGACTTTGATCGCGTGGCCGCTGCCGATCGGGCCGACGTGAATGATCGTCCTGCCGTTGAGTTTCAGGATCTCCCGCGCGCGCTCGAAGTCCTCCGTGCTGGCGGCGCCGACCATGATCGTCAGCGTGGCGTTCTCAGCTCCGACAGTCGCGCCGGTCACCGGTGCATCGACGAACGTGACGCCTTTCTCCGCGAGCCGCTTCGCCGTTTCGCGGCTGACGTTTGGATCGCCGCTCGTCGCGTCAATCCAGAGCGTGCCGCTTTTCACGACCGGTAGGAGTCGATCGACGATTTCGTCGACCTCCTTGCTGGTCGGGAGCATGGTGATGATGACGTCCGCGTCGGCGGTCGACGCGAGACCATTCGCGAGCGTCGTTCCGTGCTCGCGCGAGTGGCGCTCCGCCTTCTCGCGCGTGCGGTTCCAAACGGTGACGTCGTGTTCTTTGGAGAGGTGCCGCGCCATGGGGTAGCCCATCGCGCCGAGGCCGATGAATCCGATCTTCATGGGGTGATTTTATGGCGGGGACGCGAGTCGGCTCGTGGGTGATTCGTGCGGAAGCCACGCCCCTCACCCGGCGCTTCGCGCCACCTCTCCCGGAGGGAGAGGGAATTGGGGTGGAGACGACTGAGAAAACGACCGAGACCCTCCGGCTCGCGTTGCAGAGAGAGAGGTAGCTTCAGCAATTGTCCACGGAGGCACGCCCATTCGCCCGCTCTACCGTGGTGGGTCCGAGGTGGGCACGAAACTGAAGGGTCTCGGTCGTTTTCTCAATGATCGGCAAACAAAAAAAGGGGCGATACGCCCCTTTTTTTGCCCGAAGGCACCGTCTGTCTTGACGGTGTGGAATCTACAGCGTTGCTCTGCCTAATGTAGTGAGCTGGATCACAAAGATCAAGTTCTGTTTTTGTACCACTGCGCGTTCATCTCGGTGTAGTGCGCCCACTGCGCCGGCACGAGGTCGGCGGGGAAGATCGCGGCCACCGGGCACGCAGGCTCGCACGCTCCGCAGTCGATGCAGACCTCGGGATCGATGTAGAGGATCGTCTCTTTCTCGAAGTCCGGTTCGTCTTTCCGCGGATGGATGCAGTCGACGGGACAGACGTCGACGCATGCGGTGTCTTTGGTGTTCACGCAAGGTTCAGCGATTACGTATGTCATCGGACGATTCGGCCTCCCGGACCTGAAGTGGCGGCCATCTTACGGCAAGTCAGACGGACACTAGTCGGTCCACTTACGAATCGACTCGATCTGGTAGTCGTTCCCCATGAAAGAGACGATGTCGCCCGTCGCGTGTCCGAGGAGTGCTTTCGCCACCTCGGACTGGTTCGAGTAGATGCCGTGCTCGGGCGCTGACTCCCACGGCCCGAGGATGACGACCTCGCGCTGCAGCTCGCCGTTGGAGAGGAGGAGCTTCGTGCCGACGCGG
Source organism: Thermoanaerobaculia bacterium (assembly GCA_036488085.1). Classification (GTDB taxonomy): domain Bacteria; phylum Acidobacteriota; class Thermoanaerobaculia; order Gp7-AA8; family Gp7-AA8; genus DASXHZ01. The sequence goes on from DASXHZ010000074.1 coordinate 23,612, forward strand.
ACCGCGGTCGTGTCGATCTGTCCCGCCTCGAGCACGCGGACGCGCGATAACTCGCCCGACAGCTCCGCGGCGCGGGCGGCGAGGTACTCGGCGCGCTGACGCGCCGCCTTGTACTCGAAGTTCTCGCGAAGATCGCCCATCTCGCGTGCCGCCTGAAGCGCCTTCGAGTTCGCGGGGATCTCCACGTTGCGGAGGTGCTGCAGCTCGGCGCGCTTCTTCTCGAGCATGTCGGGAGTCGAGTAGACCGGCTCCTGCTCCTGTTCGCGGAGGTGAGGGTGCTTCATCAGCGCCGCCGCCTTCACGATCTCGCGGCGGTACTCCTCGACCGCGCCGTAGCGGTCGAGGGTGTCGACGATCCTGCGTGCCTGCTCTTCGTTGTTCTGCGTGTTGATGATGCGGATGGCGAGCGCGCCTTTGTCGAAGAAGTCTTTGAGACGGGCGCGGACGGAACTGAATTCGTCGTTCGTCAGCGCATCGAGGAGCTGGAAGAGGAGTTGATACGTGGCGCGGTCGCCCCACGACTCGTCCTCGTTGACGCGCTTCGCGTACCAGTAGAACGCACGCGGATGGCGACGTGGGTAGCGGAGCGTCTCGTCGGTGAGGCGTGTGAGGAGATCGGTCTCGCCGGCTGTCTCGAGCGCGTCGTAGACGAGCGTGATCATCTTCGGCTCTTCTTCGAGGAAGAAAAGCTCGCTGTAAACCTTGTGCCAGTCGGGATGCGTCTCGCGGACGACCCCGATCGCGCGCTCGCGGAGCTGTTTGTCGCCGATCGCCGCGACCGTGCGCGAGGCCATCGGCGACTGCAGCAGCGACGCGGGTTCGATGGTCGACTCGTACTTGCCGGGAAGGCTTTCCAGCGTCGTGAGGATCTGCCACGACATGGCCGAGTCGGTGCGGGCGAGCCTCGCTGCGTCCGCGGCGAGCGCGGTCGAGAAGAAGTTCGCGAGCTCCTGGCTCCGCGCGCTGTGCTTGCGCGCAAGCTCCAGACGCGACTTGGCGTCGGCGCGCTCAAAGTCGCGGCGGACGACTCCCTCGGCTTCTCCTGCCGAGGACGAATACGAGTACGTCGCCTTCGCGCCCGAGCCGCTGACGACGATCTGCGGGTTCTTGCGCGCCGACGTCCACCACGATGTCCAGCTCTTCTCCGGCACGACGCCGATCACGGCGTCGCGCACTTCGGCCATCGTCATCGGGCGGCCGAAGCTCTGGAGCAGTTTCGCGAAGAACTCGGCCGGCTTCTTCGTCGCCTGCGTCTGCAGGCCTTCAGGATCCTGGAACTTCTCGCGGAGGATGTGCCCCGCGGGGAGCGGCGTCAGGAACTTGTTCGCGGCGCCGAGCGGCACCGAGACGCGCTTGTCTTTCTCGAAATCGAGGCGGCAGACGCCGAGCTCCGGGTTCAGCTCCGTCACGCGGCCGGCGCCGCGGCCCGACATGAAGAAGCACTCGCCCTCGTCGTACGTGAGCCACGTCTCGATCTTCTCGGCACGCTCCACGGGATTCGACTGCGGGTCGTTGAACTTCGCGAACTGAAACGCGCGCGCGAAGTTCTTGTGGGTGCCGAAAGCCTTCTTCAGCGCGTCTTCGAACTGCTGGCGGAGTTGGGCCGGATGCTTCGAGAGGCGGCCAAGCTCCTTCAGCACATGGAGGCGCTGGAGCCAGTGGCCGCCCTCCTTCAGCGAGTCGCTGAGGAGTCCGAGGAGCGTGTCCGACTGCGTGCGCTGCTCGGCCTTCCGGAGCGCTTTCGCGACGGTGATGAACGCGTCCACGTCGGACGGATCTCGGTCGAGCTCCGCCATCCAGAGCGACTCGACATCGTCAAACTTCTTTGAGTGGACCTGCCTGAGGGCGTCTTCGCGGAACGGCATGAAGCGCGAATTGTAGTGGTCTACCGCCGCATTTTCACGAGCGTCTTGAATACGTCGAACGGCAGCTCTTCGCTGCGGACGATTTGACGCAGGTGATGAAGCGAGGTCTTGCGATCTTTGACGTCGTCGGGCGTCAAGTTGTTCTTGCGGAGGAGGTCGTGTGCTTTCTGTTCCATGGAGATGGCTGAAACTTCCCCATGCGAGGCTGTATTCCGCGTAGCGAGGCCGGAAAGCAACCCAAAATCAGCAGAAAGTTCCCCACTCGCGAGGGTCGCGACCCTATACCCCCAGGCTCTTGACCTTATACCTATAGGGTCACGACCCAGGGGGTATAGGCTCGCGACCCTCGCGAATACGTCATTTGCGGAGGCAATCGAGGATCTTTTCGTGGACTCCGTCGAACGCGCCGGAAGACATGACCATGATCACGTCCCCCTCCCGCGCCTCCGCGGCCACCCTCTGCGCGATCGCGTCGACGTCGTCGATTTGCTCGGCCGGGATGTGGTCGGCGTTGAGCCGCTCGACGATCGTCTCGACCGACATCATGTGATCGATGCCGTAGCGGTGCTCGTATCGGTCGCGGTGGAAGACATGGCCGACGATGACGCGGTCCGCCTGATGGAACGCGTCGATGTAGCCGTCCTCGAACTCCTTCCGCGCAGAGGAGATCGAGCGGGGCTCGAAGAGCGCCCAGATGCGTCGGTCGGGATAGCGTTTCCGGGCGCCGGCGAGCGTGGTGTCGATCGCGGTCGGGTGATGCGCGAAATCATCGATGACCGTGACGCCGTGCTCGACCCCTCGCACCTCCATCCGCCGCTTGATGCCTTTGAACGACGACAGCCCTTTCTGAATCTCTTCCGCTGACAGCCCGCGGAAGCGCGCCGCCGCGATGTCGGCGAGCGCATTCGCCACGTTGTGGCGTCCCGAAAGCGTGGTCGCGAAGCGGTACCACTCCTTCCCCTCCCACCACGCCGTGAAGGTCGTATGCTCCGGCGTCTCCTCGGCGTCGGTGGCGAAGATGTCACGCCCGCGGTCCCATCCGAAGGTGAACCACCGGCCGCGCGCGGCGGAGCGGAGCGATGTGACGTTCTCGTCGTCGCCGTTGGCGATGATCACGTCGCCGGGTGCGACCTGTTCGATTCCTTTGTGAAACGCCGCCTTGATCGCGTCGAGATTTTCGTAGATGTCGGCGTGATCGAACTCGATGTTGTTCACGATCAGCGTGTTCGCGTGGTAGTGGAGGAACTTGGGGCCTTTGTCGAAGAACGACGTGTTGTACTCGTCGCCCTCGATGACGAAGTCGTCGCCGTCGCCGAGCTTGAAGTTCTGATCGAAGTTCACCGGGATGCCGCCGACGACCATCGACGGGTCGCGGCCGGCGGCCTCGAGCAGCCACGCCATCAACGACGTCGTGGTCGTCTTCCCGTGCGTTCCGGTGACGACGATCGAGTGTTTGCCGCGGATGAAGAGGTGATAGATCGCCTCGGGCATCGAGGTGTACGGCAGGTCCATCTCGAGGGTCGCGGCCGCTTCCGGCTGCGTCTTCGCGGCGACGTTGCCGATGACGACCAGATCGGGGCGGAACTTTTCCAGATGCTCGCGCGTAAATCCTTCGAGCACCGGGATGGCCAGTCGCTCCAGATACGTCGACATCGGGGGGTAGATGTGTTCGTCAGAGCCGGTGATCTCGTAACCGCGTCGTTGGAGCATGCCGGCGAGCGACGCCATGGCCGTTCCGGCGATGCCGATCAGGTAGATGCGCTTGACGTTGGAGAGGTCGTTGACGTGAGGCATGTCGCGGCTCAGGATACACAGCCCAGGTAGTCGGGAATGGTCATTTTCCAGGCCCTGTTCGAGCTAGGGTCTGAATCGTTAAACCCAGTATTTTTCAACCAGGAGGATTTTGCGCATGTCGAAGCGTTTCGTTGTGATGACATTCGCCCTTCTCGTCGCTTTCGGCTCTCTTGCCGCGAGCGCCCAGGAGAAGAGCGAAACTGCGGCCAAGGCGGCTGCTACGCCGGAAAAAACCGGCCGGCTCACCATCGTGGAGCCGGTGAAGGAGTACGGCGAAGTGCCGAAGGGCGAGAAGCTCGACTGGTCATTCCTCGTCAAAAATACGGGCGACGCCGATCTGCAGATCCTCGCTGCCAAGCCCGGCTGCGGCTGCACCGTGGCTGACTTCGACAAGGTCATCAAGCCGGGCGAGACCGGAAAGGTGACGGCTCACGTCGACACCACCGCCTTCAACGGGCCGATCTCCAAGACGATTTCGATCGAGACCAACGATCTTTCGACGCCGGAAGCGGTGCTGACGATCCACGCGACGGTCAAGCCGTTCGTCGAAGCGTTCCCAGCCGGCTTCGTCCGTTTCAACATGCTCCAGGGCGACGCCGAGACGCAGAGCGTCACGCTCTACTCGGATGAGGAAGAGCCGTTCGAGATCACCAAGATCGACGTCCCGGGCGACTACGTCAAGGTCGTTTCCCACAAGATCGAAGACCCTGCCTCGCGCGTCGAAGCCGGCCGCGCCAACCAGAACCAGTACCGCCTTGACATCACGCTCGGCGGCCCCGACGCGAAGATCGGACCGCTGGCCGACAAGGTCCACATCCTCACCAACTCCAAGCACCAGCCCGACTACTTCGTCAGCGTGATCGGCGTCATCCGCCCGACGTTCCGCGTCGAGCCGCAGGCCGTCAACTTCGGCGAAGTCGCCCCGAGCGATCCGGCCGCGACCCGCGGCGTCATCCTCCGCTCGAACAGCCTGAAAACCCCCGAGATGTTCAACGTCACCAGGGCCGAGACGTCCATCCCGGGCGTGACGGCGAACGTCAAGCCGACCGCCAACAAGGGTGAGTACGAAGTGACCCTGCAGGTGGCGAAAGACGTCAAGCCGGGCGATCTCGACGGAACCGTCAAGATCTACACGAACGACAAGATCAACCCGGTTGTCACGCTCCCGGTCAAAGGCGTCGTGAAGATGACGCAGGCGTCGAAGTAAGCGTTTACTCCGGGGATTTCGAACAAGGCCGCCGTGACTGGCGGCCTTTTTGTTTTTGCCGCGGCTCGTTATCCGTTATCCGTTATCGACTTTGCACATAAAGTTCGCCGAAGGGTAGCGGCCGTCTCGGCCGCTCCCCTTTTCCGACGATCTCCCCCTCGTTGATGTGCAAGGCCTCCGTGATCCGTGATGGGTTTGGCGGATAACGGATAACGGATAACCGATTTCAGCGAGCGCAGCGGAAGGTCGCGAATACGTACGGATAGTTGCCGCGGAACCAGTTCCGGAACGAGCGGCGGACGAGGTGGCGCGCGGTGGCGGGCGAGGCGCCTTTCATCACGTAGTGTTTGCGGTCGAAGAAGTCGGATGAGTAGACCGGGTACGACGCCATCGGCTCGAAGCCGTCGAATCCGCTGAACTCCGTCGACGTCCACTCCCAGCCGTTGCCGACGAGGTCCTGCACGCCCCACGCGCTCGCGCCGCCGGGGTACGACCCGACCGGCACCGGATCCCAGTGCGAGAAGTCGAAGTTGCCGCGGGTCGCATCCGGAAGCGCTTCGCCCCACGGATACGATCGTTCCGTCCCGTCCTGGGTGCCGAATGCGGCGCGGTGGTATTCAGCTTCCGTCGGAACGCGCATCCCTTTCCACTTCGCGTACGCCGTCGCTTCGTCCTGCATGGCGTAGACGGGCCAGTCGAGCGGCAACGGGATCAGCTCGAACATCCCGCGCCAGAACCACCGCCCGTCCTGCTGCACCCAGAAGTGCGGAGCAGCAGCGCCGGTCGCTTCGACGAATTCGAGGTACTCGCCATTCGTCACGTTGTGCTTGTGAATCGAGAAGGCGGGAACGTCGACGCGATGCGGCGGGAACTCGTTGTCCCATCCGAATGTGCCGGTATTGCCGAGGGTCGCGATGCCCGCGGCAATCGCGATCAGTTCCTGCTTCTGTGTCGCGCCGGCAATCCTGCGGTCGATCTTTGGAGCGACTTTCCTCTCGTACGGCAGGTTATGCATCATGTAAAGAAACGTCTCCTGATGCATCTCCTCGTGCTCGAGGATCGCCAGCGCCGCCTCGGCGTTGCGTAGTTGCGGCACGCTGTCGTCTTCGATCGTCGCGCTCGCGAGCGCGCGCTCGACCATCTCGTCCGACTGCGCACCGTACTTTTGCACGCAGTGGCGGGTCGGCCAGAGATCCGTCGGGCTCTTCGCCGACACCTCGTCCTCCGGATCGATCCCGCGCGCGAAGAGCGTTTCGTAGTGCTCGTCGATGCCCGGCTCGCGCAGCGCGAGCTTGATCAGCGTGTTGACGTTGAACGCCGGGAGGTGGCCTTCGTAGAAGACGATCGGGTTCCGCAGCGCGATCGGGCGTTCGTAATACGCATCCTCGACCGGAATCGCGAGAACCTGTTTCGAGCGGGCGCGGCCCGCGCGGAACCACGCGAGGAGATCGGCGCGCGTGGCGCCGTCCGGAAATGCGGAGTGCCTCATTTGCGAAGCGAGATTCTACGCCGCGACTGCTTCTCCGATTGGAACTTCAATGACGCGGAAAGGCGTCTGCTCCGGTTGTTTGGCCACGAGCAGCGGCATTGCCACGTTGTACACCGGCGCTCCCGCCTTCGTCTTCCCTTCCAGCGAGCCGCGGTGAGCGTGGCCATGAAACACGGCCGTGCAGCGATAACGGTCGACCGGCTCTTCGAGACGCGACGAGCCGAGAAACGCCACGATCTCGAGCGGCTCGCCGACGACGGTCGCCATGATGGGAGAGTAGTGCAGCACCGCGATCTTCTGCGGCGTCCGGAGTCGGACGAGCGCCGCCTCGAGCTTGAGCGCCTCGTTCACCGTCTCGTGGACGAAGTCCTTGATCATCTTCTCGCCCCAGGCGCCGAGGGAGCGGCGTCCGAAGCCGCCGCCGAAGCCTTTCACGCCGGCGAAGCCGACGCCTTTGACCTCCACCGTATCGCCGTCGAGCATCGTCACGCCGGCATCGGTGAGGATGCTGGTGATGTCGGCGGCCCGATCCGCTTCGTAGTCGTGGTTCCCGAGGACGCCGATGGCCGGAATGTGAAGCGAGGAGGTGATCTCCTTCGCGAGCACCTTCGCCTCTTCAATCTGGCCGTAGTCGGTGAGATCGCCGGCGAGGATGAGGACGTCGGCGGCTTGCGTCGCCTTTTCGAAGAGGTCATGCATCGACCCGACGCCCGTTTTCTTAACGTGGATGTCGGCGACTGCGGCGATTCGTAGCGTTTGGGTGTCCGCCATCTACTTCGCTCCGTCTTCCGCGATGCCTGCCGTCCAGTGAGCGATGTCGCGGGCGCTCATGTTGCCGAGGGGCTGGAGGCGGGCGTCGCGGTAGCCCCAATCGTGGACGTCCTTGAGGTACTGCTGCCGGGAGATGACCGTGCCGTAGCAGATCTTCTCCGTCGAGTCGGGCTGTCGCGTCTCTGCCGACACGCGGCCTCCCAGCTCGTCCATGACCCACGCCGGGATGTTCGACCGGTCGGACGGATAGACGTAGCCGAAGAGGACGAGATGCGCGTACAGCGCGCGCCAGTGCTCGGCGTAGCGGTCGATGAGATGGCGCCAGTCGAGTTTGGGACCGACCGCCTTGATCACGTGAGCGACGTCGGCGCCGTCGAAGCGCTCCCGCTCCATGATCAGCCCCTTCGACCAGATCATCTCCTCGGCCGGAATGAGCTTCACGTCCATTCCGATGACGACGCCCGGAACAGCGCGCTCGAACCACTGGTCGTCGACCTTGGCGACGCCATTGCCGGCGCTGAAGATGAGATCGATGAAGTCGTCACCCGAGAACGACTTCCCGAGCCAGTGTGGGAACTTCATCTCGGATTCGTAGCCCGCCTCGCCGAGGACCTCCGCGATCCGCTCGTAGTCCTCGCGGCGAATGAAGATGTCGAAGTCCTTCGTATGCCGTTCGATGCCGGTGTAGCGCGCGAAAGCGTATGCCCCGCCGACCAGGTAGTCGATTCCCGCACGGTCGAGTCGGCCTAAAGCGTCACGATAAAAGGCGCGGCTGTGCTCGTCGAGGACAGCGGCCGCAACTGCATTTGCCATGCAGCTCAGCAGTGCAAGGTTGGTGCTACTGGCCTACGCGTCCACGGGATACCCGGCGTCGACCCAGGCATCGAATCCGCCGGCGAGGGGACGGACCACGGTGAACCCTTCGTCGATGAGCTTGCGCGCCACACGGGCGGCTGAGGCTTCATTCGGTCACGTGCAGTAGAGGACGATCTGCTGCGAGGGATCGGCGTCCTGCAAACGCTCGATCAATTCCTCGGGGGACGCGGCGATCGCCGTCGGGATGTGGCGCGGATCGCGTTTTCTTGCGCCGGCCGAGCGGGCGTCGACGACAAGCGGCGATGCGCCGCAGTCGAACAACGACTTCAACTCCTCCGGCCCGATGCGGGCGACGCGAAGCTGTTTGATGAAGCGGACTCGCTGCATCCATTTCACGATCACGAACAGTGCGAGCACGGAAATCACGAACACGACCGCCCACCCGCCGAGGTTCTCGAGGCGATCGACGATCGTCCCGATGGCGTGGTGGAACGCGCGGCCGACCACCACGGCCGAGCCGGCCCAAAGCAGCGCACCGATGCCGTCATAGATCACGAACGTGAGGACGCCGGCGTTCGTGGCGCCGGCGAGCGGCGGCGCTACGGTCGAGAAGCCGGGGATGAACTTCGCGATCAGGAGCGACTTCATCCCCCAGCGCTCGAAATTCGCCTCGGTGTCGCGGACGCACGAATCGGGCGAGAGCGAGATGCGGCAGAGTAGGCGGAGGATGCGGTAGCCGTACTGACGGCCGAGGACGAACCAGACCGTGTCGGCGGCGAGGGAGGCGACGACCGTCCAGACGAGGATGTGCGTCGACGACATCTGGCCGTTCCGCGCCAGCGCGCCGGCGATCATCAGCGTCGGGATAGCCGGAATCGGCGCGCCGATCTGTTCGAGGAAGACGTTCGCGGCGACCAGCGGCACGCCGTGCCGCAACACGAGCGCGATGAGACGGTTCAACGCACCTGCTCGATGAGAATCGGCGCGGCGCCCGTGTGCAGGCGGATCATCGGCTCTGACGAGCCGCCGCCGATGCGGAGCACCTTGGCACCGGCGATGCGATGCGACAACGCGTCCTGGCAGATCTTCGCGCGGCAGAGAATCTCGCCCGCGTCGTCGGTGCGCGCTTCGATGGTCGCCGGATCGCCCTCCGCGACCTTGAGCGAGATCGCGCCGTTCTGCGCACCGGCATCGATGCGGCCGGTGATCTTCTCGAGCGAGATGCCGCCGTTCTCGGAGGTCAGCTTCGACTCGCCGGCGCATTCGGCCAACGAGATGCCGCCGTTCGTGGCCCGCGCCGTGACGCGCCCGTTCATCCGCCGGATCGCGATGCCGCCGCTGTTCGACGCGACGTCCACCGCCACCCGTTTCGGGACCCGCAGGATCATGTGGACCCACCAGGCGTGTGTCGTTCCGTTCTCCGGGCCGTGCGCGCTCACGTCGCCGTTATGTGTGGTGACCACGATGTCGTGGAGCGTCCGTTTCGCGTCGATGTCGTTCAGCGCGACGGCGTACTTGCAGAGCGTCAGCCGCGCGACCGGACGGTCCCATCCTTTGATCGAGATGGCGCCCCCCTCCGTCGATCGGACGCGTAGCGTGTCGACGCCGGCGAGCGGCACCGGGACCTGCTCCTCCGTCTGCGCGCGAGATGGCAACGACGGAGCCACCGTCCGCGCGTAAAAGTGCTCGCAGTCGTCGATCTCGACCAACGAGTGGTCCTGCGACGTGACGAGCAGCGGCCGCTGCGTAGCCGCGAAGCACGGCAGCGCAAGCGCCAGCGCCATCCAGAACGTAACCGTTTTCACGATTCCGCCTAGTCTGACAGCTCGGGGGCGGATGAACAACCACAGCAGGAGCGGTGATTCGTTACTCGTGATTCGTTACTCGTCTTCATATCCCCGAATAACGAGTAACGAATCACGAGTAACGCCCTCCCAAGCTAACCCTTACGGGCATTTGCAGTCTAACCTCACGACGATGGAACTGGCCGACGCAGCGACGGTGAGCCGGGCACGGTCGGGAGACGCCGACGCGTTCCGGCAACTCGTGGAGCGCCACAGCAAAGCCATCTTTCGAGTGGCGTATCGCATGACCGGGAATGAACATGATGCCGACGACGTGGTCCAGGAGACCCTCATCCGTGCCTGGCGCCAGATGGGCGGGTTCGAAGAGAGGGCGAACTTCTCGACCTGGGTCCATCGCATCGCCGTCAACTGCTCGCTCGACCTCCTCCGGTCCCGCAACCGCCACGAAAAGAACGAGATGAGCACGAACCAGAACGACGACGACGATCCGCCCAACGAGCTCGCATCGACCGATCCACAGCCCGACCGCCTCCTCCTTAGCAGGGAATTGCAGGTACGAGTCGGCGCGGCGATGGAGAGTCTCTCGGGCAACGAGCGGACCGCATTCGTTCTCCGCCACTTTGACGGCATGCCGGTCGACGAGATCGGCAAAACCCTCGGCATCCAGGTCAACGCCGCGAAGCACACCATTTTCCGCGCGGTGCGGAAACTTCGCGCGTCGCTGGAGCCACTCGTAAGGACAAACCCATCATGCAGCACCTAACCGAAGAACAGCTCGTCGCGCACTATTACAGCGACGACGACGCTCCCGCCGCCGCGAACGAGCACCTCGAGTCGTGCCCGGCCTGCGCCGCTGAATTCGACGCAATCTCCCGCGTGCTCGCGCTCGTGAAAGATGCGCCGATCCCTGAACGCGGTGACGATTACGGCGAACAAGTCTGGAACCGTCTCCGCTGGCGCCTCGGCGCGCCGAGCCGCCACAAGCAGTGGCAGTGGCTCTCCGTCGCCGCGGTGTTGGCTATGGGTCTCTGCACCGGCGTGGTGTGGAACGGACGCCATTCGCCGCGGGAGGAGACGGTCAGAGATCAGCAACAGGCGCGGGTTTCCGCGCCGGCCGCCGGCAAGATTGCGGGTGCCGCACAGAACAGTCAGAACCAACGTGTACTGGTGGTCGTGGTCAGCGATCACCTGGAAGCGTCCGAGAGAATGCTGACCGATCTCTCGAACGCCGACGCGAGCCAGACCTTCGACGCCGAGTCGCAGCAGCAGCGTGCGGCGGAGCTGGTGGCCTCCAACCGGATCTACAGACAGACCGCGATGCAGCACGGCGACGAGCGCATCGCCTCGCTGCTGACCGATCTCGAACCGATCCTCGTCGAGCTGGCGCACGCCGGCAAAACGCTCAGCCCCGACGAGCTCGCATCCATCCAGAAACGCATTGAAACCAAAGGACTGCTGTTCAAAGTGCGCGTCATGAGCGCGCAGACCAGCGGCGGCGACCGCGTTCCCGCGGCGCCAGTCGCAAACACCCTGTGAGGACGAACATGACCAAGAAAATCATCCTGTCGCTCATCGCGCTCTTCACGATCGCGCTGACCCCCGCGTTCGGCGACTGGCCGACGGCAGACCAAGCGAAAGACAAGTCGGACCGCGAAGAAGCGCGTGCCGATCGTGAACAGAACCACTACGACGAAGCGACCGAGGCGCTCGACGATCACGAATGGCGCCGCGCCATCGCGCTGTTCAAAGACGTCGCCCGCTCGGCAGGCGCGCACGCCGACGCCGCGATCTACTGGACGGCGTACGCCCAGGCGAAGAACGGCGACCGCACCGACGCGCTCGCGACCCTGCTCGAGCTCCAGAAGGCGTTCCCGAGGAGCAAGTACATCGAGGACGCGAAGTCACTCGACGTTGAGATCCGCCAGAACGCCGGCCAGACCGTCGTCGTCGAGCACGAGTCCGATGACGACGTGAAGCTGATGGCGCTCAACGGCCTGATGAACACCGACCCGGAGCGTGCCATCCCGATCCTGGAGAACATCCTCCACAGCCCGTCGTCGTCGCCGAAGATGAAGGACCGCGCGCTCTTCGTGCTGAGCCAGACCAACTCGCCGCGCGCGACCGACACGCTGAGCCGGATCGCGAAAGACGGCTCGAACCGCGACCTGCAGTCTCGCGCCCTCAGGTACCTCGGCATCATGGGCGGCGACAACAGCCGGAAGATCCTCGAAGACGTCTATCGGACGAGCGGCGATGTCGAAGTGAAGCGAACGGTGCTCAAGTCGTTCATGATTTCCGGCGATCGCGCGCGTCTCTTCGCGCTCGCCCGCAGCGAACAGGATCCTAAGCTCCGTGGCGACGCGGTCCGTCAGCTCGGCGTCATGGGTGCCCGCAACGAGCTCGCCGATCTGTACAACAGCGAGACCTCGATCGAGGTGAAGAAGAGCATCATCCAAGCGATGTTCATCGGCGGGTCGGCCGACAAGCTCGGCGACCTCGCGCGCAATGAGAAGAATCCCGAGCTCCGCATCGCCGCGATCAGAAGCCTCGGCCTCATCAGCGGCGAACGCACGTCGCCGATCCTGAAGTCTCTCTACGACAGCGATCCGAACGTCGACGTCCGCCACGCCGTGATCACCGCGCTCTTCCTCCATGGTGATGCCAAAACGCTCGTCGCCCTCGGCCGCGCGGAGAAGAACCCCGACCTTCGCAAGGCGATCGTCACGAAGCTCTCGATCATGAACTCGAAGGATGCCGCCGACTTCCTCCTCGACATCCTCAACGAGAAGTAATCAGAGGGTCTGCGCGAAGATCCAGCAGAGCAGCAGCACGACCGGCAGGTGAAACATCAGTTGCAGGATGGAGTAGCCTGCCAGGTCGCGCGCGCGGACGTTCAGGATCCCCATCAGCGGCAACATCCAGAATGGGTTGATCAGGTTCGGTAGGGCCTCGGTGGCGTTGTAGATCTGGACGGTCCACCCGAGGTGCATGTGCCACGCTTTCGCCGCCGCCATGATGTACGGAGCCTCGACCACCCACTTGCCTCCGCCCGACGGCACGAACATGCCGAGGATCGCTGAGTAGAGGCCGACCACGATGGGGAACGTGGTCTTCGTCGTGACTGCGACGAACACGCGCGAGAGGTGAGCGGCGATCGGCGTCTTCGAGATCATCCCGAAGATGCCGCCGTAGAACGGGAACTGGATCAGGACGCCGGCGGTGGCGGGGACGGATCGCGTAACGGCTCGCAGAAACGATCGTGGCCGCCAGTGGAGCAGCAGGCCGGCGGCGAGGAACGCAAGGTTGAAGTTGTTGAGGTCGAGCGCGGCGAGGCCGCCCTTTTCGCGGATGTTCAGGAAGAGGAACGCGAACATCAGCGCGCTGACCGCGACCGCGAGGATCGGCGAGCCTTTGTCTTCAACGATCTCCTCCGGGGGGAAGGTCATCGTCTTTGCTTCTTCTTCCGTCGGCGCGGAGAAGTAGGCGATCGTGACGGACATCGCGATTAGGACCGCGGCCATGACGAGGTTCTGCCAGAGAAAGATCGTCTGCGTCAGCGGGATGACGCCGGTGATCGCGAGCAGCGCCGGCGGGATGGACGACTTCGTCGCCTGGAGCAGCGCCGCCGAGAAGGAGAGGCCGAGCGCCCAGACGCTGCCGAGGCCGAGGTATGCGGCGGCGCCGATGGCTCGGTAGTCGACGCGCTCGACGCGGCGCGTGATCTCGCGGACGAGGAGGCCGGTGAAGATCAGCGACAGGCCCCAGGAGATCAGCGACGACAACATCGCGAACGCGGCGACGAACGCCACCGCACCGCGAGCGGTCTTAGGAATCGACGCCAGGCGCGCCGTCAGCTTCGCGACCGGCGGCGACGACGCCACCACGAACCGCCGACGATTACGATTGCCATCTGCATCGTGAAGTTGACGAGCGACCAGAAACCGCCGCCGAACTCGATCACCAGCTTCGCCGGCGCCACGCCGATCGTCATTCCTCCCACGAACACGACGACGATCGTGGCAAGCGCGAAGACCAACGCGTCGGGGAAGAACCGCTCGCACATTTCCGCGATGCGAGACCCGGCGCGAGCGAGGAGTGACGCGTTCCGCATGAGCGCGATTCTAGCTGGCATCTTTGGCGCCCCTTGGAAGGGGTTTTTGCACATGAAGTCGGCGGGTGAGTTCAAGCGGAGCTGACGATGAGATTCGAGGTTCGAGGGAAGAAGGAAGAGTCGAAGAGCGTAGCGGCGAACAGGTTCTCCTTTACCTCTTCATTCTTCGCTCGAACCTCGAACCTCTTCCTCAGTCCGACTTTGTGCCCAATTGCCGTTTGAGAATCTGTGGCGCGCCTGATGCACTCGAACTGATGCGTAAACGGAGGAAGAAATGGCGTCAGCGAAGGCGACGATCGATCACGACGAGATCCGGAAATGGGTCGAGGCGCGTGGCGGGATTCCGGCTCATGTGAAGCGCACCGGCTCGAAGCGCGGGAACCCCGGCGTGCTGCGGATCGACTACCCCGGCTTCAGCGGCGAAGAGTCGCTCGAACAGATCGATTGGGACCAGTGGTTCGACTGGTTCGACCGCGACAAGCTCGCGTTCCTCTATCAGGACGAAAAGAAGAGCCGGTTCTCGAAGCTGGTCGACCGGTCGAGCGTCGAGATTTCGACGCCGCGCTCGCGAAAGCGCGCTGCAGCTTCAAAGAAGACATCGTCGAAGAAGACATCGTCAAAGAAAGCCTCATCCAAGAAAGCCTCATCCAAGAAAGCCTCATCCAAGAAGAAGGCGTCAGCGAAGCGACGGTAGCTGCTTGGGAACGCGTCGTGCTGGACGCGCTTTCATGGCCAAGCAGACAGTCGCTGATTTCCTCGTCCATCGCCTCCAGGCGTGGGGTGTCAACCGCCTCTACGGTTATCCTGGCGACGGCATCGCCGGCATCATGGGGGCGCTGGAGCGCGTCGGCGACGCCATGCAGTTCACCCAGGTGCGGCATGAGGAGATGGCGGCCTTCATGGCGTGCGCTCACGCCAAGTTCACCGGCGAGCCCGGCGTCTGTCTCGCGACGTCGGGACCCGGCGCGATCCACCTTCTGAACGGCCTTTACGACGCCAAGCTCGACCATCAGCCGGTGGTCGCGATCGTGGGCCAGACGTCGCGCCTCGCGATGGGGGGCAACTACCAGCAGGAGGTCGACCTCCAGTCGCTCTTCAAGGACGTCGCGTCCGATTACGTGCAGACCGCGATGGCGCCGGCGCAGATCCGCCATCTCGTCGACCGCGCGTTCCGCATCGCCCGGGCGCAGCGGGGCGTCACCTGCATCATCGTCCCGAACGACCTGCAGGAAGAGCCGTACGAGGCGCCGCCGCACAAGCACTCCACGATTCACTCCGGCGTCGGCTGGACCACGCCGCGCGTTATTCCGACGATGGAGGACCTGCAGCGCGCCGCCAACGCCCTCAATGAAGGCAAGAGAGTGGCGATGCTCATCGGCCAGGGCGCCATGCGCGCCTCCGAGGAGGTCATCGAAGTCGCCGATCTCCTCGGCGCCGGCGTCGCCAAAGCGCTCCTCGGCAAGGCCGCGCTCCCGGACGATCTCCCGTTCGTCACCGGCTCGATCGGCCTCCTCGGTACGAAGCCGTCGTGGACGCTGATGAGCGAGTGCGACACCCTGCTGATGGTCGGATCGTCGTTCCCCTATCCCGAGTTTCTGCCGGATGAGGGACAAGCGCGCGGTGTGCAGATCGACATCGACGGGAAGATGCTCTCCATCCGCTATCCGATGGAGGTCAACCTCATCGGCGACAGCCAGGAGTCGCTGCGCGCGCTGAGGCCGCTGTTGAAGCGAAAGGCCGACCGCTCGTGGCGGGAAAAGATCGAGGGCGAGATTAAGGAGTGGTGGAAGCTGATGGAGGAGCGAGCGTTGGAGGACGCGGATCCGATCAATCCGCAACGCGTCTTCTTCGAGCTTTCGCCGCGCCTGCCCGAGCGCTGCATTGTCGCCGCTGATTCCGGCTCGACCGCGAGCTGGTACGCGCGCGATCTCAAGTTCAAGCGCGACATGATGGGATCGCTCTCGGGCAACCTCGCGACGATGGGGCCGGGCGTCCCCTACGTCATCGCCGCGAAGTTCGCCTTTCCCGACCGCGTCGCGATCGCCCTCGTCGGCGACGGCGCGTTCCAAATGAACGGGATGAACGAGGTGATCACGATCGCGAAGTACTACAAGGAATGGAGCGACCCGCGGCTCATCATCTGCGTCCTGAAAAACCATGACCTCAACATGGTCACGTGGGAGCAGCGAGTGATGTCGGGAGATGCGAGGTACGAGGCCTCGCAGCTGATGCCGGACTTCCCCTACGCGGAATTCGGGCGGTCGCTCGGCCTCGGCGGCATCCGCGTCGAAAAGCCTGACCAGATCGGCGCCGCGTGGGACGAAGCGCTAAGCGCAAAGATGCCCACCATTCTCGAGTTCCATACCGATCCGGAGGTGCCGCCGCTGCCGCCGCACATCACGAAGGATCAGGCGAAGAAGTTCCTGGAGGCGTTGATCAAAGACCCCGCCCGTGGAGACATGATCAAGGAGTCGATGAAGGAGATGTTCGCGTCAGTGTTGAAGAAGTAGAGTGACGACCGTGCGCGACGAACAGACCCGTTTCACGCCGATCGCGTTCCCGAACGACCGTCCTGTGCATCCGCGGATTCACAGTGACCGCATCCAGTCTCTGAACGTCGACGCGGCGGCGCTCGCATCGGCTCTCTCGCGTGAGGTCCGCGGCGAGGTGCGATTCGACGACGGCTCGCTCGCGCTCTACGCCACCGACGCCTCGAATTACCGGCAGATCCCGATCGGCGTCGTGCTCCCACGCGACGAGAACGACGTCCTTGCGACGATCGCGCTGGCGCGCCAGTTCAACGCCCCGATCCTCGCGCGCGGCGGCGGGACGTCGCTCGCCGGCCAGTGCTGCAACGTCGCCGTGATCATGGACTTCTCGAAGTACATGCACGAGATCGTCGAGATGAACATCGCGGAGAAATTCGCGCGCGTCCATCCCGGCATCATCCTGGACGACCTCCGCGACGCCGCCGAGAAGCACGAGCTGACGTTCGGCCCCGATCCCGCGACCCACACGCACTGCACGATCGGCGGAATGATCGGCAACAACTCCTGCGGCGTGCACGCCCTCATGGCCGGCAAGACGGTCGACAACATCGAAGAGCTCGACGTCGTCACGTACGACGGCATCCGCATGCGAGTCGGCCCGACCAGCGACGACGAGCTGGTGCGGATCATCGCGGAAGGCGGCCGGCGCGGCGGGATCTACGCCGGCATGAAGTCGATCCGCGACCGCTTCGCCGATCAGATTCGCACTCGCTACCCGAAGATCCCGCGCCGCGTCTCTGGCTACAACCTCGATAGTCTCCTGCCGGAGAACGGCTTCAACGTCGCACAAGCCCTCGTCGGCACGGAGTGCACGTGCGTGGTCGTGCTCGAGGCGAAGTGCAAGCTGGTCTGCTCGCCTCCCAAGCGCGTCCTCGTGCTCGTCGGCTACCCCACGGCGTTCGACGCCGCGGATCACGTTCCCGAGATCCTGAAGTTCAAGCCGATCGGGCTCGAAGGCATGGATGACCTGCTGGTCGAGGCCGAGAAGGCGAAGCACCTCAATCCAGGCGGACTCGCGCTCATGCCGGAGGGCGGCGGCTGGCTCTTCGTCGAATTCGGCGCCGAGACCGTGGACGAGGCGCGGGCGGACGCGCAGAAGATGGTGGACGCCATTCGCGGCGAGGTGAAGTCGATCAAACTGATCGACGACACGACGCAGCAGAAGATGGTCTGGGGTGTTCGCGAGTCCGGCCTCGGCGCCACCGCATTCCGGCCCGGCACTCCCCGCACGTGGGAAGGGTGGGAGGACTCGGCGGTCGCGCCCGAGAAACTGGGCGGCTATCTCCGCGATCTTCGGAAGCTGCTCGACAAGTACGACTACGTCGGCGATCTGTACGGCCACTTCGGCCAGGGCTGCGTCCACACCCGCAACAACTTCGATCTCGAGTCGCTGGAGGGCATCGCCAAGTACCGCTCATACATCGACGAGGCGGCCGATCTCGTCGTCTCGTACGGCGGTTCGCTCTCCGGCGAGCACGGCGACGGCCAGTCGCGCGCCGACCTGCTGCCGAAGATGTTCGGCGAGGAGTTGGTCGGCGCGTTCCGCGAGTTCAAGTCGCTGTGGGACCCGGAGTGGAAGATGAACCCGGGCAAGATCGTCACCCCTTACCACCCGACCGAGAACCTCCGCCTCGGCGCCGACTACCGTCCATGGTCGCCCCAGACGCACTTCCAGTTTCCGGAAGACGAGGGACGCATCGACCGCGCGATCCTCCGCTGTGTCGGCGTCGGAAAGTGCCGGCGGATGGAGGCGGGGACGATGTGTCCGAGCTTCATGGCGACACGCGAGGAGGAGCATTCGACACGCGGGCGTTCTCGTCTTTTCTTCGAGATGTTCCAGGGCGAAGCGATCCCCGACAACTGGAAGAACGAAGCGGTCAAAGAGGCGCTCGACCTCTGTCTCGCGTGCAAGGGATGCAAGGGCGAGTGCCCCGTCAACGTCGACATGGCGACGTACAAGGCGGAGTTCCTCTCGCACTACTACGAACGCCGCCTCCGTCCGCTGAGCGCCTACACGATGGGCTGGATCCATCGGTGGTCGCGCCTCGCGGAGCTCGCGCCGCGGCTCGCGAATCTCACGATGCCGCTGCTCAAGTCGTTCACCGGTATCGCGAAGCAACGCCGGATGCCGAAGTACGCGCGCAAGACGTTCCGCCAGCTTTTCCGCGAAAGCACCTCGGAGCCGAACCGCCGTGTCGTCCTCTGGCCTGACACGTTCAACAATCACTTCCATCCCGACACGGCCGTCGCCGCGGTCGAAGTCCTCGAAGCCGCCGGCTATCACGTCACGATTCCGCGCAAACGGCTCTGCTGCGGTCGTCCGCTCTACGACTGGGGCTTCCTGAAGATGGCCAAGAAGCTCCTGCGCGAGATCCTCGACACACTCGCCCCCGAGATCGACGAAGGCGTCGCGATCATCGGGCTCGAGCCGAGCTGTGTCTCCGTCTTCCGCGACGAGCTCGTGAACCTCTTCCCGAACGACGCACGCGCGAAGAGGCTGTCGAAGCTCGCCGTGACGCTGAGCGAGTTCATCGAGCGCGAAGGCGATCGCTTCAAGCTCCCGCACCTCGATGGCAAGGCGCTCGTCCAGGCGCACTGCCATCACGCCGCAATCCTGGGTTTCGGCGACGAAGAGAAGGTGCTGAAAGGCATCGGCCTCGATGTCCACAAGCCCGACTCCGGCTGCTGCGGCATGGCCGGTGCGTTCGGCTTCGAGGAGAAGAATTACGAAGTCTCCACGCGCCTCGGCGAGCGAGTGCTGATCCCCGAGGTCCGCGCCGCGTCGCCCGACACCCTCATCGTCGCGGATGGCTTCTCCTGCCGCGAGCAGATCCACCAGATGACCGGCCGCGAAACACTTCACCTCGCGCAGGTGCTGCAGCGCGCGCTACGCGATCAACGCGGCAGATAGAACGCGCCGAGAATGGCGCCGTAGACGGCGTGCGCCACGATGGTGACGAGCGGTGTGAGACGGCCGTAGTTCATCGTCAGGAAGCCGGGCGGCTCGAGGAGACGCGTCGGCTCGGGGCCGCGGAAGTCGGACACCATTCGCGGGTGGATGCCCGGCAGCACCGGCAGCAACACCACCACGACGAAGATCCCCTGCACGATGCCGATGGTCATGCCGAACCACCATGTGGCGCGTAGGTGCTCGAAGAAGAGCGCGTAGACGATCGCGAAAATCCAGCCGTTCACGAGGTGCATCACCACGCCGATGAACTTGGCTCGGTCGCGATTCGGCGTGAACATCGTCCCGACGATGAACGGGATGTCGATGCGCGTGAGGCCGAGCGACTGGGCGGCGATCGTGAGCGTCGTCAGGACGATCGTCGCGGCGAATCCCCAGAGGAAAATCGACTCAAAGTTCATGTTCGGATCGCGTTTTGCTCCGCCTCTTCATCATGAACGAAGAAGTAGTCGTAGTCACGGGTGCATCGGCAGGAGTCGGTCGCGCGGTCGCGCGCGCTTTCGGGAAGCGCCGCGCGAAGGTGGGCCTGATCGCGCGAGGCCACGAAGGACTCGAAGGAGCGAAACGCGAGATTGAGTCGCACGGCGGACAAGCGATTGTCCTGCCGCTGGACGTCAGCGACGACAAAGCGATGGATGACGCCGCCTCGCGTGTCGAAGAGACCTTCGGTCCCATCGATGTTTGGGTCAACAATGCGATGCTCTCCGTCTACTCGCCGATCATCGAAATGCAGCCGGATGAGTTCCGGCGCGTCACCGAGGTCACATACCTCGGCTACGTCTGGGGGACGCTCGCGGCGCTCAAGCGCATGAAGCCGCGCGACCATGGCGCGATCGTGCAGGTCGGGTCCGCGCTGGCGTATCGCGGCATCCCGCTCCAGTCGGCCTACTGCGCTGCGAAGCATGCGATTCAGGGTTTTCACGATTCGCTTCGCTCCGAGCTCATTCACGACGGCAGCCATGTACGGGTCGTGATGGTGCAGATGCCGGCGCTGAACACGCCGCAGTTCGGATGGGTGAAGTCGCGATTGCCGAGGATGGCGAAGCCGCTCGGGACGATCTTCCAACCCGAGGTCGCGGCGGAGGCGGTCGTGTGGGCGGCGTACAGCGGACGGCGCGAGATCAACGTCGGATGGCCGACGACTCAGGCTGTGGTCGGCAATAATTTCTTTCCGGCCGCCGGCGACTGGTACCTCGCGCGCAACGCCTACGACGGCGCGATGACGAACGAGCCGGAGGATCCGAACCGGCCGAACAACCTGTGGGAGCCGGTGCCGGGCGATCACGGCGCGCATGGCCGGTTCGACGACTCCGCGGCGCCGGTGAGCATCGAGCTGGAGCTGAACAAGCGCCGGAATTGGGTGCTCGGAGCCGCGGCGATCGTCGCAGGGATCGTCGCCATCGCCGGTGCCAGACGCTGAGAGACACTTAGGGCCGAGGAGATCCTCGGCCCTTGGTCGCGTGAGAGGAACGGGGACTAGATGTTTTCGCGGCCCGCGAACGGGTTCGCCCGCTCGCTGTCGCGCGGACGTTCGTTGCGCGTGCGGTCGTTGTTCGACGACTCGAAACCGCTGCGCTCCGTGTTGATCTGGCGCTCGAAAACCTGCTCGTCGTTACGAGCGACATCGCTTCCGATACTTCCGCCCTGGTTCGCCGCGCGGGCGCGTGCGCCGCGCGAGTGGCCGCCTTCCCGTCCGATGGCCGACATGTGGGCCCGGTCGCGGCTCACTGCTTCGCCGCCTTTCCTGCCGGCCACGCGGGCCTCATCGGACGTGAATTCGTGCGCCGTCCCCTTCGCATGAGCAGCCCGACCGCCCTTGCTTGCAATCTCACGCTGTTTGGTCGCATCCATTGACGCAAAACCGCGTTTGCTTGTCGCCATGAAATCTCCTTGAAACCTTGAAATGGGTACTGCGCGAAACCTGCGAGAGGTCGTCAAGGTTCACGCACGAAGTGTGCCCAGCGGTAAGTTCTTAGGAGAAACCGCGCGGGAGGCAGGACGTTGGCGGAGAGAGAGGGATTCGAACCCTCGGTAGAGCTTTGAGGCCCTACGGCGGTTTAGCAAACCGCTGGCTTCAGCCACTCACCCATCTCTCCGGCTGAACGTGTCGCGCGGTCTTGGAAAGCGGAAACCGTGCGACGCCATTCCCGCGAGTGGCGGATTGTATACGCCTATTGCTTCCGCGTCGCATAGCAGCCGGGATCCGGCCGGTAACCGGCGGCGATCGCGTCGGATCGCAGCATTTCAACCGCCGACGCGGGTATCGTGCACATCTGCCGGAAGTAGTGTTTTGTCGCTGGATCAGCAAGCACGCGGATCGGTATCGCCTTCGTGACTACCAGCGTCTTCTCGCCGGACACTTTGCTCGGCGCCAAGATCTCCGTTGGCGTTGCCGCGACTGGGGACGACTCTGTTGCCGGAACCGAGTGGGCTGCCGTTCCTGGAGCGGATCGCACGTAGGGAGCGACGTACGTTCCATCTTTCCTCAAAATTGACTCTACTTCCGTCGGCTCCTCGGTTTTTTTGGCGCTGCCCATATCACTTCGATGTCGTATCGCAGGAACTGATCGTCCGCCGTCATGAGAGGCAGGTTCTCGACCTGTGCTTGTGCGATCAATAGCCGGTCGAACGGATCGCGATGATGGTGCGGCAAGCTCGCAACCTGGCGCGCGTGCGAGTGCAGAATGGGCAGCGGGGTGAGCGACTGTTCCTCCATGATGTCGAAGAGCGAATCGCCGTCGCTCGGCGAAACGCGTAACTTTCCGAGACCGGACTTGATGGCGATCTCCCAAACGGAGGCGGCTGAAAAGACGATCTCAGTTTCCTCATCGCCGAGGAGCTCCGCTGCTCGAGGATTGAGGGCCTCCGGGCGGGTCAGCGCCCACAGCCAACAATGCGTGTCAACGAGGATTCTCACCGCTCAGGCTCGAACGTTTCGGGATCGAGAGGAGCATCGAAATCATCGGCAATCCAAATCTTGCCCGCGTATTCGCCGAGCTTCCGGCTTCGCTTCGGCTGATCTGCGCGAATTAGCTTCGCGACCGGTTCTCCGGCACGCGCAATGATCACTTCCTCCCCTTGTTCAACCTTCGCGATGAGTCGTGACAGTTGGGTCTTGGCTTCGTGGATGTTGACCTCGATCATGGCAATGATGTTAGCTAAGTGATCGGACTAGGTCAACGATTGCGGCTCGAAGGACGCTGACGACGTGCATCGCGGTGGCGGAGGAGGTGGGATTCGAACCCACGGTACGGTTACCCGTACGGCGGTTTTCAAGACCGCTGCCTTAAACCACTCGGCCACTCCTCCGGATCAGAGCGCAGGGCTTAGAGCGTAGTGCGCAGAAGGCTCCGGCGCGTGCGACAACGGTTGGTGAAGACCGCGCATTTCTTCTGCGCTCTACGCTCTGTCCACTGCGCTCTCGGCTACGGCAAAAGATTCACGTCGATCGTGATCTTTAGCCGGAGACGGCGGTGATTGCGGATCTCGTCGAGGGAGAGGTTCAGCGGGATGCTGACTTCCTTCACGAGGCCATCCGTCGCGCGGCGGTCGGTGGGGGGTGGGGCGGTGGCCGTTGCGGTCTGCGCTCCTAGTTGCGGGAGCGAGTCGAGGATGCCTGCGGGCAGTGGGATCTCGATCGAGGCCATCGGAACCTCGGTCATCAGATCGGGGAGGCCGGCAACCGGGCCTGACGTTGCGTAGTAATCGGTGACGTCCTCGAATGGATTCTCTTGAAGTGTGGGCGAGGCTGGCGGCGGAGGCGGTGGCGGCTCGGCCTTCGAGCCGACGAGCTCCGTCGCGACGAGCGGGATGCTCTCATCCGCGTCGTCGTCGATGACGAATCCGGCTGCGGGCTTGGGCTGGGGTGTGGGAGCCGGCCTTAAAGGCGGCTTGGCTGCTGCCTTCGGAGCCGGCTCGTCGTCGATGTCCTCCCACAGCGAGTCGGCGCCGGGCGCACGCTCGGCGGTGGGGTTGAGGATCTGGATGTCGCGATCGATCGGCTCGGAGCCTTCGAGGTTGTACTTCTTGATCAGGTGCGCGAGAACGAGCTGCGTGATCCCTTTCAGCGTCTCCTCGACGCCGATGCCGGTCGTCGCCACCGACCCGAAGGACGGCGCGTGGAAAGTCTTGTTGACCTCCGCGTCCATCTCCGGGACCGGCAGCGCGTTTGGCAGGTCGCGTTTGTTGTACTGCATCACGATCGGGATCTCGCGGATCCGGACGCCCTGCCGTTTGAGGTTGTCCTCGAGGTTCTGCAGTGACTCCAGGTTGGCGTCGAGCGCGAAGTCCTGCGAGTCGGCGACGAACACGATCCCGTCGGCTCCCTTGAGCACGAGCTGGCGGGTCGAGTTGTAGTAGACCTGCCCCGGGACGGTGTAGAGCTGCAGCTTCGTACGCATCCCGCGGATCTTGCCGAGGTCGAGGGGGAGGAAGTCGAAGAAGAGCGTGCGATCGGTCTTCGTCGCCAGCGAGAGCATCTTGCTCTTGCTGTTCGACGGCAACGAATCGTAGATGAACTGCAGATTCGTCGTCTTTCCGCAGAGACCCGGACCGTAATAGACGATCTTCGCGGTGATCTCTTTGGTCGCGTAGTTGAAGAGGACCATGGGAGTGGATGAGGGTACTGCAACTCCCCAAAATTTTCATATGATGCGCGGCTTCGGAGGTGCAGATGCGGTCGAAGTGGACCCCTGTATTGCCCATCCTTCTCCTTTTGCTGCCGATCGCGGCGCAGGCCCAGGCGCCCGGCGTCTACGCCATCACCGGCGCGACGGTGCATCCGGCCAATGGTCCGGACATCGTCAACGGTACGGTACTGATCCGCGACGGTCTGATCGAGGCGGTCGGCGCGAACGTGGCCATCCCGCCCGATGCCGCGGTCATCGACGCCAAAGGGGCGCATGTTTACCCAGGCCTGATCGATGCCCAGACGTCGCTCGGCTTTCCGTCGGCGCGTCCACAGACGCGCCGACGCGGCGGTGGGGGGCAGCGCGGTGCCCAACAGGAACAGCTTCCCGAGACGTCGCCGGCCTACATCGCCATGCGCAACGTCAACCTGACGGACGACGACATCGATGCGGCCCGCGGAATCGGCGTGACGACGATCGTCACCGCTCCCGCGTTCGGCATCTTCAACGGCCAGTCCGCGGTCCTGAACCTCGGCACCGGCACAGCCGAGGAGCGGGTGATCAAGTCGCCGGCAGCGATGCAGATCTCGTTCAATCCGCGGCCGGCGTGGACCTTCCCCGACTCGCTGATGGGCGTCATCGCGTACATCCGCCAGACGATGCTCGACGCGCAGTGGTACAGCAGCGCGCGGGCGGTCTACGACAAGAACCCGACCGTCGGCCCGCGGCCTGAGACGAGCGAGTCGCTCGAGGCGATGCAGCCGGTGATCGCGAAGAACCTCCCGGTCGTCTTCGTCGCCGACGGCGAGCTGATGATCCGCCGCGCGCAGAAGATCGCGAGCGAATTCGGACTCCGGTACATCATCTCCGGCGGCCGGCAGGGCTACCGCTTCGCCGACGATCTGAAGGCCGCGAACGTCCCGGTGCTCGTCTCCGTCAAGTGGCCGATCGCTCCGACGTCAAAGGAAGATCGTGAGGAGCAGCCGCTCCGGGTCATCCGCGACCGGCAGCTCGCCCCGACGACACCTTCCGTCTTCGTGAAGAGCGGCGTCACCTTCGCACTCGTCTCGGGCGCTGGGAAGACGGGCGACTTCATCCCCGGAATCCGGAAGGCGATGGACAACGGTCTCTCCGCCGACGACGCGCTGAAGGCGACGACCATCTGGCCGGCGCGGATCTTCGGCGTCGACCGGCAACTCGGGTCGCTGGAGCACGGCAAGATCGCGAACGTTGTCGTCAGCGACAAGCCAATCTTCGACAAGGAAGCGAAGATCACACGCGAGTTCGTCGACGGCCGCGAAGTGCGGCTGCCGTCGCCCGATAAGAAGGCAGGCGAGAGCGCGCCTTCGGCGGTCGACGGCACTTGGCGCCTCACGGTCCGCTCGTCGCAGGGCGACGTCGCCGTCACGGTGACGTTGCACAACGAGAACGGCGCGCTCACCGGCACGTTCTCGGGCGACAAAGGCTCGGGCGACATCCGCAACGGCAGCTTCGACGGAACGACGGTCGAGTTCACGGTTGCGGTGAAGGGCCAGAGCGAGACTGAATCGAGCGACTGGGTCTTCCACGGCACGCTCGACGGCACCTCGATGAGCGGCTCGGTCACCACGAGCCTCGGCACGGTCCAGTTCACCGGGAGCAAGGGACGATGAAACAGATAGCAGAGCGCAGAGCGCAGATCGCAGGCTTCACCATCGCGTTGTGCTTGGGGTTCGCCGCGTTTGCACAAAACGTCACGGTCATCCGCGACGCCACGATCCTCACCATCACGCATGGAAAGATCGAGCACGGCTCTGTCGTCATGCGCGGCGGAAAGATCGTTGCGGTCGGTCTCGACGCGCAGGTCTCCGTCCCGTCCGGCGCGACGGTCATCGACGGTGCGGGCAAGTACGTGACGCCCGGCATCATCGACACGCATTCGCACACCTCGGTCGACGGAAGCGTCAACGAGATCTCGCTGCCGAACAGCGGCGCCGTCCGCATCGGCGACGTACTGACGAATGAGGACGTGAACGTCTATCGCCAGCTCGCCGGCGGGACGACCACCGCGCTCGTGCTCCACGGCTCGGCGAACTCGATCGGCGGCCAGAGCCAGATCGTGAAGTGGAAGTATGGCCGGCCGCTTTCGGAGTGGTTCATCCCCGACGCGCCGCGCACGATCAAGTTCGCACTCGGCGAGAACCCGAAGAGCTCGAACTTCCGTCCGCCTCCCGGCATCCCGGCGCAGTACCCGGCGACGCGCATGGGCGTCGAGGAGGTCATTCGCAAGTCGTTCCTCGACGCGAAGGACTACATGGCGAAGTGGGACGAGTACGACGCGCGCAAGAAGCGCGGCGAGAACCCGATCCCGCCGCGCCGCGACCTGATGCTCGACGTCATGGCGGACATCCTTCGCGGCAAGGTCGACGTCCACTCGCACTGCTATCGCACCGACGAGATCCTGATGCTGCTCAACCTCTCCGACGAGCTCGGGTTCAAAGTACGCGAACTGCATCACGTCCTCGAGGGTTACAAAGTCGCGAGAGAAATCGCGGCGCACGGCGTTGGCGGTGGCACGTTCATCGACTGGTGGGGATTCAAAGCCGAGGCGTATGACGCGATCCCGTACAACGTCGCCATGATGGAGAACGCCGGCGTCGTCACCGTGGTCAATTCCGACTCCGACGAGCTCGCGCGCCGGCTCAATCTCGATGCCGCGAAGGCGATCAAGTATGGCGGCCTCTCGGAGGACGAGGCGCTGAAACTCTGCACGATCAACGGCGCGAAACTGCTGCGCCTCGATCACCGCCTCGGGTCGATCGAGGTTGGGAAGGACGCCGATCTCGTGATCTGGACGGGACATCCGTTCTCCACCTACTCCCGCGTCGAGACCACCTTCATCGAAGGCGACGTCTACTTCGACCGCACGAAGGACCTCGCCATGCGCGCCGAGCTCGCGAAGGAAAAGCGCGACCGGCTCAAGAAGGAAGCGGACGAGGAAGGGAAGAACAAGAAGGGGAAGAAGGAGCCGGCGAATGGTTAAGCGCACTGCACTTCTCCTCGGCATCGCCGTCTCCGCGCTGCAGCTTTCCGCGCAATCGGTGATCCTCAACAACAACGGCAAGAAGCCGACCGTCGCGATCAAGAACGCGATGGTCGTTCCGGTCACGGCGGCCGTCTGCAACAACTGCACGATCGTCTTCAGCGGGGGCAAGATCACCGCGATCGGCGCGAATGCCGCCGTGCCCGACGACGCGATGGTGATCGACGGAACGGGCCTGCGGGTCTATCCCGGCATGATCGACTCCGGCACGCGCATCGGACTCACCGAAGTCGAGTCCGTCCCCGGCACGAACGACATCTCCGAGCTCGGCGACCTGAATCCGAACGCGTTCGCCGCCATCGCGCTCAATCCTCACAGCAACGTCATTCCGGTGACGCGCATCAACGGCATCACCGCGGCCGTCGCGTCGCCGGGCGGCGGCATCGTGTCGGGTCAGAGCGCGCTGATTCAGCTTTCGGGGTGGACTCCGAAGGAGATGCTGATCCAGTCGCCGCTCGCCCTCAACATCAACTTCCCGCGCCTCCGGACGTCGTCGTTCGACGACCAGCCGCAGGACGAGGAGGCGGAGAAGGAAGCGCGTAAGTCGTATACCGAGCAGCTCGACAAACTGCGCGATCTCTTCCGCGACGCGAACGCCTACGCCAAAGCGGCGTCGGCGCGGATGAAGGACGTGAACGTCAAACGCTTCGATCGTGACGTGATGCTCGAGTCGATGGTTCCGGTCGTCCAAGGACGCGTGCCGGTGATCATCCACGCGAACCTGGAGCGCGACATCCGCGCCGCGATCAAGTTCGCCGACGAGGAGAAGATCAAGATGATCCTCGCCGACGCGGACGACGTCGCCCGCGTGATCCCCGACCTCAAGAAGCGCGACATCCCAGTGATCCTCGGCCCGATTCTCGCCATCCCGCCGCGTGAGGACGATCCGTATGACCTCATCTTCACGAACGCGCAGAAGCTGAACGAGGCGGGCATCCGCTTCTCGATCCAGTCCGACGACGCGCACAACGCGCGGAACCTGCCATACCACGCCGCGATGTGCGCCGCCTTCGGACTGCCGAAAGACGTCGCGCTGAAGGCGATCACGATCTATCCGGCGCAGATCTTCGGCGTCGCCGACCGCATGGGATCGCTCGAAGTTGGCAAACGCGCCGATCTCTTCATCTCCGACGGCGACCCGCTGGAGATCACCACGAACGTCAAGCGCGTCTTCATCGACGGCGAAGACATCCCGATGGATTCGTATCAGACGTTGCTGTATAAGAAGTTTTTGGCGCGACCTTGACTTGTAATTTATCCCGCGCCGAAAGGCGCGGGATCAGTGGTTACACCGCGCTACGTGTTCCGAAGAGCTACGAACGAACCGTTCACGCCCTTCGGAGTGCCCAGCGCAATGTAACCGTAGATCCCTCGCTGCGCGAGGGATAAACTACAGAACCAGAACCAAACTGCTCTTTCACAACCAGCACCGCTGCAGTGAACGGGAAGCCGGTGAGATACCGGCGCGGCCCCCGCCACTGTGACCGGCTACGAATCGCGCATCGCTTCGAGAGAAGCCCCACTGCAAACCAGCGGGAAGGGCGCGCG
Source organism: Thermoanaerobaculia bacterium (assembly GCA_036488085.1). Lineage (GTDB taxonomy): Bacteria > Acidobacteriota > Thermoanaerobaculia > Gp7-AA8 > Gp7-AA8 > DASXHZ01. The sequence continues at coordinate 52,245 of DASXHZ010000074.1, forward strand.
AGGAGGACGACCCGGAAGCCAGGAGACCGGCTGCATCGGTGACTTCAATTCACAACTTCGGAGGGAAGTCGCCGTGAACGTTTTCGCTATTCTTCTATTTCTCGCCACCCAACAACCACAACCCCCTGTCACCGACACCATCGTCGTCACCGCGTCCGCGTTGCCGGAGAGCGTCGAGTCGACACCGGCGGCCGTCACCGTTCTGACGAAGAGCGACATCGACGAGCACGAGGCACGCGACGTCGCCGATGTTCTGCGCGACGTCCCGGGGCTCACCGTCAGCCGCACCGGCAGCTCCGGCCACGCGACCTCGCTCTTCACTCGCGGCGCCGCTTCGACGCACACGCTCGTGATGTGGAACGGCATCGAGATCAACAATCCCTACTTCTCCGGCTACGACTGGGGACGCTTCTCGACCGTCGGCGTCGAGCAGGTCGAGGTTGTGCGCGGGCCGTACTCGTCGCTCTACGGCTCCGAGGCGGTGGCGGGGGTGGTCAACGTGATCACGACGCCGAAGAAGAGCGGAGCGAGCGGGGTCGTCGAAGCTGGCAGCCACGGTCTCCGCAACGGCAACGTCGAAGGCTCGCTCGTGAGCGCGTCGCAGCTCGTGAGCGGATCGCTCGAGCGCCGGGAGGACGACGGCTTCTCCGCGAACGACGACTTCGCGCAGACGAGTGCGAACGCGCTCTGGAAGTGGACGGCCCGTCCGAATTTTTCTCTCGGTCTCGCCGGCCGTTACACCTCCTACAACCTCGGTATCCCGACGAACCTGAGCGCCGATCTGACCGCGCTCGTCCCGAGCCTGTTCCGCCGGCAGAGCGGCACCGAGCGGCAGTTCGCCCTTCCGCTGTCGCAGACCCTCGGCGCGTTCTCATACGACCTCACACTCTCGGAGAGCCGCAATAACGATCGCTTCTCCGACCCGGAAGACCCGTTCGGCACCGTCTCCTCGCAGACGACGTCGACGACGCATCGCGCGCGCCTGGCCACCCGCACCGCCACCGGCACTCTAGGGACGTTCGTCGCCGGCGCGGAGTGGGCGCGCGCCGAGGTGACGGACGTGAACAACTTCGGCGCGAACCTCGATCACAACCGGCGGACGGAGAAGTCGCTCTTCGCCGAGGATCGTTACTCACACGCGATCGGAAGCGAGCGGCTGGAAGTGAGCGCCGGCGCGCGCTACGACGACTTCGACACGTTTGGCAGCCAGGTGTCGCCGCGCATCGCCGCCGCGATAATCGCCGGTGCGAACAAGTTCCGCGCAGCCTTCGGCGAGGCGTTTCGCGCACCGTCGGTCGGTGAGTTGTACTTTCCGTTCAGCGGGAACCGCGATCTGAATCCGGAGCGGAGCCGCAGCACGGAAGTTGGTTACGACCGCACGTTTGCGACCGGCTCTCAGGTCTCGGTCACGGCGTTCCGCAGCACGTATCGCGATCTCATCACGTTCGACAACACGAAACTGGCCTTCGCGAACATCGGCCGCGCGACGGCACAGGGCGTAGAGCTTGGCGCGTCGCATTCCATAGGTGCGATGTACGGCTCGCTCTCCTATACATGGCTCGACAAGCCGCTCCCGCGCCGTCCGCGCAACAGCGGCTCGATCTTCGTAGGCTACCGCGCCGGTGGCGTCGACACGAACATTGAGCTCGCCCGGACTGGCGCCCGCGCCGACGTCCTGCCGGTGCTCCCGTTCAACGCGATCACCGACCGCGCTTACACGACCGTCGACATCAACGTACAGATGCACCTCGATCGCGTGACACCGTTCGTGAAGCTCGAAAACGCGACGAATCAGCGCTACGAGACGGTGGCCGGCTACCCGTCGCCGCGACGGAGAGCGAGCCTCGGCGTCCGATTCACTCTGTAACTAATGCCGCACTCCTCGGTGGCGGCCGCTGCGCAACGTCGGCTGCCACCCAAGCTGCACGACTTCGAAATCGCCCGCTTTGATCGCGCTGAACGCGGGGTTCAGCAGGTCGTTGTCCCAGTGCGTGTCGTAGGTGCCGCTGACGTACATGTCGGTGCCGTTGTCGGCGACGATCAGACCGTAGGTCTTCATCGCCTGGAAGATCCGCTGCAGCGGCGCCGGAAAACCGGAGATGTTCTTGCTCGCCTTCAGCCGCAGCCGTGCGCCCATCGGCAACGCGCCGTTCGTGGAGCCGGCGCGATGCGACGCCGGGAAGACGTAGCCGTTCGTCGAGCGCACCGTGACGCGGAACGCATGGCGGATCGGATCGCTGCCGTATACCTCGTCGTAGCGCACGAGCCCCGGCAGAATCGCGAGGCCCGCGGCGTCGGCGCTCGTCCACTCCTCGGGACGGCGCGCGTTCGAGTCGAGCGGAAAGATCGCGCCGGAACCCGCCTCCCACCGATTCAGCGACGTGTTCCAGTGCGTCGCGTACAGCTCGTACAGTACGCGTGCATCGCGATCGACGAGAAGCATGTGCCGGTCGCCGTCCGCATTCGGATCGTTGCCGGCCAGGCCGCCCTCGATCCACTTCTGCTGCGTCTTCGCTTCGTCCGGAATCGGATATTCGCCGTGATCACTCTCATCGTCCGATTCGACGAACGCGACGTTCACCTTTGGCTGTGAGCCGTCGACCACGACGTACGGAATCCCGTAGATCGGCGCGGTCGAATCGCCGCTGTCGCCGCCGAAGTCCGGATGCATGCCGCGCGACGCGCCGACGAAGGCGATGTAATTCGCGCTTTTCGGATCGACCGGCGCGCTGCTGATGTCGGCGTTCCACCAGTTGTCGGGCGGAAAGAGCGGCAGCGGAGCCGGAAGCGGTCCGCCGACCGTGGCCGCGAACAGTAGAGCCCCTATGAGGTGCACGCCTCCAAGCTACGCCGCGCGCGCCACTAATTCTGTGATGGTCTTCACGGCGCCTTGAAGTCTATGTTGAGACGAAGCGAAACATCTCTAGTGCACCTGCGACGGCAGCGTCTCAGGCGACAGGTTCGCGGCTGCGCTGGAGATCCTTCGCTGCGCTCAGGATAGACTCTTTTGCGGCGGCGACCTGGCGCTCGCGCTTCTCGATCTTCTTTGCCCGGCCGATGACGTCCTCGATGAGCGCCCACGTCACGTTCGACGGCTGGTAGCGCTCCGGCGACGAATCCGCGACATGGCGACCGAGGGCGCCGAGGGCGGTGTGGTATGGGATGAGCGACCCACCGCTGATGTAGCGTGCGACGAGAAGCCCGACCGCGGCTGACTCGACATACCCCTCCACACCGGTGATCTGACCGGCGAAGAAGACCCGGTCGTCCAGCTTGGCCTGGAACGTATTGCGTAAGTGCCGCGGCCCGTTGATGAACGTATTGCGGTGCATCGACCCGAACCGCGCGAACTGCGCGTTCTCCAGGCCGGGGATCATCTGAAGGACGCGTTTCTGCTCCGGTACCTTCATCTTCGTCTGGAAGCCGACGATGTTGAAGTACTCGTCCGACAGATCTTCCTTCCGGAGCTGCACGACGGCGTGGGCGCGCTCGCCGCTTTGCGGGTGATCGAGGCCGACCGGCTTCATCGGGCCGTAACGCAGCGTGTCGATGCCGCGCGACGCGATCTCTTCGATCGGGAGGCAGCCTTCGAAATGCGCCGCCTGCTCGAAGTCGTGCAGCGGATACAGCTCTGCGCCGAGGAGCGCGGCGACGAAGCCCTCGTACTGTTCGCGCGACATCGCCGCGTTCAAGTAATCGCGGCCGTCGCCCTTGTCGTAGCGCGACTTCCAATACAGCTTCGACATATCGAGCGAGTCCGCGGCGATGATCGGCGCGATCGCGTCGTAGAAGTACAGACCATCACGGCCGAGGAAGTCGTTGATCGCTTCGAAGAGCGGATGCGACGTGAGGGGGCCGGTGGCGATGACGAGGAAGTCGTAGCCGCCGCGGTCGAGCGACGTCACCTCTTCGCGCCGGAGGGTGATCCTCGGATTCGACGCGATCGCATTCGTGACCGCCGCCGAGAACGTCTCGCGATCGACCGCGAACGCGTCCCCCGCGGGAACGCGCGCCTCTTCGCCGCACGCGATGACGAGAGAGCCCATCAGCTTCATCTCGTGCTTGAGGAGGCCGACGGCATTCGTCGCCGAGGATGAGCGGAACGAGTTCGAACAGACCAGCTCCGCGAGGTTCGACGTCTGATGCGCGGCGGTCGACTTCACCGGCCGCATCTCGAACAGGTCGACCGTGTGGCCGCCCCGCGCGAGGGCGAATGCGCACTCACATCCGGCGAGGCCGGCGCCGACGATTTTGATCTTCATATCAGAGCGCAGTGGGCAGAGCGCGGAGCGCAGAGGGCCGCGTTACATCCGGGTCGATTCTGCGCTCTGCGCTCTGCTTTCTGCCGTCTAGTTCGACGGCTCGTCGGTCGAGTAACCCCCGCCCTCGATCCGGATCTCGCCGAACTTCCCCTCGAAGATCGAGATGTTCTGCGCCAGCGCCTCGAGGAGCTGCTTCGCGTGCAGCGGTGTCATCACGACGCGGCTGAACACCTTCACGTCCGCGCGGCCCGGCATGATCCGCCCGAGGTCGATCACGAACTCGGAAGGGGAGTGAATGATGTTCGCGAAGTTGACGTACTCGCCCTGCGAGACCGCGTCATCGATCGTGATACGGAGAGTCGGCTGTGCCTCGTCGTTCATTGCAGAGGACGCATACCGTAATGCGGGAGGTCGTATTCCTCACTTGAAATAGGCGCGCTGGAACTTCAGCCGATGACGCCCGTAGCGGAGGCGGAGTGTCAGTGTGACCTCGCCGCGGCCGGCCATCAGCGGCGCCGCCTTCTCGTTCAGTGGGATCACCATGTCCATCTTCTCCGTCGGAGCGTTGTCGGTCGAGCCGCCGGTGCCGACGAGGCCCGAGACGGCGAGCACCGGCTGTTTTTTCGTTTTAGCGTCAGGCGGCCCGAGGACCTCGATCGTCATCCGCTCGCCGGCTTTGACCTCGAGGTTTTCCAGCATGAGCACCGGCGTGGTGGCGTTCTTCGGGGCGGGAAGCCGGATCGTCGTATCCATTTGACGGCTTGCCGCGCCGCAGACCGTAGCGGTCACGACCAGCGCGGCGAACATTCCTCGATGGATCACGTCCGATCCGGCTGCACTCCCTCTGCCATCAACTGATGAAGGTAATCGCCTCGGCGACCAGCGGTATTGCGGGCGCCGTCGTCCTGCGCTCCGCGTCGAGCGGCGCGATGAAGAGATCGAGCCCCTTTGTTGCGGTCGCCGGAATCTTCCCCGTCACGTCGAGCGCTGCCGAGAGTACCTCGGCGCCGTGATCGTGTCCCTCCCCCTGGCTCAGGACGCGGCTGACCATGCCGAGGTAGTTCGGCGACTTCCGGGCGTCGGTGCCGACCGGCGGCTTCACGTCGAAGATGCCGTAGCGCCGCGTGTCGGGCGGGAACTTGTCGAGGTTCTGGATGTCGCGAATGTGAACGAAGTCCGGCGTCGGCTCTTTCATGCGCGCCATCGCCGCGGGGCTCAGCGTGGCGTGATTGGCCGCCATCGCGACCGCGAACGTCTTCGGCGCGGCGACGGCGGGTTTCATCAGCGATGAATACTGATAGCCGAGCTTCCGCTCGTCGCGGAGATCGTTCATGTAGACGAAGCGCCACTTCCGGTTCTCGTCGTAGAAGTAGACCTTGTCCTCCTTGAAGTCGGGATTTGCATGGCCCGGGATCACCGACCATGACGACCAGACACGGTCGATGTTGCTGTGGTGCGCGTAGAAGAGCGGGTCGCGCGGCGAATACTGCAGGTTCGCCATGTCTCCCTGCGGCGCCGCGCCGGTCGGATTCGCGAACGCGTTGTGCACGTTCGCGTGCGGTCCCGTGTAAAGCGCCGGCGTCGGCTTTCTTTGGGCGTCGGTGCCGCCGAAGTCTTCGAAGGTCGGGAGGGCCAGGAGCGGCTGCACGTTGACCAGGTCGTCGGTGAGCGGGAACGAGAGCGGCCCGAGGTAGCGGTTCGCCCAATACAGCGGCTGATTCGGCGTGCCGTAGATCGCAGGCATCACGCGGCTGTTCTTGTTCTCCCAGTCCCAGTAGATCAGGCGCAGGCTGTTGTTCTGGCTCATGATCCGGAGCTGGCGTTCGAGGAAGTAGAGCAGGCCGCGGTGCCAGGTCGGGAACTGCCAGTTGTAGTGGACGTTCGTTGGGTACGTTCGCGCGCAGCGGATGCAGTGTTGCGCGACGAGCTTCGTCCAACTGATCAAGTCGTTCGGCGGGAGGTTGCGCACCAGGCAGATTGCGGCGCGGAAGTCCTCGAGCTGCTTCTTCATCGCCGTCTGCGAGATCTCCGTCGTCGAGTGGCGGATGCCGATCTTCGGCTCATTCGGGATGAAGCGTGTCGCGGGCGGCGGAGTGGGGAGCGTGCAGTCCTGATGCGGATCGGGTTTGTTGCACTCGGCGCCCCAGAGTAAGTCCGGCTCGATCCAAAACGTCATCGCGACGGGGCCCAGCGCGATCACTTGACGGATGAACGTGCGGCGATTGGTGGTCATGGAGAACCTCCTCCTCGCAACGGAAATTGAGATGTATGCACGGAAGAATATCAGGGAACGCCATCCCGGAAACATTTCCGCTTGCATTTCGTCTAGTGTTGTAGTCAACTACAACAGTTACACACCTGAGCGACGAAATGGACCGTGAATGGAACGACAGCCAACCGATCTATCGCCAAGTCCGCGATCGCGTCGTCGACCTCATCCTCGATGGCGTGCTCGCGGAAGGGGATCCGCTCCCCTCCGTCCGCACCGTGGCAGCCGAGTACCTGGTGAACCCGCTCACCGTTCTGAAGGGCTACCAGGAGCTGGTCGACGAGCAACTCGTCGAGACGAGGCGGGGCCGCGGGATGTTCGTCAGGGAAGGTGCTCGGGCGCTCTTGCTGGCGGCCGAGCGCGAGAAGTTCCTCGTCGATCAATGGCCACGCCTCTGCGCCATGATGAAACGCCTCGGCCTGTCGCCCGAAAAACTGCTGAAAAACGATCTCGAGGAGGAGCGCTGAGATGGCAACGATAGAAGCGCGCGGTCTAGGCAGGTCGTACGGCGCGACCGTCGCCCTCGATGGAATTGATCTCAACGTCGAGGAGGGACGCATCCTCGGTCTGATCGGTCCGAACGGCGCCGGCAAGACCACCGCCCTCAACGCCATCCTCGGCATCGCGCCGTACCAGGGCGAGCTCCGCGTCCTCGGCCGCGATCCGTGGACCGAGCGCGAACGGCTGATGAACGACGTCTGCTTCATCGCCGACGTCGCCGTCCTCCCGCGCTGGATCCGCGTGTCCCAGGCCCTCGACTACGTCGCCGGTGTTCACCCGCGGTTCGATCGTGCGAAGGCCGAGGGATTCCTCGCGAAGACGGCGATCAATCGATACAGCCGCGTGCGGGAGCTGTCGAAGGGCATGGTCGCGCAGCTCCACCTCGCGTTGATCATGGCGATCGACGCGCGGCTGCTGGTTCTCGACGAGCCGACCCTCGGCCTCGACATCCTCTATCGCAAGCAGTTCTACGACTCACTCCTCAACGACTACTTCGATCACACCCGGACGATCGTCGTGACCACGCATCAGGTCGAGGAGGTGCAGGACGTTCTCACCGATCTGATGTTCATCAATCGCGGCCGCATCGTGCTGCGCTCGACGATGGACGAGTTCGAAGCGAGGTACGCCGAGGTCATGGTGAACCCGGAGCGTGTGGCGGAAGCGCGGGCGCTGCGGCCGATCTACGAACGCACGATCTTCGGGCGCAGCATTTTCCTCTTCGATGGAGCCGACCGGCAGCAGCTCTCGGCACTCGGCGACGTCCGGACTCCGAGCATCGCCGACCTCTTCGTGGCGGTGATCGGCGGCCAGCAGGGCGATCAACAGGTTGGGCGAGGAGCGGCGGCATGAACGAGAACGTTCGTCCGATGTACTGGTCACTGCGTCGCGAGCTGTGGGAGAACCGCTCGGTCTACATCGCGCCGCTGATCGTCTCGCTCGTCTGCCTCCTCGGATTCGCGATCAGCATGATCGGCCTCCCCGCGCGCCGGCGGGCGGCGATGCTGGCGGGCGAAGCGGCGCGCCGGAACGGCATCTCCGAAGCGTACGGTATGGTCGCGATCATGCTCGTCATCACCGCGTTCATCGTCGGCGCGTTCTACTGCCTCGACGCGCTGTACGGCGAGCGCCGCGACCGCAGCATCCTCTTCTGGAAGTCGCTGCCGGTCTCCGACACGACGACTGTCCTCTCGAAGGCGGCGATCCCGTTCGTCGTCCTTCCGCCGATCGTCTTCGTGCTCAGCGTCGTCACCCAACTGATCATGTTCGCGTACAGCAGCATGGTCCTGCTGGCGCACGGGCTGAGTCCCGCCGTGACGTGGAAGTACTTTCCCGTCTTTCAGGAGTCGTTGTTTCTCCTGTACGGCCTCGTCGTGATCGTGCTGTGGCACGCGCCGATCTACACCTGGCTGCTACTGATTTCGGCGTGGGCGAAACGGGCGACGTTCCTCTGGGCGATCCTGCCATTCTTCGCGCTGGCGGTGCTCGAGCAGATCGCGTTCAACACGCACCTCGTCCTCTTCACCATGCAGTACCGGCTCTTCGGCGGGATCCAGGAGGCGTTCTCCGACACCGCGAAGGGCTCCATCTACTCGGCCAGCCAGTTGACGCCGTGGCGGTTCGTGAGCTCAGGCGGTCTCTGGATCGGGCTGGCGTTCGCCGTCACCTTCCTCGCCATCACGGTGCGGATGCGCCGCTACCGCGAGCCGATCTGAGGTTTCCATGCGCACGACTGAAACCGCACTTTTCTACGCCGGGGGCCTGACGTCGGGCGTCGCCGCCGCCTTCGTCCGTTCGCGCTTCGTGATCTTCGGGGACGCTACGGCAACGGCGATGAACATCGTCGCGCACGGCCCGTTGTTCCGGCTGGTCTCCGCGGCCGATCTGATCTCGGCCGGCTGCTATATCGCGGTGACGCTGCTCTTGTTCCGGATCTTCAGCCCGTTCAACAAGGGTCTGTCGATCGTCGCGACGTTCTTCGGTCTCGCCGGCTGTGCCGTCGCCGTCGTCGCGGCGCTCTTCCAGATCGCGGCGCTCTTCGTCGTCGGCGGCGCGGAGCACTGGAACATCCTCGCCGTGAAGGCGCTGCCGGCGCTCGCCCTCATGTGCCTGCAGTTCCAGTCGCGCGCATACACCGTGAGCGTCGTCTTCTTCGGGCTGTTCACGCTCGTCATCGCGTACCTGACCGTCCGGACGCGAGTCTCATCCGAGAAATCGAAAGACATTGCCGACGCGCTGAAGCGCGTCTCATAGGAGAAACCATGACCACATTCAGTTTGCCGGAGCCATCGCTCCGGCGTGCGACAGCTACGCTCAACGCCGCAGTCCGTTCGTGGTTCGTCGTCGCGTTCATCGGTCAAATCGTGTTCGGGGTGGCCGTCGCGTCGTTCTACGGCCTTACCGCCGCGCGCGGCGACCTGCACCGCTGGAACATCAGCGGCGGATGGAAGCACGGCGACGCGGTCGGAAACCTCTCCATCGCGATGCACCTCGCTACGGCGGTGATCGTGATGTTGAGCGGGTGCCTGCAGTTCATCCCGCGTCTGCGCGCGCGCCATCCGCGTTTTCATCGTGTGAACGGCCGCCTATACGTCACCGCGGGCGTAGTGCTCAGCGCCGCGGGCGTCTACTTGACGTGGTTCCGCAGCCGGGTCGGCGACGTTCCGCAACACCTCGCCTCGACGCTGAACGCTGTTCTGATCTGGGCCTTCGCCGCCATCGCGATCCGTTACGCGATCCGGCGCGACATCGCCGCGCACAGGCGCTGGGCGCTCCGTTTCTTTCTCGTTCTCAGCGCGTCGTACTTTTTCCGGCTCTCGTTCTTCCTCGTGATCGTGATCGCCGGCCATCCGGTCGGCTTCGATCCGACCACGCTCATCGGCTGGCTCCCGACGACCATTGCGTTCGGTCAGTACCTCGTCCCGCTTGCCGTCCTCGAGCTCTACCTGCGAGCCCAGACCAATCCTGGTGCCGTGCGGAGATTCGTGGCGGCCGGCGTCGTCTTTCTCATGACCCTCGCCACCGCCGCCGGAATCGTGGTCGTCACCGCCGCGAACTGGCTGCCGGATGTAAGAAAAGGCTTCGACTTCCGGACGCCGGTCGCCGTGACGCTCTGGTCGACGATCGAACGCCGCGGAATTGATGCCGCCATCCAGGAGTACCGTGCACTCCGAGCGGCCCCCCCCGCCAACTACAACTTCGACGAATCGGAGCTGAACTCCCTCGGGTACCGCCTCCTCCGCGGCAAGCGGTACCCGGAAGCGATCCGCATCCTCCAACTCAACGCCGAGGTCTATCCGAGATCGAGCAACGTTTACGACAGCCTCGGGGAGGCCTTCGCCGGCGCAGGCGACAAACCTCGCGCCATCGCCTACTACGAGAAGGCGATCCAGGTCGACCCGAAGAACTCCGACGCGTCCGCGATGCTGCAGAAGCTCAGAGGACGTGCATGATCCCGCGGATCAACCCTCGTAGATGCCGTCGAAGAGGCGGTCACCGCGCCAGTCGTTGCCGTTGTGCCGCTTGTGTTCGATCTCGCTGCTGCCGAAGATCGAGTCCATGACCTCCTTGTCGAGCCGGAACGGCGGCAGCTTCACACCTTCGTTTTCGAGGTCTTTGAAGATTGATTGAAAGCTGACGCACAACTGCTCAGACGCCGACACTTCGCCAATGTGGAGTCCGACGACACGCCGTCTTTCGTTATAAAGCGGCGCGCCGGAGGCGCCGTTCAGCGTAGTGCTGCAATAGCTGAAGAGATGAGGAAATTTGAGGTCAAGGTGCTCCTGGCGAATGTAGCCGTCGGCGAATTGGAGGACCTCACCCATCGGATGCTGGACGACGAAAACACGTCCCGCCGCGGGCGCGTCGGCTCGGCTGCAGTTGTTCCACCCGCGGATGCGGTTTGAGTACGGAAGGAACGACAGACCGATGGGGCGATCGAGCCGCACCAGGATGTAGTCGAGTCCGTTGTCATCGAAGCGCCGCGTGCATCGTGAATCCACCTTGATCGACGAGGCGACGACGTCCGGCTGCGCACGGTTTGTAGGGAGAATCCGCAACCCGCAGGAATCACCTTTCGCCCGCGCTCCGGTCTTCCCGTTCCAGATGAACTGGTCGAAGAGGAGCGTCACGTCACTGGGATCGGCGAAAATGCCGTTCGTTCCCATCAGCGTGTGCGCCGCCGTGAGCAAGAGGTCAGGTCCGACGAGCACGCCGGTAGCATCCGATCCCCGTTTTCGACGGATCAGACAGCCGCGCCTCGAAAGCTTCATGAATTCGACGCTGCGCGGATTGACCGGCTGGAGCCCATCGAGCACTTTGTCGAATTCGTCGTGGTCGTGATGCGGGTCGGAGTGGACATGCAAGAGGGTGGCGGGGTTCGTCAGTTCCTTCATTTTTATGTTCCCGATGGGTCACTTGCGACCAGCGGTTTACAGTCGTCGAAGCGGCATTGGTGGATGTCGTTCTGCGGCAGCGGGCGCGTGCCGTCCGGAAGATGCAAGAGGTTGTAGTGGAGATCGAAGTCGTCGTCGCGCGGCTTCAGCGCCGGCCCGGTCAGGCGCACCGGGTCAAAACGATCATCCGTGTCGAGGAGCCGGATCTCGTCCGTTGGGTCATATCCCATGCGCAGCGCGAGGATCGTCTCGCCGGCCGGCCACTTCAGAACGAGTTTCGGTGGCCCGGTCACAGGCGTGTCCGCTCTCAACTTCTGGAACTCGAGGGTGATGAGATCGGTGCCTTCGGGATAAGTCATATCAATTACGAACTCGTCCGCCAGGGCGCGTGGGAAGGAAGACACCACGTTGCCCTTCACATCCGCGAATGTCTTCGCGTTCACGGTGTCGGCCGGGAAGTTCGCTCGTAAGAATCCACCATCGAGATCGACGATGGCGAACACTTCGCTGTCGACGCTGTCGGCGGCCGGATCGACCTTGAGCGGGGCCGGCTTGGAGAAGATGCCGGTAGTGTCCGCCAGCCAGCGGATGTCGCTCGCTGGCGCGACGTCGTCCGACCCGGGGCGGTCGGCCAGCGGACGTCCTTTGCGATCGACGTCATACGTGATGCCCAGTTCGGGCTTCGGACGGATGACAACCCGCGCGTCCTCGAAGTAGTAAATGAAATGTTCGCCGCCGTCACAAAGAACAACTGCCTCGTTCGGACGCGGATCGAGTGGTTTGCCGAGGGGGCTGTCAAGGACGAGCAAGGACGCCGCAACATGTACGAACGCGAAGTGGTCGGGAAGCGTCTTTCCCCAGTCGTTCTGCTGGTTTTGGTCACCAGCACCGGCATCTGCGGCCATCAGCACGAATGCTTTGTCGCGCTTCTGGCCGATCATCGGCGGCGGCCCCGGCCACAGCATGCAGATCCCGCTAAACGTGATCCTCAGTGTCTTGCCCGCCATCTTTTCTCTCCTTCGATCTAGTGTTCAGAGTCCGGCGCCGATCAGACGAAGCGAAGCCCAATCACGGAATGGGTCGCCGTGCCGGAGCAGTGCGAGTTGGGCCTGACGGAGCGACTCCGCGGGGGTGTCGCCCCGAAGCAACCGCTCGTGGAACGTCCGCGCGGCAAGGTCCGCCGCGCCGTCTTCGATCGGCCATAGCGTTCCGACGACGAGAGGCACGCCGGCGGCAAAGAACGAACGGGCGATCGTGATGCTCCCCTCGGACTTGAGAACCGGACCGCTGTCCGTCTCGCACGCCGAGAGATACGCTAGACGCATCTTCGGCATGAGCGCGCCGCCGATGTCCTTCGTCCCCAGTCTCGCCGCCGCCGACGCACCGAGACGCAGTGTCCGCGACGCGGGGTCAGCATCGATCGCCGTGTGTCCCGCGAACTGGAAGATCGTCGCGTCTCTGAGCTCGGTCAAGATAGACGCCTTCGAGACCGTGTCACCATCGACGATGTGCGCGCCGGGATGCAGTCTGGCGATCGACCGTGCCTCTTCGTTCGCCTCGGGTAACGCGGCCACACCCTGGTCGCCCGACCCTGCCTCCACCACTAAGACGTGGTCATCCCTGGTCCACCGGTCCAACCAGCGTCCGCGGCTCCGCACCCAAAGCGCGGCGCTTGGTGCGATGACGGTGGCATGTGTCTCGAGCAAGGATCGCCCTCGAACGGCATCCCGCAGCCCGCTGAAGGCGACGCGTTCCATCTCGTCGTCCGGCACGATGACCAGCGCCTTTGCTTCGAGACCCTGCTCGAGCGGACGAATGAGCGCGTCGTAGAGGAATGAGGCGTTCGACTGATTATCGGCAATCGCCGCGATGACGTCGCTCGGCGTAGCCGTCAATGCGACCGTCTCCAAGCGGTCGGGAGTCATGACCCACGCCACGATACGGTCGTGCAGAATGCGGTATTCGATCAGCGCGGTATTGGCCGGGAGGGCATGTTGGATCGTCGCTGTCGATTCGTCGGTTCCAGTGCCGCGCCAGCGGGCCGTGGGCGAGTCGACCAGCTCCCGCATGCGCCTGCGATCCGACACTTCGAATGCCTCGCGCTCGCGCTTCTGCTGGAGAAGAAACTCCACGTAGCCGTCAGTGATCTCGTCGGCCGTGGCGGTAAAAGAGACGCGAAGCAGGCTCTCGTCGATCTTCTCGCGGTTGGCGTCCGTTTCGCGGAGCGCAGCTTGAAAATCGCCCTCGGCCGCGGGGTCGCCGCGCTTGGCCAGACGGTGCCCGCGCGCGAAGTACGCGGTGCTCAGCCAGATATGGTTGTCATGGACCTCGAAGTAGCGGATGGCTTCGTCGAGACCGGTGGGGGCGTCCGCTGAGGCGAGGCCGGAGCCGAGCGCCTTCGCCACCTCGAGATATGCAAGCTGGCGCTCGCGCGCAGAGCGGTCCGGGATTGAGCGGCAAGCGCGTTCTGCGGCCTCGAGGTCCGTCTCGGCCTGTTCGCGCAATCCGACGCGATATCGGTAGGCGCTCCGCCACATCGCCGACGTACAGGTCTTTGACGCCTTTCCCGCCGCGGCGTCAGTCTCGACAAGCGCGTCGAAAAACAAACCCGCCCGCGCCTGCTCGTCCGCTTCCAGGGCATGAAACGCAGCCACCGTCATTGCGTAGTGGCGATGCTTCGCGTCACCCGTTTGTTCCTGAATCGTCAGCCCCTGATCGAGGTTTCGCCGCGCGCCGGCCTTGTCACCCATGAGGTCGAGCGCATCCGCCAATCGGACCAGGAGCGCGGACTCGTAGTCCCTTTCCCCAATCCGTCGGTACGCCTCGATGGCGCGCTCGTAGTGGTCGGCGGCCTCTTTGTAGGAACTGAGTTGAATGAATGCCGTAGCGAACAGCGCCTGCAGCCTCGCCTGTCCGGCGACCGAGAGTCGGGCGCCTGACTCCTTTTCGACCTGCTGCAACTCAGCGAGCGCCTTCCGGTACTCGCCCGACGAATAGAGCATCCCGGCGTGCTCCATCCGGGCGCGCCAGGCGAATGGAGTGACTCGCGGGTTCAGTGAGGCGGCGGCAATCGCTGTCTGCGCGGCCGCTTCTTCGGAGGACTGATCCTCCACCTGTAGACCCGCGCCGTATGCAACGTGCCCGGTCGCCAGCTGCCGCAGCGTGTCGCCCTCCGATTTTCGGATTGCGTCGACCGCCTCGGCGATCTCGCGCTCGCCGCTCGCGCGCTGCAGAGCAGCGCCGAGCGCCTCGATCTTCGAGAGTCGCGACGTGGCGGACGGATCAACGCGCAGCACCGCATCTCCCCATTGCGGAAGCAGTTCGTTCTCGCACCAGAGGCGCACCTCCTGGCGGAAGTGATCGACGTCGCGGAAGAGCGCCGGATCGTCATTGCCGGCAGCGAGCAGGCGCACGCGCGCGGCGGGCCACAACTCGGCATCGGTCGGCTGCTGCAGCTCGTTCAGCCTTTGGCGCGCGAAGGGACTCCACTGTGAGCGCGGCTCGAGCGCCAGATAGTCGCGCCAGGCGGCGATCGAGCACTCGCGGACGTGATCCGAGTCGATCACCACGGCGCGCGTCCAGGCGATGGCCGGCGTCCGCTCCAGCGCCCACGACCGCTGCACCGCCTCGAGCGAGAGCGGTTGGAGGGCGGGATCGTTCATCGTCACATAAGTGACCGCGAGATCGTTCAGTAGCGCCGCGTCATGCGAGCGGCGGATGGCTCCGGCGAGCTCGCCGCGTTCCTTCGTCGCGGAACGTAGGGCTTCTTCGAGCGGCGGCAAGGCCTCCTTCGGCCTCCCCACCAGCAAGTACGAGACGCCGAGGGCGTGCCGGTCGCCGCTCTCTTCGTGCAAGCGTTTGATGACGTCCCAAACCGAGGCCGGGCCGTAAACGGAACCGGCTTCAGCGTCTCCGCGTAGCGACGGCTTGACGTCGCGATACGGAAAATCGGCGCTGAGCCGCGCGAGCGAAGGGCGATAGTCCAACGTCATGCTCGCGTCCAGGACCGCTTGCATCCCATTGCGTGCGGCGGGTGGTCGAAACCAAAGTGCGGCCACCACGGCCGCGGCCGCGAGCGGGAGGGCGAGAAAGTAGCGCGCCTTGAACGACCACGCTTCGCGTGTGCCGTTCACCTCGTCCATGAAGGTGCTCGCATGACACTCTGCTCGCATCGAACCGCTCGCTCTCACTGATGAGTGAGACCGAGTGACTCGATTCCTGCGTTAATTCTTGGGGGACGGGTGGAGTTTACCGCAATCGCTCACTCGCCGGGGTGGTACGTTCGTTCCGTGTGCCCCTCGAGCTGCTTACGGTAGAAGTAGACCTCGCGGAGATTGCCGGTGGCGTAGCGGGCGGCCTCGTCGTTGAAATGCGGCGATGACGGATTGCCGCTCTCGCCGCCGGCAGTGACGGCGCGGGCGTGGATGCGCGGGCCGAAGTCGACCACGGCGACAAAGCTATTGCCGCTCGTGCCGTACCACTTCTTCGTGCCGGGGTAGGGGCGTGCGGAGAACGAGGCGAGCGAGCCCCAGCGCGAGTACGTGAAGCCGATCGGAATGCTCGGCTTTGCGTCGTCGAACTTCGGTTCCACGTCGTCCGTGATTCTTTGGAATCGATTGATGTCGCCCCAAGACGTCTTCCACGTTCCGAAGTCCGCGGTGAGTTTGTCCGATGCGGCGGCGAGCGAATCGAGGCGCTCCTGCGACGTCGCCTTCGTCGCGGCGTAGTCGTCGGCCATCATCCCGAGCTTGGCGGCCTCCGGTCCGACGCGGCTTGCGAGGTCGGTGGCCCAGAAAATGGCGACCGCGGTGGGGATGGAAGTGACCGACCAGCGATGGTCCCAACCCCGCAACGCCGCGACCTGCCCGGCAAGCTTCGACTTCAGCGGATCGGATGCCGGCAGCGCGTCGTAGTCCTTCAGCAGCGGCGGCAGCAGCGCGTCGAATGCAGGGAGCCAACTGTCGAACGCCGCGGTCAGCAGCGAGTCGACCGTGAAGTCCTTGTGGCCGGTCAGCACCCGCAAGGCGTGATAGCCGCGCGGCGTCTCCTCGCGTCCGCGCTCGACGTAGACCGGGAAATCCGACCGCTTCCGGCTGTTCGGCCCGGCGGCGGACCACGGCCAGTTGTTGCTGTTGTACAGCCAGCCGTTCCGAGGATTCAGCAGATTCGGCGTCTCGCCAACCGACAACACCCCGTGCCACTCCGTTAACGGATTGCTGCCGTCGACCGGCTTCGTGTAGTCGAAGTGCGGATCGCGCCGCGGGATGAAGTTCGAGTGGAAATAGGCGATGTTGCCGTCCGCGTCGGCGTAAACCGTGTTGTTCGACGAGTTCGTGTGCAGCGCCATCCACTTCACGAACTCCTTGTAACTCCGCGCCTTCGTCCGGCCGTACGACTGCATCAGCGCGTGCATCGGATCGTTCATCAGCCGGACCGTGATCCATTTCCCGTCCGCAGCGCGCACGACGGGACCGTGATGCGTCCGGTAGACCGTGAAGACTCGCTTGGCCATGCCGTTCGCGGTCTTGTAGGGGACCGTG
>DASXHZ010000094.1:0-20776 GCA_036488085.1 Thermoanaerobaculia bacterium
TCGGCGGCACGAGAGCGACGATCACCATCGCGAAGAAGGTGCTGAGCACCAGCGCCGCGATCGCGGTGAGGACGTTCTGTTCCGTGAGCAGAAAGAACGTCGCCGCAATGCCGGCCACCATCACGATCGAAGCGATCAGCGTCGCTACGATTCCGATGACCGAGGCGAAGCTGCGGTACGTGAAGAGAGCGTTCCCTTCGTCGTCGCGAATCCGCACCATCTCACCGGCAGGCACGCCGGTCGTGAACCGAAAGCGCGATTTCGAGGCGACGGGGAACGGCTCGGTGGCCGGCTCGTCCTCTTCAGCTAGTTTTTTTTTAAGTCGTCGACGTTGAACTGCTCGTGCGGGAGCGTGTCCATATTTAGCCGCTCGTGCGCCGAGGTTGGAACCAGATCGCCCATATCCTCGGTCGGCGGCGGCGACGGCAGCGACTGATCGAACGGTTCTACCGCTTTGAGCGGCTCGGCGCCTTCCTCAGTCGGCAGCTCCTCGGAGAAGCGGCCGTAACTGTTGCCGAGGCGCAACTTTGCGGCATGCGTGAGCGGCGCGACGCGGATGCGTTTTCCGTTCACGAACGTGCCGTTGGCGCTCGCCAGATCGTGCAGGACGAAGAACCCCCGCTCGAAGACAATCTCGGCGTGATGCCGCGACACCTTCGGGTCGCGAAGGATGATGTCGTTGCCTGGATCGCGGCCGACCGTGAACGGCCGGTGCGTCTGCAGGCGATAGCTTTTCTCTGCGCCGTCCAGGCCGACGAAGAAGAGTTTAGCCATGGAGTGCTTGATTCTAGCGTACTTGGCGGCTGGTCGAGGCCGGTGCTCGCTGCTCGATCTCCGATACCAGCTCGTCGATGGTCACCGGCTTCGTGAGCCAGGCCTGCACGCGAGGGTCGAGCGTGGCAGGGGCCGGCTCGCCGCTGATCACGATGATCAGCGCCTTTCCCGCGCCTGCGCCGAGGTGGTCGAGCATCTGGCCGCCATCCATGAGAGGCATGAGCCAGTCGAGGAGGACGACGTCGGGTTTCTCGCTCCGGATGCGCTCGACCGCATCGGCGCCGTTGGCCGCCAGCTTGACCTCGAAGCCACGCTGATTGAGGCCGATGGCGAACAGCCGTCGTACGTCGGAATCGTCTTCGACGATGAGGACCTTGGCTCGACCCATTCAAATGCCTCAGCGGTGCGAAATTCATGCTCAGCCGCGCGCCGCCATGCTATCCTCCGCGCCGCCTTCGCAGCATGAACGTTAAGAAGAAACTGCTGGACGCCTCGCGCATGAACCGCGCGATCCGGCGTATGGCCATCGAAGTCGTCGAAAAGAACCGTGGACTCGACGATCTCATCATCGTCGGCATCCGTAGCCGCGGCGTTCCGATCGGCGAGCGGATGGCGAAAGAGATCAACGAGATGGAAGGGACGTCGGTGCCGTTCGGCATTCTCGACATCACCCTCTATCGCGACGACCTCACGACCATCGCGCCGCAGCCGGTCGTGAAACCGACCAAGCTGCCGGAGCCGATCGACGACAAGGTGGTCGTTCTCGTCGACGACGTGCTCTACACCGGCCGCACCGTCCGCGCCGCCCTTGATGCGCTCATCGACTTCGGCCGCCCGCGCAAGGTGATGCTCGCCGTCCTCATCGACCGCGGCCACCGCGAGCTTCCAATTCACGCCGACGTGATCGGCAAGACCGTCCCGACCGACGCGAACGAAGTGATCAAGGTGAAGCTGGCCGAAACGGACGACGAGGATGAAGTTCTGATCATGGAGAAATGATTCTGGTTGCGCGCCTCCGGACTCCGCACCAAAGACCTCCTCGGCATCGAGCCGCTCACTCCGGACGAGATCAATCTCATTCTTGACACCGCGGAAGGCTTCAAGGAAGTCAGCGAACGGCCGGTCAAGAAGGTCCCCGCGCTCCGCGGCCAGCTCGTCATCAATCTCTTCATGGAGGCGTCGACGCGTACCCGCGTCTCGTTCGAGATCGCGGAGAAGCGTCTCTCCGCGGATACGCTGAATTTCGCCGCCTCGGGGTCGAGCGTCGAGAAGGGCGAGACGCTGATCGACACCGCCGCGAACCTGATGGCGATGCGCCCCGACATGATCGTCATCCGCCACAAATATCCCGGTGCCCCGAAGATGCTCGCCGAACGCCTGCCCGCCTCCATCATCAACGCCGGCGACGGCGCGCACGAGCACCCGACGCAGGCGCTCCTCGATGCCTTCACGATCCGCGAGCGCCTCGGGCGTCTCAAGGGCGTGAACGTCTCGATCATCGGCGACATCGCGCACTCGCGCGTCGTCCGCTCGAACATCCACCTCCTGACGAAGATGGGAGCGAACGTCACCGTCGCCGGCCCGCCCTCGCTGATTCCGGCCCAGGTCGAGAAGATGGGCGTCCGCGTGGCGCACTCGCTCGACAAGGCGATCGAGGCGGCCGACGTGATCATGATGCTGCGCATCCAGCTCGAACGGCAGGGAAAGCTGAGCTTCCCGTCGTTGCGCGAGTACTACAACACTTTCGGGCTGACCGAGGTGCGGCTCAAGCGGGCGAGGAAAGACGTGATCGTCATGCATCCGGGCCCGATGAACCGTGGCGTCGAGATCGCGAGCGACGTCGCCGACAACCCGGACCGCTCCGTCATCCTGGAACAGGTGACGAACGGGGTGGCGGTGCGGATGGCGGTGCTGTATCTCCTCGGAGGAGCGCACCTCGGCGAATGAACCTGCTCATCACGAACGGCCGCGTTCTCGATCCGTCGCAGGAGCTCGACGCAAAGCTCGACATCCTCATCGAGGACGGCCGCATCTCGCGCGTCGACAAGAAGCTCAAGGCGAACGTCGACGTGCTGGACGCCGATGGCCTGGTGGTGACGCCCGGCTTCATCGATCTCCACACCCATCTCCGCGAGCCGGGGCAGGAGCACAAGGAGACGATCGCCACCGGAACGCGCGCTGCGGTCGCCGGCGGCTACACGGCCGTCTGCGCCATGGCGAACACGCTGCCTCCGAACGACGAGCGCGCGGTGACCGAGATGGTGGTCGCCGAGGCGCGGAGAAACGGGGCGTGCCGCGTCTATCCGATCGGCGCGGTGAGCAAGGGACTGCGCGGCGAGGAGCTCGCGGAGCTGGCCGATCTGCGTCTGGCGGGATGCGTCGGCGTCAGCGACGACGGCAAGCCGGTCTACAACTCCCAGTTGATGCGCCGGGCGCTCGAGTACTGCTCGATGCTCGGAATCCCGGTGATCGCGCACGAGGAGGACGCCCAGCTCAACGAGGGCGGCGTGATGCATGAGGGCTACTTCTCGACGCTCCTCGGCATGGGTGGTATCCCGGCGGCGTCGGAGGAAACGCTCGTCGCGCGCGACGTGATCCTGGCGCGGCTCACGAGCGCGCATCTTCACATCGCGCATCTCTCGACCGCCGGCGCCATCGACGCGGTGCGTGAGGCGCGGCAGTCGGGCGTGCGTGTGACGTGCGAGGTGACGCCGCACCACATCGCGCTGACGGACGAGACGGTGCAGTCGTTCTCGACGAATCTAAAGATGAATCCGCCGCTGCGCTCCAGGGAGCACCGCGACGCGATCGTCGAAGGGATCGCGGACGGTACCGTCGACGCCATCGCGACCGACCATGCGCCTCATCACGTGGACGAGAAGAACGTCGAGTTCGACCTCGCGCCGTTCGGCGTGATCGGGCTCGAGACGGCGTTCGCGGTCTGTTACTCCCAGCTCGTCGCGAAGAAGATCATCGATTTGGCGCGCCTCGTCGACCTGTTGTCCTGCGGTCCGGCGCGGATCTTCAAACTGCCGGGAGGCTCGCTGAAGAGCGGCTCGCTCGGAGACGTCACCATCGTCGATCCCGCGGCGAAGAGCACCGTCGCCGTGCCGTTCCAGTCGATGGCGCAGAACTCGCCGTTCCTCGGCCAGACGCTGCACGGCGCCGTGGTCGCGACCATCGTCGGCGGCGTGGTGAAGCACGATACGCGGCTCGCAACTGCCGCTCCGAAGAAGAAAGCCAAGCGATGAAGCGGGTCGTCATCGTCGACGACTCCGTCGCGTACGGCGATCTCTGGTCGAATTTCATCCTGGAGCGCTATCCCGACTCCGTCAAGGTCGAGAGCTACACGCATCCCTATGACGCGCTGCCGAAGATCGACGGCGAGATCGACCTCCTGATCGTCGACCTCGAGATGCCGGGGATGGACGGGAAAAAGTTCGTCGACTACGCGCGCCAGAAGGGCCTGCCCGCCCGCCGCATCGTCGTCACGTCGTCTCACTCCGCCGACGAGCTCCACCAGCGCTTCCGCATCGGCGAGACGATCGCCGTGATCAACAAGACCGATCCGAAGCAGCAGGAAGCGTTCTTGATGATCCTCGACAGCGTTATGCGACGATAGTCCCGTGATCCCCTTCCTCCTCGCTGCCGCGCTCGCAGTCCCTCTTCCGCTCGACGTCGCTTTCGGACGCCACGAGGTTCACCGCATGATTCCCGGGACGGTCAGTCCCGACGGCCGCTGGCTCGCCTACGAGATCCGCACGCAGCCCGAGAAGACGGAGAACAGCGGCGAGCTCGAGGTGAACACTTTGCCGAACGGCTTTCCGGCGGTGTACTTCGGCGTGAATCTCGCGCTGGGCGGCATCGAGGGTGGCGAGCCACGCGCGATTTGCGCGAAAGGACCGTGCTGGCGCGGATCGTTTTCGCCCGACAGCCGTCAACTCGCGTACTACTCGAACGAGGACCGCAGTCCCACGGTGTGGATCTACGACGTTTTGTCCGGCGCGAAGCGGCGGCTGGCGGACATCCGCCCGCGGCTGTCGTCCGACCGCGCCTTGTGGAGCCCGGACGGGAAAACGCTGTACGTAATGGGAGCGCGGCTTTCGAAGCCGCACGCAGCGCCGAAAAGCGAGCGCGTGAAGGTTTTCCGCACGCACGACGCGCCGCCGCCGCAACAGGACCTCAACGCGGCTCTACTCGACTGGGAAGCCTCGTCGATCGTTGCCATCGACGTCGCGAGTGGCGCGTCGCGCGTCGTCGTCCCGCACGATGCGGAGCTTCCGCCGCACGTGATGCGCCTCTCGCCCGACGGCAAGTGGATCTCGTACTTCTCCGTCAGGTCCGTAAAAGACCCCGCAGCCGATGACTACTATGAGTCGCTCGTCATCGTTCCGGCCGGCGGCGGCAAGCCGGTGGCGGTCTTCAGCGATATCCGCGTTCCCGACGACGAGAGCTACGACTGGACCTATCAGTGGACGCCGGACTCGAAGCGGATCGTCTACTCGAAAACGAGCGACCTCCGGATCGCATCGCTCGGCGATCCCTCGCATTCGCGCCGGCTCGGCGAATCGCTCGGCACCATCGCCGGCTCGCCGCTCTATCTGACGCGCGACGGCAGCGCCGCGATCGTGGGCGTCGAGTCGGGCGAGAAGGTCTACGACTTCATGACGCCTATGGTCATCGCCGTCGTGCCGCTGGACGGCGGCGCGGCGCGCAAGCTTGACGTGCAAGCCGTGCCGACGATGTGGCAGCCTGCATCAGGCTCGCTCATCGCCAAGCGCGGGCGCGAAGTCATCGACGTCGATCTGAAAACGGGCCGGGTCAAATCGCTCTTGAACGCCGGCCGTTTCAATCCGATCGGGGTCGCCAACAACATGGTCGTGGCGCGCTTCGAGAGCCTCACGACGCCCGGCGACTACTACCTGTTCGACAGGAACATGAAAATCGTTCGCCGCCTCTCGCACGTCGAGCCACGCCTCGACACGAGCACCGTCGGGCCGATGGAGTCGTTCGAGACGACCATCGGCGAACGGCGCGTGGAGTCGCACGTCTTCCTCCCGGCGGGCGCGAAGCGCGGCGACGCTCTGCCGGCGATCGTCTACTTCTACTCCGGCGCGCAGCTCTCAGCCGACGATTTCGGCGGCGGTGCACCGAACACGATCCCCGTGCAGATCTTCACATCGCGCGGCTACGCGGTGCTCTTCTGCGACGTCCCGCTCTCGCCGCCCGGCAAAGGAAATCCGGTGCAGGAGATGACGGACGAAGTCGTCGCGCAGGTCGAGCATGCCGCGATGCTCGGATATGTCGATCGTCACCGCGTGGCGATCATGGGGCAGTCGTACGGCGCGTACAGCGCCGCGGCGATCGTCACGCGCTCCGATCTCTTCCGCGCGGCGATCGCGCTCGACGGCGTCTACGACCTCCCCGGCACCTACGGCAACGACGACGGCGGCGGCGGTGCGGCGTGGGCGGAGAGCGGGCAGGGGCGCATGGGCACGCATCCTTGGGCCGCGCTCGATCGCTACATCGCCAACTCGCCGTATTACCAGGCCGACAAGATCCACACGCCGCTGCTTCTGATTCATGGCGAGAAAGACAGCGCCTGCCCCGTGCTCGAAGCCAGGAAGATGTTCAACGCCCTCAAGCGCCTCGGCCGCGATGCCGAGCTGGCGATCTACGCCGGCGAAGGCCACGTGCCGGGGTTCTGGGCTCTCTCGAACTCGGTCGACGCGACCGGCAGGATGCTCGCGTTTCTGGACGCCCATCTGAAATAACTCCTCCCGCTATAATCCCTATCCGTGACGGTCCCAGTCGCACCTCCGACGCCGGCGGAGCAGCAGCACGCGTTCACGCTGAACGACCTGCTCGTCTACATGGCGAAGCAGGAGGCATCGGACCTTCATTTGAAGCCGATGCGGCCGCCACTGGTGCGGGTGCGCGGGAAGCTGATCCCGGTCAAGACCGATCCGCTCAAGCCGACCGACCTGGAGCGCCTGCTGTTGCCGCTGCTGTCGAAACAGCAGCGCGAGAAGTTCGACGCCACGCAGGCGGTCGATTTCGGCTACGGCGTTCCGGGCGTCGCACGCTTCCGCGCGAACGTGTACATGCAGCGCGGGACGGTCGGCGCCGTCTTCCGCCGCATTCCGATCCAGGTGCAGGCCATCGACCAGCTCGAGCTGCCGGAAGCGGTGCGGGAGCTGACGCAGATTCCCGACGGCCTCGTCCTCGTCACCGGTCCGACCGGCTCCGGCAAGTCGACGACCCTCGCGGCAATGATCAGCTACATCTCCGACAACGAGCCGCTGCATATCGTTACGATCGAAGACCCGATCGAGTTCCTCTTCATCGACAAAGTCGCGGCGATCTCGCAGCGCGAGGTCGGCACCGACACGCCGAGCTTCAAGGAAGCGCTGCGCAATGCGATGCGCCAGGACCCCGACGTCGTCATGGTCGGCGAGATGCGCGACGTGGAAACGATGCAGACGGTGCTGACGGCCGCGGAGACGGGCCACCTCGTCTTCTCGACCCTTCACACCAACAACGCGGCGCAGACGATCGACCGCATCATCGACTCGTTTCCGCCGGAGCAGCACAAGCAGATTCGCGCGCAGCTCGCGCTCGTCCTCCGCGGCATCATCTCGCTGAAGCTGGTGAAGACGAAGGAAGGGCGGCTGACGGCGGCGGTGGAGATCCTCAAGAACTCGCCGCAGATCGCGAAGATGGTCGAAGAGGGGAACTCGAAGGAGATCCTCGAGGCGATCGAGTCGTCGGTCGGCCTGTTGCGGATGCAGTCGATGAATCAGTCGCTCGTCGCGCTGCTGGTGCATCAGAAGATCAATTACGAAGACGCGATGGCGCTGGCGAGCGATCCGGACGATCTCTCGCTCAAGCTGCGCAAGCTCTTCCCGCAGATCGAAGAGCGCGTGCGCGCCGGAGGAGACATGGCCCCCAGCTATTCCGATTTCTCCCAGATCACCGAGCTGATGGACATCAAGCGGCTCTATGAAGAGCAGGAAGTGCAGTGGCGGCAGCGGCTCTCCGACAAGGACGAGGAGCTCGAAGGGCTCCGTCACGACGTCGACTTCCTCCGCTCCCAGATGGCGCAGAACCAGGGCGGCGACCGTCAGCGCGACGAGGAAGTCGCCCGCATGCGCGCCGACAACGAGCGCCTCCGCGCCGACGCGCAGGCGAAGATCGGCCAACTGCAGGAACGCATCAAGGAGCTGAATCAGAAGCTGATGGCCGGCGCGCCGAAGAAGTAGTCCTCCGCGATGCCCACGAAACCCTCCAAGTCACTCGAGACGTTTCCGAATCCGAATCCGGAGCGCGACTACGAGATCGCGTTCGAGGCGCCGGAGTTCACGTGTCTCTGCCCGATGACCGGACAGCCCGACTTCGCGACCATCCGCATCCGCTACACGCCGGACCAGACGTGCGTCGAGCTGAAGTCGCTCAAGCTCTACCTCTGGTCGTACCGCGACGAGGGAGCGTTCCACGAGGCGGTCACGAACCGCATCGCCAACGACCTGATCGCCGCGATCGATCCGCGTTTCATCGAGGTCGAAGGCGACTTCTACGTTCGCGGCGGGATCTCGACCAAGGTCAAGGTGACGCACCGGAAAGACCAGCGTCCCGTCGCAGCCGCCACGCGCGGTTGATCCGCTCGACGAACGCCGGCGTCGCCCCCGACAACCACTCCGTCAGCACGTCGACGCCGATCTCATCCAGTGTCTCGACGATCGACAAACTAGCCGCCTCGGCGATCCTCGCGATCGGTTTCTCCAGGTCGGCGACGGCGCGCGCCGAGCGGGCGAGCATCCCGGCGATCTCCGGCTCGTGATCCATCGCCATCATCCGCGACGCCGTGAGCGTCAGGAGCACGGCGCCGTTCCAGTTCGTCCGCTCCTTCCAGCGCGGCGGCGTGATGAAGTCGCCCATCCCGCGCTCGTGCGCCAGCGCCGCGACGTGCCGCTCCGTCGCGATCCGCATCGGATCGAGATCGGAGTGGAAAAGCAGCTCGTAGATCTCTTCCTCGAGCGCGAAATGCGCCGCGATCGACTGCTTCGCCGCCGGGTCGAGCTCGATCGGGATCGGAGCAAAGTAAGCGGCGCCGTGCTTCTTCGCGAGATCGGCGACCGCTTCGAGCACCACGAGATCGGTCGTGGCCGGAAAGACCAGCGGGATCGCCGCTCCCCATCGCGTGCGGCGCTCGCGCGCCTCCGAGAAGAGCACGTCGAGCCGCGCCACGTCGGCGGGCCACGCTACGATGACGAGGTCGCAGACGAACGTCGGGATCGCGCCGCGCGTCGACGCCAGCACGAGCGCCGGGATGTCGAAGTCGATGCAGAACTCGCAAGCCTCGGTGCCACGCCCGAAGATCTCCTCAGCGATTTCCGCGGCCTCGATCAGCAGCGGCTCGCGCAGCCGCGTCGCGCGCGACAGCTCCTCGCGCACGCGATCGCACACCGTCACGTCCATCCGTTCGGCCGCGGTGGCGAACAGGTCGACATAGTCGATCGCGATCGGCTGCGCGCGCCGTGGCGAGTAGGGAGCGACCGCCGTCGCGTACCAGAACGGAGGCTCCGGCGCCGCAACGCGCTTGATACGAAGCGCCGGCGACTTCTTGTAGAGAATCAATGGACGGCCCGAACGTAAGGGGCGACGAGGTTGCGGATGTGCTTCGCCACCATGTCGAACTCGAGGTTCACGGCGTCGCCGATGTGTGCGTCGCCGAGGTTCGTGCGGCGGAGGGTCTCGGGGATGAGCGCGGCGCTGAAGCTGCCAGCCTCCGGTTCGACGACCGTGAGTGAGACGCCGTCGACGGCGATCGAGCCTTTGCCGACGACCAGCTCCGAAAACTGGGGCGGATAGCTCCAGCGGTAGACGGCGAATTCACCTTCCGTCGCGATCGAGAGCAGCGTGCCGGTGCCGTCGATGTGGCCCTGCACGAGATGTCCTCCCAGACGATCGCCGAGTGCGAGCGCCCGCTCGACGTTCACCCGTTGCCCCGAAGCGAGGGAGCGGAGCGTCGTCAGCGACAGCGTCTCGTCGGAGACGTCGGCGACCAGCTCGCCGTTCTCCGGCAGCATCGTGAGGCAGACGCCGTTCACGGCGAGGCTCTCACCGCGCACGAACGGCTCCGAATCCGTCGTTCGTAGCCGGATTCGCGCGCCGTTCGGCAGCCGCTCGAACGCGTCGATGACGCCGGTGTGATGGATGATTCCAGTGAACATTCGTTATTCGTTACTCGTTATTCGGGGTCCGTGTTCCGTGATCCGTGACCCCGAATAACGAGTAACGAATAACGAATCTCACGGATACGCAACAATCATCAAATCACCACCAACCATCTCCGCGCGATCAAAACGAAAGCGATGAGCGTCTGTCAACCGGCTCACCGGTTCGCCGCTGAAGATCGAAGGTGCCTCGGCGCCGCCGACGATCGCGGGTGCCACAAAGATGATCATCTTCTGCCAGAGGTTGCGGCGTATGAAGTCGGAATGGATGACCGACCCACCTTCGACGATGAGCGAATGGATGCCGCGCGTATAGAGATCGTCGAGTAGCCGCTCCAGATCGATGTCCTCGGTAACGTGCAACGTCGCGCCCCCATCAGTGAGCAGGTGCGCGTCAGGCTGTACGACGCGATCGCGGTCGAGGATGATCCGTGTCCACGGTGTCGACGACCAGCCGAGACGGCGGGTGAGGTGCGGGTTGTCCGCGACGACCGTGCCGCTGCCGACGAGGATCGCGTCGTACTCCTCGCGCAACTCGAGACTCCGATTGCGCGCCGCATCCGCCGTGATCCACTTGCTGTCGCGCGTGATCGTCGCGAGCTTTCCGTCGAGCGTCATCGCTGCCTTGAGGAGCACGAATGCCCGCTTCTTCGTCACCGACCAGACGAATCGCTCGTTGAGCCGGCGCGCGTCCGGCTCGCAGACGCCGAGGGTGACCGGGATGCCGGCTGCTTCGATCTTCTCGATCCCGCGGCCGTCGACCACATCATGCGGGTCGCGCATCGCGACCACCACGCGTGCGACGCCGGCCGCGATCACTGCGTCGGCGCACGGCGGCGTGCGGCCATGGTGTGCGCACGGTTCGAGCGTCACATAGAGCGTCGCGCCGTGCGGGTCGCGGCAGTTGCGGAGAGCCTCGACCTCGGCATGTGCCTCGCCGGCGCGGCTGTGGAACGCTTCCGCGATGATCTGCCCGTCGCGAACGATCACGCAGCCGACCATCGGGTTCGGACTCGTCGAGTACCGCCCCTGCGCCGCCAGCTCCAGCGCCCGGCGCATGAAAAGCTCGTCGTTCAAGAAGGTGATTCTACGAAAAAGGGCCGGCGGAGAGCCGGCCCCTACATCCGATCAACGTGTGACGACTTACTTCGCGGGCACCTGCATCGTGCGGTACCCGGAGACCGGACGGCCGTTACGAACCGGTGTGCTGACGTAGACGCGGATCCACTGGCCCGGCTTGAGCGCCTCGATCACGTTATGGAACTGCGACGCGTTGGTGATCTTCGTGCCCTGCACCTCGCTGATCACGTCGCCCTCGCCGATGCCGACCTCGCCGGCCGACGACACGTCCTTGACGCTCGTGACGACCACGCCGGTCATGTTGTCGGCGAGGCTGTACTGCTGGCGCAAGTCGGGTGTGATGTCGCTGACCGAGAGGCCGAGGCGGTTGCGTGCCGGCTCATTCGGGGCGACGGCGGTGTTATCCGCCTGCTCGGTGCCGTCGGGCGGACGCTCGGCCGTCTTCGCCGTGACGACCATGTGCTGGCCGTTGCGAATCAGGCCGATCTTCACGTTCGTTCCGACCGGGAGGTACGAGATGTAGTCGATGAGCTCGCGATTGTTGCGAATCGGCTTGCCGTCGATGTCGACGACGATGTCGCCGTGCTGGATGCCGGCTTTTTCGCCAGGCGCGCCTGCTTCAAGGCTCTCGACTTCAGCGCCGCGCGCCTCGGGGAGGTTCAGCGCCTTCGCCGTGTTCTCCGTGACGTCGGTGATCGCCATCCCGAGGTAACCGCGGACGACCTTCCCCTGCTTGAGCTGCGGCAGGAGGCGGCGGGCCGTGTTGATCGGCGTCGCGAAGCCGAGGCCCTGCGCGCCGCCGGCGCGGATGGCGGTATTGATGCCGACCACCTCGCCGTTGATGTTCAGGAGCGGGCCGCCGGAATTGCCGAAGTTGATC
This sequence comes from Thermoanaerobaculia bacterium, assembly GCA_036488085.1. GTDB lineage: Bacteria > Acidobacteriota > Thermoanaerobaculia > Gp7-AA8 > Gp7-AA8 > DASXHZ01. The sequence continues at coordinate 11,971 of DASXHZ010000094.1, forward strand.
GCGGCGTCGGTCTGGATGAAGTTCTCGAACGAGCGGGTCTGCTCGGAGAGATTGAGCGAGCGGCCCTTCGCCGAGATGACACCGACCGTGAGCGTGTTCTCGAACTGGAACGGATTGCCGACCGCGATGGCCCAGTCGCCCTTGCGGATGCGATCGGAGTCGCCGAGCGGGATGTTCGGCAGGGGCGTCGGCGAGTCGATCTTCAGCAGCGCGATGTCGGTGGACGGGTCGCGGCCGATGATCTTGGCGGTCACCGTGTGTCCGCCGGCGCCGTTCTCATCGGCGCCGAAGTGCACCTCGACCTTCGCCGCGTCTTCGACGACGTGGTTGTTGGTCAGGATGTAACCGTCCGGCGAGATGATGAAGCCGGAGCCGCCGCTGAGCTGGCGGCGCGCGTCGTCGTCATTGCCGTTGTCCGGCATCTGCTGACGGCGGTTGTTGTTCGGGCTGCGCTGGCCGTTCGGATTCGGGAAGAAGAAATCGAACGGGTCGATCGTCATGCCGTGCTGACCGCGCAACGAGCTCTGATGGACGATCTCGGTGGTGGTGATCGACACGACTGCCGGCATGACGCGCGAAGCGACGTCGGCAAACGACGGGATCGTCACCGAAGTCACGGGGCCGGTCGACGTCTGGATGGCGGCGGTCGACTGGGCGTGCGATTTCTGCATCATCCCGAGGTCTGCGCTGATGAGCACGCCGAAAGCGACCGAGGCGATGATGATGGCCGCAGTCGAAAGAAAGCGTTTACTGGAGTAATTCATGGTGTGTATTTAACTCCTCCTGGTGGTTGGCTGGAAGCTGTGGCGGACCGTCGGGTGCCAGAGGTCGCGCCCGACCGTCGATATTCGTTGAGACGAATGTGGAAAGTCTTCGTTTCGCGCTTCCTGATCAACCTACGGCGAACTGTCACAGTTTGTTGAAGTCAAAAACAAAAAAGCCCCGCAGGACATTGCGGGGCCCTTCGAAATCAGGGGAGTGATCTCAGACTACGGTGCGGCGTCCGACGATCAGCCGGTAGATGAACAGCAGCGCGATCGCGCCGATGATCGATCCGATCCAGCCGGCCGTCTGCTCCTGCCGGCCCATCAGTGTCGAAGCGAGGAAACCGCCGACGAACGAGCCGGCGATGCCGAGAAGAATCGTGACGATCCAGCCGCCGGGGTCGCGTCCGGGCATGAGGAATTTGGCGATGGCGCCTACGACCAAGCCGAACAACAGCCATCCGATGATATTCATGTGTTCCTTCCTCCAGTTACGCCTTACTGTTGAGCACAAGAAATGCCAGAAGAACCCGTTATGCGATCCGTTATCCGTTATCCGAGCAGAGCTTTATGCGGACACAGATAACGGATCGCGGATAACCTTTTGCACGAGAAAACGGAAAGATGAGTCGTACGAAAATCGGAATCCTTACCGGCGGCGGCGATTGTCCCGGTCTCAACGCGGTCATCCGCGCCGCGGTGCGGACGCTGCAGCGCGACGATACGGAAGTGGTCGGCATCCAGTTCGGCTTCGAGGGCCTGCTGACGAACAACGTCGTCCCGCTCAACCCGGAGACGATCCGCGGCATCCTGCCGAAAGGCGGAACACTCCTCCGCACCACGAATCGCGGCAACCCGTTCGAGTACCCGATCATCGATGACGGCCGCATCCGCTGCATCGACCGGTCAGCCGAGGTCATCGACAACATCCGGGCGCTGGGGATCGACGGCATCGTCGCCATCGGCGGCGACGGCACGCTGCGAATCGCGCAGCGGCTTTGCGAGACGGGCATCCCGATCGTCGCGGTCCCGAAGACGATCGACAACGACCTCGCCGCCACCGACTACACATTCGGCTTCATGACCGCCGTCTCGGTTGCCACCGAAGCGGTCGACCGCCTCCACACCACCGCCGAGAGCCACGACCGTGTGATGCTGCTCGAAGTCATGGGCCGCAACGCCGGCTGGATCGCGCTCTACGCCGGCATGGCGGGCGGCGCCGACATCATCCTGATTCCGGAGATCCCGTATCGCGTCGACGAGATCGTCCGCTCCATCCGGTCGCGGCAGCGGGAAGGCTCGAAGTTCGACATCATTGTCGTCGCCGAAGGAGCCAAACGGGAAGGCGGCGAAGAAATCTACCTGGACAAAACCTCGCGCCGCCTTGGCGGCATCGCGTACCAGGTCGCCGCCGACATCGCGCAGCACATCGACCTCGAGATCCGCGTCACCGTCCTCGGCCACATCCAACGAGGCGGCTCTCCCATCGCGTACGACCGCATCCTCGCGACGCGATTCGGTGCCGCCGCCGCACAACTCGTCCTCGACCGCCACTTCGGCAAGATGGTGGCCCTGCGCGGCGACGAGATCGTTCCCGTCGCCATCCGCGACGCCGTCTCGAACCCCAAATACGTCGATCCCGAGAGTCCCCTGGTCGAAAGCGCCCGCGACGTCGGCATCTCCTTCGGCGACGGACGGTGACCACGGGATAGAATGCGCGCCCTATTCTGACGAAGGAGCCAAGATGTCCGGAAATCTGATCGACTACCGAGTCGAAAAAGGTGTCGCGATCTTTGAGTTGAACGACCCTCCCGCGAACACCTACACCTACGAAATGAACCGCGAGCTGGATGAGTGCATCCTCCGCGCTCGCATGGACGACGACGTCCACGTGATCGTGCTGCGCGGCGCGGGCGACAAGTTCTTCTCCGCCGGCGCCAACATCAAGATGCTTTCCGAGGTCACGCCGGGGTTCAAGTACTACTTCTGCCTCCATGCGAACGAGACGCTCAACCGCCTCGAGCAGACGCCGAAGCTGGTCATCGCGGCGCTGAACGGCCACACGGTCGGCGGCGGCCTTGAGATCGCGATGGCGGCCGACATGCGCATCGCCCTCCAGCGCGCCGGCAAAGTCGGCCTCCCCGAGGTCACCCTCGGCGTGCTGCCTGGAACCGGCGGAACGCAGCGGCTCTCGCGCCTGGTCGGCAAGACGAAATCGATCGAGCTGATGATCGAGGGTGGCCTGTTCGACTTCGAAGAAGCGCTCCGCCTCGGCGTCGTCAACTACGTCTGGCCCGCCGAAGAGAACGGGAAGAAGTGGTGGGACCGCGTCATGGAGTACGCCTGGAGCTTCTGCCCCCCGAACAAGGCCTCCAAGGCCGTCGGCCGGATCAAGCGGTCGGTGCAAACCGGCTGGGAGATCCCCTTCGAGAGCGCCCTCGCCATCGAGCGCGAGCTGCAGCAGCAGCTCTTCCAGAGCGAGGACGCCAAGGAGGGCCTCGGCGCGTACAACCAGAAGCGGAAGCCGGCTTTCGCGGGGAAGTAAGATCGTGCGATCCGTGCGACTAGCGGCCGCAATTACGGTGGCTCTGACAGCCGCCGTCGCCTATGGACAGGCTCCGAGCGGTGGAGGGTCCCGACCGGCAATCCTGTCATGACGTTTACATTTGGGCCGCATGTTCTCCTTCATTATGAGACTGCAAATCCCGCATTCACCGCGTTTACTCAACCGACGTTCACCTTCGCCAGCGATACCATTGTCGTTACCCAGCACAAGTTGACGCAGATCCCTGCCCCGGCATGTTTATCCGCCGATCTGGATTTGGGTCCTCTTTCCGCTGGGCGCCATCACCTCGCATGGGAGTACGTTGATTTTGCCGTGTTCAACGGCTTCCCTTTCGAGCTGGTTGTCAATTCGGGTTCGACGTCCCGGAGCAGGTCCGGCGCTCGACAGTCGTGCGCTCGCCGTACTCCTAACCGTTCTCGTGATGGCCGGAGCATGGACTCTGCGGCGTTGACACATCTCACGATCCGAGGAGCACAGTTCTTCCAGGGCGACGACGCTAAGGAAGTCCTCGGCCGAGTCCCCTAGACGTTCGGCGCGAAGATCGCGTGGGCCTCGGTCAGCTCGACCTTCGGCTGCCCTTTGATCCCGATCCGCTGCGTGGCGGGGTTCAGGCGTGTGGCGGCGAAGTTCTGGAAGTCCTGCGGCGAGTCCCAGAGGTCGAGCACGTGCAGGCCGTCATCGCCGAACCACGAAACGTGAAACTTGGCGCCGGCCGGCGTCTCCGCCTCCCAGCGAACCTCGTTCCGCGCCTGCTCGTACTGCTCTTTCGTCACCTCGGGCCAGTGCATCGTCATTACCGTAGCCATCTCTTTTGCCTCCGGTCTGATGTACGAGGCTCCCGGCGGAACGGATTTCGGCGGAAGCGTTGAGATCCGAGGTCTCAACGTTTTGATGCACGGACATCAACGATTACCAGGGCTTGGTCAACGTTTACCAAGGTTTGAAAAGCGTTGAGATACCGAGGTCTCGACGTTTTTGATCGACTCTCTCGACGTTTTGGGGCGGGCTCTTTGCGGATTAGACTCTACCGATATGCGCTACAGGATCCTTCACGGTACCGACATCAAAGTCTCTGAGCTCGGATTCGGGACGTGGACACTCACGACCGGCTGGTGGGGAACGTACACCGACGATGAGGCGCGCGCGATCATCTCCTCCGCGATCGATCGCGGTGTCAACTACATCGACACGGCCGACGCCTACGGCAACGGCCGAGGGGAGACCGCGCTCGCGCCGCTGCTGAAAGAGCATCCGGAGCTCGTCGTCGGCACCAAGTTCGGCTACGACTTCTACAACAACCCGGAGCGCCCGCGTGGCCAGCGCGAGCTCCCGCAGGACTTCTCGCCGCAGTTCATCCGCTTCGCCTGCGAGCAGTCGCTCAAACGCCTCGGCACCGACCACATCGCGATCTACCAGCCCCACAACCCGCGCGTCACGACGCTCATGACCGACGAGCACTGGGACACCCTCGCGTCGCTGAAGAGCGAAGGAAAGATCTCCTCCTACGGCCCGTCCCTCGGCCCCGCCATCGGCTGGCGCGACGAAGGGATCTACGCCAACGCCGTCCGCCGCGCCCCGGTCACGCAGATGATCTACAACATCCTGGAGCAGGACCCCGGACGCGAGTTCATCCTTGCCGCCGAGCGCGGCGCGTCATACGCGGCCGTCGAAGAGGCGATGGAGGGGAAGACCGGCAAGAAGGAGTGCTCGACGACCTCGTCATTCGACCACGCTTTCCGCGCCTGGAAGGCGAGCCCCGGACCGCAGTTCCTCATCCGCGTCACGCACTCCTCCGGCATGCTCGAAGGGAAGTACACCATCGACACGAAGTTCGACGAGAGCGACCACCGCTCGCACCGCCCGCGCGCCTGGCTCGTCGAAGGCCTCCAGAAGATCGAGCTCTTGAAGCCTCTCTGCGAGGAGCGCGGCGTATCGATCGGCCAGCTCGCCATGCTCTGGCTCTACGCCCACCCCTCGATCCTCTCAGCGCTCCCGAATATCTACGACGAAGAGCAGCTCGACGAGTTCGCCCGCGCCTCGGAACACGCGCCTCTGACCGATGACGAGATGGAGCGCATCCATCAGATGTACGTCCGCGGGTTTGACGTGAAGCCGTACGTCGAAGAAGCGGTGCCGGCGTAGGAAGCGATACGATTCGCGCCGCCATGCAGAACCAGCTCTTCATAAGCGGCGAATTCGTCGACGCGCGGTCCGGCGAGACGTTCGCCACGTACAACCCAGCCACCGAGGAAAAGATCACGGACGTCGCGTCAGCGGGGCCGGACGACGTCGACGCGGCAGCGCGCGCTGCGCGGGCGCAGATGGAGCCGGGGAGCGAGTGGCAGAAGATGAAGCCGCGCGACCGCGGCAAGATCCTCTTCCGCATCGCCGAAATGCTGACCGCGCGCGCCGAGGAGATCGGGAAGATCGAGACGATCGACAACGGCAAACCGATCTTCGAGTCGCAATTTGTCGATACCCCGGCCGCCGCCGAGTGCCTCTACTACTTCTCCGGATGGAGCGGCAAAGTCACCGGCGAGACCATCCCGATCGCCGAGAACGCGTTCACCTACACACTCCGCGAGCCGGTCGGCGTCGTCGGCGCCATCACCCCGTGGAACTTCCCGCTGATGCTCGCCGTCTGGAAGATCGCCCCGGCGCTGGCGTGCGGGAACACCGTCGTCATCAAGCCGGCGTCGAACACCTCGCTCTCGTTGTTGAAGTTCGCCGAATACGCGCGCGAGTGCGGTCTGCCGGCGGGCGTGTTGAACGTCATTCCGGGGAAGGGGAGCGTCGTTGGCAACGCGATGGTCGACCATCCGTCGATCGACGCCATCGCGTTCACCGGTTCGACCGAAGTCGGCCGCCAACTCATGGCGCGCGCGGCGAAGACGCTCAAGAAAGTGTCCCTGGAGCTCGGGGGCAAGTCGCCGAACATCGTCTTCGCCGATGCCGACCTCGACGCAGCCGCGCGCGGCGCGCTCAACGCGATCTTCTATGGCAAAGGGGAAGTCTGCGCCGCCGGATCGCGCCTGCTGGTGGAAGAGGCGGCGCACGACGAGCTGATGGCGAAAGTCATCGACCGGGCGAACAAGATGGTCGCCGGCGATCCGCTCCACCCGAAGACCCGCCTCGGTGCCATCGTCTCGAAAGAACAGATGGAGACGGTGCTGCGCTACATCGAGGCTGGGAAGGGCGAGGCGAAGCTCGTCGCCGGCGGCGAGCGGACCGATATCGGCACCGGCAAGGGCTATTTCGTCAAGCCGACCATCTTCGACGACGTGCAGCCCGACGCCAAGATCGCCCGCGAGGAGATCTTCGGCCCCGTCCTCGCCACCATCCGCTTCAAGGACGCCGAGGATGCGGTCGCGAAGGGGAACGCGACGGTTTACGGCCTCGCGGCCGCCGTCTGGACCCGCGACATCTCGAAAGCGCACCGCATCGCCCGCGCGATCAAGGCCGGGACCGTCTGGATCAACAGCTACAACCTGTACGACCCCGCGCTGCCGTTCGGCGGCTTCAAAGAGTCCGGCTTCGGCCGCGACCAAGGCCGTGACGCGCTCGACAAGTACACGCAGACGAAGAGCGTCTGGGTGAATTTGTAGGACCTTTGTAGCGCCGCCGACCCGCCGGCGGCTTCTCGCGAACGTCCACCGGAACGCCGCCGAGTCGGCGGCGCTACACAGGGCTTGGGTGATGGCAACGTCCCTGCACGCCCGTGCTATAGAATTCGCGCGCCTTTTGGAGAGAGAAAACTAATGAGGAAGAACCTTTTCGTGCTGTCACTTGCGGCGATTTCCGTCGCCATCGCCGGTTGCGCGCCGAAGTCTGAGACCGGAGGCGGAGCGAATGCGGCGGGCGGCGGCGAGATCCTCGTCGGCGAGTACGGCTCGCTCACCGGTCCGCAGGCGACCTTCGGCACGTCGACGCACAACGGCATCATGATGGCCATCGACGAGATCAACGCCAATGGCGGAGTCAACGGCAAGAAGATCAAGGTCATCACCGAAGACGACCAGTCGAAGCAGGAAGAGGCGGCCACGGCCGTCACGAAGCTGATCTCGGAGAACAACGTCGTCGCCGTCCTCGGCGAAGTGGCGTCGTCGTGCTCGCTCGCGGCCGCGCCTATCTGCCAGCAGAACAAGGTCCCTATGATCACGCCGTCGTCGACGAACCCGGAGATCACCAAGAAGGGCGACTACATCTTCCGCACCTGCTACACCGACGACTACCAGGGCCACTCGCTCGCCGACTACGTCCTGAGCGAAGGCGTCAAGAACGCGGCGCTCCTCACCGACGTGAAGAGCGACTACTCACAGGGCCTCGGCCACTTCTTCGAGGAGCGCTTCACCGCCGGCGGCGGCAAGATCGTGTCGAAGGCGAGCTACGCGAACGGCGACAGCGACTTCCGCGCCCAGCTCACGACCGTCAAGGCGTCCAACCCGCAGATCCTCTTCGTCCCCGGCTACTACACCGACATCGGTCAGATCGCGCAGCAGGCGCATGACCTCGGCCTGAACGCGCCCCTCGTCGGCGGCGACGGCTGGGAGTCGCCGAAGCTGGTCGAGATCGGCGGTAAGGCGCTCGAAGGCTCGTACTACTCGAACCACTACTTCTACGGCGATCCCGCGCCGATCGTGCACGAGTTCGTGCAGAAGTACAAAGACCGTTTCGGCGCCACGCCCGACGGCATGGCCGCGCTGGCGTACGACGCCGCGCGCGTCCTGGCCGACTCGCTCAAGCGCGCGAAGTCGACGCACGGAAATGACCTCCGCGATGCGATCGCCGCCACGAAGAACTTCCAGGGCGTCACCGGCAACATCACCATCGGCCCCGACCGCAACGCCGTCGGGAAGAAGCTCGTGATCGAAGAGGTCAAGGACGGACAGCTCACCCTGAAAGCGACCGTCGATCCGCAGAAGAACGCCGCAGGAGCAGCAACAGCGACGCACTAGTGCAGATATTTCTCCAGAACCTGCTCAACGGGATCGCCGCCGGATCGATCTACGCGCTGATCGCTCTCGGGTACACGATGGTGTACGGCATCCTGAAGCTGATCAACTTCGCGCACGGCGACGTCTTCATGCTCGGCAGCTTCGTCGGCTATTACTCCGGCCGATGGGCTGCCGCGCATGTGCACGGCCAGAGCAACGCGCCGACGCTCTTCGCCGCCGCCGGAATCATGCTGCTGGCGATGATTGTCTGCGGCACGTTCGGCTACCTGAACGAGCGCATCGCTTACCGGCCGCTTCGTAACGCGCCGCGCATCGCGTCGCTGATCACCGCCATCGGCGTCTCATTCTTCCTCGAGTATGGCGGCCAGTTCGTCTTCGGCCCCGATCCGAAGTTCTTCCCGACGCTCGTTCCGAAACACATCATCCACCTCGGCGGCATCGTCACGACGAACTACCAGATGATCGTTCTCGGCGTGGCGCTCTTCTTCATGGCGCTGCTGCAATACATCATCTACGGCACC
>DASXHZ010000014.1:0-2041 GCA_036488085.1 Thermoanaerobaculia bacterium
CGGCCACTGGCCACCGGCAACCGGCCACCGGCAACCGGCAACCGGCAACCGGCAACTACGCAGGCGGCGGAACGCGAAACCGCGTCCCGCTGAACGTCAGCGAGCGGCCGGTTTTCTTCCTCGCGCCCTTGTGCCGGTTGAGGAAGTCTTCCTTCGCTTCGCCGAGCGTGGTCGGGACGAAGGTGGCGCCGGCGGCGACGGTGCGTTCGCGATCCTTCGCGAAGGCGGAGCCGCCGGCGACGATGAGGAGGTCGGCGAAGTGGGCGGCGAGCGCTTGCAGCAGCTCGTACCCGGCGGCGAGGTGATCCATGTTCGCGCACGAGACGAACACCGCTTCCGGCTTCACCTCCGTGATGAACGAGATCAGCTCCTCGTTCGGGAGGTCGGTGAAGTAGTCGGCCGAGTAACTCTCCGTGCGCAGGATCTGGGTGAGCATCAGCGTGCCGAGGGAGAGGCGCTCGCCGGCCACCGAGACCGCGACGATGTGGCGCGTCGGATCGGCTGTCGCGGCATTGCGGTCGCCGTAGCGGATGATCAGCTCGCGGATGACGTCCTTGATGAAGTGATCGTTCGCCGTCGAGATCCGCTTCTTCTCCAGCTCCTCCTGCGCGAACGTGAGCGTCGGGATGAAGAGGTCCGTGAACATCTCCTCCATCGACGACTCCTCGGCGTGCCGGTCCGCGATCGCAATCGCACCCGTGCGGTCGCGCAGCAGCAGCCGGTTGTAGAAGCTGAGGTACCCCTCCAGCGGGTCCTCCGTGCCGAACATGATCGTGAAGATCCGCAGCGCCGGGATGAACTCGCCGCTGACGGTAAGGCAGACCGTGATCGGCACCGCGAGCAGCAGGCCGACCGGTCCCCACAGCCAGCCCCAGAAGATCGCCGCGACGAGGTACGCGATCGGCGAGACGCCGACGCGATGGCCGACGACCACCGGCTCGACGAAGCCGCCAATGAGCTGGTCGGTGAGCACGAACAGGCCGAGGACCGCCAGCGCCGTGTACCAATTCGGGAAGACCGCGAGCGCGAGGAACGTCGGTCCCGAGGCGCTCAGCACCGCGCCGACGTACGGCACGAAGCGGAGGAGTCCCGCGAGCACGCCCCACAGCGGCGCGTTCGGCACCTGGAGCGCGAAGAGACCGATGCCGACCAGGAGTCCGAATCCGACATTCAGCAACGCGATCGCCAGCAGATAGCGGCTGATGCGATCGGACGTCTCGCCGATCGCCTGCGTCGTGACGGTGAGATGCGCCCGGCCGGCGATCCGCAAGAACTTGTCGCGCATCTGCTCGCGGTCCTGCAGCAGGAAGAAGACGAGCACCACGACGAGGAACGCCGAGGCGACGAACTCGATCGTCGGCGCATAGGTCTTGTACTGGTCCGAGATCGTGCGGCGCTCGGGGATGACGCGCACCTTGAGGTCGGCCTTCTCGGGCCGGTCGCCGGTCTCCGCCACGCGTTGCAGCGTCCGCTCGATGACGTTGATCGTTCCGCCGTGCCGGAGGAAGCGGACCTTCTCCTCTATGTGGCCGCTCGTCGCCGCGTGCGCGACCTCGCGCGCCACGTCACTGAACTGCTGATAGATCCAGTACCCGCCGAGCGAGAGGCTCGTGACGGCGATGCCGAGGGAGAGCACGATCGCGCCGGTGCGGCGGAGGAATGAGCGCTCCAGGAGCGACACGACCGGCGTGAGCAGGAACGAGAACAGGATCGCGAGCGCCACCGGAACCACGACCGGCTTCGCGAGATACAGCACCGCAATGACGATGAGGGTGACGAAGAGGATGCGCAGGTTCGACTGCCGCCGGTCCTGCGACCGCTTGTCGCCGAACGAACCGGTATCGTTCAGACGCCGTTGTGAAAGCGTCCGATCGAATTGATCGGTGTCGTCGTCTTCGAACCAGGCCATTTCGAGGTTACGAGGTTACGGGGTTTCGGGGACATCAACCCCGTAACCTCGTGACCACGTAACCCGTAGTGTCGCACTTTGAGTTACGAGGTTTCGAGGTTACGAGGTTTCGGGGACATCAACCCCGTAACC
>DASXHZ010000083.1:0-10472 GCA_036488085.1 Thermoanaerobaculia bacterium
CGGTGGTTACGACCACAACCGCGTAACCTCGAAACCGCGAAACCTCGAAACCATGTGAGCTGAGGTTACGTGGTTACGAGGTCGGTGGTTACGACCACAACCGCGTAACCTCGAAACCTCGAAACCTCGAAACCATGTGAGCTGAGGTTACGTGGTTACGAGGTCGGTGGTTACGACCACAACCGCGTAACCTCGAAACCTCGAAACCTCGAACCATGTGAGCTGAGGTTACGTGGTTACGAGGTCGGTGGTTACGACCACAACCGCGTAACCTCGAAACCGCGAAACCTCGTAACCATCCTCGAACTTGGCCCCCGAATTGCGCCTGCAACTACCGGAGAACAGGCCATGACCAACATAGATCCTCAAGTACTCTGGATTGCCGGCGCCGTCGTTGCAGCGGTGGTGATCATCTTCGCAATTGCAGCCGGCGTGCGCCGTTCACGGAGCGAGCGGCTGCGAGAACATTTCGGTAGTGAATACGACCATACGCTGCGCGCCACCGGCAGCCGCACGGCGGCGGAGCAGGAGCTGGTCTCCCGCGCCGAAGAGGTCAAGACGCTCGACATCCGGCCGCTGTCCGCGGCGGAGCGCGATCGATACTCGACGGACTGGACGAAGATCGAGCAGCAGTTCGTGAACCGGCCAACGACCGCGGTCGTCGAGGCGGACGAACTGATCACCGACGTGATGCGCACGCGCGGCTATCCGATGGCCGACTTCGAGACGCACGCGGCGCACCTCTCGGTCAAACACCCCCGCGTCGTCGAGCACTACCGCGCCGGCCACTCGCTGATCGACAAACACGGATCAACCGAGGACCTTCGCCAGGCGATGCTCCATTACCGTGCGCTGTTCGACGAGCTGGTGAACGAAGGCGTCGACGTCCAGCGCGATGTGGCGACGGAGTACGAAACCAACGCCGATCGCGAACGCCGCCGGCTGTTCACGAGCGGAGAAACGCGCAGCGAAGAGCGGCCGCGGTAACACGGTTGTTCGCGAGACGCACGCCTCTCACCGGCCGCTTCGCGGCACCCTCTCCCGCAGGGAGAGGGAGATGTCGGTCGTTTTTTCTTCATGGCCCTCTCCCTCCGGGAGAGGGTGGCCGAAGGCCGGGCAAGGGGCGTGGCTCTCGCTCAAATCGCGATCAGGACCGCCACACGACTAAGCGCTCGTAACCGCCGCTTCGAACTCTGGCTCAACCACCGGATACCGCCCCGTGAAGCACGCGGCGCAGTAGAGCTTCGCGGGGTCGTCTCCGTTGCGGACGGCGTTGAGCATCCCCTCTTCCGAGAGGTAGCCGAGGGAGTCGGCCTCGATGTAGTCGCGGATCTCCTCGGTGGAGCAGGCGCTGGCGATCAGGTCGCGCCGCTCCGGGGTGTCGATGCCGTAGTAGCACGGCCCAGTCGTGGGGGGCGAGGAGATGCGCATGTGCACCTCCGTCGCGCCGTACTGCTTCAGCATCCGGACGATCTTCTTCGACGTCGTGCCGCGCACGATCGAGTCGTCGATCAGCACGACCCGCTTGCCGTTGACGAGCTCACGCACCGGGTTGAGCTTCACCTTCACGCCGAAATTGCGGATCGTCTGCTTCGGCTCGATGAACGTCCGGCCGACGTAGTGATTGCGCACCAGGCCGAACTGGAACGGGATCCCCGATTCCTGCGCGTAGCCGAGCGCCGCGAAGACGCCGGAGTCGGGGACGGGGACGACGACGTCCGCGGCGACCGGATGCTCCCGCGCGAGCTGCGCACCGAATCGCTGCCGTACCTCGGCCACGTTGTTTCCGAACACCACGGAGTCGGGCCGCGCGAAGTAGACGTGCTCGAAGATGCAGCGCGCCTCCCGCTCGGCAGGGAACCGGTGCACGACGCGCAGCGTCGCCGCCGCGGCTCCCTCTTCCTGCTCGATGACGATCACCTCGCCGGCGCGCACCTCGCGGAGCGTCTCCGCGCCGATGAGATCGAAGGCGCACGACTCTGACGAGACCACCAGCGCGTCGTCGACCTTTCCGACAGCGAGCGGCCGGAAACCGTAAGGATCGCGCGCCGCGTAGATCTTCCGCGGCGTCATCAGCGCGATCGAATACGCGCCGCGGCACTGCGCGAGCGTGTCGACGAGCGCCTTCTCGAGCGTCGGCTCCTTCGAGCGTGCGATGAGATGCACGATCGCCTCGGTGTCCGACATGGAGGCGAAGATCGAACCGCTAGCCTCGAGCTGGCGTCGCAGCTCCGCCCCGTTCACGAGGTTGCCGTTGTGAGCGAGCGCCACCGGCCCCTTGTTCGTCGAGACGACGATCGGCTGCGCGTTGCAGAGCATCGACCCGCCGGCGGTGGAGTAACGGACGTGGCCGATTGCCGTGTCACCCGGCAGACGAGACATCCGCTCCGGCGTGAAGACGTCGACGACCTTCCCCATCTCCTTCTCGGTGAAGATCTGGCGATCGGAGACCGACGCGATGCCGGCGCTCTCCTGACCGCGGTGCTGCAGCGCATAGAGGCCCAGATAGACGAGGTTCGCGGCATCCGGATGGTTCAGGATGCCGAAGACACCGCATTCGTCTTTGAACTTGTCGGACATCACAGAGAGGCGCAACAGATTTTAGCGCTACGGACATCCATGCCGTACCATAACTTCATGCGACGACTCATAGTGATCACCAGCGTGATTCTGACGGCCGCATTGGCCGCGAGCGCCGATGAACTCGTCATTACCCACGGTGGCCGCCGCGTTATCGACCTCGACCCGACTACCGCCGTCACCAACTGCGCCGGCTGGTCCTACGACCCCGCTCCCGTTGCTCTTGAGAACGACATTTCCAACGTCTACAGCACCTCGGGCATTCTCCGGAATGCGTGCGACGATCGGATTCCTTTCGGCGACGAAATCTGGCACGGGCACCGCGGTCCCGACGGCGTCTTCACGGTGGAGCCCGCGATCACACGGACGAGCTTTCGCTGGATGTTCGGCGATCTGCCGATCGACCCGCAGGCGTATGTCGGACGCGTTGCATCGCCATCGGTGATCCGGACCCCCGACGGACGCTATTTCATGGCATTCATAGGGAGCGTCGCCGATGCTTCGCTCTGCAATGGCGTCCATACCGGCCAGGTCTGTGGCCTGTGCCTCGATCCCTTCTCGTATTACGTCATGTATTGGGCGGTGAGCACTGACGGCACGACGTGGCATGTGCTGAGCCGCGGCAACCCCGTATCGAACGATGCGCTCGCGGCCGCCCTTCTGTATCGCTCGCCGGACTCGAACGACCGGGCGGAAGGGCTGTACCGCGGTATCACGCGTGTTCGAATCCTCGTTGGCGACACCTACATCTGGTTCCTGACGCAGTATGAGACGGGCGGCACGACGAAGACGCTCCTGCTGCGCGCGCCGTTCGACGGAAAGACCGAGTTCGGCATCACCGGCGCGATCGAAGCGTGGCGGCCGGATACATCGAGCTGGCAGACGGCGACCGACGGCGTGCTGCCCGACCAGTTCAACGATCCGACGATTTCAACCGGCTTCTATCTGCCGCTCGTCAGCATTGCCGACCTCACGAAGATCCAGGGGGAGCGCTACATCGGCCTTGTCGTCGACGGCTCGCACATCGATTACACGCTGTCGAACGATCTGCTGAGCTGGACGCCCCCAAGAGTGCTGCGGAGCGCGATTCCGTACTTTGCCGACGACCGCGGCTACGCCGGCTCGGTGGTCGATCCGACGATCGTCGAGGACGCGTCCAATACGCTGCACCTCTTCATGGCGTCCGACGATGGCGACTCCGATCACGGCGTCGTCCGCGATGGATTCCCCGACTGCGGCTCCCCCTCATCGACGGCCGGTCTCGGGATCTACGAAGGGATCGTCGAACTCGCGCCGCTCGCGAGCACGTCGCTCACGATCACCCCTCGCGCAAATCCCGCCGGTGCGGGCGTCGTCGCGTTCGACATACGCGTCATCTCCTCGGACGGCACGTCACCCAACGGCCGTGTTGCCTTCTCCGCCGGCACGTTCTCGACCACGGTCGACGTGAACAACGGCCGCGCCACCGTGTTCGCCCCGTTGAACACCGCCGCCACGTACTCGCTCCACGCCACCTTCACCACCTTCGGTCCGTGGGGCGCCAGCAACGCCGACGCCCAAGTCACGGTCGTCCCCGGCAAGCCGCCGAAAAAGCGCGCGGTGCGGCACTAGAACGCCCGCACCATCTCGATCTGCCGCACGAACCGGGTGGCACCGACGTGCCCGAGGAAGGCGTTGATGCCGTGCGCTTCGTCATCAATGTTCATGATGCGCAGCGGCTTGGCGGCACGGCGGGCGGCGAGGTCGAGTAATGCGCGGCCGATGCCCTGTCGCCGCGCGTCTGGGTGGACCGCGAGCAGCGGGACGTCGCCGTTTGACGGAAAGAGAACAACGATCGCGCGCTCGTCGCCGATCGCGACGTACGGCTCCGCGGCGCGCTCGATCGAGCGGATCGAGTTCTGCCACGACGGCCGCATATCAAAGAACGGTTCGTAGTCGTGGAGGTGGACGTTCGCAAGCTCGCGCAGGGTTGTCGGTTTTCGGCTTTCGGTTGTCTCGTACTTCCAAGACTGCAACCGCCGAGGCTCCTCGAATCCGAGCTCCCGATATAGCGCAATCGCGCGGTGATTCGTCTCGATCACCTCGAGCCAGTACCGTTTCGCCGTCAGCGTCTCGATCGACCGCTGCATGAGTTGCCGCCCGATGCCGTGCCGCCGGTGCGAGATCACGACGCCCGTACCGCTGTTGTACGCATCCTCGCCATCGAGACAATTGAAGACAAATCCGACGAGTCGATCGCCGTCGAACGCACCGGCCGCGAGGTCGGGGCGAAACCCGCGCCGGGTCACCAGTGCGCGTAGGTACTGGGCCGCGTAATTCGCCGGGATGTCGTAATCGCTGAACGCGTCGTTGAACGCCGCCGTGAGCGTCTCGAAGGAGAGCCCGACCAGGTTCCGGATCTCGATCAATGCGCCAGCACTTCCGGCGCTTCCTCGCCGACGCCGCGAATCACGTCGTCAACCGTGTCGCCGCCGAGGAGGAGCGCGAACGAGCTGCGCCAGACGCGCCCCAGCTCCTCGGCACTGGTGCGAATGAGCGGCACGCCGTTGCGCTCGATCACGAATGCGCCGGCGACTGTGCGCCCGATCTTCCGTCCGCTCGACCGCGTCAGCACTTCGCTCGTATGTTCCGGCGCACACGCGACCACCGCCCGCGCCTGCGACTCGCTGAATAGCAGCGCAAATGCGTCGATATCGTCGGCGTGGCCGCCAAGCTCGACGTGGCATCCGATCCCGTCCATCGCGCACTCCGCGAGCGCCACCGCGAGTCCGCCGGTCGAGAGATCGTGACACGCGCGCAGCAGCCGGTTCTCGTGGAGATGCAGCAGCGTCTCGACGAGCGCCCGCTCGCGCTCGAGATCGACGCGCGGAGGAATCGCTTCGTCACGCGTCTCGCCGAGGAGGATCACGTCGAGCCCCGCCTCGGGAAAGCGGAGCCCGCAGCCGAGGTCCTCGCGCTCGAGGATCCCCACCATGCCGACCGTTGGCGTCGGATAAATCGCCTTCCCCTCGGTCTCGTTGTAGAACGACACATTGCCGCTGATGACGGGAGTCCCGAGGGCGTTGCAGGCGTCGCTGATCCCGCGGATGCACTCCGAGAACTGCCACATGATCTCCGGCCGCTCCGGCGAGCCGAAGTTGAGACAGTCGGTGATCGCCACCGGCCGTCCACCGCTCGCGGCGATGTTCCGCGCCGCCTCGGCGACCGCTTGCTTCCCGCCCTCGTACGGATCGTAATAGCAGTAGAGCGGGTTGACGTCCGAGGTCATCGCGAGCGCGCGGCCGGTTCCTTTGATGCGGACGATTGCGGCGTCGCGTACCTCCGGCCCAGCGACCGTGTTCGTCCGCACCGTGGAGTCGTACTGTTCGTAGATCCAGTGCTTCGAACAGAAATCGGGCGAGGCGAGCATGCGCAGCAGGTCGTCGGTCAGCTCCTGATCCGCAACTCGCTCGCGCTGTGGTTGCGGCGGACGCTCCATCTCCCGCATTGGCCGCTCATACACCGGCGCCTCGGTGGAGATCGGATCGACCGGAATCGTTCCGACTTCCTCGCCGTCCCAGAACAGCCGCACGAATCCGTCGTCGCTCACTTCGCCGATCACGGCGGCATTGAGATCCCACTTCTCGAAGATGCGCACGACGTCCGCCTCGCGGCCGCGCTTCGCGACGATCAGCATCCGCTCCTGCGACTCGCTCAGCATGATCTCGTAGGGCGTCATGCCGCTCTCGCGCACCGGGACGCGATCGAGATGCATCCGGATGCCGGTACCGGCGCGCCCCGCCATCTCGAATGACGACGACGTGAGGCCCGCGGCGCCCATGTCCTGGATACCGACGATCGAATCGCCGTCCATCAGCTCGAGGCATGCCTCGAGGAGCAGCTTCTCCGTGAACGGATCGCCGACCTGCACCGTCGGGCGTTTCTCCTCCGACGCCTCGTCGAACTCGGCCGAGGCCATCGTCGCGCCGTGGATGCCGTCGCGTCCGGTCTTCGAGCCGACGTAGATGACCGGATTGCCGACGCCGGTCGCCGTCCCCTTGAAAATCTTCTTGCCCTTCGCGACGCCGAGGGCGAAGACGTTGACGAGGATGTTGCCGTTGAATGACGAGTGAAACGACGTCTCGCCGCCGACCGTCGGGATGCCGATGCAGTTGCCGTAGCCGGCGATGCCGCGCACGACGCCGTCGACGAGGTACTTCATCCGTGGCGCGTCGAGATCACCGAACCGCAACGAGTCGAGGCAGGCGATCGGACGTGCGCCCATCGTGAAGATATCGCGCAGGATGCCGCCGACGCCGGTCGCCGCGCCCTGGTACGGCTCGATGAACGATGGATGGTTGTGCGACTCCATCTTGAACGCCGCCACCCACCCGTCGCCGATGTCGATGATCCCCGCGTTCTCCCCCGGTCCCTGCACCACGCGCGGCCCGCTCGTCGGAAACTTGCGGAGGTGCACCCGCGACGACTTGTACGAGCAGTGCTCCGACCACATCACCGAAAAGATCCCAAGCTCCAGGTAATTCGGCGCCCGCCCGAGGATCTGTTCGATGCGCGAGTACTCGTCAGGGGAGAGGCCGTGCTGCGCGATGACTTGTGGGGTGATCGGTTGCTGCATCGAACATGATTATCGCAAACGCACGCTCCGGGTGAGGCGCGTGCAACCGCGTGAAGCGTGTAGGGGCCGATGTGTGGGGCCGGCTCTCAGCCGGCCCTCGGTACGCGGATGGTGCGGCCGAGAGCCGCACCCACACATCAAACCTCAGTGCATCGGCGGCGGACCCGGCTCCCGATGCTGCGCCATCGCGGCGGCGACGTACGCGTCGAACTTCGCCTTCTGGTCGGGCGTCAGGTACGACCCCAGCTTCGCGATCAGCGTCTCGTGCGCGCTCTTCATCTGATCCATCGCCGCGTGTGCCTGGATCGCGAGGTTCCCGACCGTGCACGCATCGGGCGACGCCGCGCTGAGCGCCTCATTGAGCTGCTTCTGCGCCGTGTGCGCTTTCGCCATGACCGCGATGTTCTGCGACTCGACGTCCGACACCGCGGCGTCCCACGACGCCTTCTGCGCGTCGGAGAGACCGAGGTACTGCTCGGCGGCAGTGATGTGCTCGCGCATCTCGTTTGCGCCCGGATGCGGCTGCGCGATCGCGATCTGGACCGCGGTCATGGCCAGGAGGATGGCGAATACTGCAATGACGACTCTCTTCATGTTGTACGACTCCTTTCGACCGTCAAAATAGGCCCGCCGCGGAGCATTCACTTCACGCACACGCAAGGCATTTGTAAGAAACGTAAAACCTGATTTCAGTGAGATTTGCGCCTGCGGATCGCCTGTTAGACTCGCCGCATGCGGGCCCGTTTTCTCCTGTACACCGCGACGGTGCTGATCCTGCTGGCCGTCGTGGCGCTGGTGCACGTCCAGTTGAACTGGATCAATCGGCTCACGGGACTCCAGGAGGAGCACGAGCGCCGCAACCTCGACTTTGCCGCGCAGCAGTTCGCGTCCGAATTCGACCAGGACGTCGCGAGCATCGTCATGGCCACCGAGCGCGCGCTTCCTGCGAACCTCTTCCACTTCGCGCGCGATCCGAGGCTGATCGCCGGCATCTATGTCGCGCATGACGACACTCTCGATCAGGTGTCGCCGGACGGCTCGCACAAGAGCGTGTCGTGGCCGCCCGCGCTCGACGAATTGCATCAGCGCATGCAGAACGCCCAGCTCCGCGGACACGGCGTCATCGATCCCTCCGGACCGGCGATCGTGCTGCCGCTGAGGGAGCGCGGCATGGCGGAGCCGCCGCCCGGTGCGCCGTTCTTTCCGCCGCATCCGCCGCTCCTCATCGTGTTGCTTGACCGCGCCTACATGACGCAGCGTCTCTTCCCCAATCTGGCCCACCGCCTCGGCGCCGACTACGACTTCGCGGTCTCCGACGGCGCGCGCGTCGTCTATCGATCGAATGCAAAATGGAGCGGAGAAAAACCCGAAGCGACCGCCGCGATGCTGCGCGACAACGGCTGGCGCGTCGCGGTCCGCAATCACTATGGCGCCGTCGCCGACCTCGTCGAGCACGTGCGCCACCGCAACATCCTCTCCCTCGGCCACGTGATGGGAATACTGGTGCTCAGCCTCTTGCTGATCGCGATCATCGCGCGCCGCGCGGAGCGGCTCCGCGAACAGCAGCTCGAGTTCGTCGCCGGGATGACACACGAGCTGAATACCCCGCTCGCCGCCCTGCAGGCCGCCGGTCAGAACCTCGCCGACGGCGTCGTACACGACGAAGCTCAGGTCGCGCGCTACGGCGCGATGGTCGCGAAAGAGTCGCGCCGCCTCGGCGACCTCGTCGCGCAGGTGCTCGACTACTCCGGCCTCCAGTCGCGCAAACAGCTCGCCCGCAGTCCCGTCGACGTCGCCGCCGTCGTCGCGAATGCCGTCGACGCAACACGTTGGCTGGCCGAGGAGAAGCAGGTCGAAGTGCAGACGACCGTCGCTGGCGATCTTCCACCGGTGAACGGCAACGCCGAAGCCCTGACGCGCGCCATACAAAACCTAATCGCCAACGCCATCCGCCACGGTGTTTCCGCGCCGCCTGGTGTGGCGCCGCCGACCTCGGCGGCGTCCGTCTCCATCACCGCCGCGCGCTCAGGCGAAAAAATCGCCATCACCGTCGAAGACCACGGCCGCGGCATCGCCGCTACTGACGCGCGCCACCTCTTCGAGCCCTTCTACCGCGGCCGCAACGCCACCGCCCGCGGGACAGGCCTCGGCCTCACGATCGTGTTCCAAATCGCGAAGGCCCACGGCGGCTCGATCACCTTCGACGGCCACCGCACCACGGGCGCCGCGTTCACGCTGACATTACCGGTGGCCCATGCCTGAGATCGCGCGCCGCATCCTCGTTGTCGAGGACGAGGAGAGCCTGGTGATGGCCCTCCGCGACCGCCTCGAGAGCGAGGGCTACGCCGTCACCGTCGCGAACGACGGCGAGCGCGGATTCGACGCGGCCACGCATCAGCCCTTCGACCTCGTCCTCCTCGACGTCGCCCTCCCGCGCAAGAACGGCTTCGACGTCTGCCGCGACCTCCGCGCCCGAGGAGTCCAGACCCCGGTCCTCATGCTCACCGCCCGCGGCCAAATCATCGACCGCGTCCTCGGCCTCAAACTCGGCGCCGACGACTACCTCACCAAACCCTTCGACGCCGCCGAGCTCCTCGCCCGCATCGAAGCCCTCCTCCGCCGCTCCCGCACGATCGCCGCCAGCGCCACGGATGTCTACGCCTTCGGCCCCGTCCACGTCGACTTCCGCAACGCCGAGGTCACGCGCGACGGGCACCCGGTCGAGCTCTCCGGGCTAGAGTTCAAACTCCTCCGCTACTTCGTCGACCACCGCGGCGCGTTGTTGACGCGCGACGAGCTCCTCGACAAGGTGTGGGGCTACGAGGCGATGCCCGTCACGCGGACGGTGGATGTCCACGTGGCGTCGTTGCGCCAGAAGCTCGAGCGCAACGCGTCCAAACCGGAGTACATCCTCACGGTGCATGGGTTGGGGTACAAGTTCGTGGGGTAGGGCGTTCTCAATGGGCGGCGACGCCCGCCGCCGCTGGGTGTAGGAGGCGGCTCACCCGGCCCGAGCCTACGCCCCGATGGGGTCTGGGATCCTGCCGCCGACGTAGATCGGCTTCAGCGCGTGCCACTTCTCGGTCTTGTGCCGGGGTCATGTAGGTGCCGGGGAGCGGCGACGCACGTGCGTCGCCGCCCGGCACACGTGCGTCGCCGTCCGACACACGTGCGTCGCCGTCCGACACACGTGCGTCGCCGTCCGGCACACGTGCGTCGCCGTCCGACGCACATGCGTCGCCGTCCGACGCACGTGCGTCGCCGTCCGACACACGTG
>DASXHZ010000072.1:0-24759 GCA_036488085.1 Thermoanaerobaculia bacterium
GAAGATGGAGAACCGGGCTATGGAAGCTGCCGTCCTATGGAAAGCCGCGATGAAGCTGCGTCTTTCCACAGGACTTGGGAAACGCCGGCAAGAAGCCGCCGGCGTTTGCCACAGCTCCCACAGCCCCTGCCGCTAGAAAAAGAGAGCGAAACAACGAGGAGAACCGACCGGGGGCGAATAACCCTATCTGCTGAACTTGACGGACACAACTACCGTGTCAACGCGTTCTCGGCCAGCGCCGCGCCCCTCACCCGGCCTTCGGCCACCCTCTCCCGGAGGGAGAGGGCCAAGAGACGACGCCCTTCACCACCGGCAACCTGGCAACCCTGCAACCTGGCCACCGGCAACTGGCAACTGGCAACTGGCAACCGGCACCCGGCACCCGGCAACCCCGCAACCTCGCAACCCCGCAACCCCGTAACCCCGCAACCCCGCAACCCCGCAACCCGTTCTACACTTTCTCCATGCCGGACATCCAAACGCTCTTCGCCGACTACGCGTCATACCACCGCACGAAGGGCAACAAGGCGTTCCACCGTCTCGGCATCCCATTGATCATGCTGACGGCGATCGGCATGCTGGTGCGGGTTCACGTGACGGGGCGAATCGATGCCGCGATGATCTTGATTGCGCTCGCCGAGGTTTACTACCTGCTCGCTGAGTGGCGGCTCGCGATCGCGATGCTCGCAGTCAGCGTCGCCTTCTACTTCATCGGCGCCGCGATACCGCTCTGGCTCAACGCCGCCCTCTTCGTCCTCGGCTGGATCTTCCAATTCGTCGGCCACTCGGTCTACGAGCACCGCAACCCGGCGTTCTTCCGCAACTTCACGCACCTGCTCGTCGGGCCGCTCTGGATCCTGAACGATCTCATTCCGGTGGTGAAGCCGCGGACGGCGTGAGCCGCCATCGCAGCCCGGGACGCACACACTCTTCGTAACGGAACGTGACCTCCTGTCCGTTCGCGCCGAGGTCCCAGAAGATCTCGGGATGCGTGAGGCCGGACTCGAAGGCGCGGAGCCGATGCGTCCCGAACACGTCAATCTCCGCAATGCAGACTGCTCGGTAGTGCGGCGGCAGGCTCGGCAAGCGGAACGTCGTCTCGCTCGCGAGCTCAGTGATCGTCCCCAATCGAACGGCCGGCGAGGTGAAAAGCGCGGCCGGATCGGCGACGCCGAGATCGAGCACGATCCGCTCCGGAACGAGGATGCCTCCCGGGACGAGCTGCGAGCCGAAGTTGCGCATCACCGCCACCTGCGGCTCGATCGTGAGTGCCCGCTGCATCGTCTCCGCGATCGCGAGGTGAACGGGGTACGCGCATCGGTACGTCGTCGCATCGACGACGCGCAACTCGAGCGCGAAACCGGCGAGCGCGAATCGAGTCAGGTTTTCGCAGACCGCTTCGATCGCCTCCGCATGGACATCGAGAAACGCGAACCGCACCGCATCGGGCGAGAGAAACGGCAGCAACGGGATCACGAGCGTCGCTAGCGGTCCGGTACCGGCGTACACGACATTCAATCGCTCGCCGGGAAACCTGCGCTGCGCTTCACCGATCGCATCGCGAATCCCCCGCAGGAAGACGGCCGTCCTTCGTGCGTCTTTCGCGCACGCCGCCGCATCCTCGGCGCCGATGGCGACACCGGAAGGTCCGGCGGTCGCAACGGATGCGAGCTCCCGCCCGTTCCGCAGCAACGCGTACAGCTCATCAGCGGCGCGTTGCAGCTCCGCGGCCGGCATCGCCGGTTCGAGCAGGACCGCCGTCAGGCGCGCGAGTCGCGCGCGCAGTCGTCGGGAAAGTTCATCCTCACACTGGTATTGCGATGCACTGTGATCTCGCCACGGGCGACGAAGATCCCTCCGCCACGTCCTTCGCCGGCCCCGTTCCCGTGAATCACATTCCCGTGGATCACACTGCCGCCGATTTGCGTGTTGGACGGATTCTCGAAGTAAAGGCCGCCTCCCGATTGTGACGGGGCGTACAGCGCGTTCTCGGTGACCCTGCTCTTCCACATCCGCATCCGCGACGCGCGGCAGAAGATGCCGCCGCCTCTCGCCTCGCCGCGCGCGTATATCGCGTTCGCCTGGATCGTGCAGCCGGCGATGTGCACCGCGCACTCGTCGAGGTCGAGCGCGCCGCCGCGTCCGTCTCCGTCCGAGTCGACCGTATTGCCGGAGAAGACCGACCGCTGCAGATGAACCGACGAGTGCGATGCGAGGATCGCGGCACCGGACGTCGCCGTGCGGTTCCCGGCGACGACGCACTCCTGCAAGCTCACCTTCGAGTCGCGGGATGCTATTCCGCGCGTCCGCTGATTCGATCGGATCTCGATCCCGCTGAGGTACACCGCGCTACCGTCGATCGACAGCACGGCCTCGGCATCGCCCGTCGTCAGTGTCACGCCGCGCCGCGACATGGCCGAGCTCTGGATCACGAGGTGTTCGATCGCCGGCACGCGGAAGGGTCCGTCGTAGACGCCTGGCGCGAGGAGGATCGTCGTCGGGCGGACGGTCGCCGCGATCGCTGCCTGCAGCGTCGTGAAATCGCCCGGGACCGTGAGGATGTCGTGCGGAAGCGGCTCGCTCACCCGCGCTTCCGCAGCCACACATGCGCGACGGCGCGCGAGCCTGGCACGTGTTTGGAGCACTCATAGCCGAGGGCGCGCATGTCGAGACCGTGGAACAGCTCCTCGCCGCTGCCGAGAAGAACGGGCGATACGACGAGATGCAGCTCGTCGAGGAGGCCGGCCTTCAGATACTGGCGGATCGTCGCCGGGCCGCCGCCGATGCGGACGTCTTTCTCCCCCGCCGCTTTCTTCGCCTGCTCGAGCGCCGACTCGATACCGTCGGTGACGAAGTAGAACGTCGTGCCGCCAGCCATCTCGAGCGGCTCGCGCGCGTGATGCGTCAGGACGAAGACAGGAACGTGGTACGGCGGCTCATCGCCCCACCACCCTTTCCAACTGTCGTCCAGCCACGGTCCGCGAACGGGGCTGAACATATTGCGGCCGAGGATCCAGGCGCCGACGTTGTCGAACGCCTGCGACGCGAATTCGTCGTCGATGCCCGTCTCGCCGGCGCCGGTATCCCCGTGCATCTTGTGCCAGGTGCGGGTATTGAAAAACCATTGGAACATCTCGGGCCCGCCGACACCGAGCGGGTTTTCGAGATCCTGATTCGGCCCGGCGCCGAACCCATCGAGCGAAATGGAGAAGCTGCGGACCACGGTTTTAGACATCGGTTACGGAACTCTGACACATTTCGAGCGGTTGCTCGGTTCATACGACTGAATGTCTGATGTACTCGTAGCGTTCCCGGAGGACAAATGAAGACTCGTATCCACACCCTGCTCATCACCTCGGTTGCTTTCGTTCTGGCGGCAAGCTGCGGCCTGCGCGCCGAGACGATCAACCGCCAGATCCCCATTGCGGCGGTCGACACGCCGCCTGCCGAGGCGAAACGCTCCGAGGTCGCTGTGCTCGCCGGAGGGTGCTTCTGGGGGTTACAGGGAATGTTCGAGCACGTGAAGGGGGTGACGAAAGTCGTCGCCGGCTACTCCGGCGGCGAGGCCGCGACCGCGCACTACGAGATGGTCGGTACTGAGACCACCGGCCACGCCGAGTCGGTCGAGATCACGTTCGACCCGAAACAGATTTCCTACGGCCAGCTCCTGCGCCTCTACTTCTCCGTGGCGCACGACCCGACGCAGCTCAACCGCCAGGGTCCCGACAGCGGCCCGAGCTACCGCTCCGAGATTTTCACCAACTCACCGACGCAGGAGCGCGTCGCGAAGGCCTACATCGCGCAGCTCAACGCCGCGAAAGTGTTCGGTCGTCCGATCGCGACGAAGGTCGAGCCGCTGAAAGCCTTCTACGCCGCCGAGGACTACCACCAGGACTACCTGATCGCGCATCCCAACCAGCCATATATCGCCTTCAACGACATCCCGAAGATCGAGGCGCTGAAGAAGGTGTATCCGGAGTGCTACCGCCCGAATCCAGTGGCCCTCAATACTGCACGTTGATGTCACTGCACGTTGATGTCGTGCCCCGACCGGAGCTGCTTCTGCACACCGGCTCGTTGAGGCTCGCGTCGATTTCAGCGATCCGGTCACGGTGGAGGGACACGTGCTGCCGGCTGGTGCGTACGGACTCCACAGGGCGAGGTGAGTGAAATAGCGCATGCCCACAGGTTCGCATCGGACGGCGCATTTGGCACCAGCGGCGGGAACGAATTGAGAAAATCATGATCGCGTGCCGCGCTCCCGCAAATCGGCTGCGTCATCATGTTCCGCGACATGAAGTTTCACTGGACGCCGCGGCGGCTTCTGCTGAACTTCGCGATCTGGACCACGATCGCGGCAATCCTCACCGTTCACCTTCTGCTGACCGACGAGCGCCACCTGCCGCACCACGTCCTCGTCATGCGCGCGACGTTCAACTACTGGACGTGCGCGCTCCTCACGCCGTTCGTCGTGGCGTGGACGTTCCGCATCAGCGCCACCCGTTTGCGCGCGCGAATTCCGCTGCACATCGCCGGTTACGCCGTTTTCCACCTGATCTACTCGATCGTGCGCACCGGCCTCGCGCATTTCGACGATCCGCTGCCCGTTACCTATAGCCACGGGTTCCTGATGGTCCTCGCGGCGTACGAGTTTCAGAACTTCTGGCTCTATCTCGCGCAGGTCGTCGCCGCGCAGGCGCTGGTCGAGTTTCAGCGACGGACGAACGCCGCGGCCGATGCGGCGGAGCTGGCGTTGCGGCTGAAAGACTCCGAGTTGCGCGCGCTGAAGATGCAGCTCCAGCCGCACTTTCTCTTCAACACCCTCCATTCGATCGGAATCCTGATGGAGCGCGACCCCGCCATGGCGCGCACGACCATGGTCCGTCTCTCCGACCTACTGCGCCACTCGCTGCAACAGCGCGCCGGCGAGCGCCTCACGCTCCGCTCCGAGCTGGAGATGCTCGACAAATACGTCGCGATCGAGAAGGTCCGCTTCCAGGAGAAGCTCGACATCCGTCTCGACGTCGCGAAAGAAGCGCTCGACGCCCTCGTCCCCGCGCTCTCATTGCAACCGCTCGTCGAGAATGCGATCCGCCATGCGCGCGTCGCCTCGGGACCGACGCGCGTCACCGTCTCCGCGGCGGTCCACGACTCTGCACTCACGCTCACCGTCGAGGACAACGGCAACGGGTTCACGCACGGAGCCGCGGCGGCGGGACACGGCGTCGGACTGAAGAACCTCGAGGCGCGACTGCTCCACCTCTACAACGGTTGCGCACGGCTGGAGGCCGGCAGCGCTGACGCTGGAGCGCGCGTCGCGATCACGTTGCCGTTCGAGCGATGGGAAGGGCCCGATGCCTGAGTACGTCGTGGCGGTGGTCGACGACGAGCCGCTGGCGCGCGAGGACCTCTGCCGCATCATCGGGAACGATCCCGAATGCTCGCGGCTCGTCGAGGCAGGGTCGGCCGAGGATGCTGCAACGGTCCTGATGCAAGACCGCCCCGACATCGCGTTCCTCGACATCCAGCTCGCGACGCAGACCGCGTTCGACGTTCTGCAGGAAATGGAACGGCGGCCGGTGATCGTCTTCGCGACGGCGTGGGACCACTATGCGCTGCGGGCGTTCGACGTCGAGGCGACCGACTACATCCTGAAGCCGTTCGATCCGCCGCGCGTCGTCGCCGCACTGGAGCGGGCCAAGCGCGCCTGCGACGCGCGCCGGTCGGGAACCGAAGAGGCGACGGTCTACGTCATCCCCGGCTTCATCGTTCACAGCCGCGACGGACTACAGACCGACGATCGCCGGCCGGTGCATCTGACGCCGACCGCCTTCCGGCTGTTGTTGCTCCTGCTCCGCCGCGCCGGCCGCGTCGCCATACGCGAGGAGCTGACCACCGCGATCTGGCCAAACATCTGGGTCGAGGAGTCGAACCTCACCCAGAACGTCTTCCTCCTCCGCCGCGCCCTCGGCGACGACGGCACCAAGTACATCCGCACCGAGCCCGCCCGCGGCTACCGCTTCATCGCCCCGGTGCGCGTGGTGCGGGGGTGAGGCTACCTGTCATCCCGAGCCGCCGGAGCTGCGCAGCAGCGAAGGACGGTCGAGGGACCCGGTGCTTCAGGCGCTACTCGTTCCAGCACCGGATCCCTCGACCGCGCTCCGCCTCTTCGAGGCTTCGCCGGCTCGGCATGACAGACGATTCAGTCTCCCTTCTCCAGCACGAACGTCTCCGTCCCCACCTTCTTGCCGCCCTTGTAGACGTCCCATTGCCGTTCGAGATGATGATCGTCGACGACGCGGATCCGTCCCGCGTGGAGGTGGACGTCCTTCTCCGCGTCGAGGTTCGCGAGGCGCACGAAGGTGAAGCGGAGATCGCGCGGCGTCGAGGCGGTACGGTCGAGGGCCATATGCGGCTGATTGCCGACAGGTCCCATCGGGCAATAGTGCGTCAGCACGAGGTCGTTGCCGTCGAGGCTGTAGACCGTGAGCATTTCGTCCGGCTCGCCGGGCGACTGCGTCTCGACCACCGTCGAACCGTGCGCCGCGACCTGATACGTAATGACGATCGGCGCCCCGCGATCCGTCTTGCCGCTCCATTTACCGGCGAGCTGCTTCAACTGAGTGAGGGCGTCCACGGGCGTGACTGAGAGCGCGACTGCGAGCAGAAGTGAAAACATGACCAGAAAATACGGCGCCGCCTTCGCACGCCGCTATCACGATTGAATCAATTTGGATTGCGGATGCAGCCAATCCATGCGTGGCCCCCTATCTTGTGAAGATGTACTTTCGTTCGACTCTCATCGCGTCGCTGTTCCTCGCCGCACACGTCGTCGCGCAAACACCCGAGAAGATCCTGCCCGGCGATCCGCGCGTCGACGGCTCGTTCATCCGCTCCGTCTCCAACGCATGGAAGATGACCGGAACGAGTCCGGGCGGACACCGAAAGGATGGCGGCATCTGGAAGGATCACATCGAGCTCCTCGATCGCGACGGAAAAGCGATCATCCGCCGCACCCAGGTCGACAGCGGCCCTGAAGGGACGACGACGTTCATCACCGAGACCGACCGGCAGTCGATGACGCCGATCCGCGCCGAGGTCACCACATCGTCGGGACTGCACCGCGTGCTGACGTTCGCGTCCGATCACGTGCACTCGGTGGTGACCACGCCTGCGAAATCGGAGGAGAAAGACATCCCGATCGCGCAGCCGGTCTTCGACTTCAACGGAGGGCTGTTCGGGCTTCTGGTGGACGGCTTCCCGCTGAAGGAAGGCTTCTCCGCGGCGTTTCCGATCTTCGACCCGCGCTCCGGCCTGGCGTGGGCGCGTTACACCGTGATCGGCCACGAACGCGTCGCCGCGGGCAAAGGACGCACGAGCGACGCGTGGACGGTCGAAGTCCAAGACCCGGTGCGCGTCACGCGAATGCTCTTCTCGCTCACGAAAGAGCCGCCATACATCATCCGGCTCCAGGAGATCGGCGAAGGCGTCTTCTGGACCTTCGACATGCTGTAGCCTACAAACAAAAAATTGATGGGACGAGATGGTCGGAACCGATACGCTCTCCGGACTCCGATGAAGAAACGACTCGCGCTCCTTCTCGTCTTCGGCAGCATCGCCGCGAACGCTGCTCCGCACTTCACGCAGCCGCTCGCGACCGGCGTCCGCCTCGACCCCGCGGGTGCGGCGATCGACGTCGGGAACATGCCGATCGGGATGGCGCTCGCGCCTGGCGGCCGATACCTCGCCCTCGTCCTCAGCGGCTACCGTGAACAGGGCCTGCAGATCGTCGACCTCGAAACGCGCAAAGTCACGCAGACGCTGCTTCAGACCGCCGCGTTCTACGGTGCCGCGTTCTCGCCCGACGCCAAACACCTCTACGTCTCCGGCGGCAACGACGACTCGATCTTCTGCTACGCCTGGGCGAACGGCACAGCGACACTCGAACGGAAGATCGTCCTCGGCAAACAGAAAGAGGACAAGACCGGCTCGCGCTATCCGGCAGGGATCGCGGTCTCGAAGAACGGCCGCTACCTCTACGTCGCCGAAAATGTCGGCGACGGGCTCGCCGTCGTTGACCTCAGCTCACAGAATACAGACTCGCCCAACATCGATCGTCTTCCGACCGATCACTATCCATACGCCGTCGAAGTGGCCGCGAACGGGAACGTCTACGTCTCCGCGTGGGGCGCGGACACCGTCTCCGTCTTCGGGACCCGTGCGAACGGCACGCTCTTCCACCGAACGCGTATCGCAGTCGGCCGGCGCCCCTCGGCGCTCGTGTCGAACCGTACAGGATCGCGCGTCTTCGTGGCGCTCGCCGGCAGCGATCACATCGCCGTCATCGACACCGCGAAGCGCGTGGTCGTGAAGCGCCTTCACGATCCCGCACCGAGCGGTCCCTCGGAGGGCAGCACTCCGAACGCCCTCGCGCTCTCGCCCGACGGCGCAACGTTGTACGTGGCCGAGGGGGACAACAACGCCGTCGCGATGTTCGCCACGGCGACCGGAACGTTGAAAGGCCGCATCCCCACCGATTGGTACCCCGCCGCCATCGTCAGCACCGCCTCGCAACTACTCGTCCTGAACGGAAAGGGACACGGCAGCTACGCCAATCCAGGCGGTCCCACGCCGGGCAAGGGAATTGGCCCGGCGCTCGATTACGACCTCGGACAGCTCAACGGCACGCTCCGGATCACATCGACGAAAGAGAACGCCTCATCGCTCGCCGCCTACACGCGCCGGGTCGCCGCCGCGAACAACTGGAACGTGAAGCGGAGCACGCAGGCGTACCCGCCCTTCAAACACGTCGTCTACATCGTCAAAGAGAACCGCACCTACGATCAGCTCTTCGGCGACCTCAAAGAAGGTGACGGCGATCCGAGCCTCGTTTTCTTCGACCATAGATCGACGCCGAACCATCGCGCGCTCGCGCTGCGTTTCGGCCTCTTCGACCGCTTCTTCACCAACGCCGAGGTGAGCGCGCAGGGACACATCTGGTCGACGGCGGCGTATGTGACCGATTACGACGAGAAGGTCGTTCCGTCCATGTACTCGGACCGGCGCGCGGACACCGGCGGCGACGACGACTCCGTGCCGGAGATGGGATGGCTCTGGACGCTCGCGAAGAAGGCCGGCGTCTCGTTCCGCGACTACGGCCAGCTCATCATCAGCCCCCAGGGGGGGCCGGAGACGCCCGACGTCTCCGCCGTCTGCCTGAAATACCCGGCGGCCGATTTCAAGATCCGCGACCAGAAGCGCGCCGACGCCTGGATCGAGGAGCTGAAAGAGTTCTCCGCCGACGGCAACATGCCGCAGTTCGAGCTCGTCTACCTCCCGAACGATCACACTGCCGGCGGACGGGCCGGCATGGGAACGCCGACAGCCTACATGGCCGATAACGACCTGGCCCTCGGCCGCATGGTCGAGGCGCTCTCGCACTCGCCATACTGGAAAGACACCGTGATGTTCGTCCTCGAGGACGACTCGCAGGCCGGCCCCGATCACGTCGACTCCCATCGCGGCCCGATGCTCGCGATCTCCGCGTACAGCCGGCCGGGGACCATCCACCGCTTCGCGAACACCACCGACGTCCTCGGCGCGATCGAAGACATCCTGAAGATGGGCCGCCTCTCGAAGTACGACTACTACAGCCGCTCCCTCGCCGACATCTTCGCCTCGACTCCCGACCTTCGCCCCTACACGGCGATCACCCCCGAGGCGAACCTGGACGAGGTGAACCCACCGAAGACCGCGGCCTCGGAGCTATCGAAACACTTCGACCTCAGCGCCCCCGACCGCATCGACGACGCCCTTTTCAACCAGGTCCTCTGGGCGATGCTCAAACCGGATCAGCCGATGCCGCGGCCCGAAACGAAAGCGGCCGTGCACCTGCTCCAGATCACGCGTTAGCGCGGCTGGGACAGAACATACTCCCGCATCTGCGGATAGATCGGCGTGAGCGCCGCGATGCGGCAGTCACTGCCGAGGAACTCGTATTGCGTCTCGAAGTCCTCGTAACTCCGCGCCCGCCACAGCCGCCCGGCAGGATCGATCACCAGCGAGTGCCCGACGCCGCCGCGGAAAATGTGCGACCCGTCAGTGCCAATGTAGATCGTGCACGTCCACGGCCGCTCCTCCGGATGCGCCGCCATGTACTCCGCGATCTCGCGCACCAGCCGCCCGAACAACTCCGCCCTCTCCGCCACCGGCGCCCGCAACACCGCACCGATCGCCCGGCTGAGCATCTCGTCCGCGGGCGACGTGACGACGCCGGATTGGAGGACCGGTTCGGTAGGGTGGGTCATCGCGGGTTCGTGTGTGGGGCCGGCTCTCAGCCGGCCCTCGGTGCGGCTGAGAGCCGCACCCTACACAGGCACCATCACGCTGCTCGCCGCGCCCTTCTCTTTCGCCTTACGCTTCGTCTTCTTCGTGCGCGGAAACTCGGCGCGCCAGGAGCGTTTCATGGTCTCCAGCGACTTGGCGACGTCGCTGTCGGGACCTTTCTCCTTCGCAAGCTGTTTTCCGGCGAAGAAAATCTTGACCGCGCCGTCCATCGCGCGCGCATAGGCCGCGCCTTGCAGTTCCAGCAATTGCCGCTGGATCTCGGCCGCCTCGGCGCGAGCCCACTTCATGGTCTCTTCGTAGACGATCGTGCGCTCCAACGCGTCCGCGATCTGTTCGGGCGTCAGGTCGCCGCGGTCTTTCGGAACGTACTTGCCGGCACGAATGCGCGCGATCGTCCGCCGCATCTTCGCGTGACTCAGCCCGAGGAACGCAGCCTCGGGCTGCGGCGCATTCTCGACGCACTGCTGTACATAGAGCATCCGCTCGTTCAGTCTTGCGACTTCAGGGATCTCGAGCACGTTCATGCTGTCTCCTCGACCGGAGGAAATGGCCGGGCGCGCTCATCACGCGCCCGGCCGACTACCTCCCGATCACTTTACGCCTTCGGCGCCTGCGGTGCAGTGGAACTCGGCGTCTGCTGAGTCGGGGCCGGCTTCTTCCGGCGCTCGAGCTTCTTCAAACGCTTGATCTCCTGCACGTGCGGAACAAGCACCGCATGCTCCGGATCGCGAGCGAGCTGCGATCCGACGCCATACGCCCGCTCGGCGACGACCGAGATCTTCTGACGGCGGATCAGATTCGCTCCGGCGACGCCGTTCAGCATCGCGCGAAGCTCGTCTTCGACCGCCCCCCATCGGCTCGACTCATCGCACATCACGTGCACCTCATCCGCACTCTGGCCGACCGCTTGAGAGACGAGATCGGCGGCGCCGATGATGCTGATCGACGTCTCGACGATCTCGCCGTTCTTCGAGGTCTTGGCACGTATGCGAAGGATCTCCCGCTGACCGGGCGTCAACGGGCTGACCTCGGGGATCTGCACGGTAACCGCTCGCAACTGCTGGATGATGCCTTCCGGCGTAACTGCGGGAGTCTGCTGTGGCGTATCCGCAGCAGCGGGGTTCTGGGTCACCTGATTCTGGTTGAGCAACATAACGTCCTCCTCTGGCTGAACCGTGGCTTTGTGGAGCCGGAGGTGACATGAAGCGTCGCGAACGTTTCATGGCGGCCACCGGCTGGAACGTCGACCCACGCGTCGACCGCTCCGGTCAATGTTTTCCGAGGCTGCATGCACACACCTCGGGCCTCCACGGCAGGAAGGAGCCTTGCTCGACCTCCCGCAACGGCCAAGAACGATGCGTTTCACAACGCGGTGTTCCCAACCGATTCGCCGCGAAGCTGGTCTATGAGAGCACCAACTTCAACTCAGTAAGCTAGCAGACACGACGGGGGATTGCAACGACCAATTTTGGAGGGTGCAGCGAACGGGGACCGGCACCCTTCGCACACCCATTCTCGTTCCGGCGTCTGACACGTTTCCGATCGATCGGAGGGCTACATGGCTCGCACAAACTTTCACGCAGGTAGCAAGTCGTCATTCCGAAAGAGGTGCGCGAGAGTATGGATCTGCACGTAGGACAGGAGATCGAGGTGATCTCGAAGGGCGGAGTCATCACACTCGTCCCCGACCGACCGCTGGCCTCAATGCGAGGTTTTGCCAAAGGGATTCGAACTGACAAGCTACGCGAGAAGAAAGATCGAATGTGAGCGTGGCCGCCCTTGATCTCTGGCCGCTCTGCGCGGAAGAAAGCACTCGTTGCGCTCGACGCATACTCTCTCGGCCAGCGCGTAGCGCTTACGTTTAAAGGAGTATGCTTCGTTCATAGGAGGTCACAATGCTCGCCTCTTCTCGCGTAACAACGATTCTGCCGGTCGTTGACGCCGAACGTGCCAGAGACTTCTATTCACGCGTGTTAGGCCTGCGTGATCTCGGTCCCAGCGCAGACGGGAAGTACCTATTCGAATTGAACGGCGGCCTATTGGCTCTGCTCCCGAAAACCGAACCTACGAAGGCAGAGCACACCGCTCTTAGTTTCGAGGTTCGTGACGAACGAAAAGCGGTTGATGACCTGACCGCCCGAGGCGTGCTGTTTGAAGACTACGACTTTCCGGGGCTGAAGACAGTAAACAAGGTTTGTATCCTCGGTTCGGAGAAGGCGGCCTGGTTCAAGGATACGGAAGGCAACATTCTCTGCATCCATGAAATCATCCCGTAGTGGGTTCCGGCCGACGTCCTTTCGTTTGTCCGCTCGCAGCTTTCGCGTTTCCGGCCAACCTGCCACTCGCACCCGCGAGGCGCGGAGGCGCTGGGCCACGGATGGCGTTCTCCAGGAAACCGAGTTTGAGCTTCGCAGGTTGACGTGGGGATGCGACCTCATAGTGTGCGGCTTCCCTCCTAGCAATTATTCAGTTAGACATCATGAGCCGCCTTATTCTCGATAGCTGCCGATGGCGAAGTTCTACGGCACGATCACTTCGTCGCAATTGGTAGCGGCCTGAGCCCAGGATGCGTAACGTGTTGAGAGATTTGCAGATGCGGCTACCAACGCGTTACGCCAATCCGAAGACCGAACATCTAGCCCCTCCACGGCACCGAGAAACTTCACCCAATGAATTCTCGGGGCCAGACCTTCGTTCTTCGCCGATCTGGAGCCCAGGATGCGTAAGGCGTTGACAGATTTGCAGATGCGGCTGCCAACGCATCACCGCGAATCCGAAGACCGAAGGTCCGGCCCCATGGCACCTCGGCACCTCTGGCACCTCGACGAGGCGATGCACGTGCGTCGGTAGGCGACGCACTTGCGGTGGGAGGCGACACATTTGCGTCGGAAGGCGACGCACTTGCGTCGGGAGGCGACGCACTTGCGTCGGGAGGCGACCCACTTGCGTCGGGAGGCGACGCACTTGCGTCGGGCGGCGACGCACTCGCGTCGGGCGGCGACGCACTTGCGTCGGGACGCGATGCACTTGCGTCGGAAGGCGACGCAGTTGCGTCGGAAGGCGACGCACTTGCGTCGGAAGGCGACGCATTGCGTCGGGAGGCGACGCAGGTGTGGCGGAGGGCGACGTATTGCGTCGAGCGGCGACGCAGGTGTGGCGGAATTACCACACCTCGCCGTGCGGGGCGCGGCGTCGCCCGGCGAGGCCGCCGGCGCCCCACTGAGAACGGAAGGCCGTGGCCCTAGTCGAGCTCCGTTGCCTACCTTTTCGGCTCGTACCACATGGCTACGGCGGCCGAGGCGAGGTCCAGGCGGCTGACGAGCTTCAGCCCGAGGGCTTGGATAGGCCGGCGAACGAGAAGGCCATTGGGGCCGGACCTTCGTTCTTCTGAGCCGGACGACGGCCGCCACTCGCCGGTCGTTGCGAACAGTTAGGGCGTTCCGGGCACCGAAACGACCTGGCCCGGTCTGACGCGCGCTATGGCCTCTCGCAGCTCTTTCACGTGAGCGCGAATACTTTCGAAGCGGGTATCTCGCGTATCGATGACGACGATGCCGAGCGGCAGCTTCGGTAGATTCTGCTGATACCTCATTCGCTGGTCGATTATGACGAGCACGTCGAACTCCTGCACAGCCCGCGCGAGCAATTCACCGTTCTTGAACGACGACCAACCCTGTTCTTGTGCTGTCCGGATGGCGAAATCAGGCAGATCGCGCCGCAGCTTGTACGGCATGTTCTCGTCGAAGAGAACTTTCCTCACGCGATTTGCGCCAATGCGGCCTTGCCGGCGTCTTCGATGAACGCAACCGCCTGCTCTCGCGACACGCTCGGATAGTTCTCCAGGAACTCTTCCAGCGGATCGCCGCCTTCGAGGTAGTCGAGGAGAATGCGAACGGGGACTCGTGTGCCGACGAATACCGGCATTCCGCCCATGATCTCCGGATCCGAGTGCACGATCTCTTTGATAGTCATGTGATATCCCGTCGCAGGGAGACGCGCTGAGCATACCTTGCGCCGATGCCAACTCCAACACAGCTGCGGCGTCGTGTGATGCCAGCTACCTTCGTGCCTCATACCGCATCGCCACCGCGCCCGAGCCGAACTCCAGGCGGCTGACGAGCTTCAGGTCGATGCGCTTCGATAGCCGCGAACAAGGTCGGTCCGTGGCCCGCAATCCTCGGGTGCACCACGAGCTCGTACTCGTCGATCAATCCCAGATCGGCCAACGCCAGCGGGAGAAGGCCATTGGGGCCGGACCTTCGTTCTTCGGCGAACGTTTCCGGTTCTCCGTGGGTCGAAAAACGAAACTCTGGCCCCCGCCAACGTCCCCCCGTCGATTCAGGGCTGCGGACCAACGATCGAAATTGAGGTTGTCGGGACGTCCACATTCGCAATTGCAGACACAAAGGAGAAGCTCGGCTGGTCGGCGCGTACGACGACGTACGCTCCGGTCAGGCGACCAAGCGTGCCGATGCCGCTCGGCGGCGGACAATTATGCGACGCGGCTTGGAAGCCCGTGAGTTGAACCACGGTGTTGGCCGCGACGGTCGCCGTGCGGCTTTCGAGCAGGCTGTCATCACAAAATTGCCGAATTTCAACCGTCACGTTCGCTGGCGTCGCACCGGCGTTGTACACGCCCACGTTGAGCCGGCTCGGAATGGTGCCGAGATCTGTCGAGAGATGCAGTTGGGCATCACCGGGCGCGGCGAGTTTGCTGACGACAGGCAGTCTCGTCTTGCCGAATTTCTCGGGATCAGCGCCGAAAACGAGCGACGTCGTCGTTCCAATGTAAAGCGAACTCTCGATATCAACTGCCGGTGGCACATCGATGTGAACAACTGTCAGCGGCTCCGACGGACTGTCAAACAACCAGCTTGGCCGGAACCGACTGAGCGCCGCCGATCGCCCGGCCGGCAATACGAATTCCGTTCCGACGGCGTCGGTCGCGCGGCCATTGGAAACGCCCAATAACTGCACGGTGGCCGCAGAGGACCCGTGATTAAAAAAAGTAACGTCGGACGACCACAGCAAAAAGTCGCTGTTGGTAAACACCGGGCCGCCTTGGGCTCGACCTTCGAGAACGTAGTAATCGTTCGCACGCGCGCTCGAGCCTGCCAACAATGCGACGGCGAGAACTACACTGAGGAAGCGGCTGACAGTTTGGCGCCATGGTTCTCGCTTGTTCTTGACGAGCATGCGATACCCCTCCTCCGCTATCCGTGTCCCCACGTCAGTTCCCGTTCTTACGCGATATCGCGATGTAGCCCGGGGTGTAGCCCTCCCATTCCCACGGGGTCACGGTGTCGCCGAGGATGCCTTCGAGAAGGGGGCGGAACGCCAGCTCGCCGTTGTCGCTGTTCGTCAGAATGATCATGCAGGCCTGCCGCCGCTGGAAGCAGATCATGAAGTTCTGCGCGCCATCGCCGTGGCCTTCCTTGAAGAACGCCGGTCCGAAACGAGTCCGCGTCAGGAGTCCCCACCCTGCTCCATACGCCAGCCCCACCGCTCGTCCCTCGGTCCCCTCGGGCTCGTCCGCCGTCAGCGGAAATTGGTGCAGCGTACGGATGACGATCGCCGGCTCGAACATCTTCCGGCGGGTGGACGCCTTCAAAATCTTCCCTTCGAATAGCGCGGATGCGAAGCGCGCCAGATCCTCGGCACTGCTGGTCATCGAGCCGGCGGCGCGGGCCGGCGCGCGTCGGGTCTTGGCCTCGAACGCCCCGGCGGCATCGAAACGATCGGCGATGTTCGACTCGAACTCCTTGCGAAAGACCATACCGGTGTGCGTCATGCCGAGGGGTGTGAAAAGGGCGTCCTGCATCAGGACCTCGAGGGGACGCTGCTTCTTCTGCTCGATGACGAACTGCAGGATGTTGATCCCTTCGCCGGAGTAGAAGAATTGGCTTCCGGGCGCGAAGTGGAGATGCATCTTCTTGTCGGGCTCGAGGAAGGGAAAGTTGAGCAGACCCGAGGTGTGGGCGAGCAGCATGCGCGGCGTGACCCGCGCCCATTGCGGATCCTTCACCAGAAGCGACGCGGTCTCGCGAAATGGCTCGTACTGATCGAGAGGTTTTGGAAGTTGCCGCGCCACCGGCAAGTCGAGATCGAATTCGCCGCGCTCCACGAGTTGCATCACGTACGTGGCAAAGACGCTCTTGGTGATCGACGCCGCCCACGTCGTGGTGGTTGTCTCCATCGGCAGCGGCGGATCGAGGCTGCGCATACCGAACGCTTCGCTCCAGACGAGCCGGCCTCGTTCGACGACCGCGATCTGGGCACCGGTGACGTGCCGTGCGGCAAGGGTCTGACGCGCCAGTTTCGAGGCCGCTTCCGTGGAGATCCGCGTGCCGTCAAGGCGCCGGATCATCTTGTCGTTGGCCTGGGCGATGACCGGAACGAGGAGAAGGAGCACCAGATACTTCAGTCGCATCCGCACCTCACCACCCTATCCACGCTGGCTGTAGCGTGCAACTCAGCCAACTGAGGCGTTGACCATACCGGCGCGGCGAGCCTGACGGCTCATCGTGCAGGCAGATACTGCCGATCGCCGACGTGCAGAGCGCGTAGGTTTGATGAAAGGCGGTGGCTACCGGCGCGGCTCGTACCGGAGCACCACCGCCCCCGAGGCGAACTCGGAGCGGCTGACGAGCTTCAGGTCGACGGGTTTGGATAGGCCGGCGAAGAGCGCCGGGCCGTGGCCCACGACCCTCGGGTGGACGACGAACTGGTACTCGTCGATCAAACCGAGCTCCGCGAGCGCGAGCGGCAGCTTGACGCCGCCGGTGAGGATGCCCTTCCCCGGCTGCTGCTTGAGCTGGTGGACGGCGCCGGCGAGATCTCCGCGTACGAGCTCCGCGTTCCAATCGACGCGATCGAGAGTGCTCGAGACGACGTACTTCTTCGCGGCGTCGATCGTCCGGGCGAAGGGCTCCGTCCAATCGGGCATTGCGTCCGACGGCGTAAAGCCGCGCCACGCGGACTCCATCATTTGATACGTCACACGGCCGAAGAGGAGAGCGTCGGCTTGCTCGAGGAACTCGGCGGAGCGGCGATGCAGCTCTTCGTCCGGGATGACCGAGCGGTGATCGCAGCAGCCGTCCAATGTGACGTTGATGGAGTAGCGAAGGGGGCGCATTCGGAGGGTACCTATTGCGGTTGCGCCAACTTTCGCGTGAGCTGCTCGTTGATGTCCAACTGCTTCCTGAGACCGTCCTTGAACGTGCGGGTGTCGGTGTGGTCGATCTCGTGGATCAGTTGGTCGTGAGCGGTCTTGAGTAACTGCGAGGTGTATTCGCGTTCTTCTGCTGTGAGGTCGAGCATGATGGGTATGGCGTGCAAATCGCGTGCGTCTCTTCTAGCTGCGCCAGCGCCAGAGTCTTCCGTGCACGGCGGACGGCAGTCGATGGCCGGTCTGCCGCGCGACCAGGACGATCTGGCCGCGGTGATGGGCGTCGTGCGCGATGAAGTAGGTGACCACGTGGCCGAGGTCGAGCGAGAGGTTGCGCCAGACATAGCCCTTCGACGGCGGGAGCGCGTTCGATCCGGCGGCGAGCGCGAATAGCGCCTCCATCGCCTTGCCGCTCCGCTTCAATGCCGCGACGACCTGTTTCTGCGTGGCCCGAAAGGGGTCGAGGCGGAGCGGCGCGGTGAGGCCGTGCTCGCGGCCGAGGGTGTGGATCCAGCGGCAGCGGGCGTTGTGGAGGTGCACCGCGATCGCGCGGATGGTGCGCTGCGGGATGCCGGGAACCGCCACACGCCACAGCTCCTTCGGGAGCCCCTCGATCAATTCGATCGTGACGTGATTGTTTGTCCCCCAGGCGGAGAGGAGGGAGGTCGCGAGCGGGCGGGCGGGCGGCATGGTGGTAACCATAGCGCTTAGTCCTCACGTCTCACTTCGCGCCGTGATCGCGCAGCCAATCGACCAGCTCGCCGTTGCCGCTTTCCAGCGCGACGGCGAGCGGGGTTTTGTCGTCGTAGCCGAGCCAGTTGCGATCGGCGCCGTGGGCGAGCAGGAACTCCGCAACGTCGCGCTGCCCGCCGCGGCAGGCGTTCCAGAAGGCGCCGGTGATCTCTTCTCCCGAGGGTGCAGACTCGCCGCCGAAATGCTTGCGGACGTCATCCAGGAGGCCGAGGGCTGCGGACTGCCAGAAAGTGGTCTTCGCGCCGCGTTCGAGAAGGCGCCGCGCGGCGTTCCATTGCGCGAAGACGACGGCGTCCGACATCGGAGCGCCTCCCGTGAAGATGGCGCCGGGGGCCTCGATGCCGGCTCCGGCATCGAGCAGCGCATCGATGAGCGCGACGTCGTCGTTGCTCGCCGCCCAATGCAAGGGCGTTTCACGACACTGCTCGACGTCCGGGTGCTGGACCCACGCGTTGACGTCCGCGCCGTGGCGGGCCAGCAACTCCGCCGTGCGCGCTGCCTCCGGATAGTGGCCCGGCCAGTCGGCGACGATGTGGAGGAGCGTGCGTCCAACCGCTCGTTCGTCGACGTTCCGCGCGGTGGCCAGCTTGGGATCTGCATCGAGCAGGCTCTGAAGCTTCGAAATCTCTCCGTTGCGAATCGCCGTCACGACTGTGACCGCGCGTGGGTCTGAGGCCGGGATGTCCATCATGCGCATTTTGTCTCATGACGGGGACACATTCGCCTTGACAGATTCATGTCGCGCGGCCTATACATATCTGGCGAGGTGGATATGAACGAGATCAAGGAAGCGGTGCGCGAGCGGTATTCGAAGGCGGCGAAGAACGTGTTGTCGGGCAAGCCGTCGTGCTGTTCGGCGGATGGGGACCAGATCACGAAGGATCTGTATGCGCTGGCGGAGACGGAAGGGCTGCCGGCGGAGGCGGTGATCGCGTCGCTGGGGTGCGGGAATCCGACGGCGGTCGCTCAACTGAACGCCGGCGAGATCGTCCTCGACCTCGGGTCGGGCGGCGGGATCGACGTGCTGCTGTCGGCCAGGCGCGTCGGCCCCGAGGGGCGGGCGATCGGGCTCGACATGACGGACGAGATGCTGGAGCTGGCGCGGGAGAACGCGCGGCGCGCCGGCGCGACGAACGTGGAGTTTCTGAAAGGCGAGATCGAGAGCATCCCACTGCCGGACGGCAGCGTCGACGTGATCATCTCGAACTGCGTCATCAATCTTTCCGCCGACAAGCGGCGCGTGCTCGCCGAGGCGTTCCGCGTGCTGCGCAGCGGCGGACGGCTCGCGGTTTCGGACGTGGTGCGGCGGGGCGAGATGCCGGAGGCGGTGAAGCGGAATCTCGAGCTGTGGGCCGGCTGTATCGCCGGGGCGCTGGAGGAGAAGGAGTACGCGTCGCTCCTCGCCGAGGCGGGGTTCGTCGAGGTGACGATGGAGGAGTCGCGGATCTATCACGAGCAGTTGTTCAGTGCGATCGTGCGGGCGCGGAAGCCGTAAACAAGGTTGCCGGGGTTACCAGGTGGCCGGGTTGCCGAGGCAACTTGGCAACCGGCCACCGGCCACCGGCCACCCGGCAACCGGCAACCGGCAACCGCGATACCAGCACGAGTCTTGCTGCGCTCGGTCTGCCGAGGTGGTCAAGGCTCCCAACGAAACGGGGATTCTCGTCGTGGAAGACGATCCGGCGATCCGGCGGCTGGTGCGGATGGTGCTGCAGCGGCGCGGGTATCAAGTCGAAACGGCGGAGGACGGCGTCGAGGCGGTGCTGAAGCTCGGCATCGGCGAGTACGACGCGATCATTCTCGACCTGATGATGCCGAACCTCGACGGCTTCGTCCTGATCGACACGCTCGCCGCCAACGATCCGGCGCGGCTGCAGAAGATCATCGTCACGAGCGCCGCATCGCCTGCCGTCATCCAGGCGCGGATGCGCGGGAAGCCGTTCGACATTCTGCCGAAACCGTTCGACATCGAAGAGCTGCAGAGGCGGGTGCGGGCATGCGTGGAGCAGGAAAGCTAAAATCAGAGCGCAGTGGGCAGAGCGCAGTGCGCAGTGGGCAGAGCGCAGTGCGCAGAGATTGAATTCTGCGCTCTGCGCTCTGCGCTCTGTTCTCTGCGATCTGAAACCATGCGCGCGTACGGCTCTGACCGGCTCCGCATTGCGGATGATGGGAAGATCGAGCTTTCGGCACGGCTGCCGAAGAGCGGCTGGACGGCCCGGACGCCGCAGACGCTGACGCGGCGGCCGCGGCCGGGGACGGCGGTGCTGTGGGAGGACGGCTGTTACGAGGTCGTCGACATCCTGGTGCTGCAGCAGGGCGTCCGCTACACGCTGAGGCGATGGCCGGATGCAGAGTCGATGCGCGTCACGACGCGGTACGACGAGGAGGCGGAGGCGGCGCGCGCGTCTGAGTTGCGTGACGCCGCGCGGCGCGTGAAGTACCGCCGCGTTGCGAATTTCTTCGCGATCTTCACGGGACATCTGCCGGGGAGCGTGCAGCAGAAGCTCGCGCATGAGGTGAACGTAAACGCGCCGCGGCTGACCATCGCGTCGACGGTGTTCGAGTGGGCGGTGGTGGCGTCGATCGTCTTCTATTGCGTGAGCCGGGTGATGGCGGAGGAGCCGGTACCGATGGCCCTCGCGCTCTTCGCCGGGTTTCTCGGGCTCGACGGGACGATCCGTTTCAAGATCGCGTTCCTCGACGGGCGTCCGTCGGGATCTCTGTTCGGCATGGTCGTGTATGCGGTTTACGCGTTGTTCACCGGCAACAAGGAGCCTAAGCGTAGCGGCGAGGCTACGCCGAAGCTCCGCGAGTTCTCCGCGGAGGAGGAGCTCATGCACTCGTTTCATGTGCGTGAGCCGCTCGTGACTTTGCTACCGCCGGCCGAACAGGGCCGGATCGCGGAGCGGTTCGACTACGACCACCGCGCCACCGCCACGAAAATGGCGATCGGGATTTTGGTCGTGGCCTTCGTCGGTGTCATCGCCTCGATCTCCTCGCACGCCTGGATCTCCCTCGGAGTCGCCATCGTCCTCGGCGTCGAGCAGATCGTGCGCATCCCGCAGTTGGGCCGGCGGCCGGTGGGATCGTTGCTGGGAATCTTCGCGCGGCCACTGATTCGCAAGTTCCTTGTGTAGGGGCGCCGCTCCGCGGCTGCCCCCTGCGCGATTTCTTCACAGGCTCTGAGCCGGTGAAGCCGCGAAGCGGCGCAGCGCGGCGAACTAGGCAACGGGTCCTTCGCCGCGTTGCGCGGCTGCGCCGCTTCACCGGACCCGGTTCTCGCTGCTCTTGAATAGCCGGGTTTAGCCGAC
Source organism: Thermoanaerobaculia bacterium (assembly GCA_036488085.1). Classification (GTDB taxonomy): domain Bacteria; phylum Acidobacteriota; class Thermoanaerobaculia; order Gp7-AA8; family Gp7-AA8; genus DASXHZ01. Next base: position 21,580 of record DASXHZ010000072.1, read on the forward strand.
CGGGGGCCGGCTGAGAGCCGGCCCCACACATGAGGCCCTGGTGCAGAGCTGAGAGCCGCATCCCCACATGAGGCCCTGGGTGCAGGACTGAGAGCCGCATCCCACATGAGACCCCTGGGTGCAGGGCTGAGAGCCGAACCACATGAGACCCCTGGGTGCAGGGCTGAGAACCGAACCACATGAGACCTGGGCCGGCTGAGAGCCGAAGCACATGAGACCTGGGCCGGCTGAGAGCCGGCCCCGCACACACGGCGGCGAGGGCGCCGCCACCCCACAGCGAAACCGAGTAACGAATCACGAGTAACGACACCCCCCGGCACGCGACTCGCACCGAAACGGAGCCGCCCATGGTCGCATCCGCGGAGCTCGAGGGACGGAGTCGCGTCATCATTGAAGGAGTGCAGCCGGAGGTCGATGCCGGCCTCTTTCCGGCGAAGCGTGTCGCCGGCGACAGTGTGGTCGTCGAGGCGGACATCTTCTCGGACGGACACGACGTGCTATCGGCGGTGGTGCTGTACCGCCACGCGTCGGAGAAGAAGTTCCGCGAGGTGCGGATGATCCCGATGCTGAACGACCGATGGAGGGCGGAGTTCGCGGTCGAGCAGCTCGGCTACACGATCTACACGATCGAGGCGTGGGTCGACCACTTCCTGACGTGGCACCGCGACCTGAAGAAGCGTGTCGCCGCGAAGCAGTCCGACATCGACGTGCAGCTCGAGATCGGACTCGAGATGATCCGCGCGGCGGCGAAACGCGCGAAGGCGCGCGACCGGAAGAAGCTCGACGCCGTGATCAAGCTGCTCGAGGGCGACGAGCCAATCGAAGTGAAGGCCGACGAGATGTACAGCGCCGACCTGCTGGAGCTGATGTGGCGCAGCGCGGAGCGGCGATTCGTCTCGCGTTACGCGATCGAGATCTTCATCGAGGTCGACCGGAAGAAGGCGGCGTTCAGCACGTGGTACGAGATGTTCCCGCGGTCTGTAGGCACGTTGGCCGACGTCGAAAGAGCACTCCCCCGCGTTGCGAAGATGGGATTCGACGTGCTGTACCTTCCGCCGATCCATCCGATCGGAACCACGTTTCGCAAAGGGAAGAACAACAGCGAGGCGGCGAACGAAGGCGACGTCGGCTCGCCCTGGGCGATCGGCAACACCGCGGGCGGCCACAAGTCGATCCATCCGGAGCTCGGAACGATGGAAGACTTCGAGCGCCTCGTCGCGGCGGCCCAGCAACACGGCATCGAGATCGCGCTCGATGTCGCGTTCCAGGCGTCGCACGACCACCCGTACGTCGCGGAGCACCCGGAGTGGTTCCTGGCGCGTCCCGACGGGACGATCCAGTACGCGGAGAACACGCCGAAAAAGTACCAGGACATCTACCCGTTCCACTTCGAAACGGACGCGTGGCGCGAGCTGTGGAGCGAACTGTGCGACGTCTTCCGCTTCTGGATCGGCAAAGGCGTCCGCGTCTTCCGCGTCGACAACCCGCACACGAAGCCGTTGCCGTTCTGGCACTGGTGCATCCGGGCGCTGAAGAACGAGTTCCCGGAGCTGATCTTTCTGGCCGAGGCCTTCACGCGGCCGAAGATCATGCAGTGGCTGGCGAAATGCGGCTTCACGCAGTCGTACACCTACTTCGCGTGGCGCAATACAAAATATGAGCTGACGGAGTACTTCAGCGAGATCACGAAGCCGCCCGTGAGCGACTTCTTCCGGCCGAACGCATGGCCGAACACGCCCGACATCCTCACGGAGTACCTGCAATACGGCGGACGTCCGGCGTTCGTGATCCGGCTGATGCTCGCGGCGACGCTGTCGTCGAGCTACGGGATCTACGGGCCGGCGTTCGAGCGGATGGTGCACGTGGCGCGCGAGCCGGGGGGCGAGGAGTACTTCGACTCGGAGAAGTACCAGACGATCGCGTGGGGGACGTCCGACGACGATCTCTCCGACCTCATCGCAGCGGTGAATCGCATCCGCCGCGAGAATCCGGCGCTGCAGCAGAACCTGACGCTGCAGTTCCACGAGACCGACAACGACCAGATCCTCTGTTATTCGAAGGCGTCCGGCGACAACGTGATCGTGACGATCGTGAACGTCGATCCGCACAACGCGCAGTCGGGCTGGGTGACGCTCGACTTGCCCGAGGTCTCGCGCGCCTTCCAGGTGCACGACCTCCTCAGCAACGCCCGCCACACGTGGCAAGGCGGCCGGAACTTCGTGAAGCTCGATCCGAACGTGGTGCCGGCGCACATTTTCAAGATCCGACGGAAGGTGCGGACGGAGAGGGATTTTGAGTACTACTTGTAGAGCGCGGAGGGCAGAGCGCAGAGCGCGGAGGACAGAGCGCAGAGCGCAGCGGGCAGAGCGCGGAGCGCAGACAAATCCGCGCGGCTTTTCTGCGCTCTGCGCACTGCGCACTGCGCTCTGACATGGACGCTTGGTACAAAGACGGGATCATCTACCAGACCCACGTTCGGGCGTTTTTCGACTCGAACGATGACGGGATTGGCGACTTCACGGGTCTCACGCGGAAGCTCGACTATCTGCAGGACCTCGGCGTCGACACGATCTGGCTGCTGCCGTTCTATCCCTCTCCGCTGAAAGACGACGGCTACGACATCGCGAACTATACGGCCGTCAATCCGAGCTACGGGACGATGGGGGACTTCAAGGCGTTCCTCCGCGAGGCACACCGCCGCGGGTTGCGCGTCATCACGGAGCTGGTCATCAATCACACCAGCGACCAGCACGCGTGGTTCCAGAAGTCGCGGCGCGCGAAGCCCGACTCGCCGTGGCGCGACTTCTACGTCTGGAACGACACGCCCGACAAGTACCGCGACGCGCGGATCATCTTCAAGGATTACGAGACCTCGAACTGGGCGTGGGACCCGGTCGCGAAGGCGTACTACTGGCACCGCTTCTTCTCGCATCAGCCAGACCTGAACTTCGACAATCCGGCCGTGCACACCGCACTGCTCAAGGCGCTCGACTTCTGGATGGACATCGGCGTCGACGCGTTCCGCCTCGACGCGATCCCGTATCTGTACGAGCGCGAAGGGACGACGAGCGAGAACCTGCCTGAGACGCACGTCTATCTCAAGAAACTGCGCAAGCATCTCGATCAGAAATACCCCGGCAAGATGCTGCTCGCCGAAGCGAATCAGTGGCCGGAAGACAC